>NZ_FVZF01000002.1 GCF_900168265.1 Salegentibacter salarius | reverse complement strand
TACTATTAAGTGAAGCGGGAATAGCACATCGTAAACGTCGGTGCTGGGATGTGGAAGCCGTTTTTGGGAATATCAAGCAAAACATGGGCTTCAAGCGATTTATGCTTCGGGGAATGGAGAAAGTAACTACTGAAATAGGGTTAATCGCTATGGCGCACAACTTAAGAAAATTCAGTATAGCATAGGAAGGGGGCTTCCTTCCTTTTTTATCATTAAGAATATCTACAAAAGAAGAAGCGCTTCTCTCACAAAAACTTTTATCAATAAAAAAGGCCATCTAAATACTTTTTAGACGGCCTCTTTTTGTTGGTAAGATTTTGCGAATCTACATTTCTACATAATTTTCTCTTAAAAAATGGGGTTTTCTACATAATAGATTCCCAATAAGATTCGTGAATTTTTCTTAAACGCTTGTTTTTCAATTAAATATCAATAGCATTGAAGTTTTGGTACAATTATTCCTTATTACTTATCAGATTTAAACCACATAACTTAAAACCTTATTATTATGAAAAAGCTAGGATTAACTTTAATGGCCGCTGCGGGAATGTTTTTGTTCAGTCAAAATGCCCAGGCGCAGGAAGAAGAACCAGAAGAAATGGAGCAAATTGAAGCTGTAGAAGAGGCTCAGGAAGTGAAAGATGATTTCAAAAAGCTTGACGTCTTAGCATTACCACAAGCTGTAAAGGATGCTGTAATGACCGATATGAATGGTGCCGTTGCCGAAGAAGCCTGGGTAAAGGAAGAAGACGGTAAAAATGTTTACAAACTGGCACTTAATGTAGATGGCGAAAAGAAAAAGGCCTATATAGACAGTGAAGGAAACTGGATCGAGAAAGAGTATAAATAGTTTACTACTCCAACTTCAACTAACCACTAATTTCCGTTGTATTTATTTGCCCTACCAAAAAAAGTTCAACGGAAATTTTAAACTAACAGCCGGAATTTAAGAGAGACCAACTCCTTCGGCACCAGATCTAAAGCAAGAAGTAACAGAGAGCATGTGTACAACTTAATCGGTTAAATTGCCTTTTGGCTTACTAACTAACACTTATTAACCAATTAAGTAAATGGAGGGATTTTATGCAGATTGTGCTTTTGCAGTTTGGAAAATGGATACCACCCAATGACAGATTAATAAATAATTTAGATTGTCATTGAAGAGAGACCTTTAGCGAGGTCTCTTTTTTTTATACTTATTTTTAAACCCAATGAATTTTAGATTGTTAAATTTGCAAGACGGCTAAATTAAAAATCAATGACAAAAATTCTTATAGTTGAAGATGATGTTCCTTTTGGAACTATGCTGAAAACTTTCCTAATCAAGCGCGACTATGAGGTTGAATTGGTTTTTTCTGGAGCAGAAGCTTTTAAAAAGTTGAAAGAAAACTCTTTTAACCTAATTCTTTCTGACGTTAGGTTGCCCGATACCAGCGGACTTGATATTCTAAAAGAAGTGAAAGCTGAGAATGCCGACACCCAGGTTATCATCATGACCAGCTATGCCGAAATTAGTATGGCGGTAGAAGCCATGAAAATAGGAGCCTTTGATTATGTTTCTAAACCATTTAGGCCTGAGTCTATTTTACAAACCATAGAGAATGCTTTAACTCATACCCAGGTGCAACAACCCAGCGCACCAAAACAAGCTAAAAAACCACAAAAACCTGTTTCAGATCAGGAAACCAGTTTTGTAAAAGGAGTTAGTGAAGCGGCGATAAAATTAAGCGATTATATTGAGCTTGTAGCACCTACAAATATGTCTGTTTTAATAATGGGTGAAAGTGGAACAGGGAAAGAGCAGGTGGCAAAAAGTATTCACAAACAAAGTAAGCGAGCCGGCGCTCCATTTATAGCCGTAGATTGTGGGGCTATTCCGCGAGAGTTGGCTTCCAGTGAATTTTTTGGTCATTTAAAAGGTTCTTTTACCGGGGCAATTAACGATAAAACAGGACATTTTGAAGCAGCTAATGGTGGTACTCTTTTTCTCGATGAGATCGGTAACCTCAGTTATGAACTCCAGGTGCAATTATTAAGAGCACTTCAGGAAAGAAAAATTAAACCGGTAGGCAGCAATAACGAGATACAGGTGGATATTCGAGTGATTACCGCTACCAACGAAGATCTTGCGCAAGCTGTAAAAGATGGAGAGTTTAGAGAAGATCTTTATCATCGTTTAAATGAATTTTCAATTAAAGTTCCTGCTTTAAAAGAACGTAAGGAAGATTTGATGCTTTTTGCAGAATACTTTCTTGATGAAGCAAATACTGAATTGGAAAAGAATGTGATAGGCTTTACTGAAAGTGCTATAGAAGCTTTTAAGAACTATAACTGGCCTGGTAATTTAAGGGAGTTAAAGAATATGGTGAAAAGGGCTGCCCTGCTTACCCAGGACGAAATGATACCTCTTAAAGTGCTTCCGCACGAGATTGCGACAGCTACTCATTCTAACACAGAAACCGAATACGGGCTGTTTAAGAATAAGAATGAGGAACAGCTAATTTTGGATGCTTTGGAGAAAGCGGGTGGGAACAAGAGTAAAGCAGCGAGATTGCTTTCTATAGATCGGAAAACACTTTACAATAAACTAAAACAGTACGATATTAAACTTTAATTTCTTGTTCGAGCTCTTCCATTAAGTTTAAAATTCCAGCTTTTAACTGATTAAATTCTTTATCTGTAAAAGCTTCATTTTGTTCCAGCCTTTCTAATTGCCCGGCCAGATGTTTTGCGTTTATCTGCTTTAGCATTGGCACCATTTTATGGGCTAGTCTGGCGACTTCTTTTTCATCATTATTCTTACGAGCAATAGCAATAAGCTCTATTTGTGACCTGGAACTTTCTATAAAAGCCTCTAAAATAGTTTGCACAGCTTCTTGATCTCCCGCCGAAAAATCATAAATATCCTGGAGATCATAATGGTTATTTTTAGAATGTTGAAGGTTGCTATTTACTTTCTCTTTGAGTTCAAGTTTAAAAATATCTGCAATACTTTGTTGCAGTTTTGCAGGCTTATAAGGCTTTAAAAGACTTTTGTTGAATCCGGCGAGTTTGTATGTTTCAGCATCAACATCTGTTCTACCCGATAAAGCGATAACCGGTAATTCCCCAATTTTGTACTTTTTCCTTATGTTTTTAATTAGGTCAAAGCCATCCATTTCTGGCATTTGGATATCGGTTAAAACCAGCGAATACTTTCTGTTTTCCAGTTTCTTAAGAGCATCACTTCCATTTAATGCGCTATCACACTGCATTCCCATAGATTTAAGCAATTCGCCCGTGAGCGACAGCTGAGAAGGTTCATCGTCTACAATAAGAGCGGTTTTCCCGGTGAGATCGGGTAATTCGGGAGTCGCTTCTACTTCAGGTGCTTTGGCTGCTTCAGTAGCTAGCTTTCTAACAGGAAGAAAAACCGTAAACTCACTACCTTCGCCCTGTTTACTTTTCAGTTTTAATTCACCATTTAATAATTCGGTTAAACTCTTGGTAATGGTCAGTCCGAGTCCCGTGCCGCCGTAAGCTTTCTCTATTTTTGTATTTTCCTGTGAAAACTCCTCAAAGATCTCTTCCTGTTTTTCATCAGAAATTCCAATACCGGTATCTTTTACCGAGATAATAAGGCAGTAACTATCTTCAATTTCTTTCTTAAGGTAAATATTGACTTTTATTTCACCTTCTTTAGTAAACTTACAGGCGTTGGTTATTAAGTTGGCGATTATCTGCTTTATCCTAAAGGGATCGCTAAGAACCTGCGTGTCTGTATCTTTAGAAGCTTCAAAAACAATCGCGACATTTTCATTTCTGGTTGCCGGTAAAGCGTTGTAAACAGTATCTTTTATAAGTTTTGCGGGATTAAATGGTAGCTTTTCAACCGTCATTTTTCCGGCTTCCAGTTTAGAAAGATCCAGGAGATCATTAACCAAATGAAGAATGAAGTTAGACGATTTTTTCACCTGTTCCATATAATGGGACTGCTTGGTGTTCAGGGAAGACTTTTCAATAAGATCTGTATAACCAATAAGCGTATTTAACGGCGATCTTAAATCGTGGGTAATCGCGGCCATAAATTGCTCCCGGCGTTTTAAAAGAGTTTCAGCAAAATCTTTGGCTTCCTCTAATTGTCTTCGGTACTGCTGACTTTTAGTGATGTCTTTAATGATAAAAATTAGCGATAATAATATAATTAGGAAACTCACAATACCCGCAATCAGGAATATTTGGGAGCTTTCCTGTATCATATTTTGGGACACTTTAGCTCGCTGTATGGAGGCTTCCCGTTCTTCCAGTTCAATTTTACCCAGCAAGCGTCTTAATTGCTGGTTAATAATCATATCATTTTCCAGGAATTCCTGCTCCTTTTTATCTACGGTATTTCGAAACCGACGATTAGCAATTTCTAACTCGCTTAATACATTTCTAACCGAACCTATTATAGAGTCTGCAGTTCGGTTGGTGAGTTTTTCAGCATTGTCTTCCCGTGAATATTCCAGCCATCTAATTAATAATCTACGTTGATGAGGTTCGAGGTTGGAAAAACGTTGGCGGTAATTGTAATCTTCAAAAGATGGATCTATTTTTTTTAATTCATTTAAAACCTGGGAATAGTAATTCTGATTTCGTTGTTGTTCTCTTAGTTCGTAGAGTTCCTGGAGGTTGGTTGACTTTTCAGATAGCAATTCTTTTATGCTATCCAGTTCATTCTTCATAGAACTATCGGCATAACCGGTTTTTAATCTTTGAATATCAAGCTGAATGCTATCTATTTGATTTTGGTACTTCTCGAGATCAGCTTCATTCCCGGTTTGGATAAGCTGCCTGCTTAAGTTTTCAGTTTCATAAAGGCTGGTGGTAATATCGCTCAGCATAAAGAGCTGCTCGTTATTATTATTGTTGTTCTCTGAAACTTTACTAAAAGCAACTACCTGGTTCCATACCAGCCAAACGGCAACAGTGGCCAGCGCGGCTATCAGGAGATATCCACCAATTACTTTATAGGTTATGGAGCGCTTTGTGTTTCGCATAAAATTATTACTACCAAAATTACACCATTTAAACGAAATGAAACCGGCATTATGCCTGATCTTAGAATTTTATGCCTGGGGGATGATTGTAAGCCGTGATGAGCTAATAATAAATAGGGCTAAATTATAGGCGCAAAAATTATTGCTATTTCATAAAAGTCTTATACATTTGCCGCAAATCTCAAAGGGGTGCCACTTAAGTGTGGCTGAGATCATACCCAAAGAACCTGGGCAGGTAATGCTGCCAAGGGACACGCGCAGAATGCGCAACGTATGTACTCCTGAAAATGCCAAAACACCGGTGGGCAATTTCAGGATTTTTTTTATCTAATTTTTAACCAAGGAATAATAGCCCCTTTTATTCGTAAATAATTTCTTACGAATGAAATCTTTATTATTTTTTACCGGCCTCTGCCTTATTTCACTGCAAGCCGTTGCTCAAACACACATTGTACAGGGAAAAGTAACCCGTGGCGAAAAGCCGGTAGAAGGCGTGGCAGTTTATGCCGTAGAATCTGGAGAAGGTACAGCCACCGATGAAAACGGCAGGTATAGCCTGCAGCTGAAAGAAGGAACTTATAAGCTTGTATTTTCTTATGGAAATCAGAAAAGTTTAGATGTAAACCTTGATCAGGACAAAACCTTAAATGTAGACCTCGCTAATGTTGAGGAAGTTCTGGATGAGGTTTTTCTTTCTTCGGTAAGAGTTACCGCAAAATCTCCCATTACTTATAGTAATCTTAGCAATGAGGAAATTGAAGATCGTAACCTGGGCCAGGATATTCCTGTGTTAATGAATTATATGCCTAATGTGGTCACTACCAGTGATGCCGGTGCCGGTGTGGGTTATACCGGGATTAGGGTAAGAGGAAGCGGCCCAACCAGTACCAATGTGACTATAAATGGGATTCCTTATAACGATGCTGAAAGCCTTGGAACCTTTTGGGTGAACCTGGGGGATTTTGCATCTTCGGTAGAGAATTTACAGTTGCAACGTGGGGTGGGAACTTCCACAAATGGCGCCGGTGCTTTTGGTGCCAGTATAAATATTCTAACCGATGGTTACAGCGAAGAAGCAAACGCAGAAATTGCCAATAGCTACGGTTCTTTTAATACGCACAAGCATACCGTGAAATTCAGTACTGGACTTATAGACGATCATTGGGAATTTGCCGGTCGTGCTTCACAAATTAAAAGTGATGGCTATATAGATAGGGCTAGCAGCGATTTAAAATCTTACTTTCTACAAGGAACTTATGTAGACGAAAATACACTAGTTAAGGCCATCACTTTTGGGGGTAGCGAAACTACTTACCAGGCCTGGTATGGGATAGACTCTACAACGCTTGCCAATGATAGGACTTATAATCCTGCCGGGGTTTATACCGATGAAGAAGGGAACACAAAATTCTATGAAAATCAAACCGATAATTACAAGCAAGATCATTACCAGTTATTGTGGAACCAGGAGTATAATAAAAACTGGTCTTCTAATCTTGCTTTCCATTATACTTACGGGCGTGGTTACTATGAGGAATATGAAGAAGATGCCACTCTAAATGAATTCGGCCTGGAAAATTTTCAGGCTAATGGGGAAGAGGTTCTGACCTCAGATTTGGTAGGCACTAAATGGCTGGATAATGATTTCTACGGAACTACTTTCGGTTTAAATTATCAGGATGCAGATTGGGATGTGAATTTTGGCGGCGCCTGGAACCGATACATTGGCGATCATTTTGGTGAGGTTATTTACACGCGTTTTGCTAGAAATAATGATCCTTATGAGCCATATTATGAAAATGTGGGAAGAAAAACTGATTTTAATCTCTACGGAAAAGCAACTTATGCGATTTCAGAGAAACTGGCCGGTTATTTAGATATGCAAATTAGAACTATAGATTATGAGACCGAAGGGGTTTTATCTGAAGGGAATGAATTTCTGGTAAATGATTCTTTCACTTTTTTCAATCCAAAAGCCGGATTAACCTATGCTTTAAACGACCAAAATCAATTTTATTTCTCTTATGCGCGTGCCAATAGAGAGCCAAGACGAAGCGATTATGAAAATGGTGATCCTGAACATGAAGAACTGGACGATTACGAATTGGGCTGGAGACTTAATACACCAGGTGTTCAGCTAAATACCAATTTATATTATATGGATTATCAAAATCAGTTGGTACTCACTGGAGGGATTGATGATGTTGGTGCTTTTGTTCGTGAAAATAGTGGAAATAGTTATCGCTTAGGTTTGGAAATAGACGCGGTAATTAGACTTTCAGAGAAAGTAGTGTTAAGACCAAACCTGGCTTTAAGTCAAAACAAGAATATTGATTTTGTATCTGCCTGGGATGGTGAACTGGTTGACTTTGTTAACACCGATATTTCTTATTCCCCTTCAATAGTAAGTGGTAATAGAATTAGCTATCTGCCGGTAAACGGATTGGAGTTAGGCCTGCTTTCAAAATATGTGGGAGAGCAATATATGAGCAATATTGAAGCTGAAACCTCTAAGTTAGACGCCTATTTCGTGAACGATTTTAATGTACAATATACCTGGAGAAATGCACCCTTGTTTAAAGAAGTAGTATTTACAGGTTTGGTCAATAATATATTTGGCGAAGAATATGTATCTAATGGCTATTACTATACTTTTGATGTAGAAAACCCAGATACTTCAACTGGTTTGCAAACTTTAGATGGAGCAGGATACTATCCTCAAGCTACTACCAACTTTTTAGCCGGAATTACTTTGAAGTTTTAATTTGTTTGTCACCTTTCTCCTCCTTTTAATGGGAGGGGAGAGGTTTTAATTATAAACCTCAATCGTATTGCCGCGGCGTTCAATTCGGTAAGGTTTCATGGCGTATTCTCCATCGCCTTCCAGTAATTCCCCGGTAATAATATTGTAAGAATTTCCGTCTTCACAATTACAGGTAGCAACTACGCCTTCAACGGTCATTGCAGAACAATTACTTGGCGGATGATTAGGATCGCTTAATTCAAAAGCGGTGTATTGTGAATTATTGATATTATATACAACAACCCCACGTATACCTTCGTTATAGGTTACAAAGCTGTTGCCTGGGAACTGAAGATCATTATATTCAGGGAAATCTAAATTTAGTTGAAGCCTGAAATTTAAATTAATAAGGTTTGGGTTATTAAGCAAATTATCATCATTTGTGGAGCACGCGCTAAAAATTGCTGAAAATAGAAGTAAAACAAGAGTTTTTTTCATCATATTGGCAAATTTTTCGCTAAATAATATTATTGTTTTCAAGGCGTAAATTTATTATATTTGTTAAACAAATCCCGTCGTGCTATGGGATTTTTTCTATTTATATAAACGATGAAGTTATGAGCAAAGTATCTTATTATACTGAAGAGGGGCTAAAAAAATTGAAAGATGAGCTAAATCAGCTACGTGACGTAGAACGGCCAAGAGCTTCTGAAGCTATTGCCGAAGCCCGCGATAAAGGAGATTTAAGTGAGAACGCAGAGTATGATGCTGCTAAGGAAGCACAGGGACTTTTAGAAATGAAGATTTCTAAATTAGAAGAAGTGGTTGCTAACGCAAGAGTGATAGACGAATCTCAATTAGACACAGATAAAGTTTTAGTGCACTCTCACGTAAAAATAAAGAACCAAACTAATGGTGCTGAGGTAGAATATAAACTGGTAGCCCAAAGTGAAGCCGACCTAAAAACAGGTAAAATATCTGTAGATTCTCCAATTGGTAAAGGTTTATTGGGAAAAAAAGTTGGTGATACCGCAGAAATTAATGTTCCTAGTGGAACGATGAAATTTGAAATATTAAAGATCTGGAGAGAATAAGTTCCCGGTTTTTAACACTTTGTAAAATCCTTTTCCAATACCTTTAACTAAGGTTCTGTGAAAAGGATTTTACTTTTAAGATACTAACCAATTCAACAATTAATATGTCTAGTTTATTCACCAAAATTGTAAAAGGCGAAGTGCCTGCTTACAAAATCGCCGAGGATAGTCAGTTTTTAGCTTTTTTAGATATAAATCCCAATGCCAGGGGTCACGTACTATGTATTCCGAAAAAAGAAGTAGATTATATCTTTGATCTCGATGAAGAAATCTATCAGGAATTGATGCGATTTTCTCGAAAAGTAGCGCTGGCCCTAAAAAAAACCGTTGATTGCAAAAGGGTAGGAATGGCAGTTGTAGGACTTGAAGTTCCACACGCCCACGTTCATCTCATTCCACTTAATTCTATGAGTGATATGGACTTTTCTAATAGCGTGAAAATGGAGGATGAAGAATTCAAGAAGTTAGCAGAATCTATTCACGTAAATCTTTAATGGAACCCGAAACGTATAAGTTAGAACTTCAGCTAAGAATAGACTGGAGTGATTTAGATATGTACAAACACGTGAATAATATCTCGTTTATGCGATATATGCAATCGGGGCGTGTTAATTTTTGGGAAGCTTCAGGAATCTATGAAATGTATGAAAATAGCAATATGGGAACCATGCTCGTTTCTACACATTGTGATTTCAAAAAGTCCCTTTACTATCCCGGTAAAGCTATCGTAAAAACCAAATTAGATTTTATTAAGAATAGTAGTTTTGGCTTAAAGCATTTGATTTTAGATGAAGCCAATGAGATTTGTGCCGAAGGAAAAGATGTGGTGGTTTGCTATGATTTTGATAAAGATAAAACATTCAGAATTCCTGAAGATCTAAGAGAGAAACTATCTGAATTTTAAACTTTCCTAAAAGAGATTTTAAAGGTTGTACCTTTATTAATTTCGCTTTCGGCTACCTTAATTCTTCCGTGGTGATAACCTTCAATAATTCTTTTCGCTAAAGATAATCCAAGTCCCCAACCTCTTTTTTTACTCGTATGTCCGGGTTCAAAAATAAGTTTGAATTTGTTTTTTTCCAGGCCTTTGCCGGTATCTTTAATAAAGATATGAGCCCATTTTTGTTCCTCCCGAATACTAATATTTAGCTTTCCTTTTCCTCGCATAGCATCTATGGCATTTTTTACCAGGTTTTCTATGGTCCAGCTATAAAGTTGGCGGTTTAGCATCACCGGAATATTTCCTTGTGGGGTATCTATTGAAAATTCTATAAGCCTGGAACTTCTGGTTTTTAAATAATCATAGCTATTTTGAGTCGCTTCAATGATATTTGTTTTTTCCAGAATCGGAGAAGAACCTATTTTAGAAAATCGCTCTGTAATTGTTTCCAGTCGCGTAATATCTTTTTCCATTTCGGTGATATAGGACTCATTTACATTTTCCTGTTTCAGGATTTCGGTCCAGCCAATAAGAGAAGATAAGGGAGTTCCAATTTGATGTGCGGTTTCTTTAGCCATCCCGGCCCAAAGTTTATTCTGTTCGCTATTTTTGGTTGTGGTATAAAAGAAATAAACCACTCCAATAAAGAGGAAACCTATAAGCACTAATCCTATTGGGTAATATTTAAGGCTGTTTAAGACCGGCGAATTTCCGTAATAGATATATTGTTTTTCTCCATTTCCCAGGTTAATAATAATAGGTTCATTTTCATCTTTTAAACTGGCTAACAATTTTTCGGCGCGTTCAGAATCTTCTAATTTACCGGGATCTATATTAGTTGTATATGCAATTTCTCCATCGGTGTCGGTATGAATAATAGGGATCGTGGTATTATTATTTAAAATTTCCAGAATAAGATCCAGGTCGGCATCCTCGGGGGCGGGATCTCTATCCAGCGCTTCTTGAGCTTTGGCCCAAACGCTCATTTTTGCTCTTTCGTCTTCTTTTAAACGCTGAAAAAAGATGCTGGTATTCCATAATACCAGGCCTACTACGATAAGGCACGAAATAATAATAAACCAGCGGTTAAAAGTGCGTTCGTCTGTGAAGTTCATACAGGCCTTTAAGCTTTAAAAGATTTAAAGATAAGCGTTTTTATACGAATTTTATTGCACGCTCTGGCTTTTCATTCCCTGTTGGTTTCGTTACCTTTGCCAAAAAATAAATATGCTTACAATAGATCCAAAAGAGGTTAGCACGGGTAAACTTCACCGCTATTTGCTTGGTGCCATTGGGCCAAGGCCTATTGCTTTTGCCAGTACCATAGATGCTGAAGGCCGTCCAAATTTGTCACCTTTTAGCTTTTTTAATGTTTTTGGATCTAACCCACCCACCCTAATTTTTTCGCCGGCCAGGAGAGGTCGTGATAATACGGTAAAGCATACTTACAATAATGTGAAAAGTATAGATGAGGTGGTGATCAATATTGTGAATTATGATATTGTTCAGCAAATGTCTCTTTCCAGTACCGAATATGCCGAAGGCGTAAATGAGTTTGAAAAAGCAGGATTTTCAATGCTGAAATCGGAACTTGTAAGACCATTTCGTGTAGCGGAATCTCCGGTACAATTTGAATGTAAAGTAAAGCAGGTTGTAGAAACCGGCCAGGAAGGTGGCGCTGGAAATCTTGTGATTTGCGAAGTCCTTAAAATGCATATTAATGAAAGTATTCTGGATGAAGACGGGTTTATAGATCAGCATAAAATAGATCTTGTAGCCAGAATGGGCGGCAATTGGTACAGCCGCGCCAACCTCGGAATGTTTGAGGTGCCAAAACCACTTTCCACGCTTGGAATTGGTATTGATGCTATTCCTGTTGAAATTAGGGAGAGTAAAACCCTAACCGGAAATGATCTGGGTAAATTAGGAAATGTAGAAGCACTCCCTAAAGATGAAGAGATAGATAGCTTTATAGCCGAAAATAAAGATTTAGCAGACTTGGTGAAAGCCAATAACAAAAAAGATATTCATACACAGGCACAGTTGTTTTTGGAGAAAAACGATACCGATGCTGCCTGGAAATTATTATTAGCAAAAACAGATTAAGATGGAAGTACAAGGTAAGATTAAATTGATAGGAGAAACCAAGACCTTTGGAAATAACGGTTTTAGAAAGAGAGAAATGGTAGTGACTACCGAGGAGCAATATCCGCAACATATTATGGTTGAGTTTGTGCAGGATAAAACAGACTTGCTGAATAATTTTCAGGTAGGGCAACCAGTAAAAATCGGAATTAACCTAAGAGGTAGAGAATGGGTAAGCCCGCAGGGTGAAACCAAATATTTTAATTCTATCCAGGGATGGAGAATAGAAAACTTACAGGCAGATCAGTCTGCCGGTGGCCAAAATGTACCACCACCAGATAATTTTGAGCCTGCCAATAATCTTAATGAAGAAGATTACGACGATCTTCCTTTCTAGTAGTTTTCTGAATAGAAATAAAGTAAGATTAAATTAAACTATTGCGTTTATCCAGATCTCATACAGTGAGAAAAATTGGATTCAAATTATAAAAAGCTTAGCATCCTATTAAGATGGCTAAGCTTTTTCTTTTTGTACATTTCCTATTCACCCAATAATAACGTTTAATTGCATTATTTACAGCATAACGAAAAATTCCCACCCGTTTCTGATACCGATGAACATGGGCTTTTGGCTATTGGTGGTGAATTGAGTATTCCGCGATTGATCTATGCTTATAACCACGGAATTTTTCCCTGGTACGATTCTTCACAGCCTTTACTTTGGTGGAGTCCAGATCCAAGAATGGTACTTTTTCCAAAGAATTTAAAAGTCTCTAAGAGTATGAAACAGTTGCTCAGAAAAGAGAAGTTTAAAGTAACCTTTAATAAAGATTTTAGAGCAGTAATAGAAGCCTGTGCCGATATAAGACGTGAAGGCCAGCACGGCACCTGGATTACCCAGGAAATGATAGATTGCTTTGGCGATTTACACGAACTTAATATAGCGCACTCTGTAGAAGTTTGGGAAGATGATAATTTAGTTGGCGGCCTTTATGGAATTTACCTGGAGGATAAGAAAGTTTTCTGTGGCGAAAGTATGTTCACCAGGGCAAGTAATGCTTCTAAATACGGATTTATAACCCTGGTTAGAAAATTAAAAGAAGAAGGAGTAAAGCTTATAGATTGCCAGGTTTATACCGAGCATTTAGAAAGCCTGGGTGCAGAAGAAATTCCACGGGACGAATTTCTTAGCTATTTAGATTTTTCTGCATAGATTTTCACCAGAGCGTCTTTCACTTGCAGGAGACCTGTTTTATTTTTCCAGGTCTTTCACTTCTGAATGTCTAAAACAAGATATTTCGTGATCGTTCACCATTCCTGTAGCCTGCATATGTGCATACAATACTGTAGAACCAACAAATTTGAAGCCCTTCTTTTTAAGATCTTTGCTTAATTTATCACTAATAGCGGTAGTTGCCGGCGCATTTTTATAGTCTTCAACTTCGTTTTGTATTGGATCACCATCCACGAAGTCCCAGATATATTTACTAAAGCTGCTAAATTCTTTCTGAACTTCCATAAAGGCTTTAGCGTTAGTCACAGTGGCTCGAACCTTTAGTTTATTCCTGATAATTCCCGGATTTTGAAGTAATTCCTGAATTTTTTCTTCAGAATAATTCGCGATTTTTTTATAATCAAAATTATCAAAAGCTTCCCTGAAGTTCTCCCTTTTACGCAACACGGTAATCCAGCTTAAACCTGCCTGAAAGGTTTCCAGGATAAGGAATTCAAAAATAGTATCATCATCATACACGGGTACACCCCATTCGTTATCGTGATAAGCTTCATAGAGTTCATCACCTTCACACCATCCACAGCGGTTTAGTTTTTCCATTCTTAAGGTTTAAAATTGTAAGTGATTGTGCCTGGTTGCTCATTTCTTCCTTCTAACCGCGAAAACCTGGCGTTAAGGGCGTATTCGAGTGCTTTTTCCGTTAAACATTCGTTATCTGAGTTTGAACTTGCTTTGTTAATATCAGTATCAATAACCCGTCCTTCAGCATTTACGGTAATGTTTACTACAATTTTTCCGGGGAGATCACAGGTGTAAATGGGATTTGGGATGGAAACGGCATTTCTTCCGCGAAGCGAAAATGAAATTGAGCTGTTTCTCAAACTCCCAGATTGGGTTGAAATATCTTCTGAGGTGTTATCACCATCAGATCTTTTTTTGTTTTCTGATTTTTTTCCGGTAGCGAAAGTTCCGGCAGTAGAAGCGTCGTTGTCACTGTCTGAACTTTGTTCCTGCTGAGCACTGTTTTTTTCCAGAATTTCGTCGAGTTCCCGGTTAAAATTCTCTTCCCGTGCTTCCTGATTTTCGTTGAATGCTCTATGCGTTTTTGGTGAATTCTGGTTCTGGGTGGTTTCTGGCTTAGGTTCTTCCTCTGGTTTCTCTTCTTCTGTCTCCTCAGCTTCGGTATATTGTTCTAAATCTACCAGCATTTGCTGTTCAATTTTTTTCTTCTGCGATAAGTTGAAATTATAAAGTCCAAGAATTAATACCGAACAAAAAAGTACGGTAATAATAAGGGCTTTATGTTTTTCGAAAAAATCCATGCTATAAAACAAAACCTAAGCTGGTTTATTTTATGCTGAAGGTAGTAATTTTTCAAAAAATTCGAGGTCTAAAGCATTCTCTATACTAAATTCTCCAACACGAGTACGCTTGAGGGTAGAAAGATAAGCGCCAGAGTCTAGAGCCAGGCCAAAATCGTTAGCCATACTCCTTATATAGGTACCTTTGCTGCAAACTATTCTAAAATCCACTTCGGGGAATCGGGGTGCATTAACCTCAAACTCTTTTATAGTAACAGGTCTGCTTTCTACTTTCACTTCTTCTCCTTTGCGGGCATACTCATACAGTCTTTTGCCATCTTTTTTTAAAGCTGAAAAAACCGGAGGTACCTGCTCTATTTCTCCTGTAAATTTCTGGGTGGCTTCTTCAAGATTTTCTTTAGAAATATGGCTTGTTTCAAAAGTTTTGTCAACTTCAGTTTCCATATCAAAAGAAGGAGTGGTGGCGCCCAGGGTGAAGGTGCCGGTGTATTCCTTTTCTGTTCCCTGTAGTTCGGGGATTCTTTTAGTGAATTTCCCCGTACAGATAACCAAAACGCCGGTTGCTAAAGGATCTAAAGTGCCGGCATGGCCAACCTTTATTTTTTTTATTCCGCAGCTCTTTCTAATTAGCCAACGCACTTTATTTACTAACTGAAAAGAAGTCCACTCCAGGGGTTTATCAAAAACCAGAATTTGGCCATTTTTAAAATCTTCAGGAGTAAATTTTTCAATTTCTGTAGTCATAAAAGTTTTTCGATTTCTAATTATAATATGCAATGGCTATAGAGACAATTCCTGCAATAAAGCAGTAAATAGCAAAATAGGAGAGTTTACTTTTTCTAACAATACTAATCATCCAGGTACAGGCAGCAAGTCCGGCGATAAAGGAAGTGGCAAAGCCTATTGCAAGCACAGAGAAAGAAGTAGAGCTTTCCATTAAATTACCGTTTAAAAGATCTTTTGCAATTTTTCCTAATATTAAAGGAACCACCATTAGAAAGGAAAATCTTGCGGCTTTGGTTTTATCGTTTCCTAATAATACCGAAGTAGAAATTGTAGCCCCGCTTCTGGAGATTCCTGGTAAAATTGCGATAGCCTGAGCAACACCTATTACAAAAGCATTACTGTAACTTACCGGTTTATTTGTGTTTTTGGCTTTGTCTGCCAGCCACAACAAGAGCGCTGTAACAATAAGCATAAACCCAACAAATATGATGTTTCCTCCAAAGAGGCTTTCTAATTGTTCTTCAAAGAATAGACCGATTAGCGCTGCCGGAATCATAGACAGCACAATTTTTAGGGAAAATTTAAATTCCTCGTTCCATTTAAACTGGAACAGTCCTTTAAAAATTTCTGCTACATCTTTTCTAAACACCACTACGGTGCTCAATGCGGTTGCGGCGTGAAGAATTACGGTAAAAAGTAAGGATTCACTAGGTATACTGTTATCGCCTAATAGTGCCTTGCCAAGTTCCAGGTGACCGCTGGAAGAAACGGGTAGAAATTCGGTTAGCCCCTGGATAATTCCCAGAATGGCAGCATCTAATTCGTTCAATGTAATTTACTTTTTGGGATTTAAAAGAATAGCATATACTTCTATGGCGAAACCAAGTAGTACTAAAGTTGGTGCCAAACGAATGCGCTGAAAATTATAGATATCTGGGTTAAAAGTATTTGGATCGTCACTTCCGCCACCGGCCATAAGGATAAAACCCAGGGCAATTACTGCCAGCCCAATAAACATAAACTGGTAGTTCTTCTTTTCAAAAATGAAATATTTTTTGTGATCTGTAGATTGCTGATTTTTACTCATAGTGTCTCGTTAACGCTGCAAAAATATGTGAATTGTAACATTTCGCTCAAAAAGTTCAAAATTAACCAATTTAAGTTAAAACAAGAGTAAGGTATATGCTTAATTATTGAATAATAAAAAAGCCATACGGTAGGGCGCATGGCTTTAATCTTTAGCGGCTTATAATATTAAGCAGCGTGAAAAATGCTGTAATGATTTAAAGCTTCCTGGTAAAAACCCATGCTTTTTTCATCTTTCTTTAAACAGGATTTTAGAAAACGTTCTAAGTCCTGGCATTCAAAAGTAATTCCTGTGTACTTTCTCTTTCCTACTGGTATCTGTAAATCTACAGTATGTTCTTTGTAGTTAATTCTTACATTCTTGGCATCAAAATATTTTTTGATAATAGCACGATGCAGAATGGTGTAATTTGAATCTTCTTCGGAGTGTAAGTGAAAAATGCTATACGAGATCAAGCTTTTAAACTCGTCGAGCGTAGCATTAGGGTTAGTATTAAATTCCATAGGTGTTGGTATTATAGGTGTTAGAGATGGCTAAATTACACTTAGATTTCTTTATCTCTGTTAAAAAACTTTTAATAATCCTGTGATTAGCAAATATTTAACGACTAAAGCATCTTTTTTAATTTTTATTAAGCTTTTAATGCTTGAGCTTGAATGAATTATCTTACAGGTTAATTAAGGGTATTCCCTTATAACGATAAAAAGAAGTTTTTTGTATCTATTTAATAGTTACTGCTAGCGGTTGATGCAGAAATCTATCCTTATTGTCCAGGCAAGAGGCGTTAATAAATTTTGTTCCCGAAACAGAAGTAATTCCGTAGGAATCATGAACGTGACCAAAAATATGGAATTCTATTTGTCGATTTTGAATGGTTTTTAATAAAGAAGCACAGCCGGCGTGCCTTCCGTTATTCAATACATCTTTAATTTTATAGGGTGGGGTATGGGTAATAAGAACTTGAGTGTCTTCGGGAATTTGCTTCCAGTGTTTATTTATTTCCTGTGTTTGTTTTTGATTAAAAGCCCACATGCCGTTTCCGGGTGTTACCGGGGAACCCCAAAATTTTATATTATTAATGGTGATGCCATCATTTTTTAAATAACATACATTCTGCGGAATAATTTCCTGAATAGCTTTATCCTCGTTTTTTTCAAAATAGAAATCGTGGTTGCCGGCAATAAATATTTTATGCTGATGTGGTTGTGAAGAAAACCATTCCAGAAAATCTAACACTTCTCTTTTTGTACCACCTTCAGTAATATCTCCTGCATGAATTAAGACATCACCATCAGGAATTGGGATTTGATCGTGTTTATTATGAGTATCTGAAATACAAATGAGCTTCATAGTGGGGAATATAAAAAAATCCGAAGAAATAAATCTTCGGATTTTTAATATGATGATAATTAAAAAATTCTAATCCTCGTCTTCTTCTTCCGAGGAGATATAGTCTTTATCTATAGGTAGTAATTTGTTTGTTATTTTGGTTAAGGAAAAAGCGATAATTACCGCTGTTACCGCAAAAAACAGAAATTTGATCAATAGACTATCACTAAGCGCAAAGCTATACACCGCTAAAAAGATTTCTACGGCTATAAATATTACTTTGATGCTTAATTTAAAAATCATGATTTCTGTTAGGTTGTTTGGACAAATATACAATCAAAAACCATTGAAAATTTGATGTTTATAGGCTTTTGCTAAAATTTAACGCAAAGAAAACTTCGGGGTTAAATTTTTAAGTTAAAAACTCTTAAACAAGGAAACTTAGTGTTTTGAAATTGTAAATTTCAATGGTAAAAAAAGATGAAGATTTGAAAAAAAGGTCTAAAATAATTCTCGGTTTTATTGTTATTCTTATAGTGTTGGTGGTTGCTATTATTGGTGGCAATTTATTTATAGAGAGCAAAATGAAAACTGCACTTCAGGAAAACTTAAGTAAGTCAGAATTTGAATATAATAATCTTAATGCAAGTATTTTAGAAAGAAGTGCTTCCTTAAACAAAGCGGTTTATAGGAAGAGTGGCTTGCAAATTACCGCAGAGGAAATAGAACTGGAGGGTATTGATATTTTGGTATACTTAAGCAGTAAGAAAATTGAAATTTCTACCTTAAAACTTGTAAAACCTGAAGTAACGATTTATACCCAAGCCCAGCAAGAAAAGAAAAAAGATAGCTCTAAAAATGGAAATTCAACAAAATTAGACATGTTGATCAAATCTGTAGAGATTGCTAATGGCAGTTTTAAAATGGCTAAAAACGATTCGGTTAAAAACCAACTTTTTGCCAGCATTCCATCGCTTACTATGAAAGATGTAAGCGCAGACCAGGAATCTTTTAAAAATGGGCTTCCGTTTAATTATGAACAGCTTCAAATGGCTTCAGATAGTTTATTTTTCAATTTGAATGATCAACATGATTTGTTTGTAGAGAAGATAAAAATTGACGGTAGTTCCCTTACGTTCAATAAGATCAATATAAAACCTTTGTATGATAAGCAGGAATTTCAGCAGCATATTCCGTATGAGAAAGATAGGTTCGATCTAAGTATCGAAGAACTGGCGCTTAATTCTTTTAAATGGAATCTTAAAAATGATTCGCTTAGCCTCTTAAGTGAAAATATGAAAATAGCGAATGGTGATATAAAAATTTACCGTGATAAACGCGTAAAAGACGATACGCGCCAAAAGCCTATGTATAGTAGAATGATTAGGGAGTTACCTATAAGATTAAAGCTGGATACTATTAGGGTGAAAAACCTGGCCATACAATATGAAGAATTGGTGAAGGCTAAAAGAGGGGCGGGAAAGGTTACTTTTAAAAATCTAGATGCCAGTATTTATAATATTACGAATATGGAAATGTCTAAAAAAGATTTTCCCAGAACCGATATAGATGTGGAAACCCAGTTTATGGGAGAGGCTAATCTTAATGTAAATTGGAATTTTGATATTTCTAATAAGGCTGATGCATTTACTATTTCAGGACAAATGGATAGGATTTCCAGTGAGGGAATTAATGAATTTTTGAAGCCTGCGTTAAATGTGAAAACTGAAGGCGGAATTAGAGATATGCGATTCAACTTTGCCGGGAATAGCCAAAACTCTACCGGAGAGATGAAACTGATTTATGATAATTTTAAAGTAGAAGTGCTGAGGGAAGATGGGGAAGAAAAGAATAAGCTCCTTTCTGCGCTGGCAAACTTAATAGTAAATAACGAGGCTACTTCTGCCGAAAAAGAACAGAAAAATATAAAGACCAAACGCACCCAAACCAAGTCTTTTTGGAACTATTTATGGAAAAATATTAGAAATGGTGCTTTAAAATCTTTTCTCTAAACGATCTTAAAAGTCACTACCGGCATCTTGGCGTGGTTCACTAGATCTTCGCTTATGCTGCCATTAAAGAAATGAGCTAAACCTTTATGCCCGTGAGTACCAATTCCAATTAGGGTTTTTTCCTTTTTTAAAGCGAAATTTAAAATCCCTTTTTCTACACTTACATCATTGTAAATATGTATTTTATAATCTTTTACGGTGGTGTCTTGAACAAAGTTTTCTATACGTTCTCTAACTTCGGTACTGGTAATAAAGTTATTAGGAGTGTTGATGAAGAGAATGTGAAATTTAGATTCGGTTAGTTTAGAGAAATCGTAGGCGGCTTCCAGTGTTTTTTTGCTATTTATGTCTGCATCAGTAGCGAAAATAAAATTCTCGACCTCAAAGTTTTCATGCTCGTTTTTAATTACGAGAACAGGAATAGTTGAGGTGCGTACTACTTTTTCGGTATTACTGCCAATAAACATTTCTTTGAAACCGCTCGCGCCATGGGAGCCCATTACAATCATATCACATTTATATTCCTGGCTTACCTCCATAATGCCTTCAAAAGCCTGGTGGAACATTACCGTTTCGTGAACTTTAATGTCTTTTAGGAAAGGCCTGGCCATAAGTTTGGCAAAACGCTGGTGAGCTAACTTCATAAAGAAAATAGATTCCGGTAAATTTTGGCTGCTACCGCCACCTACAGGGTCTATAAGCTGCAAAGGTAGTTCTAACATGTGTAGAAGGTAGATCTCGCTATCGTGTTTCTTTGCCAATTGAGCGGCTATTTTTAGGGCGTGTTCGGCGGTATCAGAAAAGTCGGTTGGAACGAGTATTTTTTTCATAGATTCTTCTAAGAGTTTAAAAATGATTGCTTTATTAAAGTTAAGAATAAAATTTCATTTCAAGTCTGGTTTTCTTTCTCTGAAATTATTATTATATTTGCAGCGTTGAAACTAAAAAAGTACAGCGAGGGGACATAAAGTCCCCTCTTTTTATAAGCTATGTTGCAGGATAAAGTAGAAAATTTGTTGAAGGAAGCTTTCCAGGAAAATAATTCACTATTTTTAATAGACCTTAATATCACGAAAGACAACAAGATTTCTGTCGTAATAGACGGTGATAATGGGGTTTCTGTTAACGATTGTATTGCGGTAAGCCGTAAAGTTGAACACAATCTAGACAGGGAAGAAGAGGATTTTTCTTTGGAAGTTAGCTCGGCAGGAGTTTCTGAACCTTTGCGCCTGGAACGGCAATACCGGAAAAACCTGGGTAGAAAACTGCAGGTGACTACCAATAACGAAAAAATTGAAGCAACTTTAACTGAAGTAGATCAGAACGGGATTAAACTAAACTGGAAAGCCAGAGAGCCAAAACCCGTAGGAAAAGGAAAGCATACCGTGCAAAAAGAAGCGGTATTGCCATATTCTGAGATTACAGACGCTAAAGTTATGATAACATTTTAACCTCAAATTGATATGGAAAATATCGCCTTGATTGAGTCATTTTCAGAGTTTAAGGATGACAAATTGATAGATCGTGTAACCCTAATGGCCATCCTTGAAGATGTGTTTAGGAGTGCTTTAAAGAAAAAGTATGGTGAAGACGATAATTTTGATATTATTGTAAACCCAGATAAAGGAGATCTCGAGATTTGGAGAAACAGGGTTGTGGTTGCCGATGGTGAGGTAGAAGATCCTAACCAGGAAATTTCTCTTGCTGAAGCTAGAAAAATTGAACCCGATTTTGAAGTTGGTGAAGATGTATCAGAAGAAGTAAAACTTGTAGATTTGGGTCGTCGTGCTATTTTGGCTTTAAGGCAAAATCTTATTTCTAAAATCCACGAACACGATAACACTAATATTTTCAAGCACTTTAAGGAGCTTGAAGGCGAAATTTACACCGCAGAAGTTCATCATATTAGGCACAGGGCAATTATTTTGTTAGACGACGAAGGAAACGAGATCGTTTTACCAAAGGATCGCCAAATTCCTTCAGATTTCTTCAGAAAAGGAGATAACGTAAAAGGAATAATAGAAAGTGTAGAGCTTAAAGGAAATAAGCCTACAATTATACTTTCACGTACAGCTCCGGTTTTCCTTGAAAAACTATTTGAGCAGGAGATTCCTGAGGTTTTTGATGGTTTAATTACTATCCAGAATGTGGTTCGTGTTCCTGGTGAAAAAGCAAAAGTAGCGGTAGATACTTACGATGATAGAATTGATCCCGTTGGTGCCTGTGTAGGTATGAAAGGGTCTAGAATTCATAGTATTGTTCGCGAATTGGGGAATGAGAATATAGATGTGATCAATTTCACCAATAACGATCAATTATATATTACCAGGGCATTGAGTCCTGCAAAAATTACATCTATTAAATTAGATGAAGAAAATAAAACGGCTGAGGTAATGCTTAAGCCAGAAGAAGTTTCTAAAGCTATTGGCCGTGGAGGTCATAATATTAGGCTTGCCGGGCAGTTAACCGGTTACGAAATAGACGTTTTCAGAGAAGGAGTGGAAGAAGATGTAGAATTAAAAGAATTCTCTGATGAAATTGAAGATTGGGTAATCAAAGAATTTTCAAGAGTTGGGCTGGACACTGCAAAAAGTGTTTTGGAACAGGAATTGGAAGATCTTATTAGACTTACCGATTTAGAAGAAGAAACCATTCGCGAAGTAGTGAAGGTTTTAAAAGAAGAATTTGAAGAGTAGTAAAAAACTCATTAGAATATAAATAATTAAAAGAGGTTAATTTAGAGGGCAATTTATGGCTGAAGCAAAAACAATGCGACTAAACAAAGTATTACGTGAATTCAATATTTCGTTAGACCGGGCTGTAGAATTTTTAAATTCTAAGGGTCACGATATTGAGGCACGTCCTACTACCAAAATCTCACCCGAAGTTTATCAGGTGCTTTCTGATGAATTTGAGACCGACAAGTCTAAAAAAGTCGAGTCTAAAGAAGTAGGTGAAGAAAAGAGAAAGGAGAAGGAAGAATTGCGTTTAGCAAGAGAGAAAGAGCAGGAGGAGAAACGCAAAGCCGAGGAAAAGAAAGAAACTGAGCGTCGTAAAGACGAAGAAGCAGTTTCTTCTAGAGCAAAATTGGCTGGTCCTAAAAAAGTAGGTAAAATTGATCTGGATAAAAAGCCGGAGAAAAAAGCCGAAAAAGAAGAGGAGAAGCCAGCGCCAGCGCAACCTGAACAGCCCGAGGAAGCCAAGAAGCCTGAAGCCAAGGAGGAAAAGCCTGAAAAGACTGAATCTCCAAAACCCAAAGAAGAAGCACCTTCTAAAGAGGATCAAAAAACTGAATTACCTTCCAAAAAAGAGGAAGAGCCTTCAGCTAAAGAAGAAGAGGCGAAAGATCCTGAGTCTATGACTCATAAAACTAATTATACCAAGCTTAACGGCCCTAACTTTACCGGGAAGAAAATTGACCTTTCTCAATTTAAAAAACCCGAAAAGAAAAAAGACGAAAAGAAAGCTGCTGAGGAGAAGAAGGAGAAAGAAAAGCGTAAGAAGCGTCGTCGAAGAATTAGTAAAGATGTGAAGCCTGGAGCTTCAAATCAGGGTGGCGGTAAGAAAGGAGCCCCTAGAAAAAGAGCTAAACCTATTACTAAAGAAGAGCCTAGCGAAGAAGAAGTTCAAAAGCAGGTACGTGAAACCCTTGAAAAACTTCAGGGTAAATCTGGTAAAGGTAAAGGAGCTAAATATAGAAGAGATAAAAGAGATCAACACCGTCAACGTTCAGAAGACGATCTTGCACAGCAGGAAACAGATAGTAAAATCCTTAAGGTTACAGAATTTGTAACAGTAAGTGAAGTTGCTACGATGATGGATGTGCCGGTAACGAAAGTAATTTCGGCCTGTATGTCTCTTGGAATGATGGTAACGATGAATCAGCGATTAGATGCTGAGACACTTTCTATTGTTGCAGATGAATTTGGTTACGAAGTAGATTTTGTAACTGCAGATATCGAGGAAACAGTAGAAGAAGTTCCTGAAAATCCGGAAGATCTTGAAGATAGAGCACCAATTGTAACTGTAATGGGTCACGTAGACCACGGTAAAACTTCTTTGCTGGATTATATTCGTAAAGAAAATGTTATTGCCGGGGAAAGCGGTGGTATTACACAGCATATTGGAGCCTACGGTGTAGAGCTTAAAAACGGTCAAAGAATGACCTTCCTGGATACTCCTGGTCACGAAGCCTTCACGGCGATGCGTGCTCGTGGTGCACAGGTAACAGATATCGCGATTATTGTAATCGCTGCAGATGATGATGTGATGCCGCAGACTAAAGAGGCTATTTCTCACGCCCAGGCTGCCGGTGTTCCTATTGTATTTGCGATCAATAAATCTGATTTGCCAACGGCGAATCCAGAGAAAATTAAAGAAAAACTGGCAGGGATGAACTTGCTTGTTGAAGACTGGGGTGGTAAAGTTCAGTCTCACGATATATCAGCTAAAACAGGAATGGGAGTTGAAGAGCTGCTTGAGAAAGTTTTACTGGAATCTGAAATTCTTGAATTAAAAGCTAATCCGTCTAAAACAGCGACAGGTACAGTAGTAGAGGCCTTCCTTGATAAAGGTAGAGGTTATGTAGCTACTATCCTTGTGCAGGCAGGAACCTTAAAGATTGGAGACTATGTATTAGCAGGTCGCCATAGTGGTAAGGTGAAAGCGATGCACGATGAGCGTGGGCATGAGGTTAAAGAAGCAGGACCAGCAACGCCGGTTTCTATTCTTGGACTTGACGGTGCTCCTCAAGCTGGTGATAAGTTTAAGGTGATGACAGATGAGCGTGAAGCTAAAGATATCGCTGCTAAGCGAACTCAGTTGCAACGTGAGCAGAGTGTTAGAACTCAGCGTCATATTACCCTTGATGAAATTGGACGTAGAATTGCTTTAGGTGACTTTAAAGAACTTAATATTATCCTTAAAGGTGATGTGGATGGTTCTGTAGAAGCCTTAACTGATAGCTTCCTGAAATTATCTACTGAAGAAATTCAGGTGAATATTATTCATAAAGGTGTAGGTGCTATTACAGAAAGTGATGTATTACTTGCTTCGGCTTCAGATGCTGTAATTATTGGGTTTAACGTTCGTCCTGCTGGAAATGCAAGACAGGTAGCCGATAAGGAAGAAATTGATATCAGAACTTACTCAATTATATACGATGCGATCAATGATCTTAAAGATGCGATGGAAGGAATGCTTTCTCCAGAGCTTAAAGAAGAGATCACCGGTACTGCAGAGATTAGGGAAACCTTTAAGATCTCTAAAGTTGGAACCATTGCAGGTTGTATGGTGACTTCTGGTAAGATTTACAGAAACGCTGGAATTCGTCTAATTCGCGACGGAGTTGTGATTTATACCGGAGAGCTTGCTTCATTAAAACGTTTTAAAGACGATGTGAAGGAAGTTGCAAAAGGATATGACTGTGGTCTTCAGGTTAAGAATTACAACGATATTAAGGAAGGTGATGTAGTAGAATCTTTCCGTGAAGTAGAAGTTAAAAAGAAACTTAAATAATTAGGTTTACTATTGAATAGAGAAAAGCGGCTTTAGGCCGCTTTTTTTATGTTCTGATTTTGCTGAAAATAGCTTTAAATATTTCTTTTGAAAACTATTTGCGTCTGGGTTTTGGGATAAATGCTGAAGGAAAGCTTTCTTTAATCTTAAGAAGAGCTCTATCGGCTTCCAGGCGATTTCTAAAGTTACCTACCCATACTTTATAATTAGGGGCTTCGTAAGCGATTAGAGAGGGGTATTCGAACTTACTGCGATAATCCTTAATAACTTCGTTGGCTTCCCCATTATTCCCGTAAAAAAGCTGAATTTTATAACGATCTCCAATTTCGTTATCCTTGCTCATTTCAGATTTTAGTTCCAAAAGTTTAGTGATCTTATCGTTTTCACTTATATTGACCTGACCTTCTTGTGCTGTTAAATTCAGAAAAGAAATTCCTGAGATAAAACAACTTAACAGAAGTTTGTTTAAGCTTAATTTTCTCATAGTTATTTATTTAAGGCAAAAGTATAATTTAATAACTTAAACAAGATGTGTTTTATTATTTAGAACTAGTATAAATTACCGATTAACACTATTGTAACATTCCGAAAATCGACTTTAAGTATTACTTTTGTTGCCGAATTTAAGGGTGCGAAATGTTAATATTACTAAGGCTTAAGGCTTTAAAAACCGTACCAAAGTTAAGACGTTAATTCAACTTATAATATGAAAAAGGTGAAATACCGCCACTCAACTTCGCGACTATTGCTATTAAGTGTAGCATTTTTTATCTCATTTAGCGTTTTGGGAATTGCACAGGAGGAGGCTTCGCAAGATGCCGCAGCCGAAGGCCAGGAGCAAACCGATGAATCATCGGGTGAATCTTCAGGAGATTCTGCGGCTACGTCAGATCTTGGAGATCCTGCGAATGGAAAATCCTTGTTTAATTCGCTATGTGCTGCCTGCCACAAACCGTATTCAGCTTCTATTGGTCCTGCTCTTCATGGGGTGACCGAGAAAAGGGATATGGATTGGTTGTACAGCTGGATCAAGAATAGCCAGGAGTTAATTGCTTCTGGAGATAATGAGGCTGTAGCGATCTACGAAGAGTATAACCAAACTGCTATGCCGGCTTTTCCTCAATTATCAAATACTGATATTGATGATATCCTTGCTTATGTAGAGCAACCAAAGCCAGAACCGCAAGCGACGCAAACCGGTGGTGAATCTGCTGGAGGTGAATCTTCAGGTGGAGGGGTTTCGGTAAATGTTATTCTGGGAATTCTACTTTTTGTTTTGGTGATGCTGCTTGCAGTATTATTCCTGGTAAACAAAACTTTAAGAAATTTTGCAACCGCAAGTGGGGTTGTTATTCCTGAGAAGCCAAAAAGAAAACCGATTTGGAAATCTTTTGTTGAAAATCAATTCCTTGTTTTAGTAAGTGCTGTTTTTGGCTTGCTGGTTATTGGTTGGTTCGCTTATGGTTTCTTTATGCAGATTGGGATCGATCAGGGTTATCAGCCAATTCAGCCAATTCACTATTCGCACAGAATTCACGCCGGCGATAACGAGATAGATTGTAAATACTGTCACTCTTCAGCTAGAACATCTAAGCACTCGGGTATCCCTTCGCTTAATGTTTGTATGAATTGTCACAAAACAATATCTGAAGTTGCTCCAGAAACTGCTACCGAAGATTATTCTAAAGAATTTTATGACGGTGAGATCGCTAAGTTGTACGATGCGGTAGGCTGGAACCCTGCAGAGCAGGATTATACAGGAGAAGAAAAACCTGTGAAATGGGTTAGAATACATAACCTTCCAGATTTCGCATACTTTAATCACTCACAGCACGTAACAGTTGGTGGAATTCAGTGTCAGAAATGTCACGGACCAATACAGGAAATGGAAGTGGTTTATCAGGATGCACCGTTAACAATGGGTTGGTGTATCAATTGTCACCGAGAAACCAATGTTAGAATGGAAGGGAATGAGTATTATGAGAAAATTCACGAAGAATTATCTAAGAAGTACGGTGTAGAAGAACTTACAGTTGCTCAAATGGGAGGCCTTGAATGTGCCAAATGCCATTACTAAAATTTTTTTCCCGGTTGTTCGGGGTTAATTAAGAAGTTAATATCTAGATATATATGTCATCAAACAAAAAATACTGGAAAAGTGTTGAAGAGCTAAATGAAAACAGCTCTGTTGTTGAGACGCTCCAACAAAAAGAATTTGCTGAAGAAATTCCAGTTGATGAATTTCTTGGGGATAAAAACTCCCTTGAAAGTTCAAAAACCTCAAGAAGGGATTTCTTGAAATATGTTGGGTTTAGTACAGCAGCGGCTTCATTGGCTGCTTGTGAAGGGCCTGTTATTAAATCTATTCCTTACGTGGTGCAGCCGGAGCGTATTGTTCCTGGGGTAGCGAATTACTATGCCTCTACCATTGCAGATGGTTTTGATTTTGCCAGCGTATTGGTGAAAACCAGGGAAGGAAGGCCTATTAAGATTGAAAATAATGAATTATCGAAGTCTAAAGGCGGAGTTAACTCTCGTGTGCATGCTTCGGTATTGTCAATGTATGACGCCAATAGGGTAAAACGCCCAATGATTGAAGGAAGAAATGTTTCCTGGGAAGAGTTTGACCGTGAGGTTGGAAGTGCCCTTGATAATGTTTCTGGTGATATGATTTTGTTAACTCAAACATTTGCCAGCCCTTCAACTACAAAATTGATAAATGAATTTTCAGAAAAGTATCCTAATGTACGTCACGTAGTTTACGATACGGTTTCTGAAAACGATGCTTTAAATGCTTTCCAGTCTAAATTCGGAAGGCGTGCATTACCAAATTACGATTTTTCTAAAGCTGAAACTATTGTTTCTGTAGGAGCCGATTTCCTTGGCGACTGGCAGGGCGGTGGATATGATGCAGGCTATGCTAAGGGTCGCGTACCTAAGAATGGTAAAATGTCTCGTCACGTTCAGTTTGAATCTAATATGAGTTTAACAGGAGCGAATGCTGATAAGCGTTATCCTGTAACTCCATCGCAGCAAAAAGCTGTGTTGGCTGCATTGTATGGTTATGTTGCCGGTGGTTCTTCTACCAGTGATTTGCCTGCTAAAATAGACGATGCGGTTGTGAAAGCAGCACGCCAGCTAAGAAAAGCCGGAAGTGGTGCAGTAGTTGTTTCTGGAATTCCAGACGCTAATGCCCAGGCTTTAGTGCTTGAAATTAATGAGGCTCTGGGAAGCGCTGTTATGGATACCGATAATCCTCGTATGATTCGTCAGGGTAATGCTGAAGAAGTTATGCAGGCGGTTGAGGATATGAAATCTGGTTCTGTTGGTGCTGTATTAATGGCTGGGGTGAACCCTGCTTATTCTTTGCCTAATGGGAAAGAGTTTGCTGAAGCTTTAGCGAAGGTTGAAGTTTCTTTGGCTTTTAGTATGAAGCCTGATGAAACTGCTCAGCTTTGTAAGTTTGTAGCTGCAACTCCGCATTATTTAGAAAGCTGGGGTGATATTCAATATACAGCTTCAGACTTTAGTTTAATGCAGCCTACAATTAGACCGTTATTTGATACAAGACAGTTTCAGGACTGCTTGTTGAAATGGACTGGTAATGATAAATCTTATCACGAGTATATAAAAGAAACATGGAGTGGTAGTATTCCTTCCTGGAATACCGCGCTTCACGATGGTGTTTTTAAAGCGACTTCACCAGTAGAAATTGGAGCATCTGAAGCTTCAGGATCTATAAATGTTGCGACAGCTGCCAGCGAGTTAGCTCGACCTTCAGAAAATAATGGGATGGAGCTAACGCTTTATACCAAACCTTCTATGGGAGATGGTCAGCAGGCCAATAACCCTTGGTTGCAAGAAATGCCAGATCCTTTAACAAGAGCATCCTGGGATAATTACCTTACCATTTCCAAGGCCGATGCCGAGTCTATGGGTCTTGAGAACGAAAATGTTTCTAACGGTGGCTTAAACGGAAGTTATGCTAACGTAACTTTAGACGGCGCTGTAGTTAAAAATGTTCCTGTGCTTATTCAGCCGGGACAGGCAAAAGGTACAGTAGGACTTGCGCTAGGTTATGGTAAGAAAGAAGGGATTCAGGAAGAAATGCAAGTAGGTGTAAATGCTTACCCACTATATAAAAACTTAAACGCAGTACAGTCTGTAACTATCGAGAAAGCTCCCGGTGTACACGAATTTGCTTGCGTTCAGCTCCACAATACCCTAATGGGCCGTGGAGATATTATTAAAGAAACTACGCTAGAGGTATTTAATACTAAAGATGTTCACGTATGGAATTCGGTTCCTGAAGTTTCTTTAGATCATATTGAAAAACCTGTTACCTCTCCTGAAGTGGATATGTGGGATGGTTTTGATAGAAGTGTAGGACATCATTTTAATCTATCTATAGATCTTAATGCCTGTACCGGTTGTGGTGCTTGTGTTATTGCCTGTCACGCTGAGAACAATGTTCCTGTGGTAGGAAAAACTGAAGTAAGACGATCTCGGGATATGCACTGGTTGCGTATAGACAGATACTATTCTTCTGAAGACAATTTTATTGATGATCTTGAGAAGAAGGAAACCATTTCAGGTTTAGGAAGTTCTCTTTCTGAATTTGGGGAATTGGAAGAGCCGGCAGATAATCCTATGGTAGTTTTCCAACCTGTAATGTGTCAGCATTGTAACCATGCTCCTTGTGAGACTGTTTGTCCCGTAGCTGCAACTTCTCACGGAAGACAGGGTCAGAATCAAATGATCTATAATCGTTGTGTAGGTACAAGATACTGTGCTAACAACTGTCCTTACAAAGTGCGTCGTTTTAACTGGTTCAACTATACTGAAAACGAAGAGTTCGATTACCATATGAATAATGACCTTGGAAGAATGGTTATTAATCCTGATGTAACCGTGCGTTCAAGAGGGGTTATGGAGAAGTGTTCTATGTGTATTCAGAAGACTCAAAAAACTATTCTTGATGCCAAGCGTGAAGGAAGAGTGATTGAAGATGGTGAGTTCCAGACAGCTTGTTCTGCAGCTTGTGATAAAGGAGCGATGACATTTGGTGATATTAACAATGAAGGTGCTGTGATTAGAGATAAGAAGGAAGATGACAGGATGTATCATTTATTGGAATATGTAGGTACTAAACCAAACGTGATGTACCAGACCAAAATTAGGAACACAACAGAAGCTTAATAAATTAATAAAGAAATCAATTAAAAAAGGATATGTCTCATTACGAAGCACCTATACGAAAGCCTTTAGTTACCGGGGATAAAAGCTACCACGATGTTACCGTGGATGTAGCTGCGCCGGTAGAGGGAAGGGCTAATAAATCCTGGTGGATTGTCTTTTCAATTGCCCTTATTGCCTTTCTTTGGGGTGTAGGTTGTATAATTTATACTATCTCTACAGGTATTGGAACCTGGGGACTTAATAAAACCGTAGGCTGGGCCTGGGATATTACCAACTTTGTTTGGTGGGTAGGTATTGGTCACGCTGGTACTCTAATTTCAGCCGTACTTTTATTATTCAGGCAAAAATGGAGAATGGCAATTAACCGTTCTGCAGAGGCGATGACTATCTTCTCTGTAATGCAGGCTGGTTTGTTCCCTTTAATTCACATGGGTAGACCATGGTTGGCTTACTGGGTGCTGCCTATACCAAACCAATTTGGTTCATTATGGGTAAACTTTAACTCGCCATTGCTTTGGGATGTATTTGCTATCTCAACCTATCTTTCTGTTTCATTGGTGTTCTGGTGGACAGGATTACTGCCCGATTTTGCGATGATTCGTGACCGTGCAATTACTCCTTTTAATAAGAAAATCTACGGAATTTTAAGTTTTGGATGGAGTGGCCGTGCAAAAGACTGGCAACGTTTTGAGGAGGTTTCTTTGGTACTTGCTGGTTTGGCAACACCTTTGGTACTTTCTGTACACACCATTGTATCATTTGACTTTGCTACATCGGTTATACCGGGTTGGCATACCACGATTTTCCCTCCTTACTTTGTTGCGGGAGCGGTATTCTCTGGTTTTGCTATGGTAAATACTCTTCTTATCATTATGAGAAAGGTATCTAATCTTGAAAATTATATTACCGTACAGCATATAGAATTAATGAACATAGTAATTATGATTACTGGTTCTATTGTTGGGGTTGCTTATATTACTGAGTTAGTTATTGCCTGGTACTCTGGAGTAGAGTATGAGCAATATGCATTCCTTAACAGGGCTACTGGGCCTTACGCCTGGGCATATTGGGCAATGATGACGTGTAACGTATTTTCTCCGCAGTTTATGTGGTTTAAGAAATTACGTACAAGTATTATGTTCTCGTTCTTTATTTCTATTGTGGTAAACATCGGGATGTGGTTTGAGCGTTTTGTGATTATTGTAACATCACTTCACCGCGATTACCTTCCATCTTCCTGGACAATGTTCTCACCAACATTTGTAGATATAGGAATATTTATTGGAACTCTTGGATTCTTCTTTGTATTGTTCTTGTTATATGCAAGGTCTTTCCCTGTAATTGCACAGGCTGAAGTAAAAACAATACTTAAATCTTCTGGAGCAAAGTATAAAAAACTTAGAGCAGAGCACGGAGATGATGTAAAACATTATACTCCCGTAAATGTAGGTGAGCCAAAGAAAAATATCGACACTAAGGTTGATAAGAAGATGGGTGATGACGATGCTTATAAAGCTGAAGGAGACGATGGGCATAATGAAACTGTAAATGCAGATGCATTAGTGCTTACCGAAGTTCAAAAGGATAGAATAGATACAATGCTAGACAGAACCGGATCTTATAACCCGGAAAATCAAACAGCAGATAATCTACAAAAACTTAAAGCAGTAGGTCCCTTCCTTGAACAGCGTTTACACCAGGTAGGTCTTTATACCTATGTTCAGGTAAGTAAACTTACCCAGGATGATTTTGAATTGCTTGATGAAGTGATAGAAAACTTCCCTAATTCGGCACAACGTGAAGATTGGGTGGCACAGGCAACTGAACTAAAAAATAAGTAATTAAGATGGCATCAAAAGTTATACACGCTATTTATAATGATGACGATCTGCTTTTGCAGGGCGTAAAGCAAGTGAGAGAGGCTCGTTATCATATTGGTGAAATTTATACGCCAATGCCTGTTCACGGTTTAGATAAAGCTATGGGCTTAGCGCCTACAAGATTGGCAATTACCTCTTTTCTTTACGGTGTTGTTGGTTTTGTGGTGGCAGTTGCAATGATGAATTTCATTATGATAGAAGACTGGCCGCAGGATATTGGAGGGAAACCAAGTTTTAGTTTCATCGAGAATTCACCTGCATTTGTACCTATTATGTTTGAGCTTACAGTATTTTTTGCGGCTCACCTTATGGTAATTACTTTTTATATGAGAAGTAAATTATGGCCTTTTAAACAAGCAGAAAATCCAGATGTTAGAACAACTGATGATATGTTCCTTATGGAAGTTGATGTTGCGGATCATAACGTAGATGAGTTGACGAAATTCCTTTACGATACCGGAGCTGCTGAAATTAAATTAATAGATAATAAATAGACAGAATGAAAAATTTGTTCTATAAAACGATAGTATTGTTCCTGGTTGGGGGCGTTGTAATGTCTTGTGCAGATAGTGACGAGCCCAATTACCAGTATATGCCAGATATGTATAAACCAATAGGCTATGAGACTTATGGCGAATACGATATTTTTGTAAACGGCCAGGAAGCCAAACTTCCGGTAGAAGGAACTATTCCAAGAGGATGGATGCCTTACGATTACGAGAATACACCAGAAGGTATGGCTAATGCTAAAGCCAATCTTAATAATCCACTTCCGTATACAGAGGACAACCTTAATGAAGGGAAACAACTGTATACTATCTACTGTGCTGTTTGTCACGGAGATAATGGAGATGGTAAAGGGATTCTTGCTGAAAGAGAAAAGATTCTTGGTATTCCTTCTTACGATGATGCCGGGCGTGCTATTACCGAAGGAAGTGTTTATCATGTAATTTATTACGGGTTGAATTCAATGGGTTCTTATGCTGCACAAACCAGTGAAGAAGAGCGTTGGAAAATTACTCATTATGTAATGAATCTTAAGAATGAGCTGGAAGGCGGTGAAGAAATACCTTTTGAGGAAGAAAAAGAAGCCTCTATTGCTGAAGCCAATCCTGTAGAAGTACAAAGAGCCCAGCAAAATGCAGAAGAATCTCAGGGTGAAGGTGCAGCGCTAACCCTAGATGAAGAAAACAATAATTAAGAACAAAGCATTTAGATCTATAAATATGTATACGCTATCCAGTAAATTAAAATTAACAGCAATTATTTTTATGATTGTTGGTGCTATTGGGCTCGTAATTGGGTTTCTTCAGGCGCCATCAGATTTGGATGATGTTAGAGAAATGATGGCTGCGGAAGAACATCACGGTGAAACATCCCACGGAGAAGAGGAAGCTGCTAACTTTGCAGAAGCCGAGCACGGGGTATTATTAGATGATGAACCTAGCAGAAATGCTGATGAGGATGAAGCTCACGCTGCTGAAGCCGGAGCGCATGATACCGAACATCTTGAGCATAAATTGCATCAATTACAGAACAAGCCCTGGGCTGCAGTTTATGTTGCTGCATTCTTTTTCTTTATGATTTCACTGGGAGTCTTAGCATTTTATGCGCTACAATATGCTTCACAAGCAGGATGGTCTCCGGTATTGTTTAGAGTTATGGAGGCTATTTCAGCATATATTGTTCCTGGAGGGATTATTATGTTCGTATTATTGGCTCTTTCCGGTTTTCATCTAAATCACTTATTTATATGGATGGATCCAGAAGTTGTAGCTCACGATGAAATTATTCAGAATAAAACCGCTTATTTAAATGTGCCTTTCTTCTTGATAAGAGCAGCTATATTTTTAGGAGGTTGGTTTATTTTTAGACATTTTCTGGTTAGAAATTCAAGAAGACTTGATGAAGCTACAGATCTCCATTACTTTAAAAAGAACTTTAAACTTGCGGCAGGATTTTTAGTATTCTTCCTTGTTTCAGAATCTATGATGAGCTGGGACTGGATTATGAGTTTAGATCCGCACTGGTTTAGTACTTTGTTTGGCTGGTATGTATTCTCGAGTATGTTTGTTTCAGGAATTACTGTTATTGCATTGGTGAGTATTTACCTGAAATCAAGAGGTCACCTGCCTTTTGTAAACAACAGTCATATACACGATTTAGCTAAGTTTATGTTCGGAATTAGTATTTTCTGGACTTACCTTTGGTTCTCGCAATTTATGCTTATCTGGTATTCTAACATTCCTGAGGAAGTAGTGTACTTTATTAGTCGTATTGAAAATTACAGCTTGCCATTCTTCGGTATGGTAGTATTAAATTTTGTTTTTCCATTATTAGTATTAATGAATAGCGATTACAAAAGAATCAATTGGTTTGTGGTGATGACGGGAGTTATTATCCTTGTAGGGCATTATTTAGATATATTTACAATGGTTATGCCTTCAACTGTAGGAGAATCCTGGTTTATAGGAATTCCTGAGATAAGTGCAGTATTTTTCTTTGGAGGATTGTTTACTTTTGTAATCTTTAACGCGCTTACTAAAGCTCCATTGCTTGCTAAACGCAACCCGTATATTAAGGAAAGTGAACACTTCCACTATTAATAAAAGATTGTTTAAAGAAGAAATTATAAAATGACCGTATTTTTAGTAATAATTGTACTAGCCCTATTGGCCGTTACCGGTTGGCAAATGTCTAAGATTTTTCAGCTTTCTAAAGGTCCTGGTGCCGAAAGTGCTGAGATAGCTAACGATAATGATAATAGGCAACAAGCCAAGCTTATGCTTTGGTTTATGATCTTCCTTTACGTGGGGATGGCTTACAGCTTTTGGCATTGGAGTAAATTATACCTTCCTCAAGCTGCTTCAGAGCACGGGAACGAGGTAGATACGTTAATGTTTATATCTATCGGACTTATTATGGTAGTGCAGGTTATTACACAGGCATTGCTCCACTGGTTCGCTTATAAGTATCAGGGGAAAAAGGGAAACAGAGCTCTTTTCTTTGCAGATAATGATAAACTTGAATTTATCTGGACCATTATTCCGGTAATTACTCTTGCAGGTTTAATTATCTACGGATTATTTACCTGGAGTGATATAATGAATATTAGCGAAGACGATGATCCAATAGTTATTGAGATCTACGCTAAACAGTTTAGCTGGCAGGCAAGATATGCCGGAGAGGACAATACCTTAGGAGAAGCTAACGTGCGTTTTATTGAAGGTATAAACACCGTAGGACTTAACGTGAACGATACGTATGCAGATGATGATAAGATCACTACAGAACTTCACCTTCCGGTTGGAAAACAAGTTTTGTTTAAATTCAGATCTCAGGATGTACTTCACTCTGCTTACTTTCCGCATTTTAGAGCTCAAATGAACGTAGTGCCTGGTATGGTAACCCAATTTGCCTTTACTCCAGATATTACTACAGCAGAAATGCGAGATTCAGAATATATGGTAGATAAAGTAAAAACCATTAATAAAATAAGAAAAGAGAATAGCAAAGCCTTAATGGCTGAAGGAGAAGCTCCGTTAGATTCATACGAATTTGATTACTTCTTGCTTTGTAACAAGATTTGTGGAGATGCACACTATAATATGCAGATGAAGATTGTAGTAGAAAGCGAAGAAGAGTACAACCAATGGTTAAGCGAGCAAGACGAGTTTGCTACCGTTATGGAATCACAAGAATAACAGAACTAAAAAGAATATACTTTAGATATGTCAGCAATAGCAACAGCACCGGCTCACGATCACCACGAGGATCACGGACATCATCATAAACAAACTTTTATTACTAAATACATATTTAGTACAGATCATAAGATGATTGCCAAGCAATATCTTATCACAGGTATTTTAATGGGTATTGTAGGGATTATGATGTCCGTACTTTTCCGTTTACAATTAGCCTGGCCAGAAGAATCTTTTATGATCTTCGAATGGCTTTTAGGAGATAAATGGGCTCCGGAAGGTGTGATGACACCTTCAATCTACCTTGCTTTGGTAACCATACACGGTACCATCATGGTATTCTTTGTATTAACTGCCGGCTTGAGTGGTACCTTTAGTAACTTACTTATTCCACTTCAAATTGGAGCACGGGATATGGCATCTGGGTTTATGAACATGCTTTCTTACTGGTTGTTCTTTATCTCTTGTTGTATAATGTTAAGCTCGCTGTTTATAGAATCTGGTCCTGCTTCTGCAGGTTGGACAATCTATCCGCCGCTTAGTGCATTACCACAGGCTATTGGAGGTTCTGGTATGGGGATGACCCTTTGGTTAATTTCCATGGCAATCTTTATCGCTTCGTCACTTTTAGGATCGCTTAACTATATTGTTACGGTACTTAACCTTAGAACTAAGGGAATGTCTATGATGAGACTTCCGCTTACCATTTGGGCATTTTTTATTACTGCCGTTATTGGTGTGGTTTCTTTCCCAGTTCTATTATCTGCAGCACTTTTACTAATAATGGATAGAAGTTTTGGAACTTCTTTCTTCCTTAGTGATATTTATATACAGGGTGAAGTATTAAGTCACCAGGGTGGTTCTCCGGTTCTATTCGAACACTTATTCTGGTTCCTTGGTCACCCAGAAGTTTATATTGTAATTCTACCTGCAATGGGTATTGTATCTGAAGTTTTAGCTACAAATTCACGTAAGCCAATCTTTGGTTACCGTGCGATGGTTGCTTCAATTCTTGCAATTGCGTTCCTTTCTACAATCGTATGGGGTCACCATATGTTCGTTTCAGGGATGAATCCATTCTTAGGTTCTGTATTTACATTTACAACATTATTAATTGCAATACCTTCTGCAGTAAAAGCCTTTAACTGGATCACAACACTCTGGAAAGGTAACTTGCAAATGAACCCCGCAATGCTGTTTTCTATTGGTTTTGTTTCAACATTCATTACCGGTGGTCTAACAGGAATTATTCTTGGGGATTCAACATTAGATATTAACGTTCACGATACTTATTTCGTAATTGCTCACTTCCACCTGGTAATGGGTATATCTGCGATCTACGGCCTTTTAGCCGGTGTTTATCACTGGTTCCCTAAAATGTTTGGCCGAATGATGAACAAGAACCTTGGTTATGTTCACTTCTGGATCACTGCTGTAGGTGCTTACGGGGTGTTCTTCCCAATGCACTTTATAGGTCTGGCCGGTTTGCCTAGACGTTACTATACAAACACTGCATTTCCTTATTTTGATGATCTTGCGAATGTAAACGTGATTATCACGGTATTTGCACTTATTACTGCTGGTGTACAGGTAGTTTTCCTATATAATTTCTTTAGCTCTATGTTCTACGGAAAAAAGGCTACACAAAATCCATGGAATGCTACTACTTTAGAATGGACTACTCCGGTAGAGCACATTCACGGAAACTGGCCTGGTGCTATTCCTGCAGTTTACCGTTGGTCTTACGATTATAGTAAGATGAATCTTGAAGGAACAGATTATGTAATTCCTGGTCAGGATTTTGTTCCGCAGAATGTTCCTCTACAGGATCACGAAGAAGAATTAAATCACTGAACTTGATAAATAGAATATATAAAAACCTCTCCCTACTCGGAGAGGTTTTTTGCTTTTAGACTTATTTTAGAGATTCTTATAGAATTGCCCCAGGGTATTTTACTCGATAATCGGGATTGAATGCTCCGCGGCTTGCCCCGAAATCAAATTATATTTTTCAATAATAAAGCTTCGTGAGCTTGCTCCGAAGTAGTTTACTTATCTTTGCTTATATACAGCTCCATAATTTTGATGTTTTATGAATGAAAATCTTGATCCTTCAGGAGAAAATTTCTCCCCAGAAGAATTTGATATCGAAAGGGCATTGCGCCCCTTAAGTTTTGATGATTTTGCCGGCCAGGATCAGGTTTTGGAGAATCTTAAAGTATTTGTTGAAGCCGCAAACCAAAGGGAAGAAGCTTTAGATCATACTCTATTTCACGGCCCTCCCGGATTAGGGAAGACTACCTTAGCCCATATCCTGGCTAATGAGTTGGGAGTTGGAATAAAAGTCACTTCAGGTCCTGTTTTGGATAAGCCCGGTGATCTTGCCGGTTTACTTACCAATCTCGAAGAACGTGATATCTTATTTATAGACGAGATCCATAGGTTAAGTCCGGTAGTTGAAGAATATCTGTATTCTGCAATGGAAGATTATCGTATAGATATTATGATTGAATCTGGGCCAAATGCAAGAACAGTTCAAATCAATTTAAATCCGTTTACACTTATTGGAGCTACAACGCGCTCAGGATTGCTCACGGCGCCTATGCGGGCACGTTTTGGTATTTCCAGTCGCTTACAATATTATTCAACCGAATTGCTTTCAGATATCGTACAGCGTAGCGCTGAGATACTTCGGGTTCCCATTAGCCTGGATGCTGCAATAGAAGTTGCCGGTAGAAGCCGCGGAACTCCCAGGATTGCCAATGCTTTACTGCGTAGAGTGCGGGACTTTGCCCAAATTAAAGGGAATGGCAAAATAGATATGGAAATCGCTAAATACGGGCTTAAAGCTTTAAATGTAGATGCCCACGGTTTAGATGAAATGGATAATAAGATCCTGGAAACCATTATTGATAAATTTAAAGGTGGTCCGGTAGGATTAACTACCTTGTCTACCGCAGTAAGCGAAAGTGCGGAAACCATTGAAGAGGTGTACGAGCCTTTTCTTATTCAGCAAGGATTTATTTATAGAACTCCAAGAGGGAGGGAAGTGACCGAAGCTGCTTACAAACATTTGGGCAGGGTGAAAGGAGATATTCAGGGCGGACTTTTTAATCAATAATTTATGACTGAATCTGGCAAAATACCTGAAGTATCTTTACTGAAATTCCTTAAGCACTCTGCCAATATTTTAAAGAATCCTCTGCCTTTTCATCATGATAATTTTCAGAAGAAAGGTGATACATTTCGGTTAAATATTGGATTTAATAAATCGGTGATATTTTCCAGGGATGCCGGACTGGTGGAATATGTACTTCAAAAGAATCAGAAAAATTTCGTAAAGTCTGAGATTCAGACTAAGGATCTGGTTAAATATGTTGGAAAAGGTTTGCTTACCTCAGAAGGCGAGCATTGGAAAAAACAACGAAAACTAATTCAGCCTGCATTCCATAAAAAACAACTTGCTAACCTGCTGGATTCTATAAAGCAAGCAATATTACTGGAATATAAAAAGATCACAGTAAATGAAGAGCTTGATATTTTTCCTGTTTATAATGATCTCGCTTTTCAAACCGTTGTGAAATCTTTGTTTAGCAGTGCTGCGAATCAGGAGGAGATCAACAGGCTGCAATATATTACAGAAGAGACCCAGAAAATGCTTGTTAAGGAACTACGCCAGCCCTATCTGGGTTGGTGGTTTAGAGCAAGCGGGAAGATCGATAGCTATCTTAAGCTAACTGCCGAAGCCCGGAACATTCTAAGCAAGATAGTTCAGGAAAGAAGGGATTCACAAGAAAAATATGATGATCTTTTGGATATGCTGTTGGAAGCAAAGTATGATGACGGAAATTTTATGGATGAAGAGCAGCTTATAGATGAGATTCTGATACTTTTTACAGCCGGTCATGAGACTACATCTAATGCACTAACCTTTACAGCTCAATTGCTGGCGCTAAATCCGCAATGGCAGGAAAAGATCTATGAAGAAATTTCTGCCTTAAAGGAACAGGAACTGGACTTGATGAGCTATGTGACCAAATGCCAGATTACTCAGCAGGTGATTGAAGAGTCTATGAGACTATATCCACCGGCATATTTTATAGATCGGGTTAACCTTGAAGAAGATAATTTCGAAGGAAAATATTTCGAGCCTGGATCTAATTTATTGTTCTCCATTCATGAGGTTCATCGTCACCCTGATCTATGGGAAGATCCCGATGCTTTTAAACCGGAACGCTTCGCTGAAGGAGGACGAAAATTTTCTTCGCAATATTTTCCTTTTGGCGCCGGTCCCAGGAAATGTATAGGTAATAACTTCGCCATGTTCGAGATGATCATTGCAGTCACCGAATTGGTAAGCCAGTATAAAATAGTTCCTGGTTTTGATGAGATCGATATTAAGCCACTTATTACGCTCAAACCAAAAAATGCTATTCTAAAATTTCAATCAAGATCCTAATTTTATATTCTGCTAAATCCATCTATTTTATTACTGATGGCCATAATATTGATCTAACTTTAGATTAATAAACAATCATTGTTTCCTTTTAATTATTACTGAGCGCATTTAAGTTTTCTAAAAAAACTATTCTTCCTAAAGATTTCTCAGGAGGCATTTTAAAAACCTCCTGTAAACCCTTATTGTTTTGTAAATCAATTAGTTGTATATTAAGTATTCACGTGTTTGAAAAAAAGTAACCTTAAAACTAAGTATGATGAAAGCTAAAATTTTTATTCTAATTGTCTTACTTTTTGGATTTAGCTCGGCTTACTGCCAAATTGATTTGAATAAGGAGTACGCGCAAGAAAAGGAGGAAGTGAAGGAAGCTCTTGAGGAGATTGAGCAAAGCATAAGAAATAACGAGACAGATAAATTAATCTCGATGCATGCCTACGGACCAAAATTTACCGAATTCCAGGATGGCGATAAAAGACAGGGTCCTAAAGAAAATGAAGAATTCGAACGAAATTTCCTTGGTAGCATTACTGAAGTTGAAAAGTGGGATTGGGAAGACCTGGAAATCCATATATATGGTGGTGACGTAGCTAATGTGACTTTTCATGCCAATTTCAAATTTGAAAGGGGCGAAGAAGCTTATGATTTTAAGATGCAGGGAACTTTACTCTTCATTAAAACCAGTGATGGCTGGAAAATCACCCATGAGCATATGGCTCCAATAGCCGAAAACACACCATAGCCATATTTACCGAATATTCTTCGAAGCCAGGATATAATTTTGTTTCCAGAGCTTTTGGTTTTAAATCTTTCAAATGTTTTAAAAATCGCATCTTTGTAAAACTATGAAGGATACTCTGAAGGAAGCTTACACAAGTATGATAAAATCCGAAGCCGAACGCCTCGGATTTTTATCTTGTGGCATCTCGAAAGCAGAATTTCTGGAGGAAGAAGCTCCGCGTTTAGAAGAGTTTCTCAAGAAAAACCGTCACGGGGAAATGCGCTGGATGGAGAATAACTTTGATAAGCGACTGGATCCTACAAAATTGGTAGAAGGTTCTAAAAGTGTGATTTCACTCTTGTTAAATTATTATCCTGGTGAAACTCAGAGGGAAGATTCTTATAAAATCAGTAAATACGCATATGGCCGGGATTATCATTTTGTAATTAAAGATAAACTGAAGCAGCTATTGCAGTTTATGCAGGATGAAATTGGAGAAATTGATGGGCGTGCTTTTGTAGATTCGGCCCCTGTTATGGATAAAGTTTGGGCCGCAAAAAGCGGACTCGGCTGGATTGGGAAGCACTCCAATTTACTCTCCAAACAAACTGGTTCTTTCTATTTTATAGCCGAATTGATTGTAGGTCTCGAGTTGGAATACGATACGCCGGTTACCGATCACTGCGGAAGTTGTACCGCCTGCATAGACGCCTGTCCTACTGATGCGATTGTAGATCCTTACAAGGTAGATGGCAGTAAATGTATTTCATATTTTACCATAGAGCTTAAAGACGAATTGCCTAATTCTTATAAAAACCAGTTCGAAGACTGGATGTTTGGTTGTGATATTTGCCAGGATGTATGTCCCTGGAATAGGTTTTCAAAACCACATAACGAGCCATTATTTAATCCGCATCCAGAATTGCTTGAAAAAGATAAAAAAGGCTGGGAAGAACTTACTAAAGAAACTTTTAATGAGATCTTTAGAAAATCGGCTGTAAAGAGAACCAAATTTGAAGGTTTGAAGAGAAATATTCAGTTTTTAAAAGACTAACTGTTTGTTTCAGGCTTCAGGTTGCTAGCTAAAGATTTTTGTTTCTTGCATATAATTCAGAATAAATCAGCTTTCTGTTGTTGATTTTTCATAAAAAATTCCGCAGGAAAATATTCTTCTAATTTATTAAAATTTAAATTTTCTTTTGGTTAAAGAAAGTCAATTTTGCAGCTAAGCTTGCTACCTTTGTAATTAGCAGAAAAATTAAATTATGAGTAATAATCCTAGAAAAAGAAGAGAGGCCCTGGTGTATCACGCCAAGCCAAAACCAGGAAAAATAGAGGTTAAACCAACCAAAAAATACGCTACGCAAAGGGATCTTTCCCTCGCTTATTCACCAGGGGTGGCAGAGCCCTGTCTCGAGATAGAAAAGGATAAAGAAAATGCTTATAAATATACCACAAAGGGAAACCTTGTAGCGGTAATATCTAATGGAACCGCAGTTTTAGGTCTTGGAGATATTGGTCCTGAAGCCTCTAAACCGGTGATGGAAGGAAAAGGCCTTCTTTTCAAGATCTTTGCCGATATAGATGTTTTTGATATTGAAGTAGATACCAAAGATGTAGATAAATTCATTGAAACGGTTAAAAACATTGCACCTACTTTTGGCGGAATTAACCTGGAAGATATCAAAGCTCCTGAAGCTTTTGAGATAGAACAAAGGCTAAAGGCAGAGCTGGATATTCCGGTAATGCACGATGATCAACACGGGACGGCAATTATTTCTGCCGCGGCTTTACTGAATGCATTAGAGCTCGCTAAGAAAAAGATAGAAAAAGTGAAAATCGTAATAAGTGGCGCCGGTGCCGCTGCGGTTTCCTGTACAAAACTCTACAAATCTTTTGGCGCAAAGGCAGAGAATATTGTGATGACAGATAGTAAAGGCGTGATTAGAAAAGACCGACCTGACCTTTCTGAAGAAAAGAAAGAATTTGCGACTTCCAGGAAAATAGATACTCTTGAAGAAGCGATGAAGAATGCCGATGTTTTTGTAGGCCTTTCTATAGCCGATATTGTTTCTCCTGAGATGCTGAAAAGTATGGCGAAACGCCCTATCGTTTTTGCGATGGCAAATCCAAACCCAGAGATAGATTATCAGGTGGCGATGGATACTCGCAAGGATATTATTATGGCGACCGGAAGAAGTGACCATCCTAATCAGGTTAATAATGTACTCGGATTTCCTTTTATTTTTCGTGGAGCTTTAGATGTTAGGGCGACCAAGATTAATGAAGAGATGAAAAAAGCCGCGGTAAAAGCCCTGGCCGAACTTGCCAAAGAAGCCGTGCCAGAACAAGTGAATATCGCTTATGGAGAAACCAGGCTTAATTTTGGTTCAGATTATATTATTCCCAAGCCATTTGATCCGCGATTAATAGCTAAAGTGCCTCCAGCCGTAGCTAAAGCCGCGATGGAAAGTGGTGTGGCAAGACAGCCAATTCAGGATTGGGAGAAATACGAAGAGGAGCTGCTTGAAAGAATGGGCAGTGATAATAAGATTACGAGATTGTTGCTTAACCGCGCAAAAATGAATCCTAAAAGAATTGTTTTTGCTGAAGCCGATCATCTTGATGTGCTTAAAGCTGCGCAAATTGTTCATGATGAAGGTGTGGCCATTCCTATTCTGCTTGGTCGCCGAGGTGTGATTGAAGAATTGATGCACGAGATAGATTTTAATGAAGATGTGCTTATCATCGATCCAAAATCTGATGAAGAAGAAGAACATAGAAAGGCTTATGCGCAGGTTTATTGGAAAACCAGGAGCCGAAGTGGAGTAACGCTTTATGATGCCGAAAAACTAATGCGCGAACGTAATTATTTCGCAGCCATGATGGTTAACGAGGGTGATGCCGATGGTTTACTGTCTGGTTATTCCAGAGCATATCCGGCGGTGGTAAAACCAATGCTGGAACTTATTGGAATGGCTCCTGGAGTAAGTCGTGTGGCAGCTACTAATATTATGAACACTTCCCGAGGTCCGCTTTTTATTAGTGATACCTCTATAAATATAGACCCGCCGGCAAAAGACCTTGCTAAAATTGCACAAATGACGGCGAGAACGGTTAAGTTATTTGGTTTGGAACCGGTAATTGCCATGATGTCTTATGCGAACTTTGGTTCTTCTAAAGACCCTCACGCTACAAAAGTTAAAGACGCTGTCTCTTACTTGCACCGTTATCACCCCGATTTAAATGTAGACGGGGAATTGCAGGCAGATTTTGCGCTTAACCGTGAAATGCTTCAGAATAAGTTTCCATTTTCAAAACTGGCAGGGAAAAAAGTGAATACTTTAATTTACCCTAACCTGGATTCAGCTAATAGTACCTACAAACTTATAAAAGAGCTGAACAAGGTAGACTCTATTGGCCCAATTATGATGGGAATGCGCAGGCCGGTGCATATTCTTCAGCTTGGAGCAAGCGTAGAAGAAATTGTGAATATGACGGCAGTGACTGTTGTAGATGCCCAGGAAAAAGAAAAGAAGCAAAAGAAGTAAAATTAAGCGGAAATACAGTAGTTAAGCCCGGGACAAAGGTTTCGGGCTTAACTTTTATTTACTACATTTGGCTCTTTAAGTTAAAATTTTATGATTCATCATCTCAAGGGGCAATTAATAGAGAAGAATCCTACCTACTTAGTAATCGCCTGTAACGGTGTTGGGTATATGGTCAATATTTCCCTGCACACTTTTTCCCTCATTCCAGATTCAGAAAATATAAGTATTTACACCCATTTGCACGTAAAGGAAGATTCCCATACGCTGTACGGATTTTATCAAAAATCAGAGCGGGATATTTTTAGGTTACTAATTTCTGTTTCCGGCGTGGGGACTAGCACTGCAAGAACAATGTTGTCTTCTTTAGAACCCAATCAGGTTAAAGACGCCATTGCCAATGGCGATGTGCCTACTATACAAAGCGTTAAGGGAATTGGAGCTAAAACCGCCCAGCGGGTAATTTTAGACTTAAAAGACAAGATATTAAAAGTCTATGGGGAAGACGAAGTTTTTGTTCCTCAAGACAATACAATAAAAGAAGAAGCGTTATCTGCATTAGAGACTCTGGGCTTTGCCAGAAAGCAGGCTACCAGGGTAGTAGATAAAATCATGAAAGATTCAACCAGCCCTACCGTAGAATCTATTATAAAAATGGCTCTTAAAAATCTGTAAAGAATTGAGGCACAATTATTTGAAGCTGTCAACTTCAGTTAGACTCAGCTTGTTGTTGTCATTGATAATTTCATTGAGTTCCACTGCGCAGGAAACCCCACAGGATACTACTGATACGGGGTATACTTTGGGTGAAATTGCCCTGCCAGATTCTCAGCTTATTTCTTCTTTCTATGAATACGATCCTATCCTGGACCGCTATATTTACCGCGAAAAATTAGGAGATTTAGACCTTTCTGTTCCATTAATTTTAACTCCGCAAGAATATGAAAATCTTGTTTTAGATGAAGAAATGCGGAATTATTTTAAGCGCAAGATTGATGCGCAAGCCGGTCGAAAAGAAGGTTCAGAGGAAATTCAGCGAGATCTACTGCCAGATTTTTACGTCAATAATAATTTTTTCGAGAGTGTTTTTGGAGGTTCAGAAATTAATATCGTTCCGCAGGGAACGGTAGAAATGGATCTGGGCTTACTGTATACAAAACAGGATAATCCGGCCTTCTCCCCACGAAACCGAAGTAATCTTACTTTTGATTTTGATCAGCGAATAAGCCTTAGTCTTTTAGGGCAAATTGGGGAGCGCCTGCAAATTACCGCCAATTATGATACACAGTCAACTTTCGATTTTCAGAATCAATTAAAGCTTGAATATACGCCTACTGAAGATGATATAGTTCGAAAAATTGAAGTGGGTAATGTGAATATGCCGCTTAACAATGCGTTAATGCAAGGAGCGCAAAGCTTATTCGGATTTAAAACTGAATTACAATTTGGGAAAACCCGAATTACCGGCGTGTTTTCTGAACAAAAATCAGAGCGTCGTACCGTAAATGTTGAAGGTGGTGCCGCGGTAGAAGATTTTGAAAAATTTGCGCTGGATTACGATCAGGATCGTCACTTTTTTCTTTCGCATTATTTTAGGGATCATTATGATGAGGCTCTTGAAGATTATCCGTTTATCAACGCAAATATTCAAATAAAAAGGGTTCAGGTTTGGGTGACCAATCGTACCAATAACGTACAGAATCTTACCGATACCCGTAATATAGTCGGGATTCAGGATCTGGGAGAAACAAATGAGTCCGGCAATATAGGTCTTGATAATATACCTGCCGGTTTTTTCAATCAGCCCGCCGGAAGTTTTCCTGATAACGCCAACAACGATTTTAATCCATTCGGAATAGATGATTCAGCTGAATCTGTTTTAACACCTGCTATTCGTGACGTGGCTACTGTAGATAATGGTTTTGGCGGTGTGCAGGTTTCTGAAGGTCTGGATTATGTGAAATTGGAGAATGCCCGCCAATTACAGCCTAATGAATACAGCTTAAATACACAATTAGGATATATCTCCTTAAATCAACGCTTAAGTAACGACGAAATTCTTGCGGTTGCTTTTCAATATACGGTAAACGGCGAAGTTTATCAGGTTGGAGAGTTTGCCAATGATGGTGTAAATGCTACGGGAGATAATATTGTTGGTCAGGATCCAATGGAGCCTAGCTCTAACCAGCGGGTAAACCGAAATCTGGTAGTTAAAATGCTTAAAAGCACCATTACCAATGTAGATGAGCCGGTTTGGGATTTAATGATGAAGAATATTTACAGTCTTGGAGCTTATCAATTGGAGCGTGAAGATTTCAGGTTGAATATTCTATATACAGATCCACAACCTCTAAATTATATAAAACCGGCTGGTGATGGTTCTGTTCCGCTTCCGGAAGATGTTAGCGATACGCCGCTGCTTCGTGTTTTTAATTTAGATAAACTGAATAATAATAATGATCCCATAAATGGCGGAGATGGTTTCTTTGATTATGTCCCCGGCCTAACTATAGATCCGCAAACCGGAAATATTATTTTTACTACGGTAGAACCCTTTGGGCAGCATTTATTTGATGAACTGGATAATTCTCCAAATACCGGGACAGAAGATTATGATAATCCTGAAACATGGAATGCCAACCAGCAGAAATATGTTTTCAGGTCTTTGTACCGCACCACGAAAACCCAGGCCGAACAGGAAGATGCCGATAAAAATAAATTTCAGTTAAAGGGAAGATATAAATCTGGAGAAGTTGAAGGAATTCCAATTGGTTTTAACCTGCCACCGGGCTCAGTTACCGTAACCGCTGGGGGAAGAGTCCTGCAGGAAGGTGTAGATTATGTGGTAAATTATGAACTTGGAAGAGTGCAGATTCTTGATGAAGCTTTGCTGGCTTCAGATATTCCAATCCAGGTTAATACTGAAAATAATGCCTTATTTGGGCAGCAAACCAAACGTTTTACCGGAATAAATGTAGAGCACCAGTTTAATGAAAACTTTTTAGTAGGTGCTACTTTTTTAAACCTGAAGGAACGCCCGCTTACTCAAAAGGCGAATTATAGTTACGAGCCTATAAATAACTCCATATTTGGATTTAACGTAAACTATTCTACCGAAGTTCCTTTGTTTACCAGGATGGTAAATAAACTGCCAAATATCGATACCGATGTGCCTTCTAATTTCTCTGTTACCGGGGAGTTTGCTTATTTGCAACCGGGAGCGCCGGCAATTAATGACTTTCAGGGAGAGGCTACTACTTATATAGATGATTTTGAAGCAGCGCAAACCACTATAGATATTAGTTCTCCGCTTAGTTGGGAGTTGAGTAGTGTGCCTTTAGGTTTTGGTGGTGAACTGGCCAATGGTGATAATAAGGTAGGGTACAAACGTGCAGGTTTATCCTGGTATACTATAGATCCAATATTTTATAGCAGTAACCGACCCGATGGAATTACAGATAATGATATTTCAAACTATGCTACAAGAAGAGTAGCACTTAGCGAGATATTTCCAAATACCGATGTAGTACAGGGCCAACCGCAGGTAGTTTATACGATGGATGTGGCTTATTTCCCTACAGAACGTGGTCCTTATAACTTTAATCCCATGGCAACTGAAGGTACTTTACCAAATCCCTCTCAAAATTTTGGAGGAATTATGCGCGGTATAAATACCACGAATTTTGAGCAAAGCAATGTGGAGTTTATAGAGTTTTGGGTGATGGATCCTTATATCTACTCCGAAAATAGTGGGAATTCAGCCGGAACTATCAATTTTAACTTGGGGAATATTTCTGAAGACGTGCTAAAAGATGGGCGTAAGCAGTTTGAAAATGGATTGCCACCCGGTGGCGGTACAGAGAATACTATAGAAACCGAGCTTGCTAAAGTTCCGGCAGATCAATCTTTAATTTATGCTTTTGATACTGAAGGGGAAGAACGTACCAATCAGGATGTAGGTTACGATGGGCTTTCAGATGCGCAAGAAGCTTTAAAATTCCCGGAATTCAGCAATTTTCCTGATCCTGCGGCCGATAATTATGAGTATTTTCTAAACACTACAGGAGATATTGTTACCCGTTATAGAAACTATAATGGCCCCGATGGAAATTCACCTCCGGAAGTTGGAGATACCAATAGGGGGAATACTACTTTACCCACTACAGAAGATGTGAATCGTGACAACACGATGAACACTATAGACAGTTATTTTGAATACGAAATACCTTTTTTCCCGGGTATGGGTATTGAAAACAACCAATATATAACCGATGAAAAGGAACTTGTTACAACACTTAGAAACGGAAACGAACTCCCGGTACGTTGGCTTCAGTTCAAAATTCCTATTTACGAACCCACAGATGCAAAGGGCGGTATAGCAGATTATAGGTCTATACGCTTTATGAGAATGTTTCTTAGCGGTTTTCAGGAAAAAACATTATTGCGGTTCGGGACTATGGAGTTGGTTAGAGGAGATTACCGAAGATATAACCGCGGTTTAAGAGACAGGAATATACTTCCTGAAAATCAGAACACACTTTTCGAAGTTTCAGCGGTAAATATTGAGGAAAATGAAAATCGGGAGCCGGTGCCTTATGTGTTGCCTCCAGGGGTAATTAGGGAAGAGCTTTTCGAAAATAACACTAATATCAGGCAAAATGAACAATCCCTTTCGCTTAGGGTTTGTGATTTAGAACCGCAAGATGCCAGGGCGGTTTACAAGAATTTTCAGTTAGATATGCGGCAGTATAAGAAACTGGAAATGTTTTTACACGCTGAATCTCTACCGAATAGAACTCCGTTAAAAGACGGCCAGTTGGTTGCTTTTATTAGAATGGGAACCGATTTCACCGATAATTACTATCAAATTGAAGTGCCTTTAAGTCCTACCGCTTTTGGCGCAATGACTGCTGAAGAAATTTGGCCGGCAGGAAATAGAATGGAATTACCATTAGATTTATTGCAACGCGTAAAGACCAGTGTGTTAGGCGATCCAGCCTTAAATGCAGGAGAATTGAATTTCTTTACCGAGAATTTAGATTTAGTAGATGAAGAAGAATCCTATGAAATGGATCAACTGCGCCTGGGAATTAAGGGTAATCCAAGTTTTGGAAATGTTAGAGTGCTAATGCTCGGTTTAAAAAATGGAACTCCAACCAACGGTGTCCAGGATTTATGTGGAGAAGTTTGGTTTAACGAACTAAGACTTTCAGACCTTGATAATGAGGGTGGTTGGGCAACCATAATTAATATGGATACCAACCTGGCCGATTTTGCTACCGTAGCCGCTACCGGTAGAAAAAGTACGGTAGGATTTGGAACTATAGAACAGGGGCCAAATCAGCGAAGCAGGGAAAATTCCCAGCAATACGACGTAGTTACTAATATTAATGCCGGCCAGTTACTTCCGGAAAAATGGGGCGTAAAAATTCCTTTTAATTATAGTAGGGGAGAAGAATTAATTACTCCAAAATACGATCAGGAATTTTTAGATTTAGAATTAGAAACGCGACTTGCAGATATTGTTGATCCTGCCGAAAGAGAGCAGATAAAAAGACAGTCTCAGTCTTATACCAAGCGACAAAGCGTAAATGTAATTGGTTTGCGTAAAGAACGTACCGGCGAAGCAAAGCCTATGCCTTACGATATTGAGAATTTTGCTTTTACCACTTCTTACAACCAGGTTGATCATCGGGATTTTGAAATTGAAGAATCTCTGAATCAAAATGTGCGGGCTGGAGCTACTTATGAGTTTAATTTTGAGCCTAAGCAAGTAGAGCCTTTTAAGAATATTTCAGCTTTAGATAGTAGCGATTATTATTCGCTGGTTAGAGATTTTAATGTGAACTTATTACCGTCTAATATAAATGCGAGTTCTACTATTCTGAGACAATACAATGAGCAGAAATTTAGATCGCTGGAACTTTCAGATGAAGATTTAGGGATTCCTACCCTTTACCAGCGAAACTATTTATTCAATTGGGAATATGGTATAAATTATAATCTTACAAATTCGCTAAGCTTTGCTTTTAACGCTTCAAATAATCGAATTGTTAGAAACTATATAGATGAAGAAGGTTTTGCCGATAACTCTATTGGAGTTTGGGATAATTTCTTCAGTATTGGTACTCCAGATTTGCATTACCAGAATTTACAGGTAAATTATGATCTTCCTTTTGATAAAATCCCAGTGTTGGATTTTATAAATGCAACTTATTCTTATACTGGCGATTTCCAATGGCAACGTGGTTCTAGGATCTACGAAAACCTGGAAGGGATTCCCGATATTGGAAATAGCGTACAGAATTCTAGCTCTCACCAGATAAATGCTAATCTTGATATGGAAGCGTTATATTCTTATTTGGGGCTGGAAAAGAAAGATGGTAGAGGCGGTCAAACTATAAAACAACGTAGTGCAGGTGTGCCCACGCTAGATGGAACACCTCAAGATGAGCAGCGAACACAGGATGCTGAAGTGGTTGAAAAAACCAGTAAAAGCTATAATACTTTTGTAGATTTTGTAACTATTTTGAGTAGGTTGCAAATAAACTACCGGCAAAATGAAGGAACTTTCCTGCCCGGTTACACCCCAAGTGTAGGTTTTATGGGAACTTTGCAACCAAGTACAAGCTTTACTTTTGGCTGGCAGGACGAGGTGAGGTACCAGGCTGCCAGGAGAGGTTGGTTAACTTTATTTCAAAATTTCAATCAGCAATATTCTACTTTAAAAAACGAGCAATTAGATTTACAGGCTTCCCTGGATATTATTCCAGATCTCACGGTAGACATAAGTGCTAATAGAAATTATTCAGAGAATTATTCAGAAAATTATAGGGTAAACCCAACTACCCTGGAGTATATTCCATTGACTCCATATAACTACGGAAACTTCAACATTTCTACTATTCTTATCAAAACAGCCTTTAATCAATCTAACGAGCAATCTTCAGCAACTTTTGAAAGCTTCAGGGAGAATCGTTTAGAAATAGCTCAAAGATTAGCCCGGGAGCGTGGTTTAGATCCTAATGATGTAGATGAAGACGGTTACCCGGTGGGAATAGGGAAAACAAACCAGGCTGTCTTGCTTCCGGCATTTGTTTCGGCCTACGCAGGTAAAGATCCAGAGGATATAAAGTTAGGAGCGTTTAGAGATATGCCTTTGCCTAACTGGAATATGAAATATACCGGGTTAATGCGTATTGGTTGGTTTAGAGATAAATTTAGAAGGTTTTCTATAAACCACGGATATCAATCTAACTATACCATCAACCAGTTTCAAACAAACCTGGATTACGATGCCGATAACGAATTTGATACTAACCAGGCTGGAGATTTTAAAAACCCTATCCTGTATTCCAATATTGTTTTAACCGAATTATTTACTCCGTTATTCCGTTTAGACCTGGAAACTAAGAATGCTATTCAATTATTGGCAGAGGTAAGAAAAGACCGAATGCTTTCCCTGAGTTTTGATAATAATTTATTGACTGAAACTACAGGAAATGAATACATAGTTGGTGCCGGGTATAGAATTAAAGATCTAAAAATTGCCACTGGTCTTGGTGGGAGAAATAGAATTTTAAGTAGCGATCTTAATTTTAAAGCTGATGTTTCTTTTAGAAGAAATAAAAGTATCATCAGGTATTTAGATTTAGAAACCAGCCAGGTGATTGCCGGGCAGGATATTTGGCGTCTAAATTTCACGACAGATTATGCCATTTCCAGTAATTTAACGGCCATATTCTACTACGAACATAACTTCTCTGAATATGCTGTTTCTACTGCTTTTCCGCAAACAACAATAAGATCTGGAATAACCCTTAGATATAATTTCGGAAATTAATTGAGCCTTGTTTGAAGTATTGCTTTAAAAAATTAACTTTGCTCTAATATAAAATAGAACTAATGAATATTCCACAAGAATTAAAGTACACTAAAGACCACGAATGGATTAGGGTAGAAGGTGATACAGTAACCATCGGTATTACAGATTTCGCTCAAAGCGAATTGGGAGATATCGTTTATGTAGAGGTAGAAACTCTGGATGAAACCCTAGATAAAGAAGAGGTTTTTGGTACTGTAGAAGCTGTAAAAACTGTTTCAGACCTTTATTTGCCAATATCAGGAGAGATAATTGAGTTTAATGAGAGCCTTGAAGACGAACCGGAAAAGGTGAATTCAGATCCTTACGGAGAAGGTTGGATGATTAAAGTGAAATTTTCTGATGAATCTCAGTTAGAAGAGCTTTTAAGTGCAGATGCCTATAAAGAAATTCTTGGTAGCTAGAATAGCCTTATTTGTAGCTGCTTTTTATACTATTTTACTTACGGTTTCCTCTTTAGTGAAACTTGGTAAGATTAGCGTTGGAAGCTTTAGTCCTACAGATAAACTTTTACATCTTGGAGCTTATTTTGGGTTGTTGGTATTGTGGAAGGTATATTTTATGTTGAAAAATAAGCCTAAAAGTACTTATAAAAACAATCTGTTTAAAATAGCGGGCCTCGCAGTGCTGTTTGGTATGTTAATTGAGGTTTTGCAAGGTGTGCTCACCAGTTATCGCGAGCCAGATTGGTTCGATATCCTGGCTAATACCGCTGGAATTTTACTTGCTGTTGTTATCTTTCTTTTCTTTGAAAAGAGTCTAAAAAGGTTAAATAGTAAGATTAATTTAATTTTTTAGAAAAAATATTTAATTTAGCAATCCTTATTAATCAATAACCTATTATGGAACCAAAGAAAAATCCAAAAGCCGATTTAAAGAGAAAGAGCGTGCTGTTTCTCCAGTTGGGGCTTGTCCTGGTCCTGTTAATTACCTGGCGTGCTATTGAATGGAAGACTTATGACAAGGAAGCCATTGATACCGGTCAGTTAAATATGGACGATCTAGACGATGAAGAAATCCCAATTACAGAGATGCAGAATACGCCTCCACCGCCACCACCTCCGCCTCCGGCACCAGAGGTTATTGAAGTTGTAGAGGATGAGGAAGAGGTAGAAGAAGACGAAATTGAGTCTACTGAAACAAATCTTGATGAGATTGTAGAAGTAGAGGAAGTTGTTGAGGCGCCTACAGAAGAAGAGGTGGAAGATGTACCTTTTGCTGTTATTGAAGATGTGCCAATTTTCCCAGGTTGCGAAAACCTAAGCAACAACGAAGAGCGTAAACAATGTATGAGCCAAAAGATCAGTCAGTTTGTAAACCGTAACTTTGATACCGATCTTGGTGCAGAGCTTGGTCTTTCTGGTGTAAACAGGGTAATCGTTCAGTTTAAAATTGATGAAAAAGGAAATATTACCAATGTAATGTCTCGTGCTCCTCACCCAAGGTTGGAGCAAGAAGCAGCAAGGGTAATTAATAAATTGCCTAAAATGCAACCAGGTAAACAAAGAGGTAAAGCAGTAGGAGTTATGTACTCTTTACCAATTGTATTCCAGGTACAGGACTAATAAAAGTTCTTATATAGATTTTAAATCCCGGGCTCGTCCCGGGATTTTTTATTTTTAGCTGGTTTACTCTATTCAAAAAATGTATATTTCCAAGGTGTAACCAATCTTTCCCTAATTTTAATATGAAGAGCTACCTGTTTCTTCTGGTTTTATTATTCAGTATTAATTTAAAATCTCAGGCTCAGGGTTATACCCAACGCTTTCCCGAGTTTCCCCAGTGTGTAAACGTAGATTTCGAAAATAAATCGGTGTGTTTTAAAAACACCTTAAGGGAGTTTATTCTTGATAATTACAAGGTTCCTTCTGAAGTTATTAGAGAGGATTACCGGGGAAAAATTACTGTGATTTTTGAAGTTGATGAAAATGGTGATTTCGCAATTATTTATACAGATGCAGCATATATTGAGCTGAAAGAAGAAATGCAACGGGTTTTTGATCTTCTTCCTCAAATTAACCCAGCCACCTATAACGCCAGGCCTATTTTTGTTCAATTTAAAATGCCGGTAAAAATTCCGTTATCATTAAATACGGAGCAACTAGAGCAAACTTCCAGGAGTAATTATAAAGCGGAGCCTGAGATTATTGAATTGGAAAAAGAAAGTGATTTAATCAATGAATATGATGAGATTCAATCGGGAGAATTTACACGGCCTCGCTACGAAAGCCAGATAAATATTCCGCTTTCCCACGAGTATTATAGCCGCTTTTATGCTGAATTCAATAAAATAGGGGTGAATACACACGCGGCTTCAAAACCTTTACTTTTTTCTGAAGTTTCAAAATATTACGATTTTAAGGCTGAAGAAAATAAAATGCTTAAGGATGTGAATTCCTGGTTTGGGCGTAAATTGCTAAACGAACACCTGGTTCAATATGAAACCGAAGATTACTGGTTTACGCTGGATTTTGCTTTAGATCTTCAGTTAGGTAAGGATTTTCAGCAAACAGAATTCGACTTTACTTATAACAATACCCGGGCGCTAATTTTTCAGGGTGGTTTAGGGAAAAATTTCAATTTCTATACGGTAGCCTACGAAAATCAGGGCAGGTTTGCCGATTATTATAACCGCTTTGCAGAGTCTTTAAGGCCAGATGGTGGTGATCCGGCAATAATCCCGGGAAGAGGAATTGCAAAACCATTTATGGATGAGGGGTATGATTATCCTGTGGCCGAAGGTTATTTGTCTTATACGCCAAATAAATTCTTCAACCTGCAATTTGGTCACGGTAAAAACTTTATTGGAGATGGCTACCGCTCGCTTTTAATGAGTGATAATGCTTCCCCGTATCCTTATTTTAAACTCAACACCACGTTTTGGAAATTAAAATATACCAATACCTGGATGTCTTTGCGTGATGTGAGACCGGCAGTTACAGAAAATGGATCCTTTAGAACAAAATATATGGCCAACCATTATTTAAGTTATAATGTTACCAAAAGACTTAATATTGGTTTATTTGAATCTGTAGTTTGGGAAAATGATAATAATCGTGGTTTCGATTTAAATTATTTGAATCCGATTATATTTTACCGGGCCATAGAATTTTCTACCGGGGCCCGAGGCGGAAATGCAATAATCGGTCTTACTTCAAAATATAAGTTTTCAGATGAAATTAATGTTTATGGTCAAATGATTATAGATGAATTCTCCACCTCTGATGTATTTGGAGGAAATCAAAGCTGGAAAAACAAACTTGGGTATCAATTAGGAGTAAAATATTTTGATGCTTTTAAAATTCCCGGGTTATTTCTACAGGCAGAATATAACCAGGTGCGGCCTTATACTTATTCCCATAATACGGGAGTTTTAAATTATGGGCATAATAATCAGTCTATGGCTCACTTATGGGGTTCTAATTTTAGAGAAATTCTTGCTATTGCTCGTTATAAAAAAGACAGGTGGTATGGAAATGCCAAGGTGATTTACGGCAAAAGAGGTTTCGATTATAATATGGCAACCAATCAGGCTGCTTATGGAGGAGATATTTATACCAGTGAGCGTCAGCGACCTTTTGATACGGGTGTAGAAATAGGCCAGGGAAATACTACTAATTCTTTATTTTCCAGTATTGAGGCCGGCTATATTGTGAACCCGGCAACCAACCTTAAATTATATGGAAGTTTTATTTATCGCTCTTTCGATCCAGATATAAAAACTGCCCAAACTTTTGAGAATACTACAAGCTGGTTAAATTTTGGAATTAGGACCGATATTTTTAACTGGTATTATGATTACTAAACATTCCATTTCTTCAATTTTTTTCTGAATATTATATCAAATCGCTAAGTGCTGAAAATTAACATTTTTGCCCCCTTGCCAAAACCCAATTAAGGAGTATCTTTGCGCCAATTGAAAAAACCTATTTTTGAGCAGCACCGGTGTACATACTTCCTCGGCTTCTATCCTAACAGACTTTAAAGAAATTACCAAGGTTCGGCTTGCTGTAAGCGTGGTTTTTTCATCTATTGCAGGTTATTTTTTAGGCGCCGATAACATAGATTTTGTTACTGTCTTTTTATTAGCTATTGGCGGGTATTTTATGGTTGGTGCCTCAAATGCATACAATCAGGTTATAGAACGTAATTTGGATGCGCTTATGGATCGCACCAAGAACCGGCCGATTCCCGATGGAAGAATGTCGGTAAGTACCGCGTTTTTAATTGCCAGTGTTTTTACAATTTCAGGACTTATAGTACTATATATTATTAACCCTAAAACCGCGATGTTTGGGGCTATTAGTATTTTTATATATGTAAGTGTATATACTCCGCTAAAGACTAAAACTCCGTTATCGGTATTTGTGGGTGCTATTCCGGGAGCAATTCCTTTTATGTTGGGTTGGGTAGCGGCCACCGGAGATTTTAGTATAGAACCCGGCACTTTATTTATGATCCAATTCTTCTGGCAGTTCCCGCATTTTTGGGCTATTGGCTGGTGGTTATATGACGATTATAAAAAAGGTGGGTTCTTTATGTTGCCTACCGGAAAACGGGATAGGGGAACTGCAATACAAATTATTCTTTATTCTGTTTGGACTGTTTTAGTATCATTAATTCCGGTGTTTGGGGTAACAGGGAAACTCTATCTAACTCCTGTTGCTGGTGCAATTATTCTTTTGCTGGGTCTGGGAATGCTTTATTATGCATTTAAATTGTATAAAGAAAAAACTGCCCAAGCAGCTAAAAAATTAATGTTTGCGAGCGTATCTTATATTACGCTGCTACAAATAGTATATGTTTTAGATAAATTTATAAGACAATGGATTTAACTCAGGGTGCTGAAAAGCACAAATACGACCGGGCTAAAAAGATGATGCTCTGGTTTGGAATAATTAGCATGATAATGACCTTTGGTGGTTTAACCAGTGCTTATGTTGTGAGCAAAACAAGGCCAGACTGGCTAACGGAATTCGAGCTGCCAAGTGCCTTTTTTTGGAGTACGCTTGTTATAGTCTTGAGTAGTGTCACTTTTATTCTTGCGAAACAAAGTATTTTGTCTGGAAATCGCAGAAATGCTTCAGCCATGTTAATTGGCACATTAGTACTTGCAGTATTGTTTGTGGTCTTTCAATTTAATGGTTTTACTGAAATTATTGCTAACGGATATTACTTTACCGGAAGCGAAAGTAGTATTACTACTTCTTTTATTTATGTGTTGGTTTTAGTGCATATGGTGCACCTACTGGCAGGTATAATCACGCTTTTAGTAGTAATTTATAACCATTTTAAACAACGTTATAAAAAAGGTCAAATGCTTGGTATTGAGCTAGGTGCGACTTTTTGGCATTTTGTTGATCTTATGTGGATATACCTGTTTGTGTTTTTATATTTCTTTAGATAATAAAATTGCGTATTTTTGCGCAATACTTAAAATTTAAATACTCTTCTATGGAAGCTACTGTTGTTAGAACAGGCACCGAAGGTAAAACCTGGGGTGGTGGAAATGAACCTTTAAAGGCCAGTTATGGCAAATTGATGATGTGGTTTTTTATCACTTCCGATGCTCTTACCTTCTCTGGTTTTCTTGCAGCTTATGGGTTCTCCCGCTTTAAATTTATAGACTCCTGGCCAATTGCCGACGAAGTTTTTAATCACTTCCCATTTTTACACGGTGTGGATGCACCAATGTATTATGTGGCTTTAATGACGTTTATTCTTATCTTTTCTTCTGTAACCATGGTATTGGCAGTAGATGCCGGTCACCAGTTAAAGAAAGGAAAGGTTACTTTTTATATGTTTCTTACCATAATTGGAGGGATTATTTTCCTTGGTTCTCAAGCCTGGGAATGGAAAAATTTCATCAATGGTACTTATGGCGCTGTTTATACCGAAGGTGGTAACATTTTACAATTTATTGATGGCGATGGTCACAGAGTGGCTCTTTCAGATATCGCTGTTCCAGAAGCTTCAGTTAGAGTAGAACATGAAGCCAGAAATGGAATTTGGTTTGAAAGTGAAAGATCTTTACCATCTTATTCTATAGAAGAAGTAAAAGCAGGTTTTGGCGAAAACTCAGACCTCTTAATAAGAACTCAAATGGTAAACGAAGAGGGTGAAAAAACCATTCTTTCTCGCGAAGAGTCCGTTGCTAAATTAAATAGTGAAGCTGTTGGCGTGATAGAAGGTGCTAATCTTACCCGTAACGAATATGGCCCGCCATTGTTTGCCGATTTCTTTTTCTTTATTACCGGTTTTCACGGTTTCCACGTTTTTTCAGGGGTACTCATCAATATCATTATCTTCTTTAATGTGATTCTGGGAACTTACGAGCGTAGAGGTAATTATGAAATGGTAGAAAAAGTTGGTCTTTACTGGCACTTTGTAGATTTAGTTTGGGTATTTGTTTTTACATTCTTTTACCTGGTTTAATTTCAGAAATAAATAAAAATGGCACACGATACAGCACATCATCACGAATCTAATACAAAGAGGATCTGGACGGTTTTTGTAATCCTTTCCGTTATAACATTAGTTGAAGTTATTTTAGGGATTATAAAGCCCGATTTTCTAACAGAAACTTCTTTTTTAAGTATGTCGCTCCTTAACTGGATCTTCATCATACTAACAATTTACAAAGCTTATTATATCGCCTGGGCGTTTATGCACCTGGAGGGAGAAACTAAAGGCTTACGACGTGCAATAGTTTGGACGTCAATTTTCTTGATTAGTTACCTTATTTTTATTCTTCTAACCGAGGGTGGTTATATCTACGAGGTTTATAAAACTAACCACGTTGCCTGGGATTTTTAAGTAAAGGCTTTAAAAGTTAAAAATGTATAGAAAGGCGGTTTTGTTAAACCGTCTTTTTATTTTTGCACCACTTTTATATACAGGATATGAAAAAGTTTTTTGTGCTTTTAGTGCTCTTTGCACTGCCTATTATCGCTTATATGTTTTTTGCTTCAGGGCAAAATAATTTCGCCAAATTACCTGTTTTAACCGAAAATGTTAACGATGTTTCTGAGTTTGAAGACCTTGATGGGAATTCAATTAGCTTAGAGGATAAAATTAGCATTGTATCTTTTTTTGGTGAAAATCTCGATGATCTAAAAGGCAACACCTTTAATCTTGATCAAAAAATACTTGAGAAATATTACGAATTCAATGATTTTCAGTTTGTAGTAGTGCTTCCCAACGAAGCCCGCGAGGAGGCCAAAAAATTTAAAGATGAGTTTAGTGGTATTTCTGAAACCGAAAAATGGAAATTCATTTTTGGTGCTCCTACAGAGATAAAAGAAACCTTTAAAAGCTTTGATACACCGCATAATTTGGAAGGTACTTATACTCCCTATGTTTTTATTGTGGATAAAGATCTTAATTTAAGAGGTAGGGATGATGATGAAGATTTTGGAAAAGTTTATGGCTATGATTCTCGCTCCGTAGCAGAATTGAGCGATAAAATGAATGATGACGTAAAAGTAATTCTTGCCGAATACCGGTTAGCTTTAAAAAAGAATAACGCCGAAAGAAAAAATAATTAAAATGAAAAGAAAATATTCTTACATTGGTCTCTCTCTAATTATCCTTGTCTTTGGAATTATTTTTATTCCCAAAATTGTGAAAACCATTACGAGTGATGAGGTGGTGAAAGCTGATAGGTTGAATGTTAAAGGCGCAGAAAAGAGATCTAATACCAATAAGAAACTTGCTTATATAGAAATTAATGGGAGAAAGAAAAAGGCTCCAGATTTTCAATTGGTAAATCAGGATGGGGATACCATTTCTAATAAAGATTACCTGGGGAAAGTATATGTGGCCGAATTCTTTTTTACTACCTGTCCTACAATTTGCCCAATAATGAATCAGAATCTCGTAGAGGTTCAGGAAGAATTTCAGGATAAAGAAGATTTTGGAATAGTTTCATTTTCTATAGATCCAAAACATGACACGCCAGAGGTTTTAAAATCTTATGCCGAAAATTATGGAATAGATCATCCTAACTGGAATTTATTAACCGGTGAAAAAGATTCTATTTACGGCCTGGCCAATGGAGGCTTCAATATTTATGCGGGAGAAGATAGCGATGTTCCCGGTGGTTTTGCACACCAGGGCTTGTTCGCGCTTGTAGATAAAGAAGGTTATATTAGGTCTCGTCTGGATAGGTTTGGTAACCCAATAATATACTACCGCGGTTCGGTAGAGAGAAACAAATCGGTAGTGGAAGGTGAGGAAGAACCACAAATTGATATTTTAATTGAAGATATTAAAAAATTACTGTGAAAAGAACATTGACAAAAACCGATAAAGTTGCGGTGCCCGTAATTATCGCGCTATCTGTATTGGTGCCTATCATAGTGCTAATTTTAATGTATTTGCCTGAGCGCTATAATATTTTTGGTACTCAAACCGGGACTTTCCCGTTTTTTCACGCGGTTTTAAATGGCTCAACGGCCATTTTATTGATGCTTGGTTATTTCTTTATGAGTATTCGGGAATATAAATTGCACCGAAATACTATGATTATTGCTTTTGGGCTTTCAGCTATATTTTTAGTGAGTTATGTGATCTCAAAAATCAGTAATGATCCTGTGCCTTATGGCGGGGAAGGTATTTTGCGACCTGTTTATTTCTTTATCCTTATAACTCATATTGTGCTTTCGGCCATTATTGTGCCTTTAGTTCTTTTCACTATGTATCGCGGTTTGACCGGGGAATATAAAAAGCACGCAAAAATTGCCCGCTGGACGTTTCCTATTTGGTTATACGTGGCGATTACCGGGGTTTTGGTCTATATTTTTATGTGGCCATATTATTAAAAATAATTGCTTCTGAAAAAATCAAGTCTTAACACCTCTAATTGAAGCTTGAACGAAAACAACTTAGTAGCAAGCTCACAAAACATTATTATTGGAAAATATAGCTTGATTTCTAGGCATCCCGATTTTTCGGGACGGAGCATTTAATCTCAATTATCTAGTAAAATTTCTTAACTTTGCATTCAGAAATTATCACTATGAAAATCAGGTTTTTATTTCTTATTTCCCTCTTACTTTTGCTTCCTGAAATAGCAGAAGCACAATGCTCAATGTGTCGGGCAGTTCTGGAAAGTGATACCGATCAAAGCGCTGCAAAAGGTATCAATGATGGGATTCTTTACCTTATGGCTTTTCCTTATCTCCTGGTTGGTGGGTTAGGTTACTTTATCTATCGTTCACGTAAAAAAGCCAAAAAATCTGGCGAAGCTTAAACAACTTCAAAATATTTTCTTAATTATACTGTAACTTTTTCTCTTTCGCAGAGTCTTATGGGTGACGCTTTTCAATAAAAAGTTAGCAACCTGTAATTTCACTGCGATGATAGAAATTAAAGATCTTCATAAATCCTATAAAATGGGTAGTAACTCACTGCACGTTTTAAAAGGAATTAATTTTAGCGTAGCCGAAGGAGAACTCGTTTCTATTATGGGGTCTTCAGGATCGGGGAAATCTACCCTTTTAAACATTCTTGGGATGCTTGATGAAGCAGATTCAGGTTCTTATACCCTGGATGGCGTTCCTATTAAAAATCTAAATGAAAAAATTGCCGCTCGTTACCGTAATAAGTTTTTGGGCTTCATTTTTCAGTCTTTCAACCTTATTTCTTATAAAAATGCTTTGGATAATGTAGCGCTTCCGCTTTATTACCAGGGGATTAAACGTGGCGAACGTGTAGATAAAGCTATGGCTTACCTGGAAAAAGTTGGTCTTGCCGACTGGGCAGGACATTTGCCAAATGAACTTTCCGGAGGGCAGAAACAAAGAGTTGCAATTGCAAGAGCGCTAGCCAGCGATCCAAAAGTACTTTTAGCCGATGAACCTACCGGAGCATTAGATTCAAAAACATCTTATGAAGTGATGAATCTAATTCAGGAGATCAATGATGAAGGCCGAACAATACTTGTAGTAACTCACGAACCCGATATTGCTGCAATGACAAAGAGAATCGTCAATTTAAAAGACGGTAAGATAATTCAGGATACTAAGGTTAATCAAGTAAGAGCGCTGGAAAATGTTTGATTTAGAGCGTTGGGAAGAGATCTTTGATACGATTCGTAAAAATAAATTACGAACCTTTTTAACCGGGCTTTCGGTAGCTTCAGGGATCTTTATTTTGGTAGTTCTCCTGGGAATTGGTGAAGGTATGCGTAATGGAATTTCACAGGAGTTTGAAAGGGATGCCGCCAATATTATTTATGTTTATACCGGTGTGACTTCTAAAGAATACAAAGGTTTAAACCCGGGTAGGAGAATTCAAATGAAGAATGAAGATTTTGACTACACCGCCTTAAAACACCAGGACGACTTAGAATTTAGATCTTCTATTTTTAGAATTTGGAATGGGATAGTAAACTATGGTAAAGAATCTGGCTCGTATCGCGTGGAAGGTGTTTATCCCGATTATCAGTTTCTTGAAAATAGCGGGATGATAGAAGGCCGATTTGTAAATTATAAAGATCATGACAATTTTGAAAAAGTTGTGGTGGTAGGGAATAAAGTTCGAAACGACCTTTTTAAAGATAGTAAAGACCCAATAGGAAAATACGTTCAAATTTCCGGAATAAATTTTAAAGTAATTGGAGTTTATACCGATCCGGGAGGCGAACGAGAAGAAAGTAAGGTTTTTATGCCTATTTCTACCGCTCAACGTGTTTTTGGCGGCGGTAACAATATTGCCAATATGGCTTTCACCTTAGAACCCGAAGACAATTTTCAAGCGGCTCTCGCTGCTTCTAATCGGTTTACCGCAGATGTTGAAACGCAACTTAAAGAAACACATACTATAGCTCCAGATGATGAAAGTGCGGTAAGCATAAATAATTCCCTGGAAAATGCGAAGCGCTTCTACGATCTTATGGATATGATAAAATTCTTCTTTTGGGGTGTTGGTATTTGTACCATTATCGCCGGGGTTGTGGGAGTAAGTAATATTATGCTCATTATCGTAAAAGAAAGAACTCGAGAAATTGGAATTCGGAAAGCCCTGGGGGCAGAGCCGCTTTCTATAGTTGGAATGGTATTGCACGAATCTATTTTTGTAACTGCAATAGCCGGGTTTATTGGCTTAATTGCCAGTTTACTGTTGTTGGAATTCGTGGGGCCACTTATAGAAACCCAGTATATTGCTAATCCTGCAGTTAATTTTAATGTAGCGCTTACCACCGTTTTTATTTTGGTTCTTGCCGGTGCTATTGCCGGATTTTTTCCTGCCTGGAGGGCTGCGAGAATTAAACCTATTGTAGCATTAAGAGACGAATAATATGTTTAGCAGGGATAAATGGAGCGAAATAATTGAAGCACTAAGTTCTAACTGGTTTAGAACTTTACTAACTGCTTTTGGGGTAATGTGGGGAATCTTTATCCTTGTAATTCTACTTGCTGCCGGAAAAGGGCTTGAGAATGGCGTAAAAAAAGGTTTTGGAGGTATTGCTACCAATACCATGTTTATGTGGACTCAAACTCCTTCTAAACCATATAAAGGCTTGCCTAAAGGCCGAAATTATAATTTTAAAACAGGAGATGTTGAAGCGCTTAGAGAAAATGTGCCGGGACTTCGATTTATTTCTCCAAGAAACCAATTAGGAGGTTTCGGCGGAAATAATAATGTGGTGCGGGGCCTTCAAACCGGTGCTTTCAATGTATATGGTGATTATCCCGAGATCATTCAGCAGGAACCTATGGATGTTACTGCCGGAAGGTTTATCAATTATCTCGATATCGAAGAAAAGCGTAAAGTTGCGATAATTGGAGAAGGGGTGAGACGCGAACTTTATGAAAAGGATGAGGAGGTTTTGGGAACTTATCTCAAAATTAACGGTGTCAATTTTATGGTAATAGGCACCTATAAGAAAAAAGGCGGTGGCGGCGGAAACGCAGAAGAAGCTCAAAAAGAAATCTATGTACCATTTACTGCATTTTCCCAGGCTTTTAATATGGGCGATACCGTAGGTTGGATGGCGATTACCGCTCACGATGAAAATTCTATCACCAGTTTAAAATCTCGCATTCTGGATCTTATAAAAAGCAGGCATTCCATTCATCCGGAAGATGACAGGGCTGTGGGAAATTTTGATTTATATGAAGAATTCAACAAAATAAACGGGTTGTTCGTGGCACTAAAAGCAGTCGCCTATTTTGTAGGTATCCTGGTATTGCTTTCGGGAATTATTGGGATTAGTAATATTATGCTAATCGTAGTAAAAGAAAGAACAAACGAGATTGGGGTAAGACGTGCTCTTGGGGCTACGCCCTGGTCTATTAGGGGGCAAATTTTAATGGAATCTATTTTCCTGACTATTATCTCGGGAATGGCCGGAATTATTTTCGCCACGGGAATAATTGCAGCAGTAAATTATGCTTTAAGCGGAATGGATACTTCAGAAATGATGTTTGCTAACCCAAGTGTAGATTTGGGTGTAGTGCTTACCGCACTGGCAATTTTAGTATGCTCAGGTTTATTGGCGGGGCTTATACCTGCGCAGAATGCAATTAAAATAAAGCCTGTAGATGCCCTTAGAACCGAATAAAAAGAAAAAGTAAAGAAGACAAATACAATCAAAAAATGAAAAAAACAGTTACCATCTCAATTTTAGTATTGATCGCCTTGGTTTTTGTAGGCGCGTTATACTATTTGTTTCAAAAAAACCAGGAGGATCCTACGGTTTATGAAACCGAACAGGCTTCAGTAGAAACCATCGTCAAAAAGACTGTGGCGACGGGAAATATTGTTCCGAAGGAGGAAGTGCTTATTAAGCCTAATATTTCCGGAATTATAGACGAAATATATATTGAAGCCGGCGAGAAAGTGAAGGCTGGAGATCTTATTGCGAAAATACGGGTAATCCCAAATGTAAATTCATTACAAAGTGCGAAAGACGCCGTAGCTACTGCTAAGATCAATTTAGATAATGAGAAAAAAACATTTGAAAGACAAAAATCTTTGTTCGAAAAAGGAGTGATCTCTCAAAACGATTTTGATAATGCTGAAGCCAATTACAAAAGGATGCAGCAAAACTTCCGCTCTGCAGAGCAGAATTTTGAAATTGTGCAAACAGGAACCACTAGTGGTATTGGCAGTGCTGCCAATACGCTTATTCGCTCTACAGTAGACGGGATGGTGCTTGATGTTCCCGTTAAGGTAGGAAACCAGGTGATTGAAAGTAATAACTTTAATGATGGTACTACTTTAGCGACTCTTGCCGATGTGAACGAAATGATTTTTGAAGGAAAAGTTGATGAAAGTGAAGTTGGGAAAATTAAAGAAGATTTACCGCTGGAAGTAACGGTTGGCGCTATAGAGAATAAAACTTTTAATGCAGTTTTAGATTATATCGCTCCAAAAGGTGTAGATGAAAATGGAGCGATTCAGTTTGAGATTAAAGGAACCTTAGATAAGGCAGATACAACTTTTATTCGTGCCGGTTTAAGCGCGAATGCCTCTATTATTTTAGATAGGGCAGATGAGGTGCTGGCAATTAAAGAAGCTTTAGTGCAGTTTGACCCTAAAACTCAGGAGCCATTTGTGGAAGTTGAAACCGGGGATCAGCAGTTTGAAAGAAGGGATTTGGAATTAGGAATTAGCGATGGAATTCAGGTTGAAGTGAAAAATGGTATTTCTAAAGACGATAAAATTAAGGTTTGGAACAAAGTACAACCTAGTCCGGAATTCGCCGGCCAATAGATTTTTATTTCAAAATGTAACAAGTTTAGAATTTCACAGACTCATCAACTACAATTCCGATTATGAAAAAATACAGCTTACTAACCATATTTTTATTTTCTGCTTTATTCGTAAATGCCCAGGAAAATAATGCCTGGACACTTCAGGAATGTGTGAACTACGCATTAGAAAACAATATTTCAGTAAAACAAAGCGAGCTCGATGTAGAACTTGCCGAGTTGGGAAAAAGAGACGCTATTGGTAATTTCTTACCAAATGTAAATGCATCGGCCACGAACTCCTGGAATACCGGTCTTACCCAAAACGTAACTACCGGGGTGCTGCAAACACAAACCACCCGAAACTTTTCCGCAGGTGTTACCGCAAGTCTTAATCTTTTTGACGGACTTAGAAACTTTAAACAGTTGCAACGCGCAAAAATATCAAAACTTGCTAGCCAGTATGCTCTGGATAGAATGAAGGATGATATCACTCTTTTTGTAGCTGATTCTTATTTGCAAGTGCTTTTTAATAAGCAAAACCTGGAAATTCTTAAGATGCAAAATGAAGTTACCAGAGAGCAAATGGAGAGAACAGAAGAATTGGTAGAAGCGGGTTCTTTGCCGCAAGGGGACCTTCTGGAAATTCAAGCTACCTATGCTGATGAAAAACAGCGAATAATTGTTGCTCAAAACAATATTAGAATTTCTCTTATTAGCCTGGCGCAAACCCTGCTTATAAAAGATTACGAGAATTTTGATATTGTAGAAAGAGGTTATGATATTTTTGGTACAGAAATTTTAGATAATCCGGTAGAAGATATTGTTGCACAAGCAAGAGAAGAGAGATCTGAAATCAAAATTGCAGAAGCTAACAAGCAAATTGCCGAAAAAGACGTGGAAATAGCTAAAGGAGCTTATTACCCAAGCGTAGGAGCTTTCTTTAATTATAATACCAGGGAGTCTGGACAGGGAAGAGTTGTTGGTGCAGAGCCAGATCCTAACGATCCAACCCGTGAAATTGGAGTGGTAGAAAGTACAGGAGATATTGTAGTTGCTCCTAATGTCTTAACCACTATTGGAAGTCCATTGCCGTTTTTTGAACAATTACAGCGTAATGATGGGGTAACTTATGGAGTACAGGTTAGCGTTCCAATCTTTAACGGTTTAGCTACCAGGAACCAGGTGAGAAGAAGTCAGGTGAATGCCAGAAGAGCCGAGTACGAATTGGAGCAGGCAGAGTTAGATCTTGAGGCAAATGTTTATCAGGCTTATGTAGATGCTGAAGGAGCTTTTGAAGCTTATGAAGCTGCCCTGGTTGCCGCAAATGCACAAGAGCAGGCTTTTGAATATGCTACGCAACGTTTTGACGTGGGAATTTCTAATGCTTTTGAATTTAGCCAGGCAAAATTACGATACGAAAACGCACAAAGCGAAGTGCTAAGAACCAAATACGATTACATTTTTAAATTAAAAGTACTTGAATTATATTTTGGAGTACCGGTTACCGATCTTAAATTTTAAATTATGAAGAAAAAGACTCTATTTATAATTATTGGAATTGCTCTTGCGCTTATTCTTTTTCTTATTGTAGGTAAAAAAGCCGGTTGGTTTGGAAAAACCGGTAATTTTAAAGAAGTAGAAATCACCAAAATTGAACCTATAGATATTGTAGAAACTGTTTCGGCTACCGGGAAAATTCAGCCAGAGATTGAAGTTAAACTATCTTCAGAAGTTTCAGGAGAAATAATTGAACTACCTGTGGTAGAAGGCCAGGCTGTAGAAAAAGGTGATTTATTGGTTAGGGTAAATCCAGATATTTATCAATCTAACGTGAATAGAGCACAGGCCGGTTTAGAAACTTCAAGGGCAAATTATGCACAGGCTCAGGCAAGTTTAAAGCAAGCTGAAGCGAATTATAACCGAAACAAAAGTCTTTTTGAAAAAGGAGTGATTTCTAAAGCTGAATGGGATAGGGTTGTTTCAGAATATGAAGTAGCGCAGGCCAATAAGGAATCGGCTTATTACAATATGCAAAGTACTTCGGCTACGGTAAAGGAAGCTCAGGATAATTTAGGACGTACCAATATTTACGCGCCTATGAGCGGTACAATTTCAAAATTAGATGCCGAACTGGGGGAAAGGGTTGTTGGAACCCAGCAAATGGCCGGTACCGAAATTCTTAGGGTGGCTAATCTTACCAATATGGAAGTGGAAGTAGATGTGAATGAAAATGATATTGTAAAGGTTCAGGTTGGAGATTCTACCATTGTTGAGGTTGATGCTTACTTAGGGAAAGAATTTAAAGGAATTGTTACCGAAATTTCAAACTCGGCTGATGCTGCGCTTACCACAGATCAGGTGACTAACTTTAAGGTGAAAGTTCGTATTTTAGAGGAATCATACAAAGATCTATTAGAAGGGAAAGCAGATAATTATTCTCCATTTAGACCTGGTATGACCGCTACGGTAGATATCATCACAAACAGAAAAGATAACATAATTGGGGTTCCTATTAGTGCGATAGTGATTAAAGATGATACCACAGCAACTGAAAGTGCCGATCAAAAATACGAAGCTGTTTTTCTAAAGGAAGGAGAGAAAGCTGAGCTTAGAAAAGTTTCTACCGGAATTCAGGATGATAGCAATATTGAAATTACTGAAGGTTTAGCCGAAGGGGAAACCGTGATCACAGGACCATATAATACCGTAACTAAAAGCCTGAAAGAAGGTGATGACGTTGAGGTAATTAATAAATAAAAAAACTACAGGATTTGGCATTAATACTTTGCTTAGAAACCGCTACCACAAATTGCTCTGTTGCACTTTCAAAAGATGGTGCTCTCTTAGCATTAAAGGAAGATAAGAGCAATAATTATTCGCACGCCGAAAAGTTGCACGTTTTTATAGATGAAATTCTAAAAGAAAACAACTTAGGGGTGGGAGATCTTGATGCTATTGCGGTAAGTAAAGGCCCTGGATCTTATACAGGATTAAGAATTGGAGTATCTACCGCAAAAGGGCTATGTTTTTCACTGAATATTCCTTTAATATCTATAGCCACGCTGGCCTCTTTAGCCGCGCAGGTTGAATTGAAAAAGGGATTTATTATTCCGATGTTGGATGCACGTAGAATGGAAGTTTATTCTAGCGTTTTTGATGAAAACCTGAAGGAAATAAGAGAAACTAAAGCAGAAGTTTTGGATGAAAATTCTTTTACCGATTATCTTGAAAAGGATAAAACAGTATTTATAGGAAATGGAGTGGAAAAATTTAAGGCTATTTGTACACATTCCAACGCTGACTTTAATTTAGATAAGTTACCATCTGCAAAAGAAATGTGCAGTTTAGCAGAAGCCAAATACAAAATAAGCGACACCGAAGATGTCGCTTATTTTGAACCTTATTATTTAAAAGATTTTATTGCCGGTTAATCGGCGAGGTTAGCCCCGTTGTTTTTCGATCTCTTTTCAATCGTTCCATTCATCTTTGTTTGGTCATAAAGATAAACATCACGTTGAGGATAAGGAATTGTCATTCCGGCTTCTTCCAGTCTTATTTTTCCTTCTTCAATCATAAACCAGTGTAGATCCCAGAATTTACTGTTTTCAGCAAAATATCTCACTGAAAAGTTAACCGAATCGGCTCCAAGTTCAGAAACAATAATTTGCGGTGCCGGGTCTTTTAGCACATCTTCCTGCTCTTCCACAAGGTTTCTAAGTACTTCCTTAGCCTTTTTCAGATCGTCATCATAAGAGATCCCGAAGCTTAAGTTTTCTTTTCTTGTTCCATTAAAGCTGTAATTTATAATATTATCATTACTCAATTCTCCATTTGGAATTACAGCACGCTGATTTCCGAAGGTGTCTAATTTTGTATAGAATAAGGAGATCTCTACCACACTACCCGAAACGCCTTGAACTTCTATCCAATCTCCAACCTTAAAAGGTTTTAATATGATTAGGATAACACCACCGGCCAAATTAGAGAGTGATCCTTGCATAGCAAGACCAATAGCTAAACCTGCAGCACCAATTGCGGCTACCAGGGAAGCGCTCTGTACACCAAGTTGCGTTATAAAAAGAACAAATAATATTATTTTAAGTCCCCACTTTAGAGCATTTAGTGTGAAAATTTCTAAGGTTTTATCGTAATCTTTCTTTTGGAATATTTTTTCTACATATTTTACAATCAAACCAATTACCCAAAGGCCAATTATTAGAAGTGCCAGTGATCCAATTAAAGTTGGTAGGTAATCAATAAATTTTTCAGCGTATTCTTTTGCGATATCGCCCCAATCGTTTAGTTTATCCATAATTTAATTTGTTTGAGAAACAAATTGACTATAAATTTTTTATTTATAATAAATTTCGCTGTTTAATTTTTGTTAAAACTGTTTTATTCTTTTGACAGAATCTTCCACAGAACTTAAAGGGAGATCACATTTTCCATTACTGCAGATATAAATTAGATCTTTATCGCTTTTAAACCTGTTCTTTAAAATTGATATTTCTGATGGCTTTGTAGTACCCGCAAAAATGGTGTGTGGAAAGAATTCCTGCTCTAATTCCTTTTTTATAGAAATGGCGTTTTTACCCGTAATAGCAACTTCATAAAATGGATCAGTGAAATTAAGCATCAAGTGCAGCCAGTTGGCATAAGACTGCGGATAGCTTTTTATTTGCGGCTGGACTGTTTTGAGCATTTTCTTTGCTAAATCATAATAATCCTGTTTTCCTGTGATTTTTGAAACCTTAAATAGATTTTTAGCCATAACCGAATTCGATGCCGGCAGCACATTATCATTCAACTCATAATTTCTGGTGATTAAAGCTTCATCTTCAGAAGAGGTGAAATAGAATAATCCGGTTTTTTCATCCTGGAAGTCTTCCATGCATACTGAAATTAATTGCTTTGCAATTTCCAGCCATTTTTCTTCAAAAGTAGCTTCATATAGATTTAGAAAAGCTTCGGTGCAAAGAACATAATCTTCCAGGTAAGCATTTATAGAACTATTCCCGTTTTTATAATTATGCCAAAGCCTATGATCTTTCTTAAACTGATATTTTTGAAGAAATGCTGCGTTATTTAATGCATTTTCCAGGAATTCTGGTTCCCCAAAAGCTTTATAGGCATCTACATATCCATTTAGCATAAGCGCATTCCAGGAAGTTAAACTTTTATCATCCAGTCCCGGTTTTGTTCTTTTATCCCGCTCTTTTTTTAAAATTTTTGTCCAGTGTTTTTTTTTTTCTTCTAATTCAGTTAAACTAAGATTGAATTCTTCTGCAATCGCTTCGTCACTTTTAGATCGAATAAGCACATAATTATTGTCCTCCCATTTTCCGAAGGAATTAATATTATAATAAGCTTCGAATATTGAAAAATCTTCGCTTAATAAATCTTGCAATTGGTCTTTTTCCCAAACGTAATAGGCGCCTTCGCTTTTATTCCCGGTTTTATCTTCACTATCGGCGTCTAAGGCCGAATAAAACGCTCCGGTACTATCGGTAAGTTCCTCTTTTACAAAATCCAGGGTTTTATAAACTACTTCTTTGTACCAGTTATCTTTCGTAAAAGCAAAGGCCTTGCTGTAAAGACTCACCAATTGGCCATTATCATAAAGCATTTTCTCGAAATGTGGTACGTGCCAGCGTTCGTCTACCGAGTATCTTGAAAATCCACCACCAATATGGTCATAAACTCCACCATAGGAGATTTTATTAAGGCTTAGCAAGGATTGCTCAAGTATCTCTTTGTCGTCTTTCTGTACTGCATACCTGAATAAGAAAGACTGGTTTACCGGAAGCATAAATTTTGGTCCTCCCTGTGAACCACCATTTTTCCTGTCAAATCCTTTTTTCCATTTTTCAAGCATTTTATCTAGAAAATCTGTAGTGAAGGGAGTTTCTTCCTGGGGAGTTTCTATAAGTTGTAATTGCTGCAGTCCCTCTTCCAGTTTAGAAGCGTACGATTTCATTTCATCGGGCTTGGTTTGATATAGCCCAGAGAGTTGTTTTAAAGCATCTTTCCACTGCTCTTTTCTAAAATAGGTGCCACCCCAAACCGGGCGCCCGTCTGGTAATGCCACGATATTCATAGGCCATCCACCTGCTCCGGTCATTACCTGGATAGCATTCATATAAACCTGGTCCACATCGGGGCGTTCTTCCCGGTCAACTTTTATATTTATAAAATGCTGGTTCATAATTTCAGCCACCGCCTTATCTTCAAAACTTTCGTGCTCCATTACGTGACACCAGTGGCAGGCAGAATAGCCAACACTAATAAGTAGAAGTTTATCTTCCTTGCGCGCCTTTTCCAGGCTTTGTGTGTTCCAGGCCTCCCAGTTAACTGGGTTATGTGCGTGTTGTAAAAGGTAAGGACTGGTCTCGTGAATTAGGTTATTGGTGAATTTTGGTTTGGGCATGATTATTTTTTAAATGAAAAACGCTCCCCGGAATCCCAGAGAGCGTTGCTAATTTTATAAATGAAAATTAACTGATTTCAAAAGAGATTTTTACATTAACCCTAAATTCGGTAATGTTTTCTCCATTTACAAGTGCACTTTGTTCTTTAACATAAACCGATTTTATATTCTTTACGGTTTTAGCTGCATGTTTCACTGCTTTTTTTGTGGCATCTTCCCAGCTTTCGGTAGAATTCGCCAAAATCTCAATTACTTTTATAATAGACATAATGTGTTGGTTTTAGAATGTTACAAATCAATTCTCTTTTAAAAATACCGAGAATTTCTTCGGAAATAGAGATTGTTTTAAAACTAGGGGATTTTACTAGTTAGTGCCTTGAAGTTTTTACTCTATAGTGCGTTCTACCTAAGTTGTTCTTACTTTTCGCAGTACATTTTTTAGGATAATTGAAAAATTACTATGCTAATAGCCTGTATTTAATTAAAGTTTTAATAACCTACAAAAAGATATTTATAGGAAAAAATCGCTGAATTTTGCAGGTTGAAAGGACTTTGTTTACATGCAGGATGTTTACTTAATAATTCTGGGACTTTTATTTATCCTGGCCATTACAGATTTAGTGGTTGGGGTGAGTAACGATGCCATTAATTTTCTTAACTCTGCAGTAGGTTCCAAAGCGGTTTCCCTTCGTTCTATTCTCATTATTGCAAGTTTGGGAGTGGCAGTAGGCGCCATATTTTCCAGCGGATTAATGGAAGTAGCCCGAAAAGGAATTTTTCTTCCGCAAGAATTCTACTTTGAAGAGATCATGGTCATTTTTATGGCCGTAATGCTTACCGATGTTCTGTTGCTTGATTTCTTTAATTCCCTGGGGCTGCCAACCTCTACTACCGTCTCAATTATGTTCGAGCTGTTGGGAGCGGCCGTTAGTATTGCGCTTATAAAGATCTTTAAAACTACCAATGATATTTCTAATTTGGTAGATTTTATAAATGTTGACAAAGCTTCTGAAGTTATTTTTGGCATTTTACTGGCTATTGTTATTGCTTTTGTGGCCGGCGCGGTTGTTCAGTATTTTTCACGCCTAGTGCTTTCTTTTAAATACGAAAGAAAACTGAAATACACCGGGGCCATTTTTGGCGGAGTTTCCCTTGCTGCGATTTTCTATTTTATTCTTATTAAAGGGCTAAATAGCTTAGCTTTTGTATCAGATCACTTTGTGGAAGATGTACACAATAACCGCATACAGATCATTATTTTTAGCTTAATAGGCTTTACAATTCTCTCTAAGGTCTTAACAAGTTTCTTTAAGGTAAATATTCTTAAACTCATTGTTATGGTGGGCACCTTTGCATTGGCGCTCGCTTTTGCAGGAAACGATCTTGTTAATTTTATTGGGGTGCCCATAGCTGCCTGGCAATCTTATGAAATATGGAGTGCCTCTGGGGTTGCCGCTTCAGAATTGTTAATGAGCGATTTGGCCGGCAGTGTTCCTACCCCTGAAATTATCTTAATTTTTGCCGGAGGAGTCATGGTTCTTACTATCTGGTTTTCTGATAAAGCGAAAGCAGTTGTAGATACCGGTGTAAAATTATCCAGGCAGAATGAGGGTTCAGAACGGTTTGGAGCTAATTATTTATCCCGAACAATCGTTAGATATTCTATGATGTTTGGTAGTGCGGTTTCAGAGGTAATTCCTAAAAAAGTTAGAAATAGAATTGATACGCAATTTGAAACTCCAAAGGCAAAAACTACCGGGAGAGAAATCGCACCGCCTGCGTTCGATTTGGTGCGGGCATCTGTGAATTTGGTGGTGGCCAGTATTTTGATTTCAATGGGGACTAATTTGCAGCTTCCGCTTTCTACTACCTACGTGACTTTTATGGTGGCGATGGGAACTTCTTTAGCTGATAGGGCCTGGAACCAGGAAAGTGCTGTTTACAGGGTTGCCGGTGTTCTTAATGTTATTGGAGGTTGGTTTGTAACCGCTTTTGTGGCATTTCTTGGAGCAGCACTTTTTGCTGTGATTATTTATTTTGGAGGGCTTATAGCTATTGCTATCCTTGTTTGTTTTACCGCCTTTGTTATTATAAGAAATACGCTGTCTCACGCGAAAAAATCTAAAGCGAATAAACTTCAGAAAAAATATAAACGTACCGATATTATTACCATTAATGAGATTACCGCCGAAAGTTCGGTGAATATCTCTCAGGTGATTTCGGGTATTAAAAAGCGCTACACCAAAACTGTAGATAATTTAGGATATCACGATCTTGGTAAACTTAAGAAGAATAATAAAAAAGTTGGTGAGCTTGAAAGTGAGGTAGACGATCTAAAAGGTAATATCTATTATTTTATAAAATCGCTGGATGAAGATTCGGTGGAAGCGAGTCGATTTTATATTCATTTGCTGAATTATTTACAGGAAATGGTAAACTCTACCCGATATATTACCCGAAACTCTTTTGAGCACGTAAATAACAACCACAAAAACCTAAAATTTAACCAGATTAGGGATCTGAAAAAGATAGATAAAAAACTTCAGGAGTTATTTTCGGAAATAAAGTACACTTTTGATGAACACGATTTTGAGCGGTTAGATGATATTCTTGCTGAAAAGCAACAATTGCTCGATATGGTTTCAGAAATGATAGAGAAACAAATTAAACGCATAAGGACTTCAGAAAGCAGTCCTAAAAACACCAAACTTTACTTTGGGCTTTTACTGGAATCTAAAGACCTTATTTCGTCTACGCTTAATTTAGTTCAGCTATTTAGGGAATTCTATGTTGAAGCGAAATCTACGCTTTAGCAGCTTCAGAAATTATCCGTTTACTGCTTCTACGTAATCTACTTTTCCGCGAAGCATATCTCTTAGCATCGTTTCAATTCCGCTTTTAAGCGTCATGGTTGAAGAAGGGCAGCCACTACAAGCTCCCTGAAGGATAACTTTAACGGTTTTATTTTCAGAATTGTAAGAATCAAAAAGAATATTTCCACCATCACTGGCAACAGCAGGTTTAATGTATTCATCAAGAATCGCGATAACCTGTTTTGAAGTATCGTCCAGGTCTTTAATTTCCTGGCTTACCTCTGGATTTGCCGGGTGGGTTGATGCTTCTGTTTGTTGAGGTACAGAAGCTTCGGCTTTTAAAACTTCTTTCCCATCCTGCAGGTAATTAGTGATGAATTCTCTTAACTCCAGGGTGATTTCCTCCCATTGCGCAACATCATATTTGTGGATAGAAACGTAATTAGAATCTATAAATACTGCTTTTACAAAAGGGAAATGAAAAAGTTGTTGCGCAAGTGGCGCATCTTTAGCTTCATCAATATTTTTGAACTCGGCAGTTTTTAAAACCAGTTTTTTATTCGCTACAAACTTCATTACGCCCGGGTTTGGTGTGCTTTCAGCATAAACCGTTACCGGAACATTTTTTGTTTGATCTGCATCTTCCTTAATCACCACACCATCTTTATTTAGAAAATCTTCTATTTGGGCGGCAACTTCTTCCTGCACATCATCCCATTCTACGATATCATATTTTTCAATCGCGATGAAATTTTGAGCTATGTAAACCGTTTTTACAAAAGGTAGGTAAAACAATTGCTGTGCTAATGGAGATTTAGCTGCTTCATCTATATTGTTAAATTCGTAATTTTCGTGACGGGTTAAAAATTTGTTGGTTTCAAATTTTATGATTCCCGGTTTATTTGTGCCTTGTATATTTATAGTGAAATCGCTCATATCAATTTTTTTGCAAAAGTACTAAAGAAAACTTAGTTAATCTATATCTTTACCTTTCTTATGGGGATTAGAACTTTATTTATCAGGTGTTTTAAAGCTAGCCAAATTTCGATGGCTGCAAAAATCATTTTTATAATACTATTTGGTTTTTTACTGAATTCCTCAGCAAAAGCACAGGAAGTAATTCCCATTTATTCCGATTACCTAACCGATAACCTTTTTCTTATCCATCCCTCTATGGCCGGTGCGGCCAATAGAAATCAAATAAGGCTTACTGCCAGGCAACAATGGTTTGACGTGGAGAATGCTCCCAGCTTACAAACACTGGCTGTAAATGGAAGGGTGGGAGACAAACTTGGTGTTGGCGGAATTGTTTTTAATGATCAAAATGGAAATTTCTCTAAAATAGGGGCCTACGGAACAGTTGCCTATCATTTGCTTTTCTCCAGGAGTGAATTGGATCTCAACCAGCTTTCTTTTGGTATTAGTGCAGGTATTATTCAGCATAGATTAGATCAAAGCGGGTTCACCGAATTTGATCCCTTTGTCACTGGAAATAATATATCTGATGTTTTCGCTAATATGGATGTTGGAATGTCTTATTATTATCTTGATTTCTACGCTCATTTAGCTGCAAAAAATATTATCTCGGTAAATCGAGAACTTTTTTATTCCGATGCTGTTCCCAGCAATCAACGTAAATATTTGTTCTCTACAGGCTATGTATTCACTAATGATAGTGACTGGAGTTATGAGCCATCTACCTTATTTCAACTGCGTGAAGTTACTAATGAGATGAATATTGATTTAAATATGAAAGTTTATCGCAATGTAAATTTTGGTCAATTATGGGGTGGAATTTCATACAGAAATAGCTTTGAAGGAGCCGAGTATACATCAGAGGGAGAAGAAATTAAAAGTCAGCAGCTACGCTACATTACTCCATTTGTCGGTTTAGATTACAATAATTTTATGTTTGGTTATACTTTTAGCTACCAGTTCAACTCGGTAGTATTAAGCAATAACGGCTTCCATCAAATCACTATTGGATACGATTTTGGAAAAAGCAGAGGACGCTGGAATTGTAAGTGTCCCGCTGTTAATTAGAAATCCAGATAACTAACTTTATACCCATATTTTACGGCTTCAGTTAAATTTTCAAGCACTGTGGGATTGGTGTTGCTGAAAAATTCCGGAATGGGTCTTTCCATTGGTTCTTCTTTCAGTAATAAATTATTTAATTCAAGAATGGATTTTGTTTGCCTCGCTACGGCCTCTCCTGAATCTATAATTACTACTTCCTTTGGAAGCAATTCTTTTAGTATAGGAATAAGATAAGGATAGTGACTGCAACCCAGCACCAGGTAGTCTATCTTATTTACAAAAAATGGTTCCAGTAATTTAAGTAAAAGACTTTTCATTTGAGGGGAATCCAGTTCTCCTGCTTCAATAAGTTCTACCAGGCCACGACCTTCAATTTCTACTACATTAATATTTCTTGCATAAAAATCTGAAGTCTGGGAGAAAAGAGTACTGGTTAGCGTTCCGCGGGTGGCCAGTATGCCTATAGTTTTTGATTTTGATTTTAAAGCGGCCGGTTTAATTGCCGGTTCAATTCCTATAAAAGGAATAGAATATTCATTTCTTAAATCTTTAATAGCATTAGTCGTGGCAGTATTGCAGGCAACCACGATTATCTTGGCGCCCATATCCAGCAACTTCTCCGTGTTTTTCCGGCTGAGATTTTTAATCTCTTCAATGGGCTTTTCCCCGTAGGGTGCATTCTTGCTATCGGCTAGATAAATTGTTTTTTCAAAAGGAAGTAAGTCGTGAATTTCCTTCCAAATAGAAGTTCCTCCAACACCCGAATCAAATATGCCTATAGGTTGCGAATAGTTCATTGGTACAAAAATAAAAACTGCGCCTAAAAGGGGCGCAGTTTTTACTCTTTATTTATGTATTGGGTGAAAATTACATTCCCAATTCAGCTTTTACATCAGCCATAAGGTTCTTACCGTCGGCAAGGATTACTCCTGTTCCAGTAGTAGAGTCAAGTACATAATCGTATCCTTGTTCTCTGGCTACTTTTTGGATAGCTTCACGAGCTTTTTCAATTACCGGTCTAATTAGATCGTTTTCTTTCTTTTGTAGCTCCTGTCTTGCTCTCTGGCTGTGTTCCTGGATTCTTCTTTCAGTTGCCTGAAGTTCGCTTGCTCTTTTTGCATTTTCTTCTTCTGTTACTGTTTCAGCTTCAGATTGGTAACGTTGCATAGTATTTTGAGCTTCAGTAAGCATATCTTTAATCTCAGCATCGTAAGTTTTCTCTAACTTTTCAAGTTGAGACATTGCATCTTTATAAGCAGGCATAGTTTCTACCAACTCCTGGGTAGCGATGTGGGCAACTTTACTCTGTGCGTTTGTAAATGTAGTAGCTCCTATGGTTAATGCAAGGGCTATAAAAAGTGTTTTGAATTGTTTCATTTTAATTGATATTAATTGTTTAAGTATTAAGGTTTAAAATTATTTAGTTTATCGTGTCTTTTCTTGCTCGTGCCGCTTCAATAGAATCTCTTTTTTGTTGTCTTTCTTTTAAAATTCTTTCTCTGCGTTCTTCAAATGCTCTTTGTCTTGCTTCTTTAATAGAATCTTGTTTTCTCCTTCTTTCTTCTATTAAGGCCTGGCGCTCACTTTTGCGATCCTCAACGGCTTTTTCTCTCGCGCTTAATTCTTCATCTTCTTCTGCTGTGCGCGCTTCAGCTCTTTCCAGCTCCCGTTCTTCTTGTTTGGTCTCAATTTGTCTTCGGTTAGAAGCTCTGTTGATGCTTCTTAAAACCTGGTCACTTAAGTCAAAACGGTTTTTAGCAAAAAGCATACCCGATTCAGCATTTCTATCAAATATAAAATCGAAATCCCTTGTTTCGGCTATTTCCTGAACCGCTGTGAAAACCTGATCCTGAATGGGCTTTATTAATTGCCGCTTCTGAATCATATAATCACCTTTCGGGCCAAAACGCTTTTGCTCATAATCTGTTGCCTGTTCCTGCTGATATGCGATCTCTTCTTTCCGTTCCTCAATAAGTTCAGAAGTAAGTAGCGCGCGTTCATTTTGCAGGCTGGTTTTCATTTCATTAATTTCTTTCCGCTTCTGCTCAATTTCATTTTGCCATTCTTTAACTCTCTGGTCTAATTGAGTTGAAGCTTGCTGATATTCGGGAACATTTTCTAGGATATATTCCATATCCACATAGCCTATATTTATTGGCTTTTGGGCATTTGCTCCGAAACCAATCAAGATAAAAAGTGTGAATAAAAATGTTCTTTTAAGCATACTTAAATCGAATATAGAAAATATCGTGCCAAATTAAAATTGCTGTCCAATTATGAAATGTGTTTCCCATCCATTTGCTCCCGGTATTCCCTGGATAGAATCGAATCCATACCCAAAGTCTATACCAAGTAAACCAAAGGCTGGCATAAAGATTCGTAAACCTGCACCGGCCGATCTGTTAAGTTGGAAAGGATTAAAATCCCTGAAGTTATCGTAAGATGCACCACCTTCTAAAAAGGTAAGGGCGTAAATAGATGCTGAAGGTTTAAGTGTAATAGGGTATCTAAGCTCTAAAGAGTATTTGTTATAGATAGTTGCACCATCATCATTCACTCCTGCAGGGCGATCTATAGGTACTACAGATTGGTTTGGATAACCTCTTAACTGAATGGTTTCTCTACCATCTAAACTAAATGCTCCAAGTCCGTCCCCACCAAGAAAGAATCTTTCAAAAGGAGGAACGCCACGTTCGTTGTTATATGCTCCAAGGAAACCGTATTCTGCATTGGTTCTTAGTACAAGCTTATCGTAAATTTGGGTATACCATTCTCCACTAAACTTAACTTTATAGAATTCCAGCCAGTTAAATTTCTTCTGGTCTATTTTACGTTGGTCCCCGACAGCATTCTCAGGTGTTACCCTATCGCCTTGTTGGTTAATAAGATTACCGTTTTCATCTTCTAACTGGTATTCTCTGTCTTCGGCTAAATTAGCGTAATCTACACCATTCCAAAGAGAGTATGGAGGAGTGAATTTAGCAGTGATCTTAAATTTAGAACCTCCCGTTGGGAAAATTGGGTTTACATAAGTGTTATCCCGTGTAAGTCCTAAAGTGTAGGTGAAGTTATTTGAGTGACCATCACCAAAAGTAAATAAACCTGTATTATAGTTATTTAGGTTATAACGCTGAAAACCTACAGAGTGAGATACAGTGATGTAAGGATCTGGCACGGTTAAACGTTTTGCCAAACCAATATTTACTCCAAGAATATCAAAACTTCTACTTCTATCTGCCTCCCTGTTTACATAATCGAATAAAAACTGTCTCGTATAAGAGAATGAAGTTTGAAGACTTACCGGCTTTTTACCGCCTAACCATGGTTCCATAAATGAAAGGCTGTAGGTTTGGTAAAAAGTACTGGCCTGTGCTCTAAGAGAAAGGGTTTGCCCATCTCCCATAGGTACCGGTTTGTAAGCTTCTTTGTCAAAAATTCCCGATAAAGAGAAGTTGTTGAAAGAAAGCCCTAAAGTACCAATAAAGCCTCCACCACCATAACCACCTTGTAGTTCTATTTGGCTGGCACCAGCTTCTACCACAGAATATTCAAGATCTAAAGTACCCGATTGTGGATCTGGATCTACAAATTTTGGTTCTAACTGTTCTGCATCAAAAAAACCAAGTTGACCAAGTTCTCTTACTGTATTTACAACATCTTCCTGGCTATATTTTTGCCCGGGTTTAGTTCTTAGCTCACGGTAAATTACGTGATCTTTTGTTTTATCGTTTCCGGTTACTCTAATGTTGTTGAAGTAAGCTTCTTTCCCTTCAACAATTCTAATTTCAAAGTCTATGGTGTCGTTGTAGACATTGGTCTCTACAAGGTTGATAGTAGAAAATAAATAACCGTTGTTTTTATATAGGTTAGAAAGATCTTCTCCGTCTGGTTTAGTTTGATCCGCAATTCTTTTGTCTAAAAGAACCCCATTGTAAACATCTCCCTTTTTTATTCCCAGAACACGTTCTAGCTGTGCATCTGTATAAACTGAATTCCCCAGGTAATCAATATCTCCAATATAATATTGATCTCCTTCTTCAATTTTAAGGTTTAAAGCAATTGTTTCGTCATCAATTTCAACTAGAGAATCTGTTACGATCCTGGCATCACGATAACCGCTTTCCTTATAATTGTCTATTAGGCTTTTTTTGTCTTCCTGGTAATCTGCCCTAACAAATTTAGATCTTTTCCAGAAGCGAATAATATTCTTCTGTTTGGTGTTTTTCATAGACCTTCTAAGCTTGGCGTCAGAAAATTTTTCGTTACCTGTAAAATTGATATCGGCAATTTTAACACGATCGCCCTGATCTATATCTATAAGCATATTTACCAGGTTGGTGTTAGCCGTTGTATCGGTAACTTCGCTGGTACTTATTTTTGCATTAGCATTAAAATATCCTTCTTTACGATATTTGCTTTCTATATAATTCTTGGTGGTGGTGATAAGATTTTCTGAAACCTTAGCGCCGGTTCTCAGTTTATTTTCCTCAATAATTTCTTCCTGTTCCCGCTTTTTAAGGCCGGTAACTTTAACTTTATTTAGTTTTGGAACTTCCTGGATTTCAATTTCCAGGTCTGCAACATTACCATCACTTACATTGGTAATGTAAAAATTGATGTCACTAAATTGATCAATATCCCATAGTTTATTGATCACGTTACTAATTTTATCTCCGGGGATATATATATCTTCCCCTTTTTTTAAACCGGTATAAGCAATTACGGTTTGTTCGTTAAAACTAACGGTTCCCGTAACTTTTATATCTCCAATTATATATTTTTTGCCATCTGCTAATGGTAAGCCTTGAGCTTGTGAAGAAATGCTAAAAATTAAACTACATGCTACTGCCAGAAGGGTAAATACTTTCTTCGTCATGAATGCGCTAACTAAGTTGCTCACTGGTTTTTCCAAATCGTCTTTCTCTATTTTGATAATTGTAAATGGCTTCAAAAAGATTTTCTTTTCTAAAATCTGGCCATAAAGTTTTTGTAAAATATAATTCTGCATAAGCAATTTGCCATAATAGGAAGTTGCTAATGCGTTGTTCTCCGCTGGTTCTGATTAATAAATCTACCTCCGGAAAATTTCGGGTGTAAAGATGCTGATTTATAACCGATTCATCAATAGCATCGGCGGTTATTTCATTATTTTTAACTTTCAGGCTAATTTCACGTATTGCTGAGGTTAATTCTTCCCGTGAACCGTAGCTAAGCGCAAGGTTGAGAATCATGCGATTGTTGGTCTTGGTTTTCTCTATAACCTCATTAAGTTCCCGAAATACTTTCTTCGGAAGGGTTTTTAAATTCCCTATCGCATTTAAACGAATATTATTTTTCTGAAGTGTTTTGATTTCCTTCTTTAAAGAGGAAACCAGTAAACGCATTAAAGTGTCTACTTCTAATTTTGGGCGATTCCAATTTTCGGTAGAAAAGGCATAAAGGGTTAGGTGTTCAATGCCAATTTCGGCTGAAGCTTCTACAACATCCCGAACAGCGGTAGTGCCTTCTTCGTGCCCCGCGGCCCTTAAGAAGCCCTTTTTTCGCGCCCACCTTCCATTGCCATCCATAATTATGGCAATATGCTTTGGTAGTTTTTTAAGGTCTATGTTGTCTTTATAATTCATATTAAAATCGGCTATAGCAAGGTTCTCTTCCCCATGAAAAGGTGAAATTTACTCCTGTGAAAACATACCAATCGTTGGTGTTTCTATTTCCGAATTCCCTTTTGGGCATTCTATTTCCAAAAATTTCTTCTGGCCAGCTTCCGTCTAAATTATCGGTAAACGTATAGCGTACGCCTACTTCCAGCGCTCCTACAATATGGCGTGTTATGCTTTCTTTGTAACCAAAAACCACCGGAATCGCAAAATCCCAGTTGGCTCCCTGGTTTTCCAATTCCCCATTGGGGAAATCTGCACTCAGTAATAAGTGGTCTACTCTAAAATATGTTATTCCGGTATAAAGATAAGGAGTACTTTGCGGGTGACCTTCATGAAGGTCAAAACTCCAGAAATTAAATTCTAATCCAAGGGAAGCTTCTGCAATAGTATTGGTAAAAGAATAGCCTCTGCTCGCTCTTCTGGGATCGTTAGAATCGGTATCATCGGCATTTATTTCAGCGTATAAAAGGGAGAATCTAAAAGCATGCCGTGAGCTGCGATTCCATTTAAGAAGTGCGCCGCCAACCAGGCTATTTGGAAGTACAAAATTGGTTCGGCCTACATCACCAATGTAATTAGCGCCACCAATATATGGTCCTACTTCAAATGTTTGTGAATTTGTTTTTGGGGCAAAAACAAGCAAGATTACTACAACTAATATGTACCTCATAGGTTTTCAAAAGTTTGCAAATATAACAATAATGTTTGCTCTACAATAATTTGAGCAAATTTGTACATGTTCTTAAACAGTTTTTAAAATCATTTATTGCTTAATTGCGTTTATCTTCTCCCCACATGAGCTTTTTTCTGAGGGTTTGAAGAAAACTATCGCCGTTAAGTTCAACAAGGTTTATCGCGTAGGGTGCTTTTTCAATAATGATCTCGGTATCATTTTCCAGGGTGGCAATTCGGGAATCCATAGAGACCAGGTGAGAATCTTCTCTTCCTGAAACCCGAAGTGTTATTTTGGTGTCGTCTTTAATTACTAAAGGGCGGGCATTTAAATTGTGCGGCGCAATGGGTGTGATAATAATAGATGCAGCATCTGGTGTTATTACGGGGCCGCCACAGCTAAGAGAATAGCCGGTAGATCCCGTTGGTGTAGAAACAATTAAGCCATCTGCCCAGTAAGAATTTAGATATTGATCGTTTAGCCAGGTGTCTACCGTAATCATAGAGGTGGTGTTTTTTCGGCTTACGGCAATCTCATTCAAGGCAATATTTTTAAAAACAGGATCGTGGCTTGGCGGGTTTGTGCTAATATTTAATACACTGCGAGAAGAAATGCTGTAATCTTTTTGCAAGATAGTTTCCAGGCTATCTTTAATCTCTTCCTTTTGGATAGTTGCCAAAAAGCCTAATCTTCCTGTATTAATGCCAACTATTGGGATATCTAAATTCCTGATGTAATTAATTGACTTTAAAATAGTACCATCACCGCCAATACAAAAGAATAGATCAAAGCTGTTATTCAGTTCTTCAAAAGTGCTGAAGTAAGAATAATCTTCATTAATGGTCTTATTTAAATGAATAAGTTCCAGGAAATCTTTTTCAATAATTACATTGATGTTTTTACGCTTCAGTAGTTCCAGAAGCTGTGCTATATAAGTCCCGGCATTGGTGTGATAAAATTGACCGTAGATGCCTACTTTCATATATTCATATATTTATCTAAATACTTAGAGCGGTCTCTAAGATTTTTATTGAAATTATCTTCCCGGTGTTCAGAAATAATTTTATAGCCATACCTGCGGAAAGACTGAATGATCTCATTTATTCCAGACGGACTCAATTTAATGGTGATTTGAACTACGTCATTTTCAATTTTCGAAATAAATGAACCAAGAATATTTGCGCTATTAGATTCTACAATCTGCACGATTTCACTAAAGGAGTAATCCTTTATTCCTTTTTGGATTACGATAATATTTCCCGCTTCGCTTAAAAACGGGGTTTCATTAAAAAGGGCAATGATCTCGTTTAGCTCAACATAACCTAGATAATGATTTTCTTCATCTAAAACCGGTAAAATATTGGTGTTGTTCTGCGCAAAACGTTCTAAAATATCCAGCCAAAAATCTGTATTTCTCACAAAAAAACCTTCTAAAGCATATTGATAATCTTCTAAAGATTTTTCGGCTTCAAAGCAACGAATATCATTTTCTGAAATGCAACCCATATAAATACCGTTGTTTTCTACCGGCAAATGCGAATAGGTTAACTGATTGAATAAGTCCTGGACTTCCCCAATTTTATCAGAAAAATGCCTTATGGAAACATCGTTAATTATAAAATTATCCATCTTCATGATGTCGCTTCGTTTTTATGCAAATTAATTAAAATAAAATTCATTAGGGCATTTCCAAGTTTGTATTTTTGTTAAACAAAAGCTTATAAAATGACGAAATTAAGTGTAAATATCAATAAAATTGCCACTTTACGAAATGCTCGTGGTGGTAACATTCCTGCTGTAGTTGAAGCAGCTAAGAAAATAGAGTCTTTTGGCGGGCAGGGAATCACCGTGCACCCAAGACCAGATGAACGCCATATTACTTACCAGGATGTTCGGGATCTTTCATCCATTGTAAAAACCGAATTTAATATAGAAGGAAATCCGGTAGCGAAATTTATCAATTTGGTGATGGAAGCTAAACCAGCGCAGGTTACTTTGGTGCCAGATGCTGAAGATGCGATTACTTCTAACGCCGGTTGGGATACCATTAAAAACAAGAAATTTCTCCAGGAAGTGATTCAGGAGTTTAAAGATAATGGTATTAGAACTTCAATTTTTGTAGATCCAGATGAAAAAATGATAGAAGGAGCTGCAGAAACAGGAACAGACCGAATTGAATTATATACCGAAGATTTTGCCGTGAAATTTGCAAAAGGCGATAAATCTGGAGTAGAACCGTATACAAAATGTGCGGAATTAGCGCATCAATTAGGTTTAGGAATTAATGCAGGTCACGACCTTTCCTTAGATAACATTAAGTTTTTTAATGTGCATGTTCCGCATCTTGATGAAGTTTCCATTGGCCACGCGCTAATCGCTGAAGCCTTATATATGGGATTGGAAACAACGATTAAAAAATATCTTGAACTTCTGAAATAATTCATTTTTAGAAAACAGAAAAACGATGAAATTAAACTCTATAATAATAGGAGAGGGCACGCCGCTTTTAATTCTCCACGGATTTTTGGGGATGAGCGATAACTGGAAAACCATTGGTAGCAAACTTGCAGAAGAAAAGAATTTCCAGGTTCACCTTGTAGATCAGCGTAACCACGGTAAAAGTCCGCATACAGATAGTCACAGTTATCAACTAATGGCTGAAGATATTAAAGCCTATTGTGAGCAACATTCTTTATCGAAAATCATATTAATGGGGCATTCTATGGGTGGTAAAACTGCGATGCTTGCTGCTGCAAACTATCCAGATCTAGTAAAAAAGCTTATCGTGGTAGATATTGCTCCAAAATATTATGAACCACATCATCAACAAATATTAGAAGGCTTAACCGCTTTGGAAGATGCTAACCTGGAATCGCGAAAGGATGGCGATAAATTACTTTCAGATTTTATTTCAGAAAAACCGGTACGGCTTTTTCTGCTGAAAAACCTTAATCGTACCTCTAAAGGTGATTATCGTTTAAAAGTTAATCTTCAAACTTTAAAAGATAATATTGAAGAAGTGGGGCGGGCGCTGCCGCAGGATAAAGTTTATAGCGGGCCTACACTATTTATAAAAGGAGCTAATTCAAATTATATTAAAAAAGAAGACCGGGCAGATATTAAAAATCAATTCCCGGAAGTAGAATTCAAAGAAATCGCAAACGCCGGACATTGGGTTCACGCTGAGAAAATGGATGATTTCTATGCAGCTGTTGTTGACTTTCTTTAAAATCTTTCTAAATTTATTATGTGTGCATAATAAATAATCCAATTTTCTTGAGTAATATGTAATTTATGCTAAATTTGATACCAAGAAATTATTAGAATACTATAAAATCCAATTCAATTATGAAAAAATTACTTTTCCTGGGCCTTTTTGGTCTAATGGCTGCGGTAACTTATGCCGGTGGGTATAGGGTGAGTCTTCAGGGACAACGATCGCTTGCTATGGGTCACACGGGAGTGGCGGTAGTTAACAATGCCGAACTTGCTTTTTTTAACCCGGCTGGGCTTGTTTATCTTGAAAATAAGATAAATGTAGCCGCTGGTGCCAGTGCCGTATTTTCTAGTGTGAAATACCAAAACTCAGAATTCGGACTTAGTTCTGAGACTGACAGTCCTGTGGGAACTCCTTTTTATGCTTATGGGTCTTATAGAGTAAACGACTGGCTAACTTTAGGGCTTGCTGCTTATACCCCTTATGGGAGTAGCGTAGAATGGCCAACAGATTGGGCTGGATCTCATTTGGTGAATACTATAGATCTTCAGGCTATATATATTCAGGCTTTGGCTGCAGTAAAAATTTCAGATAAATTAAGTGTTGGTGGTGGACCAATCTATGTAAATGGATCGGTGAATTTTAACCGAAACCTAAACCGTACTTTAACCGATATAGAAGGAAATCGTTCTAACGTAACTGTAGATGCCAGCGGCGTAAGTGCCTTTGGATGGTCAGCCAGTGCGATGTATAATGCTACTGAAGATTTACGTTTTGGTATTAATTACCGAAGTGAAATTATGGTGGAAGCCGAAGGTGGAGATGCTACTTTTGAAAATATTCCAAATTCACCATTAACTCCTTTTCAGAATACAGAATTTGATGCGTCTTTACCAATGCCAGCTGAGCTTTCGGTAGGAGTTTCTTACGAGCTTTTAGACAAATGGCTTCTTGCTTTCGATTATAATATGACTTACTGGGACGTTTATGAGTCTTTAGATTTAGACTTCGCAAATGCACAAATTCCTGATTCTGAAAATCCACGTAATTATAAAAATTCTTCAACTTATAGATTTGGTTTGCAATATCTTGCCAACGAAACTATTACCTTGAGAGTTGGATATTACTTTGATGAATCTCCAGTACAGTCTGGTTACTTTGCTCCTGAAACTCCAAGAAACGATGCTCACGGATTTACCGGTGGTCTTTCTGTAAATGTGAATGACAAATTCTCTATAGATGCGGCTTTCCTTTATAACAGGTATGAAGAAGTAGATGAGTCTTACGATTATTATAGCGAAAATGGGCAAAATGTTCCATTTGAAGGAACTTATAAGACTTCAGCCTTTATTCCTGGACTTGGTGTAACCTACAAATTATAAAATTAGAAAATGAAACATTATTTTAAATATATAGCAGTATTGGCGCTGGGAATTGTTTCCTGTGAGCCAGAATTTGATAATCCGGTAGACGAAGCCGGTGCTTATACCAATGGAGAAGCCGATTTTTCCAGGTATGTAGCTTTGGGTAATTCTCTTACAGCGGGTTATGCAGACAATGCCCTTTATATTACCGGGCAGGAAAACTCTTATCCGAATATTCTTTCACAACAATTTGAAAAAACTCAGGATGTTGAGGAATTTACCATTCCTTTTATGAATGATAATGCCGGCGGACTTTTATTAGGCGGAAACCAAATCACTCAAAACCGACTTGTATTGGCTGCAGGTGAAAATGGAGCTCGTTCTCCACAAGTATACACAGGTATGCAAGCTACTACCGAAGTTGGGAGTGTGTTGCAGGGCCCATTTAGTAATATGGGTGTACCGGGAGCTAAATCTTACCATCTTGGATTTTCCGGTTATGGAAATGTTCAAAATATAGTTACAGGAACTGCAAACCCATATTTTGCTCGTTTTGCTTCTTCCCCAAGTGCTACAGTTTTAGAAGATGCGCTTGCTCAAAATCCAACTTTTTTCTCTTTATGGATAGGAAATAACGATGTATTGGGTTACGCTACTTCTGGGGGAACGGGAGAATTTCAGTTAAACAATTTAGATCCTTCTACTTACGGAGAAAACGATATTACAGATCCTAATGCCTTTGCCGGTATTTACGGGCAAATGGTTCAGGCTTTAGCGGCTTCAGCAAGTGGAGGAGTTTTAGTTAACATTCCAGATGTTGCTGCGGTACCATTCTTTAATACAGTGCCAAATAATGCACTTGCATTAGATGCTGAAACAGCAGCTAATTTAACCGGTTATTTCCAGGCTGTTTCACAGGTTTTTGCTGGCGGATTAATGCAGCAGGGAGTTCCTGCTGAACAAGCACAGGCTTTAGCTTCACAATATGCGATCACTTTTAGTGAGGGTGCAAATAGGTTCTTAATAGATGTGGAGCCTTCAGAGGCGAATCCACTAGGGTTTAGACAAATGACGGCAGAAGAAAAACTAGTTTTAACCATAGACCAGGCTGCTTTAGCGCAGGGTTATGGTGCAGTTAGCCTTTCGCCACAGGTAATGCAAATTCTTGGAGCTTTACAACAAGGTCAAACTCCAACTCAGGAAGAGGCGAACGCACTTTTTGGAGCGGTAAACGGAATTGACGATGCTGATGCTTTAGATGAAGCTGAATTAGCTAATATAGAACAGGCAACTGCAGCTTATAATGCGTCTATCCAGGCCATTGCTGATGCTAATGGATTAGGGTATGTAGATGCTCAGGGCTTGTTAAATCAATTGGCAGAAGGTGGAATTTCTTTTGACGGCGGAACCATAACTTCAGAATTTGGAGCAGGTGGTGCTTTTTCTCTTGATGGAATTCATTTAACTCCTCGTGGAAATGCAGTTATGGCTAACGAAATTATTGATGTGATCAATTCAACATATAATGCTAGTGTGCCAAAAGTAAATGTTGGAACTTATGGTACAGTTACTCTAAGTAACGAAGTGCAGTAAAACCATTACTTTATATTACAAAAATAGAAACGCCGGATTTTTCCGGCGTTTTTTGTATTTTTCAGAAACTAACTAATCTTAAAATTATGAGTTTTATATTAAGAATACTACTTACTGCATTAGCTGTGGTGATCCTGGCTAAATTTCTGCCAGGCGTTGAGGTAGCCGGTTATTTAACAGCTATAATAGTGGCACTGGTTCTGGCGATCCTAAACTTGTTAGTAAAACCCCTTCTGGTAATTCTTACCTTACCCGTAACTATACTAACTTTAGGCTTGTTTTTACTGGTGATCAATGCGATAATTATTTTACTGGCAGATGCTTTTGTTTCAGGATTTGGAGTTAGCGGCTTTTTTATTGCCCTGCTTTTTAGCTTGCTTTTATCCCTGTTTCAATCCCTGCTTTTTTCATTATTGGGAAAAGATTAGGAACTATGCTGGAATTCAATAATTTGAAACTTTGTTGGCTTGGGAAAAAAGTGTAATTTTGCACTCCAATTTTTATAACAAGTCAAGATGAATATTACCAGAGAGAATATTGATGAATTGAATGCGGTGGTAAAAGTAGATATCGCCAAAGAAGACTATGCCGGTAAAGTTGAAAAGATCTTAAAAGATTACCGTAAAAACGCCAATATTCCCGGCTTTAGAAAAGGGCACGTGCCTATGGGAATGGTGAAAAAACAATACGGTCAGGCTGTTTTGGTAGATGAGGTAAACAAACTTCTACAGGATTCACTAAATAAATATCTTACCGAAGAAAAACTGGATGTTCTTGGAAATCCTATTCCTAAAGAGCAGGAAAACTTCGATTGGAATAAAGAAGAATATACTTTTGAGTTTGAACTTGGTTTGGCTCCAGAGTTTGATGTAAACCTTGAACTTGAAAAGCCGGTAACCCATTATAATATTGTGGCAGATGAGAAAATGGTGAATAACCAGATCGAATCTATTAGAAAACAATACGGGAAATTGATCTCTAAAGATGAAGCTGAAGAAGGCGATATCGTTGCCGGTACCTTCAAGAATGAAGAAGAAGGGATTGAGAAAGAAACTTCAATAGAATTAGAGAAACTTAAGGGGAAAAGAAACCTTAATAAGTTTGTTGGAGCTAAAGTTGGTGATTCTTTCACCTTAAAAACTAAAAATCTTTTTGAAGACGATCATGAGTTAATCGAGCATTTAGGAATTGAGCACGATAAAGCGCACGATCTAGATATTGAAGTAGAATTCACGGTAAAAGAGATCAACCATAGAGAATTGGCAGAGCTTAACCAGGAATTGTTCGATAAGCTTTTTGGTGAAGGTAAAGTAACCAGTGAAGATGAGCTTAAAGAAAAGATCAAGGAAGATGCAGCAAAGCAATTTAAGCAGCAAAGCGATCAGCAGTTAATGAACGATGTGACCAAGCAGCTTATTGAGCAAACTAAATTTGAACTTCCTAAAGAATTTCTTCAAAAATGGATTCAGACCGTTGGTGAGAAACCAATGACCGAAGAAGAAGCCAAAGAAGAATACGAAAAGAGTGAAGAAGGTTTACGTTACCAGTTAATTGAAGGTAAAATAGTAAACGAAAATAACCTTACAGTAGAGTTTGAAGATCTTAAGGCTTTTGCTAAAGAAAAGATCAAAGAACAAATGGCTCAATTTGGCCAAATGAATCCTGGAGATAAAGAACTTGACGATATCGCGGCAAGAATTCTTTCTAATCAGGATGAAGTAAAAAGAATGTCAGAGCAATTAATGAACGAGAAATTGCTTGGTTTCTACAAAGAGAAAATGTCTTTTGAAGAAAAAGAAGTGACTTACGACGAATTTGTGAAAGAGATTTACGAGTAAGCTTTTTCTATAAATTTATACTTATATTTAAGGCGTTAAACCATTCGGGTTAACGCCTTTTCACTTAAAAGGCAGCTAAGAGAAAAAGCTTTAAAAAAAAGAAGATTGATGGATTACGGAAAAGAATTTGAAAAATACGCCACTAAGCACCACGGTATAAATAGTAATTATTACCAGAAAATAGTGAGCAGCATGACTCCTACGGGGATGACTCCTAATATTATTGAAGAGCGACAAATGAACGCTGTAGCTATGGATGTTTTTTCCAGATTAATGATGGATAGAATTATCTTTATGGGTACTGCAATTAACGATCAGGTTGCAAATATTATACAAGCGCAAATGTTATTTTTAGAAAGTACAGATGCTTCTAAAGATATCCAGATCTATATTAATTCTCCGGGAGGAAGTGTTTATGCTGGTTTGGGAATTTATGATACTATGCAGTTCATAAAACCAGATGTGGCTACAATTTGTACAGGTATGGCGGCTTCTATGGGAGCAGTTCTACTTTGTGCCGGTGAGAATGGAAAAAGAAGTGGTTTGCCACATTCCAGGGTAATGATTCACCAACCTCTTGGTGGTGCCCAGGGGCAGGCTAGTGATATTGAGATCACCGCCAGGGAGATCTTAACCCTTAAAAAGGAATTATACGAGATTATTGCTAAGCATTCCGGACAAACTTATGAGAAGATAGAAGAAGATAGTGATCGTGATTACTGGATGAAGGCCGATAAAGCCAAGGAATACGGTATGATCGACGAAATTTTAACGAGAGAAGGATAAGAATTAATTTTCAGTTTATTATTTTATATACTGGAAATTGAAATTTGACGAAATGGCGAAAGAAGAATTAGAATGTTCGTTTTGCGGTAGAAAAAAACCTGAAACCAACTTACTTATAGCGGGGCTGGATGCGCATATATGTGATAAATGTATAGAGCAGGCCCACGGCATTGTTTTAGAAGAACTCAAACAGGGGGAAGCTAAAGAACTGTCTTCAGACCTAATGCTGAGCAAACCAAAAGTGATTAAAGAATTTTTGGATCAGTATGTAATAGGGCAGGAAGCAACCAAAAAAGTGATGTCGGTAGCGGTTTATAACCACTACAAAAGGCTCTTGCAACCGGCAAGCGGTGATGATGTTGAAATTCAAAAATCTAACATCGTAATGGTTGGGGAAACCGGTACTGGGAAAACCCTTATTGCAAAAACCATTGCAAAAATGCTTAATGTGCCTTTGGCTATTGTAGACGCTACGGTGCTTACCGAAGCTGGTTACGTGGGTGAAGATGTAGAAGGTATCTTAACAAGATTGCTTCAGGCAGCCGATTATAATGTTGAAAAAGCACAACGCGGAATTGTATTTATTGATGAAATAGATAAAATTGCCCGTAAAAGCGATAATCCTTCTATTACCAGAGATGTTTCAGGAGAAGGAGTTCAGCAAGCATTATTAAAATTACTGGAAGGAACCACTGTTAACGTACCGCCAAAAGGAGGCCGTAAACACCCCGATCAGAAATTCGTAGAGGTTGATACCGAAAATATCCTTTTCATTGCAGGAGGAGCCTTTGATGGTATTGAGCGAAACATCAGTAAGAGGTTAAATATGCAGGCGGTTGGTTTCAGCGCTTCAAAAAGCGATGACAATATAGAGAGAACCAATTTGCTGAAATATATTATTCCGAAGGATTTAAAAGATTTCGGACTTATTCCTGAAATAATAGGAAGGTTGCCGGCGCTTACTTACATGAATCCGCTTGACGAAAGCACGCTTCGTTCTATTTTAACCGAGCCGAAAAATGCCATTATTAAACAATATAAGAAGTTGTTTGAAATGGACGATATCGAGTTTGAAATGACCGATGATGCTTTAGATTACATAGTTGAAAAAGCGGTAGAATATAAACTGGGAGCAAGAGGATTAAGATCTTTATGTGAAGCAGTGCTTACCGATGCAATGTTTGAAATGCCCGAAAGCGGCAAAAGCAAGCTAAAAGTAACTCGCGCTTATGCCGAAGAAAAATTAAATAAGTCTACCATAAGCAAGCTTAAAGCAGTTTCTTAAACTAGAACTTAGTATATTTTAAAAAACTGCCCGGAAATGGAGTTAAAACCATTTCTGGGCAGTTTTTTTATTTTCGGTTTGGATTTTCTGGAACTTTTAAGTTAAAATCTCGTAATGTATAGGTTTAAAACTCCCGTTGTTGCTGTCTTCAGCAGAGCAGGCGGTTAAAGCGACGATAAGATCCATTTTTGCTTCAAATAGCACATAATCGCCAGCTTTACTTAATGGCGGATCAACGCTAATTTTTCCCTTCTCATCAAACTGAACGTTCATAAAAATGTTGAAAGCCGTGGGAATATCGTCTGGCTGAATTTCAAATTCTTCCAGGCTGGTATATAAGTTTTCAAAACAGCTGGGATGGTAACCATCGTAATCATACATCACCTCAAAAGTTTCTGGGCTGCAAGGAGCAAGCAAAAAATCGTTTCTCCCGTTCGTATCTTCAAGGATCTCTACCATTTTATTACTGCGATTGCTCCAAAGAAAGTTTCCTGAACTTATTAAAATAGATTCCTCGAAGTCCATGGTCTTTCCCGAGGAAAGTTTTTCCCTCCTGTCTTTTGCATTAAATAAAACCATATCGCTAACCTGTTCGCCTTCGGCATCTATCACTTTCAGTTTCTGTCCTTTTTTTAATTTAAAGGCGGCTCCAGATTGTTTTTTTATTACTTGCATTTATGCTCTTTTTTAATGTTTTCGCTTAACGCGGAATTTAAATTATTTTGCTGTTTTTCCAAATGTGCGGTGACCGAATCAATATCTTCCTTATCATAGCCCTGATGCAGTTTTGCGATACCTTTAATCTCTTTTACTTCACACCAAAAACCTGTAATTAGTGGCAAATGTTCTTCAAGCATTTTCTTTGGAAGGTCTTTATAATACAACGGATCTTCCTGTGGTTCTTCAAAAGTTGCAACTAGTTCTTTTAGCGAGTCTTCAAGTTCCTGACGGGATTGTATTTTCAGCTTTACATTTACGTGCACCGCAGAATAATCCCAGGTGCTAATGTCTTTTTCTTTGTACCAGGAAGAGGAAACATAGCCGTGTGCGCCCTGAAAAATCAATAATGCTTCTGTATCGTCTTTTAAATATTTAAACTGCTGATTATGGTTCGCTATATGCGAAAAGAGAAGAAAATCCTTTGCAGTCCCTTTTGTGAGCACCGGAATATGCGTAGCTAAGATTTTTTCACCATTAAGTATAAAAGTTGCGAAAGGATGTTGTTGTATAAATTTAAAAAGGAATTCAGGATCGTCCTTTTTGTATTTTTTGGGCTGGTACATATTTATTTTTTTCTGTGAAAAGGACATTTCCATTCCTCTTCAACTTTACGGCCGCTATATTGTCTGGCCTCGCTATTCTCTCCAAAGTCTTCCAACATAGGATTTATATTTCCCTGCAATTCTATATCGCGTTCTCTAATCTTATCACGAACGGTATTAAATGCCCCCATTTCTCTTAACTTTTCAAATTGCCAGTGTAAATTAAAAGCAATTGCGGGATAAGGACTCTGCCTTGCTTTGCGACTGCTGTTTGGATGCATGCCTACCATATAAAAAGCTTTTCCGGCAATGCTAAAACTAAAATTTTTGTCTTCAGGATTATCGCTTACTTCAGGATCCCAGTCTTCATTATCTATATCGTGTAAGAACTCCAGTTGTTTCCAAAGTGCAGTTTCAAATTGCGTTTCAGAAAATGAATCCTGGTCTTTAAAAACCGCCATAAATGTATAGAATTCATTAGACTCAAAATCGTAGTTTTCTATATAGTTCTGTAAATCTTTATATATTTCTTTGGCTGTTCTTCGGCTTGGAAATTCATCGTAGGTATGTAGGTCTAAATGATTTTGGTCCACCACGGTTTGTGCCATCATACAAGGATGGTCTTTAGTTAGCACAAAATCTTTAAATGCTAACTCTGCAGCTTCATCTGCATTAACTTTCCACTTTTTCACTTTAGGTTTAACTCCGAAAGAAATCATAATATCGAATGGTTTTTTATAAAACTACCATCTCTAAGGTGGCGTTCCATAAGGTTTAAGAATAAATTAATTCAAAATTTAATAAGATTAACAGGCAGCCTCATAATCTATTTTTTTAAGGCAGATTTACCTCATTACATCTTTTGTGAGCCAATCTTCCAGCTCCTGATTCTCTTGTGAGGTATGTAAGACTGAAATATCTCCTGTGGTTTCAAATACTACTGCGCGTACCTGGGAAAGGTCTAAAACATTAGCTTCCCTTAATTTAGAGCGCAAATCACCTTCGGTAACCCTCGCTTTTTTTAAATTTTCATATAATATAGTTTGCTTATCCATAAGAAGCAAAGGGGAATTGTCTATTGCTTTTCGAGCCCAGGACCAACGTCTTAGAAACGCAGCCGAGATTTGTAAAATATATACAGCTCCAAGTCCCACAATTCCTTGTGTTAGGCTTACAGATTTGGATAAAATGGTTGAAGCTATAATAGAACCTACTGCAACCGTCATCGCAAAGTCAAAACTGGACATTTTAGAAAAACTACGTTTTCCTGCGATTCTTGTAAAGAGTATAATTGCCAGGTAGATTCCTAAGGCTGTTAATAAAATTGCTATTATAGACGTCCAGGACGCTTCAAACCATTCTTTCATAGTAAAGTTTTAACTGGTCCGGCAACCTTAAGAGTTGAAATTATAATTGGTTTCCGGGACATTATAGCTTAAAATTAAGAAGGATCTTGTACAATAAAATGTTAAGAATTTATAAGAGTTTCTAAACATCCATCAAAAAACCAGATAACATTAAAAAAACATGCTTTTGAGTTAATTGAATACCTTTGCAAAATGAATTTATTGAAAATTGGTCACCGGGGAGCCAAAGGACATTTGGCCGAAAATACTTTGGAAAGTATCCAGAAGGCCCTGCATTTTAAGGTTGATGCTATAGAAATTGATGTGCATCGATGTAAAACCGGTGAGTTGGTGGTAATTCACGATTTCACTTTAGACCGCACTACCAACGGAAGTGGTGAGGTTGCTAAAAAATCTCTAACCGAAATAAAATCCTTAAATGTAGAAGGTCAATATAAAGTACCTTTACTTACCGAAGTTTTGGATCTTATTCAGGGGAAATGTATTATAAATATTGAATTAAAAGGTTTAAATACCGCTACGTCTACTGCCGAAATCATTAAAAAATATATAGCAGAAAAAAACTGGAACTATAAAGATTTTATCGTTTCCAGTTTTCAGAAAAATGAGCTGTTTCAGATGCGAAAATTGGATGGAAAGGTAGCCCTGGGAATTTTGAGTAAAGCCAGTGTAACGGAGGCTATAGAGCTGGGAAAACTCCTCAATGCATCAGCAATTCATCCGTCTTTAGGAATAATTACCCGGGATAATGTAAAGGCATCTCACAAGGCCGGTTTTAATGTAAACGTCTGGACGGTCAACGAACCGGAAGACATTGCGCGGATGCGGGCATTTGGTGTTGACGGGATCATTTCCGATTTTCCCGACAGACTTTTATAAGCAAACGAAATTGGAAAAATTGACCCAGTAACCTTAAACTTTAAATCTGAAACCAGGAAAATGCAGCATTTCGATATTATAATTATAGGCGGGGGAGCAGCAGGCTTTTTTACCGCCATAAATGCAGCTGAATTTAATCCCAATCTAAAAATTGCAATTTTTGAACGCGGGAAAGAAGTGCTAACCAAAGTGAAAATTTCGGGCGGTGGAAGGTGTAATGTATCCCACGCAGAATTTATTCCGAAAGAACTTAGCCTCAATTATCCTCGTGGAGAAAAAGAATTGCTTGGGCCTTTTCATGGGTTTATGACCGGAGATACCATGGAATGGTTTGAGAAAAAAGGGATTGAGTTAAAGATTGAAGATGATGGCCGAATTTTTCCTGTTTCAGATGATTCGCAAAGTATTATTAATTGCTTTTTACAGGAAACCGAAAGATTAAAGATTCAGGTTTTTAAGAGCCACGCAGTTCAAAATTTTCAAAAGGAAGAAAAGTGCTGGATGGTTAAATCCAGTAAAGGGGATTTTTCTGCAGATAAAATTATGCTTGCCACCGGGAGCAATCCTAAAATGTGGAATATGCTGAAGAAACTGGGTCACGAAATTATAGAGCCGGTTCCTTCTCTTTTTACTTTCAATATTCAAGATGCCCGAATTAAAGATCTACCCGGAATCGCTACCGAAGCCGAGGTTAAAATAAATTCTAAGAATGTCACTTTAGAAAGTAAAGGACCTTTGCTAATTACTCATTGGGGAATGAGCGGCCCGGGAATTTTAAAGCTATCAGCCTGGGGAGCAAGAGATCTGGAGAAACTAAATTATCAATTTGAAATACTGGTAAACTGGTTGCCAGGGTTTACTTCAGAAGATATTTTGTCTAGTTTAAAAGATCTAAAAACAAAACTAGCTAAACAGCAGGTGGTAAAAAATGCGCAATTCGATTTGCCTAAACGCTTATGGAAAAACCTGGTGATAGGATCCGGAATTGCAGAAGGCACTACCTGGGCCGATTTAAATAAAAATCAGCTTCAAAATTTAAGCGATCAACTTACCGCAGCGATTTTCAAAGTAAACGGGAAAAGTACCTTCAAAGAAGAATTTGTTACTGCCGGGGGAGTGAATTTAAAAGAAATTAATTTTAAAACTTTTGAAAGTAAACTTCATAAAAACCTGTTTCTGGCGGGAGAAGTTTTAAATATAGACGCCATAACCGGCGGATTTAACTTTCAAAATGCCTGGACGGGTGGATTTCTTGCTGCAAAAGCAATGAGCGAAGATTAATTAAGTCGCCAGATCTCAAAATTTAAGATCATAGCAAACAATACCCAAACTGCATAGGGTATCATTAAGTAAGCCGCGGTTTTGCTTACCACTTTAAACCATTTTATTGTGATTAGTATTAGAATAAATAGCAAAGTAATACTTAATAAAGCTAAAAATGGTTTTTGTATCCCGAAGAAAAGTAAAGACCAGGAACCGTTTATTAATAGTTGAAATCCAAAATGATATAATGCGGTTTTCACCCATTTGTGATAAAAACCTTTGCTCCATACAATCCCTGCGGCAATACCCATTAATACGTACATAATTAACCAAATAGGGCCAAAAAATGCGTCAGGCGGATTAAACCAGGGTTTGTTCAGGGCGGGATACCATTCGGCGGTGCCAACTTGAGTGGCAATTGCGCCCATAAACCCGAAAAGCAAACAAATGCCAATGGCCACAGAACTTCGTAAAAAGAGTTTTTTGGTCATTTTTTGGTTGGTTTCGGGTAACTTCCCGGTTAAAACGAAGAAGTTTGTCCCTACTAAAATAAAAATTTATTTTGATAGGTAAAGAAAATTCCCAAAACATAAAACATATCTTTGCGCCCTGAGTAGGATTTAAATTTTCAATCTAATGCCTTAAGCTTCTGCGGCAGGTGTTTTTACTAAAATTTTGCTATGCGCGAACAGGATTTTATTCCAAAGCAATTTTCAAGCAACGTAGAAAAAGGAGAAGTTACCTGGAAGTCTCCCAGCAATATCGCCCTGGTAAAATATTGGGGGAAAAAAGCGAATCAGATTCCGGCTAATCCTTCGGTGAGTTTTACCTTGAAGAATTGTAAAACCACTACAAAAATGGAGTTTCAGAAGAAGCCAGAACCATCTGCGACTTTTGACTTTGAACTTTATTTTGAAGGAAAAAAGAAGGAAGATTTTAAACCGAAAATTCAGCAGTTTTTTCAGCGTATTGAGCAATATGCACCGTTTTTAAAAGATTATAAGCTTAATATTTATACTGAAAATTCTTTTCCTCATAGTAGCGGAATAGCATCGTCTGCAAGCGGCATGAGTGCCCTTGCGCTTTGCGTAATGAGCCTGGAAAAAGAATTGAATACTGATGTTACTAATGAAGAGTTTTTCTACAAAAAAGCTTCTTTTTTAGCCAGGCTAGGTTCAGGAAGTGCCTGCCGTAGTTTGGAAGGTGAATTGATTGAATGGGGCAAGCACCAGAATATTCCGGAAAGCAGCGATTTATTCGGAATAAAATATCCGTTTGAAATTGATGAGGTTTTTAAAAGTTTCCAGGATACAATTTTGTTGGTAGACAAAGGGCAAAAGCAGGTAAGCAGTAGTGTGGGGCATAATTTAATGCACGGCCATCCATTTGGTGAAGAGCGTTTTGCCCAGGCACATTCCAATTTAGATAAATTAAAGCAGGTTTTTGCTTCCGGAAATTTAGAAGAATTTATTTCTATCGTAGAAAGTGAGGCGCTCACTTTGCATGCGATGATGATGAGCAGCAATCCTTATTTTATTCTAATGAAGCCTAATACGCTTGAAATTATCAATAAAATATGGGAGTTTAGGGAAGATACTAAAATACCAATTTGTTTCACTCTGGATGCCGGCGCCAATGTACACCTGCTTTATCCAGAGATACATAAAGAAAAAGTTTTAGAATTCATTAAGAATGAGCTTGTTGCCTATTGTGAAAAAGGGCAGTATATTTGTGACCAGGTTGGAAAGGGAGCAGAAAAGCTAAATTAAACTAATGCCCACAATATTTAACGAAAAGAGGATTTCGGTTCTTTTTTTATTCAAATGAGCATCTTCCAAAACATATTCATGTTACTGGAAAAGGAGGCGAAGTTAAAATTGAATTAGATTCCTTAACTTTGGTATATAATTTTGGAGTGAAAAAGAATGATTTAAAGGCAATTATGGAAATTGCTGAAAAGAACAGATTCTTTTTTATTAAAAAGTGGGACGAGTTTTATAAACTATGAATTTAACGGAAGCGCATATTAAAATTAACGAAGTGAAGTTTAGGGAAGGGAAAGTTTTTTTTCTACTCGAAGACGGTCGTGAGATTGGCGCTCCTTTAAAATGGTATCCTAAATTAAACCAGGCTTCTGAAGATGAACTCCTGGATTTTGAAATTTCGCCGGGTGGTTATGGCGTGCATTGGAATAAAGTAGATGAAGATCTTTCTGCTTACGGAATGCTAAATTATAGCCAAGAGAAAAATATCAAAACAGTATGAAAGGACCTTTATTTTATTCAAAAATCTTACTCTTTGGAGAGTACGGAATCATTAAAGATTCCAAAGGTTTATCCATTCCTTATAATTTTTATAATGGAGCTTTAAAAGTAGATGAAGATCCTTCTGAAGCTGCTATAGCCTCTAATAGAAGTTTAAACCGTTTTGCCGATTATTTAAACGAGCTTCAGGAAAATAATCCGGAGCTGGTGCAGTTTGATCTGGCAAAGCTTAAAGCTGATATTGAAAAAGGCATGTATTTCGATTCTACTATTCCGCAGGGATATGGTGTAGGAAGTAGTGGTGCTTTGGTTGCGGCTATTTATGATAAATATGCAACCGGAAAGATCACGGTTTTAGAAAATCTTACCCGTGATAAACTATTAAAACTGAAAAAGATTTTCGGAGAAATGGAATCTTTTTTCCACGGAAAATCTTCAGGCTTAGATCCTTTAAATAGTTATTTAAGCATCCCGATTTTAATTAATTCTAAAGATAATATTGAGCCCGCAGGAATACCTTCGCAAACCGAAAATGGTTTAGGTGCCGTATTTTTATTAGACAGTGGCAGTACCGGTGAAACAGGCCCAATGGTGAATATTTTTATGGAAAATATGAAGCAGGAAGGCTTTAGACAAATGCTTAAAGAGCAGTTTGTAAAACATACCGATGCCTGCGTAGACGATTTTCTTAAAGGAGATGTGAAGTCGTTGTTTTCTAACGTAAAACGTCTTTCTCACGTGGTGTTGGATAACTTTAAGCCAATGATCCCCGCTCAATTTCATAAACTTTGGAAACACGGTATAGATACTAACGATTATTACCTCAAACTTTGCGGTTCTGGTGGTGGTGGTTATATCTTAGGTTTTACCGAAGACATTGATAAAGCCAGAAAATCTCTTCAAGATTACAAATTAGAAGTGGTTTACAACTTCTAAACAACCCTTACATGGCGTCTATTTCTAACAAGCGCTTATTGCTGAAAATGTTTAGTTTATTTTCGGTGGTTCGTGGCTATAATATTTTGGTGCTTATTTTAGCACAATACCTTACATCAGCTTTTATTTTGGCGCCTGAACTTCCGCTAAGAGAAATTTTTTTTGACGATAATCTATTCTTTCTAATTCTTTCTTCTGCTACGGTTATCGCTTCTGGGTATATTATCAATAATTTCTATGATAGCGAGAAAGATTTAATCAACAGGCCAAAGAAAACAATGTTAGACCGGTTTGTGAGTCAGCGAACCAAACTTTCGGTTTATTTTATTCTCAATTTACTGGCTATATTCTTTGCCAGCTATGTTTCGTTTAAAGCTGTAGTTTTCTTTTCTATCTATATTTTTGCGATTTGGTTGTATTCCCATCGTTTAAAACGGATTTTATTTTTGGGTAATTTAGTGGCTTCCATCCTTACCCTTACCCCATTTTTCGTGATATTTATCTATTATAAAAATTTTGAAACGGTCATCTTTATACACGCCACTTTCCTTTATTTAATGATCGTTATGCGCGAACTTGTAAAAGATCTGGAGAATATGCAGGGAGATTTGATTCAAAATTATCATACTATTCCCATAGTTTATGGCGAGAAGCTCAGTAAGTTTTTCCTTTCAATATTGAGTATTTTAGCCGTAATCCCAACCATGCTTCTAATTACCCGTTTTGATACCGGTTATATGAATTATTACTTTTATGTATCCCTTGTTTTACTGGTGTTTTTTGTACTGTTCCTGTATTTCAGCAAAGTGAAATGGCAGTTTTTACTGCTTCATAATATTTTAAAACTTATTATTGTTGCCGGGGTTTTTAGTATTTTACTTATTGATATTAAAGAGGTACTAAACCGCGTTTTTTAAGATTCAAATTCAAAAATAATTTATGGAAAAAGATCATAGCTATTTTTTAAAAAGAGCTATTCAGTTAGCAGAAGAAGGAATGGATAAAGGTTCCGGTGGCCCATTTGGTGCTGTAATCGTAAAGAATGGAGAAATTATTGCCGAATCCAGTAATAAAGTTACTTCTACCAACGATCCTACCGCACATGCCGAAGTTGCTGCAATTAGACAAGCCTGTGAAAAACTGGGAAATTTCCAGTTAGAAGATTGTATTCTTTATACATCTTGTGAGCCCTGCCCAATGTGTTTGGGTGCTATTTACTGGGCACGGCCTAGCAAAGTGTATTATGCTTTAAGTCGGGAAGATGCTGCTAGAATCGGTTTTGACGACCAGTTTGTTTATGATGAAATTGCACTTGATATGAATGAGCGTAAGATTCCATTTATTAATATGATGCGCGAAAAAGGCCTTCCAATTTTTCAAAAATGGGAAGCAAAAGGCGATAAAATTGATTATTAGATACGCTATTTTTAGTATAAATCAGTATAAAAACTTTCAATTAAATAGAATGCCACTCTAAATCAATAGAGTACCTTTGCAAAAAATTAGCGATATGAGTAGAGACGATAAATCTAAAGGTGGAAAATTTAGTGGAAGACAAGGTGGTGGTAAGACCAAGAAGTCTTTTGCACGCGGTAATGCGCCTATTAAAAAGCAGCAGTCAGCTCCTAAAACCCCTTCTAAGACCGATGGAATTCGTTTAAATAAATATATTGCCAATGCCGGGATTTGTTCCCGTCGTGATGCCGATATCTTTATTTCTGCCGGAAATGTGACCGTTAATGGAAATGTGGTAACCGAAATGGGCTTTAAAGTAGCCCCAACCGATGAAGTTAAATTTGACGGAAGAAGCGTTAATCCAGATAAGCCCGAATATTTTGTATTAAACAAACCAAAAGGGATCTACGTAACCGGAAGTATTGAAAAAGGAGGTAAAACAGTTATGGATATTATGGCGAAAGCCACTAAAGCTAAACTGGATCCTGTGGGTAAACTAGATACCCAGGCAATGGGACTTTTACTTTTTACCAACGACGGTACTTTGGCTAAAAAACTTGGTAAACCCAAGAATGGAATTAGACAAATTTACCAGGTAAACTTAACAAAACCGCTTTCAGTAGAACATTTAGAGAAAATTAGAAATGGAATTTTTCTTGAAGATGGGAAAGTTAATATACAAGACGTTAGCTTTATTGCCGATAGACCCAAAAACGAAATTGGAATAGAAACTAAAAGTACCAAAAACCACGTAATTCAAAGAATGTTTAAAAGTATGGGCTTTGAAGTTGAAAAACTGGATCGTGTAGTTTTTGGCGGCCTTACAAAAAAGGATCTGCCAAGAGGTCGTTTTAGAAGGCTTACAGATCAGGAAGTTATAAATTTAGGAATGCTTTAAAAAAAGTGATTCCGTATTAAGTTTTTTAATATTTTTGAACCGGATTAGGATATTCCTTCTCCGGTTTTTTATTTTAAATTTATAATGCACCTATTTAATTGACAGGAATTTATTACCTAAACGCTGGGCGAACCTTTTCGTCTGCTAAAATTCTTTGTTTTAAGCCTTATCAGAGCTTGACTTTAAGCTCCTATCATTTTTTTCTTAACATTAATTTACCAGTCATTCTTTTTGACCCGAAAAATTAATGCCTAATTTTTATCTTTATAACACATAAACTAAACAATTGAATACTAAATACAGCGATTTAATAGACCAGACCTATTACTTTCCGCAGGAAGAATTTACCCTGGAAGGAACCGAGTTAAAGTTTCACGACATAGATCTAATGGAGTTGATCAAAGAATATGGAGCTCCATTAAAATTCACCTATTTGCCTAAGATCTCCCAGAACATTCACAGAGCCAAAAAATGGTTTGCCGATGCTATGGAAAAACACGATTATAAGGCTAATTATAATTATTGTTATTGTACAAAAAGCTCTCACTTTCAACACGTTTTAAATGAAGCTTTAAAGAACGATATCCATATTGAAACTTCTTCGGCATTTGATATTAATATTGTGGAAGAATTAAAAGCATCTGGGAAAATTACCGATGATACTTATGTGCTTTGTAATGGCTTTAAACGCGACCAGTATATAGAAAACATTGCGCGCTTGCTTAATAATGGTCATAAAAACTGTATGCCTATTATAGATAATTATGAAGAGATAGATCTACTTTCAGAAAAAATAGAAGGGAAATTTCCCATTGGAATAAGGATCGCTTCAGAGGAAGAGCCAAAATTTGAATTCTATACTTCCAGGCTTGGAATTGGTTATAAGAACATTGTTCCGTTTTTCAATAAAAAGATTAAGGAAAATGAGCAGGTAGAACTAAAGATGCTGCATTTCTTTATCAATACCGGGATTAGGGATACAGCTTATTACTGGAACGAATTACAAAAATGTTTACGGGTTTATGTAAGCTTAAAGAAAGTGTGCCCAGAGCTGGATAGCTTAAATATTGGCGGAGGATTTCCGGTAAAAAATTCACTTCATTTTGAGTACGATTATGCTTATATGGTAGATGAGATCATCAACCAGATAAAATTATATTGTGAAGAAGCCGAAGTTGATGTACCCAATATTTTTACTGAATTTGGAAGTTTTACCGTGGGAGAAAGCGGCGGCGCCATCTACGAGATTTTATATCAAAAACAGCAAAACGACCGTGAAAAGTGGAATATGATCAATTCTTCATTTATCACCACCTTGCCAGATACCTGGGCAATAAGTAAGAAATTCGTGATGTTGGCCATAAACCGTTGGAACGATGAGTATGAGCGTGTTTTACTTGGTGGTTTAACCTGTGATAGTGACGATTATTATAATTCAGAACAGAACGTAAACGCTATTTATCTTCCTAAGTTTAAGAAAGAGAAACCATTATATATTGGCTTTTTTAATACTGGAGCTTACCAGGAAACTATTGGTGGATATGGTGGTTTGCACCACTGCTTAATTCCGCAGCCAAAGCATTTGTTAATCGATAAAGATGAAAATGGCAAGATTAGCACTAAGCTCTTCAGCGAGCAGCAAGATGCAAATGATATGCTGAAAATATTAGGCTATAATGGTCACAATTAAAAAATTAATAACTTTATATAACCAACAACCAATTAAGCATTTACAATGAACAAAAAGAATTACGCCGGAATACCAGATAAATATTCGCGCATAGATGATGCGAAAGTGGTATTGATCCCGGTTCCTTACGATGGTACCAGCACCTGGCAAAAAGGATCTGATAAGGGACCTGAAGCTTTTTTAGAAGCTTCAGAAAACATGGAACTCTACGATATAGAAACCCGTAGCGAAGTCTATAAAAAGGGAATTTATCTCGCGCCACCGGTTAGTGAAAATTCTTCTCCTGAGAAAATGGTAGAAGCGGTTTATAAAACCACTAAAAACTATATAACTCAGGAAAAATTTGTGACGCTTTTTGGTGGGGAACATTCAATATCTATTGGTTCTATAAAGGCCTTTAGTGAAAGTTTTCCAGATCTTACCGTAGTACAACTTGATGCGCACGCCGATCTTAGACCAGAGTATGAAGGATCTTCCTGCAACCACGCCTGTGCGGTTCATGAAGCCAGTAAGATGACAAATCTGGTCCAGGTAGGAATTCGGTCTATGGATGTTTCTGAAGTAGAGCATATGGATGAAAACCAGGTTTATTTTGCTCACGATCTTTACGAAGACTGGCAGGATGATGCTATTGGACAAATGACGCCAAATGTATTTATCACTATAGATTTAGATGCTTTTGATCCTTCTATCTTGCCATCTACAGGTACCCCGGAGCCAGGCGGACTTTTCTGGTATGAGACCCTGGAATTTCTTAAAATGATGTTCAAAAAGAAAAACGTAGTAGGTTTTGACATTGTAGAACTTTGCCCAAATAAAAATGAAAGATCATCAGATTTTCTTGCGGCCAAGTTGTATTATAAAATGTTGAGCTACAAATTCAAATATCAAAATTATAACGAAGAAGACGAAGATGAGTAAAGGAGCTATTTCCCAATTTATAGAAAAATATTATTTACATTTTAACTCGGCAGCACTTGTAGATGCGGCCAAAGATTACGAAAAGCAACTTCAGGGCGGTTCTAAGATGTTAGTTTCGCTAGCAGGAGCTATGAGTACAGCAGAACTCGGTAAAATTTTTGCCGAAATGATACGCAAAGATAAAGTGCAAATCATTTCCTGTACCGGTGCCAATTTAGAGGAAGATGTGATGAACCTTGTGGCGCATTCACATTATAAGCGTGTGCCGAATTATCGCGATCTAACCCCACAGGAAGAATGGGATCTATTGGAAAAAGGCCTGAATAGGGTTACCGATACCTGTATTCCGGAAGAAGAAGCTTTTAGAAGAATTCAGAAGCATATTGTAAAGATTTGGAAAGATGCCGAAGCCAATGGTGAGCGTTATTTTCCGCACGAATTTCTTTATAAATTGTTGCTTTCCGGGGTATTGGAAGAGCACTACGAAATTGATTTAAAAGATTCCTGGATGTATGCCGCAGCCGAAAAGAATTTACCAATTGTAGTTCCCGGTTGGGAAGATAGTACCCTAGGGAATATTTTTGCTTCCTACGTGCTTAAAGGGGAGCTTAAGGCTAGCACCATGAAGTCTGGAATTGAATATATGACATTCCTTGCCGACTGGTACACCGATAATTCTAAAGACGGAATTGGATTCTTCCAGATTGGTGGCGGAATTGCCGGCGATTTCCCAATTTGTGTAGTGCCTATGCTGTATCAGGATATGGAGCGAACTGATACTCCTTTCTGGAGTTATTTCTGTCAAATATCAGATTCAACAACCAGTTATGGATCTTATTCGGGAGCGGTTCCTAATGAGAAAATTACCTGGGGAAAATTAGATATAGATACTCCCAAGCATATTATAGAGAGTGATGCTACCATTGTGGCACCTCTCGTTTTTGCTTATTTGTTGGATATGTAATTAACATAGAATTATAAGTGTTTTAAGCTGTTCGCCTACATTATTTTATGTAGTATTGAACAGCTTTTTTTATGGATAAGATCTACTTATCTCAAGGCTATAATCTAATTGAAGTATGAGTAGTAGTTGGTTTGTTTACGCGATAGGCTTTTTGGGTCAACTTTTATTTGCTGGAAGATTAATTATGCAGTGGATAAAATCTGAAAAGGCTGAAAAGGTAGCAACACCAACACTTTTCTGGAAACTCAGTCTTCAGGGAGCCGTTTTGTTGTTTGTGTATGGTTATTTACGTGACGACATGGCAATTATGCTGGGGCAATTTTTGGTCTACGGCGCCTATTTTAGAAATCTGCAACTACAAGGGAAATGGGGTGAATCTGGAATAATATTTAAGATCTATGTAATTGCTTTACCAATCCTTATCGCTTTATATCTCATTTTTTTAGGTCAATTAGATTGGGCCGATCTTTTTAAAGGAGAAAATATTTCTGTCTGGCTTATTATTCTCGGTGTCGGTGGGCAGCTTATTTATACCTCGCGATTTATCTATCAATGGATTTATGCCGAAAGAAATGGGGAATCAGATTTGCCGTGGAAATTCTGGGTAATTAGCCTGGTGGGATCGAGTATTATTTTTACTTATGGAATCTTTAGAGATGATCCTGTTTTAATTGCGGCGCATTTCTTTGGAGGAATTGTTTATATCAGGAATTTATTTATAATACGGAAGTCTAAGGAGTAATTTCGATTTAAAAATTTCTAATAGAAAGATTCCAATTACAAGAATATATTCAACTGCAATTAACCAGTAATTTTCCTGAAATCCATTCTTTGTATAAGCCGAATAACTTAGCATTACCAAAAAAGACCATACCAACGCAAACCTAAATCTAGTAAAAATCGAAAGTAAAAGTGGCGTGGAAATATACCAGGGATGCACCGTGGTAGCTAGAAAAAAATAGGCTGAAACTCCCAGAAGCATAATGCCAATTAGCTTTTGGGTAGAATTATTTTTTCTGAAAAAGGCCAGTCCGGTAAGAATTAAAATTACAACTAAGGGTAAGATCTTCCCGGCGGTGGCAATAATATTGTAGCCTTTCAGTTGAAATCCAATCCATCTAATTGTATAATAAATACTCGCGTTAAACTCGAATTTCTGAAACCATAGCGCGATACTTGCTGAAAAATTGGAGATAAATTCCGAAGAAAGAAAAGGTAGAAAACTAGCTAATACTGTTACTCCAACGATGAAATAATAGCCCAGCAGTTTTTTGAAATTTAGACCCGGAATATCTGAATTTTCGGTCTTTCTGTTTTTTACAAAATAATTCCATAGAAGCGGCAAAACCAGTAGAGGAAGCAATTTAATCGAAACTGAAATTCCAATTAAAATTGCGCTCCAGACCCATTTTTTCTGATGTAATAAATAAATTGACCAGAGTAAGAAAAACAGCATTACACCTTCAAAATGAAGATTTCCGGTGAGCTCTATGATGATAAACGGATTTAAAATAAACCAGAAGATCTGGTGAGTAGGCAGCTTTAATTTTAGCAATAATTTTCTGCCGAAATATAGCGTCCCCAGGTCGGCTAAAATGAGAAAACATCTCATTACAATCACAGAACCCACAATACTCTTTCCTCCTAAAAATGCTGAAATTGCAAATAGCAGTTGATTTATCGGTGGGTAGCTGGTGAAGTTGCCGGCACTCAAACTGCCCATTCCCTGTATTAGTTTTTGCTGTGTGAATTCGAGAGAAGTTGAGATCTCTTTTAAATCATTAGGCACCGATAAATAAGGATTTATTCCTTCCAGAATCAATATTCCATCCCATATAAAACGATAAAAATCTTGCGAAAGATTTGGGGTGGCTGCAATAAAAACGAGTCGGAATAAAACTGCGGTTCCGGCTAACAACCAGAAATTATTCTTTTCTAACTGAATAAGTTTAAAACTGATAAAAAACAAGCCGGTATAAAGACTGATTAATCTTATAAAATCAGCGCGGGTTAGATCGTAAGCGAAAGACCAATAAAAAGCAATTCCGGTTAAGACTAGGAGAATGGAAAACTTATGATTTTTAAGGAAATCTTGCATTTTTATTTTCATAATACGTCAAGCTGAACTTGTTTCAGCTTCTAATATTCTTTTCGAGTTAGATCCTGAAACGAGTTCAGGATGACAGTGACAACAATTTTGAATCTAATCTATTTAGCCTTTCAAATCCTCACCGATCTAAAAACCACAAAACCAAAACCTATAAACAGCATCAGGTGGAAAATGGCCAGGCTAAAGTCGTTCAGCATAAAAGCGCTATAGAGTCCGAAACCAAAATACAGCCATAAGGCAAATTCAACCCCAATGCTTAATGAAAATTTCTGCTGAATATAAATATTCTTTTTCCAGGAATCGTTGAGGGAACTTACATTGAATTTTGGAGTTCTAATAAAAGCCGATTTTTTCCCCAAATGTCCTTCCAAAACTGCCAGGGAATTGTGGACCGAAAATCCCATCGCTACCGAAAAGAAAGTGAAAAACATTGCTATAAACTTTAAAAAGCTTTTAAAACTCTTCCCGTGAATCTTCGTATAAGCCGCATAATAACATAGAAAGAAAATAAGCGTACTTACTAAAAAGAAAGCCACCAAATTAAAATACCAGCCAAACTGCGGATTATTGTTTTTAATAAATAATACCGGAATGCTTAGAACCGCCAACACCAGAATGATTAAAAACATACTGGAATTTAGAAGATGAAAAAATGCATGAAACTTAGTGCCAAAAGGAACCGATTTGTCTTTTAGTAAGTTCTTGAAATTCTTTTTAAAATTCTCTGCAGCGCCTTTATTCCACCGAAATTGTTGCGAACGCGCCGCGCTTATTGCTACCGGTAATTCGGCGGGAGTTTCTACATCTTCCAGGTATTTAAATTTCCAGTTCTTTAGTTGTGCACGGTAGCTTAGGTCAAGGTCTTCGGTTAAAGTGTCTCCGCTCCAATTTCCTGCGTCCAAAATACATTCTTTCCTCCATATTCCTGCCGTTCCGTTAAAGTTGATAAAATGCCTGCCAAAATTACGGCCGGTTTGTTCCAGGATAAAATGAAAATCTAAAGCGAAAGCCTGGATTTTAGTAAGCAAGGAATAGTCCCGATTAATATGGCCCCATCGAGTTTGCACCACACCAATTTCAGGATCTTTGAAATAAGGCACCGTTTGTAACAACCAGTCTTTTTTAGGTAGAAAATCGGAATCGAAAATGGCGATAAACTCCCCTTTGGCGATTTTTAAACCTTCTTTTAAAGCACCTGCTTTAAAACCGCTCCTATCCTTTCTCGTAATATGTTTAATGTCTAGACCGGTTTGCTTGAGTTGTTTTACCAACATTTCAATTTTTTTAACCGATTCATCGGTAGAATCATCTAAAACCTGGATTTCTAATTTTTCAGGAGGATAATCAATTTTCGCAATATTTTTCAGCAGGCGTTCTACTACATAAAGCTCGTTGTAGAGCGGGAGCTGAATGGTGACGAAAGGAATTTCTGCAGGATCTTGCAGGTTGAATTTTTCCGAAGCATCTACCTGTTTTTTGGCTTTTAGGTAATTCAACAATAATTGCAGCTGCGAAATACTGTAAAAGAAGATAAGCAGCAGGGCAAACGTGTATATAAGGATAATGGCTAAATCCATTACTTAAAACTGTATTTAAAGATCCAACCCAGGATTTTTACTCCTGCAAAGATAGCACCTTTAACGGTGCCTGAAACTTTTGAAGTGCCAATCCTGTTTTTGTAATGTACGGGAACTTCGGTGTAGGAAAAATCTTTTTTTAGGGCTTTTAATTGCATTTCTACCGTCCAGCCGTAGGTTTTGTCCTGCATTTCAAGTTCCAGCAACTTATTGTATTTAATAGCCCTAAACGGACCGAGATCGGTAAAGCGGGCGTTAAAGAATAATTTCATAAGAGAAGTTGCCAGCCAATTCCCAAATATCTGCGGAAAAGTCATTGAGCCTTTTTTACGCCATTTTTTTACCCGGGTACCAATCACCAGGTCTTTGTTTTCTTCAATAATTGGCGCAATAATTTTGGGTAATTCAGAAGGAAAATCGCTGTAATCGCCATCGAGAAAGACAATAATGTCGGGTGTTGTTGATTGTTTTGAGATATAGTCTATACCCTTTAAACAGGCATAACCATAACCTTTTTGATTTTCCTGAAGCACGGTTGCACCGGCATTTAGAGCGTTTTCTTCAGTATCATCGGTAGAATTGTTGCTTACCACTATTATTTCCTGAACAACCTTAGGAATTTCAGCAATCACTTTGGCAATGGATTCTTCTTCGTTATAAGCCGGAATAATAACTTTTACCTTAATTCCGTCAAGCTTAGAATCATTTAGGGAGTAAATTTCTGACTCATCTTTCGTAGTTTTTCGCTGAGTTTCGTGATTTTTTTGCGGCATTACTTCGATTTCTGGTTTACCAAATCCATTAGATCTACATCATTTCCCAATAGCACTTCTTCAGAATTTATGCGTCCGTCCATATCATCATTTTCAAGTTTTAAAACGCCACGTGGGCAAACTGCAGAACAGATTCCGCAGCCAACGCAACTGGAACGCACTATATTTTCGCCTTTTTGAGCATAAGCGCGTACATCAATTCCCATTTCGCAATAGGTAGAGCAATTTCCGCAGGAAATACACTGGCCGCCATTGGTAGTAATTCTAAACCTGGAAAAAAGACGTTGTTGCATTCCTAAGATCGCTGCCATTGGGCAACCGTACCGACACCAAACGCGACTTCCAAAAATTGGATAAAAACCTACACCAATAACACCTGAGAATGCGGCGCCAATTAAGAAGCCATACCATTCTCTAAGTTGATAGCCGCCGAAGAAAAAGATATTCCCATTTCCGCTGAAATAATTGAGACTTATTATTGACAAAATCACCACTAAATAACCAATAGCACCATATTTAGCATCTTTCGCCAATTCTTTGCGTTTAAAGATCATAATTACGGCAAAAAGCAAAGTAAGGAAACCGGCAGTGCTCCAAAGGAAAACGTCTTTGGTAAGCCAGAAATCATTGGCACTGTCGCCTAAAAATGAATATAAAACCGCGATAGTCATTACGGTAACAAAAACAAGAACACTGTGAATCACCCAGCGTTCAATTTTCCACGCATATTGCGATTTATTCGAAAGCTGACGGTAGGGATCACCGGCGGTCTCCGCGAGCCCACCACAGCCACAAACCCAGCTGCAATACCAACGTTTGCCGTATTTATAAGTTAATATGGGGGTGATTACAAAAATGGAAATCAAACCGAAAGCCAACATGATTACTCCGACATTGCCTGCCGAAAGGAATTCGTTGATTTTATAATCGGTAAACAGATCGTAGTTAAGTGGCCAGATATTAGCGGGATTGTAATAAGGTTGGTTAAGCCGAATTAAAATTTCCGGGATTAGAAATGCGAAACCCAATTGAAAGAACATAACCGAAAATGTACGAATTATCTCGTAACGATTATTCCGATATTTCAGGATAAATTTATAGCCAAAAATAAGAATGGCCAAAGTGTAAAGCGTTCCGTAAACAAACCACTGGCTGGCTGGATTTCCGCTAATAAGGTGGCTTAAAGGATCGAATAAAGAGACGATTCCTGTATTGGCGCCATCGGCATTCAAGCCTAAATATTGCGGATACCAATATAAGACTATATAAAAAAGCGTTAGGGTAATTCCCAGAATCCAGGCCCAAAATCCGCGGCCGGTAAGCGATTTAAACCAAACCCCATCATTTTTTACACCCGCATGTTTGCCTGAATATAAATCGTTGGCAAAGATTACTGTTCCCATTGTAATAAGTCCTAGAGACAAACTCAAGAATAAAATTTTGTTAGGGAAATTTACGTTTGCCACCGCAAGCACTAGAATAAACAGCCCAACCAACCCGATGCCACTGGCGAGTTTTTGCTTGGTAGAAAGTTTTGCCGGTGCCTCAGCAGTGAGGGACATATTGTGTTCTAGTTTGCTCATATATGGTGTGTTAGACCTCACAGGTTTTTAAAACCTGTGAGGTCTGCGTTTATTCTAAGAAAATGTTTTTATCTATTTCAAGTACTTCCTCTTGTCTTTCGTAATGAACAGACGAAAAGTTAGACTTATCATTAAAGAAACTTAATACCTCATTTGTGCTTAGAAAAGAATCTTCTGTCGCAATTATTGTTAAATAAGAAGAATGTCTATAGTTACCAAAATCTTCAATAATCTTGTGATTTTTTGGATTTAGATGAATGTACAGAATTAAGGTTTTAAGATATTCTTCATTTTCGATAATTTTTCGTTTAAATCGATCCTGAAAAAGACTTCCTGAGCGATTATATGCTTTATTTATAGCCTTTGCGTAGGCATTAAACAAATTTGAAAAAGCTTTTGAAATTTTTACATCAGGAATATTATTCCTGGTTTTTACCAAAATATGAAAATGATTTTTTATCAAACAGTACGCATAAATATCGGCTACAGGAATCAAATACTTTATCATAAGATTAATGAAATAATCGTAATTTTTCTCTTCAAAGAATATGGACTGTTTGTTATTCCCCCGATTATAAATGTGGTAGTACCTATCTGCTATAATTGGTTCATATTTCATTTTCTAAGGTGTTTTAGACCTCACAGGTCTCTAAGACCTGTGAGGTCTGTTCAATCAAAATTTCTGTAAATTCTCTTTAAAACTTTTAAAAATTTCTTTTTCGTAACGAGTATAAAATTCGGGGTCGAAATTGGCTTGTTTTAGATTGGCCAAAACATGATCTATTTTTCTGTTTTCGTTAAGCCATTGATCAAAAACTGAATGGCGCATCCTAATTCCGAAGGTGTTTATTCCCAGGAATTTATTTGAATTCGCATCAAAGGCGATAGTAATAGCTTTGGTATTTTCTTTATGCTGCCAGTGAAAATGCATTTCGTTATCACCCGGTTTTGCTGAAACATTGCCGTAAGTTTGATATTCAATATCGAAGAATTTAGCCGAATTAAACCAGTTCCCGGGTTTATATTTTATAGCGTTTCCGGTTAAAGTTTGCGCCAGGGTTTCGCCCATCATACGGCCGGCATACCAAACTGCTTCGATGGGTTTGCGGTGGGATAAAGGCTGCTTTAATTGGGCGCAATCCCCAATAGCATAAACATCTTTTATGTTAGTTTGTAAGAATTCATCTACCAGAATTCCTTTATCGGTTTCCAGAGATGAATTTTTAAGAAAATCTACATTCGGTCTAACTCCGGTGCAAAGGCCCACTAACTGGCATTCGATTTCTTCTCCGGAATTTGTGATTATAGATTTAACTCTTCCGTTTTCATTTGCAACAATCTTATCCAGTTCGGTTTCCTCTCTAAGATCTACGCCGTGGGATTTGATGTGTTTAGAGATCATTTGGGCATCCTGAATTGGCAATACATTATGCCAAAAAGCTTCTTCTCGAATTAGGAATGTGACTTCAATATTTCGGGTTTTAAGCATTTCGGCGAGTTCCACGCCTATAAGTCCGCCGCCAATAATTACTGCTTTTTTGCAGTTCTGCGTGTTTTCTTCCAGTAATTCTAAATCCTGCTTAGAAACCAATCCCTGAACACCTTTTAAATCCTGACCTTCCCAACCGAATTTATTATAAACCGAACCTGTTGCTAAAACCAGCTTGTCATAATTCAATGTTTCTTCTGTAGAAAAATGCAATGTCTTTTCTTCAAAATCTATGGTCTCAACCCAGGCTTTTTTTAATCCAATCCTGTTTTTCTCCCAAAACCAGTCTTCATAAGGTTTCAAGTGATTCCATTTCATGTGGCCCATATACACATACATCAAGGCGGTACGGGAAAAGAAATAATCGCTTTCCGCAGAAATCACAGTAATTTTCGCATCAGAGTTCTTTCTAATATGCCGCGCACAGGTAATTCCTGCAATCCCATTTCCTATGATGACTATTTGTTCCATATGTGCTCGATACTCGAGATTTAAAAGCTCCAGGGCTTGCTTCGAAATTAAAATTTTATTTTCTAAATATCCTTTTGAATTTGTTCGGTGCTAGTTTGCTTAAACAGATTTTACTACTTCCTTAAAAAGCTTAATCATATTTGGTTCTGCTTTTTCGGCCATAGCGATAATTTCGTCAATATTTACCGGTTTTAGGTTATCGGGATCGCCTTCATCTGTAATTACAGAAATAGCCGAAACCGGTAGTTTTAAATGGTTGGCCACAATAATTTCGGGCACGGTACTCATTCCTACAGCATCTGCTCCCAGCACCTGCAACATTCTATATTCTGCACGGGTTTCTAATTGCGGACCTAAAAGTGCCGCGTAGACTCCTTTGTGCAGTGTAATTCTTTCTTTTTTAGCGATAGTTTCAAATGCTTCATTCATTTCAGCATCGTAAGGCGCACTCATATCCACAAAACGTTCGCCCATTTGTGAAACTCCTTTAAAGGCTAAAGGAGAATCTCCCAGCAAATTAATATGATCGTCAATTAGCATAAGTTCACCTTTTTTAAACTTTAAATTTACCGAGCCGGAAGCATTGGAAACAAGTAGTTTTTTCATACCCAGCTGATGCATTATGCGAACGGGAAAAGTGACATCTTGCATCGTGTAACCTTCATACATATGAAAACGCCCCTGCATGACCATTACTTTTTTCCCTTCCAGTTCTCCAAAAATTAATTTTCCTTTATGGAATTCTACCGTTGCGGTTGGGAAATGCGGAATATGATTGTAACTAACCTCAATTTCTATCTTAATTTCGTCTAAGAGCTGACCTAAACCGGTGCCAAGAATAATCCCGATTTCAGGATTTTCAAATCCTTTTTCCTTGAGGTATTTAGTAGTTTCCTGTATTTCTTTAATCATTTTTTAATTTTTGAAAAATTGCTGAAAATCTTTATGATCTTTAATATCTGAATAATAATCTACATCGTTCCTGGCTTCAAGCAAACCGATATTTTTTCCTTTTAAATCCTTTAAAGTATCCTCCAAAACCGATGAGGTTCCCCATTTTTTTTCCTCAAATACTTCTGGAAACAATTGATTCATTCCCAATAAATAATAGCCGCCATCTGTAGCCGGGCCAATTACCGCATCTTTTTCCTGAAGTAATTGAAAGGCTTTTTCCAGATCTTCCCGCTGTAAATCGTAAAGATCGCTACCAATAATTATAATATTTTTGTAACCATTATTAAAACCTTCTTGAAACGCATTTTTCATTCTTTCTCCCAGACCTTCTCCCTGCTGAAGTTTTTTATCATAAGCCTTCGATTTCCAAATATCGTTTTGGGGAATTGTTTCAGAATAATATACTTCTTTGCTAACCGCAAGATTTCTAGTAACCGAAACAGTATGCTCCAGTAAGAAATTATAAATTTTAAAAGCAGTTATATCGCCAACATCTTTGGCAAGCCTGGTTTTTACTTTTCCCAGTTCTGGATTCCTGGTAAAGATAATTAATAAAGCTTCGGTAGGTTTAAGGCTCAAAGTTTAAAATTTAAGAAGTGAAAATTATGCGACTGTTCCCTGGCAGCTACTTCCAGCGCCTGCAGTACAGCCGTAACAATGTTGTGAAATTCTTATTTCCCGGTTATTGAGCAAATCTTCGTTGTAATCGCTAATATGCTGCACTTTGCTGTCTACTTTTAATTCTAACATCTGATTAAAATCGCAATCGTATAACCAGCCATCCCAACTTACCGAAATGGTATTGGTGCACATAACACTTTCTACCGCGGCAGAATTGTAGGCTTCTACTAGCGCATACATATAATCTTCATAATTCTCTGAAGCAATTAAAAATTCTAGAAACCTGCTTATAGGAAGGTTAGTGATGGCAAAAAGATTATCAAAATCTATATTGAAATCTTCTTTAAGTGCGGTTTTAAAATCCTGTTCCAATGCTTGCTGATTAGTAGGTAGAAAGGCGCCGGCAGGATTATAAACCAGGTCTAGTTTTAAATCTGTTTCTGGCTGTGCGTAGCCCACAGCGTTAAGCATTTGCAGGGCTTTGATAGATTTATCAAAAACACCGCTCCCACGCTGTTTATCTGTTTTTTCCTTTTTATAAAAGGGAAGTGAGGAAACTACGTGAACATTATATTTTTTGAAGAATTCTGGTAAGTCATGGTATTTTTTGTTCGCCAGAATTATAGTAAGGTTAGACCGAACAATAAAATCTTTGATCCCTGCTTTTGAAGCTTCTTCTACAAACCATCTAAAATTGGGGTTCATTTCCGGAGCACCGCCGGTAAGATCTAAGGTATGGGCTTTAGTGGTTTTAATAACCTCCAGGCATTGCTCCATGGTTTCTTTGGTCATAATTTCCTTCCGATCGGGGCCTGCATCTACGTGACAATGCGAGCAAACCTGGTTGCACATATAACCCAGGTTAAGCTGAAGGATTTCCAGTTTTCTAGGTTTTAAAGGATAATTGCCGGTTTTGGCAATTTTATCTTTAAAAAAGGGTAGTTCTCCTTCTTTAAAAATTCCGTTGCTTAAAAAGGCAAGCTGGTTCTCTGGTTTAGAAAGATCGTTTTTTCTAGCCGATAAGGATTTGAGTAAAGCCATGCAAAAATTACATTTTGTGCTATTTGAAGAAAATAATTTATGAGATTAAGCGGTAAGATAAGGGCTTACATGCTTAACTTATCATATTTATTCATCATCTGTACGCCGTGTACAAGGGTAGCTCCACTTTCAATAGCGGCACCGGCGTGTACGGCTTCCATCATTTCTTCTTTGGTGATTCCTCTTTGCAAGCCGTCTTTAGTATAGGCATCAATGCAGTATGGACATTTTATCACGTGAGAAACGGCAAGAGCTATCAGTGATTTTTCCCTGGCGGAAAGTGCTCCTTCTTCAAAAACTTTTCCGTAATAATCAAAAAATTTATTTCCTAAGTCTTCGCTCCACTCGGTTATTTTACCAAATTTTCTTAGATCATCGGGATTGTAATAGGTCTTCGCCATAGCAGTTAATAGGTTTTTAGATATTTTGGTCTAAAATATCTATTAATACTTACGCAGCCAATCAATTTTAAGGGAAATGGCAGGTATTAAATTTCGCTTTGAGAATTCTAAAAGCTGAAAATTTCTTGAAGAGAGAATGGTAAAAATGGTGGAAATAGAAACTACTTTCTTCTAAGCGTTTTGATAATTTTCTTTACAAAAAATATAGAAACTGCAAGAATAGCCAGAATTTCTAAGCCCAAAAATATATAAATAAGATCCATAGTTGGTTGGTGTTTAGGACCTAACCCGTGTAGGCGAGGGCATGGTTATTAAGATGTAAATGTCTGATTCTTAATTTGTTTTACTTGCCGCTATTCGAATAAAAGTTAATGTTTATAATTTGCATTTGGTTACAATTGCGTATTTTAATCCTAAAATAATTACCTGCTAAAAATTTGCTATATCCCCATCAAGCCTCGGTCTAAAATGAAAATGATAATGACTTTTAATTGTATGTATGCTAAGTGTTTTATCTTTACACTGAACTATTAAACGTTAGTTCTGCTAATAATGAATGAATTAACAGTAATTTTAGGAAATAAGAAATTGATTTACAGGGGCTTCCCTAAGAATTAGGTTTATGAGGATAGATGTAAAAACTTTACCGGTAGAGGAAATCATTCAAGATATTTCTGAAAGTCTGGATGCCCCAATTCAAAATGGGAGTGGAGAGCATACTATACAGCTGCCAGAACATATAGGGGAAGGATATATTAGAGGAATCAGTTTTGATTCTGGCATGGGGTTTATTACTTACAACTGTAAGTTTTATGAAGATGTAAAGATATGTTTTGCACTTAATACGGTGCATCCGCTAAAATTCATATTTTGCTCAACCGGGACTGCCGGTCACTCATTTCAGGATACCGAAAAGGTTAATGATATAAAAGCTTACCAAAACATTATTGTTTCCAGTAGTGGTTATAATGGCCACGTGCTTTACTTTAAAGCTAATGAAGCGACACACGTTTCTAGTTTGGAAATAATTAGATCGGTTTTTGCACATCGCAGGAACTATGACTTTAAAGATCTTGATCCAACTTTAAAAGAGTTGTTTCAGGATGCAGTATCAGAGAAACAATTTTTCTACCAGGGGAATTATAGTATTAAAGCTGCTGATATTATGAACGAGATTAATACCAAGGATTTTTCGGGATTCTTACGTTCATTATACCTGGAGGCGAAAGCTTTTCAAATGCTGGTGATACAAATTTCGCAATATGAAGACGATGAATCTGGAGATAAACTTCCGCAGATTTTAAGACAGTCAGATATTGAAAAAGTAGATTATGTAGTAAAACGCATTCAGGGCGATTTGGGAAGTAATTTAACGGTAGAAGCCCTGGCTAAAGAGGCAGGGACTAATGTGAACAAACTCCAGGAAGGCTTTAAATATGTTTATGATCTTACCGTGAATAAATATATGCAGCATAAAAAGCTGGAGGCAGCCAAAGAAATGCTAATGACCACCGAAAAGAATATTTCTGAAATTGTTACTTCAATCGGTTTGAATAACCGTAGTTATTTCTCGAAGATCTTTAAAGAGAAATATGGTGTAAATCCTAAGTATTTCCTGAAAACACGAAAAATGCAAGACGACTAGTCTTCCAGGATAATATCTTTTACTTGTGATAGATAACTACGGCCAATAACATATCTTTTACCGTTAATTTCCAGGCTGTTGCCTTCTAAGGCTTCAATTTTATCGAGAGAAACAGTATACGATCTATGTATCCTTATAAATCTATTGGAGGGCAAACTTTCGGTAAAACTGCTTAAGGTTTGATGAATAATATAATTCTTGTTAGGCGTAATTACCTTGATATAATCTTTTAAACTTTCCACTAACAGAATGTCATTTAAGTAAACCTTTTTCATCTTTTTTTTGTTGATTTTTAAAAAAAGATGTTTGCCTTTCCAGTCATCGTTTTCGCCTTTATTTTCTTCGCAATTCTTTATCGCCTTATTTACTGCTTTTAGAAACCGGGGAAACGGGATTGGTTTTACAAGATAATCCAGAATTTCAAGTTCATAACCTTTAACGGCGTATTCTTCGTGCGCCGTGGTGATTATTACCTGGGGCTTATTGCTTAAACTTTTTAGGAAACTGTAGCCGTCTAAAACAGGCATGTTTATGTCTAAAAACATAAGGTCTACCTCATTTTCCTGCAGAAATTCCAGGCTGTCTAAAGCGCTATTAAAGCTTGCTATTATTTCCAGGCCTTTAATTTGGGAGATATAGTTTTTAATTACATCCACCGCTAAAGGCTCATCATCTATAATTACACATTTCAGCATCATTTCAATTTTAACTTTAGGTCAACCAAAAACTCGGTTTCTTCTTTAGTGATTTTTAAGTCGTAATTCTCTCTGTTATACCCAAGATTGAGACGTTTTTTTACATTTAAGATCCCTATACCTCCCGGTTGTTCCTCAATATTTTGAGAATGGTAAGTTTTAATTTCTTCCTCGTCTGGAAGGCTATTGCAGGTTCTAAAGTACAAAATATCATCTTTAATGATCAATTCTATTTTGATAACAACTTCTTTAGTACTTCTGTTCGCTCCGTGTTTAAAAGCATTTTCAATAAATGGAATAAGAAGCATTGGCGGTAACTTCTTATTTTCTGTGTTTCCTTCCACTTTTAGCTGTATACTTAACTTCTCGCCATACCTGATTCTTTCCAGGTCCAGGTAATTTTTAATGCAGTTAATCTCTTTTTTCAGACATTGAAGATTCGGTTTTGTCTCATAAAGCAAATACCGCATTAATTCTGAAAGTTTTAAAATCGTTTCAGGAGTTTTATTCGATTTGCTAAGACTAAGCGAATAAATATTATTTAAGGTATTAAAAAAGAAATGCGGTGAGATTTGTGATCGTAAAAACCTTAATTCGGTTTCAAGCTGAGTTTTCTCAAGTTTAGCCGCTCTTTTGTTTTCACTCATCCAGTCTATCGTAATCTTTATTGCAGTAACAAAAGAGATTACATACAACTCGCCCAGCATCATAACCAGTACATAATTAAAACTGAAAGTAGATGTTTCTTCAGGGCCCTCTGGCCAAACATTGTTGCTTATAAGAAGATAGGTGAGTTCAAACTTGAGAAACACCATCAAAAAGATTGAAAATATTAAAATAGCGATAAACCAAAAGAACTTTCTGGTGTAAATAAACTTAGGAATAAGCAGGTAAATAGTGAAATAACATAACGCCATGTGGATAGGAAAACCCAGCAAGTTTGCTTTAAGCGAATAGAGGTAATCGCCATAATAACTTCCCCATCTAAGTGCATTAAAAATAAAGTAGACAGACCAGAAAATTATATGATGCAAAGTGGAGATTTGATAACCCCATCTTTCATTTAAAAAAAAGCTTCTTTTAAAACGTTTTCGTAGTGACATGGAATGGAAAAAGATGGATTTTAGCTATTCGGCTTTTCTTACTTGTTGTTGGTCTAATATTATTTTTTTCGTTGATGAATATATAAATATTTATGAAATATCTACCCGTATTATTTTTAATGCGCCATAACCTAAGAAAGAAAATGTTTAAAAGATACCCCGTCCTCTTACTTGTTTTATTGTTAACATTAGCTGCTTGTGAAGAACAAGTTGAAAAGGATATTGATTCGCAGAAATCAGTTGATAGTTTAACTTCTTATGTAGATCCTTTTATTGGAACAGGTGGTCACGGGCATACCTATCCTGGGGTGAGCCGACCATTTGGAATGGTACAGGTAAGCCCAGATAACGGTACTAGCGGTTGGGATTGGTGTTCCGGCTATCATTATTCGGATTCTTTAGTGGCAGGCTTTAGTCATTTGCATCTCTCGGGAACAGGAATTGGTGACCTCGCCGATATTTTATTTATGCCGGTAAACAAAAAGATTGATCTTAAAAAAAAGGTTGAAGCGAGAAAAGATATTCCATATCTCTCAAAATATTCTCATATAGATGAATCGGCCAGCCCGGGATATTACCAACTCTACCTGGAAGATTTTAATATTAATGTAGAGCTTACTTCAACCAATAGAACAGCGTATCATAAATATACATTTGGAAAAGGTGAAGAGAAATCGGTTGTAGTAGACCTTGGATTTGCTATAAACTGGGATGAACCCACAGAAACTTCTATTAAAATACAAGATGAAAATACGATTACTGGCTACCGTCACAGTACCGGTTGGGCAAATAATCAAAAAGTGTTTTTTGTAGCCAAATTTTCAAAACCAATTATAAAATCAGAATTATTCTCAGACGGAGAAGCTGTTTCTAAATCTCAAGTAAGTAATAAGAAAACCTCAGCGCAGCTTTATTTTGATAAGGAAAGCAAGCAGCTTCAGGTGGCCGTGGCACTTTCTTCGGTAAGTCTGAAAAACGCCAAAGAAAATCTGGAAGGCGATGCGAATTTCGATTTTGATGAAATTAAGAAAGAATCTAATCAAACATGGGAAAAGGCATTGTCAGATATCGTTGTAGAAACTTCTACAGATTCTTTGAAAACCATTTTCTATTCAGCACTTTATCATACAAAACTAGCGCCGGTTACATTCAGTGATAAAAATGGAGAATTTCGATTACAAAATGATAGCATTGCTAAAACTGATGGTATTGCATATTCAACTTTATCGCTTTGGGATACCTTTAGAGCACAGAATCCTCTGCTAACAATAACGAATCCTGGAATAACTTCAGACATTGTAAATAGTATGTTAGCCTACTACGATGAAAGTGGCAGCTTACCGGTATGGACGCTTTACGGAAACGAAACCAATACTATGACCGGGTATCATTCGGTTCCTGTAATTGTGGAAGCCTATTTTAAAGGAATTGAAGGTTTTGATGTTGAAAAAGCTTACGAAGCTTTAAAAACTACAATGATGCAAGACCAGCGAAGTTTAAAAGAATTAAAAGACTACGGCTACATTCCTTATAACCTGGGGAACGAATCGGTGACTAAAACCCTTGAATATGCTTATAACGACTGGTGTGTGGCGCAGATGGCGAAAGCTTTAGGGAAAGAGAAAGATTATGACTATTTCTCTGAAAGAGCTAAAGCCTACAAAGAACTTTTTGATCCCGAAACCGGATTTATGAGGGGGAAATCCTCAGAAGGAGAATGGAATACACCATTTGATCCCAAACATTCACAGCATAGAGTAAACACCGATTATACCGAGGGTAATGCCTGGCAACACAGCTGGTTTGTATTGCACGAGCCGCAGGGTTTAATTGAACTTCATGGAGGAGCGGAGCCTTTTACTAAGAAATTGGAGCAATTATTTAATGAAAGTTCAGAGATTACCGGAGATCATACTTCAGCAGATATTTCAGGCTTAATTGGGCAATATGCTCACGGTAACGAGCCCAGCCACCATATCGCATATTTATTTAATAAAGCCGGGAAGCCCTGGCGAACACAATATTGGGTACGTGAGATACTAAAAACTCAATACAGTACTAAACCAGACGGGTTAAGTGGTAATGAAGATGCCGGGCAAATGTCTGCCTGGTATGTGTTTAGTTCTATGGGTTTATATCCTTTTAACCCAGCTTCAGCTGAATACGAAATTGGCAGCCCTATATTCGAGACTTCTACTATTAACTTAGAAAATGGGAAGAGTTTTAAAATTGTGGCTAAGAATGTTTCCGAAGAAAATATCTATATCCAGTCCGCTACTTTAAATGGTGAAAATTTCAACAAGACATCTATTTCCCATAAAGAACTTTTAGCGGGGGGTGAGTTAGTATTTGAGATGGGCAGTGCGCCTAATAAAAACTGGGGTGTAACCACAAATAAAAATTAATGGAACTAATAGATGTTCTAATTATTGCGCTATACCTCATCCTTACACTTTCTATTGGAATTTGGGTTTCAAAGAAGGCTTCTAAAGGTTTAGATTCTTACTTTCTGGGGGGTAAAAGCATCAAATGGTATTACTTAGGTCTTAGCAACGGTTCGGGTATGTTTGATGTTTCAGGTACTGCCTGGATGGTAGGGATTCTCTTTCTATACGGGGTGAAGAGTTTTATGTTTATGTGGATGTGGCCCATTTGGAACCAAATTTTTGTGATGATGTTTCTGGCGGTTTGGATTAGAAGATCTGGCGTGATGACAGGATCTGAGTGGATCCTTACCCGCTTTGGTGACGATAAAGCCGGCAGGGCTTCGCACCTTATTGTCGCTATTTTTGCAGTAATCGCCTCTATAGGTTTTATAGCTTATTTTTTTGAAGGTGTCGGGAAATTTATGACGGTAATCCTTCCCTGGGATCTTTCGCTCAGCATTGCAGAAATAAGTCTGTTGAATTCTGAACAATCCTATGCCTTGCTTATAATTTTCTTTACTACAATCTACACTATAAAAGGAGGGATGTTCTCGGTGGTTACCACTGAAGTTCTACAATATGGAATTATGGTTTTAGCCGGAGTCCTGGTGGCAGGATATACTTTTGTGAGTTTTACTGATGTAGAAGTGAATAAACTTATTCCTGAAGCCTGGAAAAGTATTTCATTTGGGAGCGAACTTCAGGGGTTTTGGAATGAAAAGAAAGAACCTTTTAATGCTCTTATAGATTCACAGGGCTATAAAATGTTTGGTGCTTTTATTGGAATGACTTTATTCAAAGGGTTTTTTGCCAGTATTGCCGGGCCCACGCCCAGTTACGACATGCAACGGATTCTTTCTACCAGAACAGTAAAAGAGGCCGCATATATGAGTGGTTTTACCAATCTTGTGCTATTTGTGCCAAGATATCTTTTAATTGCCGCCGTGGTATTGTTAGGTTTGGTTTTCGTTGCACCAGAGATGGCTGCTTCCGGGAGTTTAACAGGAAATGATTTAGAAGTTGTGCTACCAAAAGTAATTAATAACCACGTGCCCGTGGGTGTAAAAGGCTTATTGTTGGCAGGGCTTCTAGCAGCATTTATGTCAACCTTTTCTGCCTTTGTAAATGCAGGACCGGCCTATATTGTTAACGATATTTATAAGAAATACTTTAAGCCTAAAGCGACTGATCGTCATTATATTAAAGCGAGTCACATTACTTCTTTTATAGTGGTTTTACTAGGGGTGATTATGGGCTTTTTTGCCGATTCTATTAACTCGATAACTTTATGGATCACCAGCGCTTTGTATGGTGGATATGTTGCGGCCAATTTCCTAAAATGGGTTTGGTGGCGTTTTAATGGCTGGGGGTATTTTTGGGGAATGCTCTCAGGTTTGTTAATCGCCACCTTTCAATTTTTTATGGATCAAAATAAAGGAAATTTTGTTCCAGATTCGTTTTTATATGAAACCGCCCATATTCCCGCGATATACCTGTTTCCGGCTATTTTTGGCTTCTCTCTGTTGGGTTCTTTTTTAGGGACTTATTTTACTGCTCCCACTAATATGGAAACTCTAAAGAGTTTCTACAAAAATGTAAGGCCCTGGGGATGGTGGAAACCGGTATTAAGGGAATTGCGAATAGAAAATACCAGGATAGAACGGAATAAAGATTTCGGGATAGATATGCTAAATTGCCTTATAGGAGTGATATGGCAATCCAGTATGATACTTTTACCAATATTTTTGGTAGTACGGGACTACCCTAAAATGGGATTAACTTTTTTGATTTTCCTTTTAAGTTCTCTTATTCTGAAATTTACCTGGTTAGACAAAATTAGAAAATATGCAAACTGAAATGGCAAATAATATACCCTGGCAGGAAAGGCCGGCTAACTCAAAAGAGGTGCTATGGCGATACGATCAAAACCCTATTATAGATCGTTACGCTATACCCTCTTCAAACAGTATTTTTAACTCTGCGGTAGTTCCTTTTAAAGATGGATATGCAGGGGTGTTTAGATGTGATAATAAAGCGGTGCAAATGAACATTTTTGCAGGTTTTAGTAAAAATGGGATCGATTGGGAAATAGAACATGATCCTATAGATTTTAGCCCGGGAAATACTGAAATGATCGATTCAGATTATAAATACGATCCACGGGTTACTTTTATCGAAGACCGTTACTGGATAACCTGGTGCAATGGATACCACGGGCCAACAATAGGAATTGGGTATACCTTCGATTTTAAGGAGTTTTATCAGTGTGAAAATGCTTTTCTTCCTTTTAACCGAAACGGAGTTTTATTTCCGAAGAAAATTAAAGGGAAATATGCCATGTTAAGTCGGCCCAGTGATAATGGTCACACTCCTTTTGGCGATATTTACATTAGTTATAGTCCTGACATGAAGTATTGGGGAGAACACCGCTGCGTGATGAAAGTGTCTCCTTTTGAAGAAAGCGCCTGGCAGTGTACTAAAATTGGAGCCGGCCCTGTTCCTATCCTAACCGATGAAGGTTGGTTACTTTTTTACCACGGTGTAATTAATACTTGCAACGGTTTCCGGTATTCTATAGGCGCAGCCATTTTGGATGAAAACGAACCAGACAAAGTGAAATACCGTTCTCAGCCTTATTTACTGGCCCCAGCAGAACTTTATGAAATGGCCGGAGATGTTCCAAATGTAATTTTTCCCTGCGCAGCATTACATTCAGAAAAGGAAGATAAATTAGCGCTCTATTATGGCGCTGCAGACACAGTGACCTCGGTAGCTTTCGGTCATATTACTGAAATTGTAGATTTTGTAAAAAATAATAGCCTGTAATTATGAACTATAAATTGCTTCTCCTTTTTGTTAGTGTTTTTGCTGCCAATTTCGTCCACGCTCAAAATCCGCCAAGATCCTATATAGCTTACAAAACTATTGGTGAGATTCAAATAGACGGGAAGGCCGAGGAAGAGTCCTGGAAAGAAGCTCCGGAAAGTGAAGATTTTATTGATATTGAGGGCGAAAAAACTCCAAAATACCAAACAAATATGAAGATGGTATACGATGAGGAGTATCTCTATTTCTATGTTAAAATGGAAGAGCCTCATATTTGGGCAACGCTTAAGCAGCGCGACACGGTAATTTTTTATAATAATGATTTTGAGATTTTTATAGATCCAGACGGCGATACTCATAATTATATGGAGTTTGAAATGAATGCTCTTAACACGGTATGGGACCTTTTTATAGTAAAACCTTATCGTGAACCTGCACCGGTAATAGATAGCTGGGATATTCAGGGTTTAAAATCGGCTGTTCATATTTCGGGAACCTTAAATGATGCCTCAGATGAAGATGAATTTTGGAGTGTTGAGGTAGCAATTCCCTGGGATGTTTTAACCGAAGCAAATTCACATAACGAAATTCCTGAAGACGAATTCTGGAGAATTAATTTTTCGCGAGTAAACTGGGATTTTGATCTTAATGAAGGCACATATTCCCGAAAGAAAACTGAAGAAGGAGAATATTTGCCTGAATATAATTGGGTGTGGTCTCCCCAGGGCGTTATCAATATGCATGAACCCGAACATTGGGGCTATGTATATTTTTCTGCAGAAAATACAGGAGAAAATGACGAATTTGAAATTCCCGAAGATGAAAAAATTAAATGGAAGCTTTATGAAATCTATCGAAAGCAGAAGGAGTATTTCAGCAAAAAGGAAGAATGGGCTACAAGTTTAGAAGAAATTCAAAAAGATACAATCAAGCTCAACGGAAAGATACTTCAGCCTAAACTCGAAAATCATCTAACCGGATGGAATATCTCTATAGAAAGTCCATTTACCGGGAATCATTATATCATTAAAGAAGATGGTAAAGTTTTAACCTCCAAAATCTAAATTATATGAAAACTAAACTTTTATTAATTGCCTTATTAGCCTTTGGGTTTACATCCTGCCTGGATAACGTAGCCGCCTCAAAAAAGAATCAGGACAACAGTACAGAGGAAAACCAGGAAGATTTCAAATTTTGGGTCTGGACCACTGCCGATGCTAAAAGAGCAGATTCCTCTTATACTTCAGAATTTAAAAAATACAGTGAGAATGGGATAGAAGCGGTACTTATAAATACCAATACCGATCCTGAGTTGCTTTCTCGTATAACACCCCTGGCTAAAAAAGAAGGGCTGGAAGTGCACGCCTGGATTATGGCTATGAATCGTCCGGGAGATAGTGTAGCCTTGCAACACCCTGAATGGTATACCGTAAGTAGAGAAGGGAATTCTACCCACGACACCAGGCCTTATGTAGATTATTACCAATGGCTATGCCCAACAAGAGAAGCATCAAGAAATCACGTTTTAGGCTTGGTAGAAGGTCTAGCAAAAGTTGAGGGTGTGGCCAGCGTTCACCTGGATTATATTAGATTTTCTGATATTTTTCTGCCAATAGGGTTATTACCAAAATATGATTTAGAGCAGGAAGAAGAGCTTGCTGAATTTGATTTTTGTTACTGCGATGTGTGTGTAGCTGAATTTGAGAAAATTCACCATAAAAATCCTAGAGATTTTGAAAATCCGGCGATAGATATGGAATGGAAACAATTCCGATTAAATAAAATTAAAGAAGTAGTTGATGACGCTTATGAAATTGCACATGAAAACAATAAAGACTTGACCGCAGCTGTTTTTCCATATCCAGAAATGGCCGATCATATGGTGAGACAACGTTGGGATAAATGGAAAGTAGATGCTGTTTTACCTATGATCTATCATAACTTTTACAATGAAGAAGTAGACTGGATAGGATTTGCTACAAAACAAGGTGTGCAAGACCTAAAAGGTAAAAACACCGATTTACATACAGGAATTTATCTGCCGCCTATGAGTGCAGAAGATGTTACCCAGGCAATTGATCTTGCTAAAGAAAATGGTGCCAAAGGTATTTCGTTTTTCGATGGGAATGCGCTTACCAAAGAGCAACTAAAAGCTATAAAAGAAGCGAGTAAATAGATGAAGAATTTAGGTTTGTTTTTATTAATGCTGTTTACTGTTTCTGCTTTTGCCCAAAAGCATAGGCTTACGGAATATGTAAACCCCTTTATTGGAACCGATGGCCCGGGAAATACTTATCCCGGTGCCACCGTTCCTTACGGGATGGTGCAGCTAAGTCCCGATATAGGGATTGGAGGCTGGGATCGCATTTCAGGTTATTTTTACCAGGATTCCATAATTAGCGGTTTCTCTCATATGCATCTTTCTGGAACCGGTGCTGGCGATCTTTATGATATTTTAGTGATGCCCACCAATAGCCGTTTTTCTAAACGAATTCCGGAGAATAACAATAAACCTTTTTCAAAATTCAGTCATGATAAAGAAGAAGCTTCTCCAGGGTACTATTCGGTGCAGCTTTTAGATTATGATATTAAAGCTGAACTTACCGCAACTAAAAGAACCGGGATTCATCGCTATACTTTTCCTAAAGATTCGCTTTCTCAAATTCATGTAGATTTAGGTTATGCGATGAACTGGGATCGCCCAACTGAAACTCATATTAAAGTGGTAAACGATTCGGTTATTGAAGGCTATAGAAAGTCTACAGGATGGGCCAAAGATCAGCGGGTTTATTTTGTGATGAAGCTTTCTAAAGCTTTTAAAAATTTTCAGCTTTTCAATGATGAAAAAGAGATTTCAGGAACAGGAATTACCGGGACGAACATCAAAATAATTCTGAATTATAAAACAACTTCTCAAGAACAGATAGTTGTAAAAACAGGAGTTTCTTCCGCAAATATTGCAGGAGCTTATGCCAGTCTAAAAAAGGAAGCACCAGGTTTTAGTTTTGATGATTTCAAGAAAGATGCCGATGAGGTTTGGCAGCAAGAACTGGAAAAAATAAAAATTAAGACTGCTGATGAAGACCAAAAATCGGTTTTCTATACGATGATGTATCAATCTATGTTAGCGCCAACCTTACTTAGCGACCCTAATGGAAATTATAAGGGAGCTAATGGGGAAATAGCAACAGCCAGGGATTTTGAACGTTACGACACCTTCTCTTTATGGGATACTTTTCGGGCGGCGCATCCACTTTACACAATTATTCAGCAGGAAAAAGTACCTGATTTTATAAAATCGATGTTGGCTCATTACAAAGAAACCGGATTGCTTCCGGTTTGGTCTATGCAGGGAAATGAAACCAATATGATGCTGGGTTACCACGCTGTTCCGGTAGTAGTAGATGCATATTTTAAAGGTTTTGAATTTGATGCTGAATTAGCTTATAAAGCTTGTAAAGAAAGTGCAATGGCTAATGACAGAGAAATTGATGTTTACCGGGAAATGGGCTATGTACCTGCAGGGGAAGAAAACGAAGATTGGAGCGTTTCAAAAACTCTTGAATATGCTTACGATGATTGGTGTGTAGCAATGTTTGCAAAGGATTTGGGGAAAACAGCCGATTATAATTATTTCCTGGAACGTTCTCAGAACTGGAAGAATATTTATGATGAACAAAGCAGTTTTTTCCGCCCCAAAACTGAAGATGGAGAATTTGTTGAAAATTTCGTTCCAAAAGAATACACAAAATTTTTTAGTGAAAGCAATGCCTGGCAATATTTCTGGTTTGTACCGCAGGATATTCCAGCCCTTTCACAACAATTAGGAGGAGAGCAAAGGTTTGAGCAAAAACTGGATTCTATGTTTTCCTATTATCCTAAAGCCACAGATAAGCTGCCAATTTTTAGCACCGGAATGATTGGCCAGTATGCTCATGGTAATGAGCCAAGCCATCACGTTGCCTATTTATATAATTACGTAGATAAACCATCTGAAACGCAAAAGCTGGTAAGAGAAATTCTCACAACTCAATACAAAAACGAGCCTGCGGGACATTGTGGAAATGAAGATTGCGGACAAATGTCTTCCTGGTACATTTTCAGTTCTCTTGGCTTTTATCCTGTAAACCCTGCCCAAGGCACCTATATACTTGGGGCGCCACTTTTTGAAAATGCTGAAATAAAATTACCTGGAAACAAGTCTTTTAGTATAAGAACAGAAAATTTTTCACCAAATAATATTTTCGTGAAAAGTGTTTTGCTTAATGGTGAAAAGCTGGATCGTGCATTTATAACCCATAAAGAAATTATTTCGGGCGGGGAATTAACCTTTGTGATGAGCAACAAGGCTCGGAATCAAGAATCTGGAAAGAGATCGATTAAAACACCAAAGCCTGATAAAATCTACCAATAATGAAATATTTATACTACCTCTTATGTTTTCCAGTTTTAGTCGTTTCGGCCTGTTCTGGGAATAAAGAAAAGACCTTTTCAGAAAACGAGCTCAACCTTATTCCCATGCCTAAGGAATTGAAGTTAAATGAGGGTAGTTTTAACTTCACAAAGGAAACCAGCTTTGTGGTAAAAGAAACTCAACAAAAGGAAATTGCGCAGTTATTAAACTCTAAATTTAGTGCTGCCGCAGGCTGGGAACTGAAAATACTTGAAGAAAAGCCTCAAACTAATTTCATTCAGTTTAAAGAAAATAAGGATTTGAATGAGGAAGCTTATAAACTTTTAGTAGAGGAGGAAAAGATTATTATTGAAGCTGCAGCCTCTGCGGGATTTATTTATGCTATAGAAACCTTGCGCCAATTGCTCCCTTTAGAAATTGAAAGTAAAGAAGAAATAAGTGATGTAAACTGGCAAATTCCGCAGATAGAAATAAGTGATGAACCTAGATTTGAATGGCGGGGATTAATGTTAGATGTTTCCAGGCATTTCTTTGAGAAAGAATATATTTTTAAAACTATAGATAGGCTTGCTTTCCTGAAAATGAACACCCTTCATTTGCATTTGGTAGACGATCAGGGCTGGAGAATTGATATCAAGAAATACCCAAAGCTTACTGAAGTTGGCGCTTTTAGAGTAGACCAGGAAGATAAGCATTGGGATGCTCGCAGTGATAATAAACCGGGGGAAGAAGCTACTTACGGAGGATTTTATACCCAGGAAGATATTAAAGAAATTGTTGCCTACGCTGCGAAACACGGGATAGAGGTAGTGCCTGAAATTGAAATGCCAGCTCACGTCACCAGTGCAATTGCTGCATATCCAGAACTTTCCTGTACAGGGAAACCGGTAGCTGTGCCTTCCGGGGGTGTTTGGCCCATAACCGATATTTACTGTGCAGGAAAAGAAGAGACTTTTGAGTTTTTAGAAAATGTATTGTTAGAAGTGTTAGAGTTGTTTCCTTCAAAATATATTCATGTAGGTGGAGACGAAGCGACCAAAACAGAATGGGAAAAATGCAAGGATTGTCAGCGTAGAATAAGAGAAGAAGGCCTGACTGGTGTGGATGAATTACAAAGCTACTTTATTCGCCGAATGGAAGAATTTATAAGTTCTCATGACCGGGTTTTAATTGGTTGGGATGAGATTTTAGAAGGTGGCCTCGCTCCCGGCGCTACAGTAATGAGCTGGAGAGGCACCAAAGGAGGTTGGGAAGCTTCGGAACAGGGGCACGATGTGATCATGACTCCGGGAAGTCACGTGTACTTCAATTTCTACCAGGGTGATTTCAATACAGAGCCAATGGCATTTTCCGGTTTCACTCCGCTAAGCAAAGTTTATAATTTTGATCCTGTGGTAGATAGCATGAGTACTGCTCAGAAAAAACATGTATTGGGCGGGCAGGCCAATTTATGGTCTGAGTTTATCGCAACGCCAGAGCTTTCAGAATATATGCTTTTCCCCAGGTTAGCCGCATTATCGGAAGTGCTTTGGACTCCAGAAGATAAAAAAGACTGGGCAGATTTCTCCCGAAGGTTGCAGGCTATGTTCAAACGTTTCGACCTTATGGATATTAATTATGCAACCAGTGCTTACTCAGTAACTGCAAAGAGTGAAGTAGATTCAAGCTCCGGTAAAATTAAAATAGTTTTACAGAATGAATTTCCAAATTCAGAAATTAGATATACATTAAATGATAAGAATCTAAATGCCTCTTCTCCTTTATACAAAAAACCTGTTGTTGTTGATGAGAGCAGTGTTTTAAGTGCTGCCGTTTATGAGAATGGAAAACCTAAAGGCGATACTTTGGTTAAGAATTTTCATTTTCATAAAGCTGTGGGAAAGAAAGTTAGTTATAAGCCAAAATATAACGATAACTATACAGGTATTGGTAAGAATACTGCGGTAAATGTGATTAGAGCTACCAAAAATTTCCACGATGGTCAATGGCTTGGTTGGCTGGGTGAAGATGTAGAAGTTACTATAGACCTTGAGAAATCTACTCAAATAGAAAGTTTGAAAGTCGGAACTATGGAAAACCAGGGCTCCGGGATTTACTTCCCCGTAAAGATTTCTGCTTTTGCGTCTAAGAATGGAGAGGAATATAGCAAGATAGGAGAAGTAAGCAGAGACTTTAAGATCAATGGTGCTGTTAGTTTAAAGGACTTTGAAATAAAAGTAAAGCCTCAGGAAGCTAAATTTATTAAATTAAGGATAGATACTTATAAAGGATTACCGGGAAGAGGTAAAGCCTGGCTTTTTGTTGATGAAATAATTATAGAATAATGAGAGTAAAAAGCTTAATACTTATTTTTCTTTGTTGCACTCAATTTTGTTTTGCGCAAGATTCGCAAAAAGCGAAAGAAAAGATGGCTTGGTTTGAAGATGCCAAATTGGGAATATTTATCCATTGGGGGTATTATGCAGTTAATGGAATAACAGAATCCTGGTCTTTATATCATAAGCAGATCTCTTATGAAAATTACATGGATCAGTCTAAAGAATTTACGGCCAAAAATTACGATCCTGAAGCCTGGGCAAAGTTATTTAAAGAAGTGGGGGCCGATTATGCGGTGCTTACTACAAAACATCATGATGGGGTTGCACTTTGGGATACCAATTTAAGCAAACTTAATGTTGCGAAAAAAACTCCTGCCGACAAAGACCTGGTTGATCCTCTTGTAAAAGCAATGAGAAAAAACGACCTTAAAGTGGGATTGTACTATTCTTTACCGGATTGGTCTCATCCCGATTATAAAGTTGTTTTTCCAAGACCTGATACCCGAAAAAATTATTCACAGAAGAATCAGAATAACTGGCCTGCCTGGGAAAGATTCGTGTATTTCTATAAAAACCAGATAAAGGAATTACAGGATAATTATAACCCAGATCTATTTTGGTTCGATGGAGATTGGGAGCATAGTGCAGAAGAATGGAGAGCGAAAAGCCTTAAAGATTCTTTATTGTCCAGGAATCCAAACGTAATAGTTAATTCCCGGCTGAATCAATATGGGGATTACAGTACTCCAGAGCAGGGAGTGCCGGTGGTAAGGCCTGAAGGTCCCTGGGAATTTTGTATGACTATGAATGATAATTGGGGGTATTTTCCTTCTGACACTAATTACAAACCAGCTTCTCAAATAATTAGAACTTTTGCCGAGGTAATAGGTTCCGGTGGAAATTTATTGCTGAATATAGGCCCTAAGCCCGATGGTACTATTCCGCAAGAACAGGAATACAGGCTTAAAGAACTTGGAAAATGGATAGCTAAAAATAACGATGCTATTTCCGGTACTAAGGCCGGGCTTCCTTATGGGCATTTTTATGGTCCAACTACTTTAAATAAAGACAATACCAAATTATACCTTTTTATGCTTCAGGATCCCAAAAATTATATCTCCCTAAAAGGTATCCAGAATAAGGTGAAATCTATCCGTGTTTTGGGAAGTAGAGAGGAATTAGATTTTGAAAGAAATGGTGGTGCCGCCTGGAATAATATCCCCGGAATCTTGAGAATATCATTGCCTTCAGAAGCAAGTTTAGATAAATATGTTACGGTTTTGGAAGTAAAACTTGATGGAGAGCTTGAATTATATAGAGGGCATGGAAATGCCGTAGAATTAAATTAAAATATGGGAATGAAATTAAATGTATTATTTGGTACGCTTTTTACGCTTGTTTTTTCAGCAAATACTTATGCGCAGGAAAGCGAAATCTCTTATGTAGATTATGTGAATACCCTGATGGGAACAGATTCAACTTTCGATTTGTCTAATGGGAATACCTATCCGGCCATTGCACTTCCCTGGGGCATGAATTTCTGGACTCCACAAACCGCCGAAATGGGCGATGGCTGGGCCTATAAATACGATGATTATAAAATTCGAGGCATAAAACAAACCCATCAACCAAGTCCGTGGCTTAATGACTACGCAGCCTTTTCCTTAATGGCGATAACGGGACAGTTAAAATTTGAGGAAGAAGAAAGGGCCTCCTGGTTTTCGCATAAGGCTGAAACCGCAAAGCCACATCATTATAGCGTCTACCTCGCCGATTATGATGTGACGGCAGAGGTGGCTCCCACCGAGCGTGCCGCACATTTTAAATTTACTTTTCCGGAGTCAGATAGTTCTTATATAGTGCTGGATGCTTTTAATAAAGGTTCTATGGTGAAAATTATTCCTGAAGAACGTAAGATTATTGGATACGCCAGGAATAATCATGGCGGAGTGCCGGAGAATTTTCATAATTATTTTGTAGCTGAATTTGATAAGGATTTTGAAGTTAATCATACCTGGAAAGACGGTTGGGAACTTCAGCAGGACTCTAATAACGCAGAGGCCGATCATGTAGGAGCTATAATTGGTTTTAAAACCAAAAAGGGTGAGGAAGTGAATGTAAAAGTAGCTTCTTCATTTATTAGTCCAGAACAGGCACAGCTAAATCTGGATTCAGAAATTGGTGAAAGTGATTTTAAAGAGGCGAAAAATAATGCTAAAGAAATATGGAATAAGGAGCTTGGTAGAATTCAGGTAGAAGGTAATAATACAGATCATATTGAAACTTTTTATTCCAGTCTTTACCGGGTTTTATTATTTCCGCGGAAGTTTTACGAAATAAATAAAGAAGGAGAGCGGGTACATTACAGTCCGTATAATGGTGAGGTTTTACGAGGCTATATGTTTACCGATAATGGATTCTGGGACACGTTTAGAGCGGTGTTCCCGTTTTTTAATATGATGTATCCCGAGCTGAATAAAAAAATAATGGCCGGTTTAGCCAATACCTATAAAGAATCTGGCTGGCTACCGGAATGGGCGAGCCCCGGGCATAGAGATGTGATGATTGGTTCTAATTCGGCGCCTATAATTGCAGATGCCTATTTAAAAGGAAATGTATATCCTGAAGATGTTGAGGTGCTTTTTGAGGCAATTCTTAAAAATGCCAATATTGAAGAAGGCCGTCCGGTAGCATCTGTTGGTCGGGAAGGCTTAAATTATTACAACGAACTGGGTTATGTCCCGTATGATGTAGATATAAACGAAAACGCAGCCAGAACCCTGGAGTACGCTTATGCCGACTGGACCATAGCAAAAATGGCAGAAGACCTGGGGAAAGAAGAAATTGCAGACCGTTTTTATAGACAGGCTTATAATTATAAAAAATTATTTGATCCTTCTACTAATCTCATGCGCGGTAAGAATGAAGACGGAACTTTTCAGGAACCTTTTAATCCATTGAAATGGGGCGATGCCTTTACAGAAGGGAATAGTTTGCATTATACCTGGAGTGTGTTCCAGGATGTTGAAGGACTTATTGATCTTATGGGCGGCGAAGAGGAATTTACAGGAAAATTAGATGAAGTTTTTGAAATGCCTCCCGAATTTGATGATTCCTATTATGGTTTTACCATTCACGAGATCAGGGAAATGCAAATAGTGAATATGGGAAATTATGCCCACGGAAATCAACCCATTCAGCATATGATTTATTTATATAATTATGCCGGAGAACCATGGAAAACTCAGCAGAGAATTAGAGAAGTTCTTACTAAACTTTATGCTCCAACTCCAGATGGATATCCCGGAGATGAAGATAATGGTCAAACTTCTGCCTGGTACGTTTTTAGTTCATTAGGATTTTATCCCGTTACCCCGGGAGCTCCTCAATATGTAATTGGTAGCCCACTATTTGACAAAGCTACCTTACAACTTCAGAATGGAAATGAATTTAAGATTATAGCTAAGAATAATTCCGAAGAAAACTTTTATATAGAATCAGCCTCCCTAAACGGAAAGGATTGGAACAAGAATTACCTGAATTATGAGGATATGATGCGAGGTGGTACACTTCAACTTGAAATGACTAACACTCCTAATAAGGAAAGAGGGGTTAACAAAGAGGCAGTTCCATTTTCTTTGAGTTCAGATACTAAATAATTCGACTTATGAAAAATGTTTATTTATCTCTGCTGGCTTTTTTAATTTTTGGATTTATATCAGCACAACAAGCTCCGGTAGATTATGTAAACCCGTTTATAGGAACCTCTAATTATGGAGCTACTAATCCGGGAGCAATTGCGCCACGTGGGATGGCAAGTGTTTCCCCGTTTAATGTTGCGGGAAGAATAGATCTTAATCCTTTAGAAAAGGATAGCCAGTGGCTGTCTAATCCTTACGTATATGAAAATAAATTTCTAACCGGTTTTTCACACGTGAATATGAGCGGGGTAGGTTGCCCTGATCTTGGAGTCATTATCACCATGCCTACTACCGGAGAATTGGAAACAGATCATTTAAAATATGGGAGTACTTATTCTGAGGAAACAGCGAAGGCCGGGTATTATTCAGCCAACCTGGATAAATATAAGGTAAGGGCAGAAGCTACGGCAAGTACAAGAGTTGGTGTTTCGAGGTATTCCTTTCCGGCAGGAAAATCTAATATTTTATTGAATTTAGGCTTAGGGCTCACCAATGAGCAGGGGGCAATGGTTCATGTTGTTTCCCCTACCGAAATTGAGGGAATGCGCACTGTGGGTTCTTTTTGCTATAATAATGCAGAAGCAGCTTATCCTGTTTATTTTGTGGCTAATTTTTCAAAACCGGCAGATGAGTTTGGGATATGGAAAACTCCTTATAATTATGAAGGCGAGGAAGCGCAATGGATGACGTATAATGGTAAAACCCGGATAAAAGAAGGTTTTACTCGGGAAGTTATGGGTGATAGTATTGGAGCTTACATGACTTATGATTTCAATGAGCCCCAGGAGGTAGAAGTTAAAATTGGTATTTCTTATGTGAGTCTTGAAAATGCTCGAGAAAATTTAGATAAAGAGGTTGGGGATTTATCTTTTGAGGAAGTGTATGAACAAACAAAAGAAGCGTGGAATAAGAAGCTTAAAGTTGTAGAAGTTGAAGGCGTAAGTGAAGACGATAAAACTATTTTCTACACGGCTTTATACCATACACAGATTCATCCCAATATTTTAAATGATTTTAATGGAGAGTATCCTGAAATTGCCACTGGGAAAACAGGAAAAACCGAAGGAACAAGATATACCACATTCTCACTTTGGGATACCTATAGAAATTACCATCAATTAATGAGTTTGCTATATCCGCAAGAGCAATTGGAGATGGTGAAATCTATGTTAGCCATGTATGATGAAAATGGGTGGCTGCCAAAATGGGAGTTAAATTCAACCGAAACATTTACCATGGTGGGAGATCCCGCAGCTGTAGTAATTTCTGATACTTATTTAAGAGGTTTAACCGATTTTGATGTAGAGAAAGCTTATAAAGCTATGCTGAAAAGTGCGCTTGATACAGTTAGCAATCCTTTACGCCCTGGCCTTAAACAGTATGTTGATAACGGTTATGTAGGAGTTGATAGCGGTGTACCCGGACCTGTTTCTACCACATTGGAATATAATATTGCCGATTATGCTATCGCGCAATTAGCAAAAAGTTTAGGTAAAGAAAAAGATTATAAAACCTTCTCAGACCGGGCTTTTTCCTATAAAAAGCTTTACAATTCAGAAACTGGATTTTTACAGCCAAAATATAGCAGTGGAAAATGGTATCAGCCTTTTGACCCTCTCGCGGGAGCTAATTTTGAAAAAAATGTTGGTTATATAGAAGGTAATGCCTGGCAATATCTATTTATGGTGCCTCATGACATTAAAGGTTTAATGAAAATTATGGGAGGCGCCGAAAGTTTTGAAAATAAATTAGATAAAGTATTTGAAGCAGGGCATTATGATATGGCAAATGAGCCGGATATTCTTTATCCTTATTTGTATAATTATATTGAGGGTAGTGAATATAAAACTTCAGCAAAAGTTACCGAACTTATTAAAAAGTATTATAAGAACAGTCCGGCTGGTCTTCCCGGGAACGACGATACGGGTACTATGAGCGCCTGGTTGGTGTATTCAATGATGGGATTCTATCCTGTAACTCCTGCAGAACCTATTTACACATTCACAAAACCAGCTTTTGAACAAATAAAGATTAATCTCAACGATCAGTATTATGATAATGAGTCAATTATAATAAATTATCGATCTTCAGAGGAAACTAGCAATAGCGATAAATCCCCCGCATTTCTCCTAAAAGATTTCTTCATAAATCATAATGACTTCCTAAATTCTAAAAAAATAAATTTAATTACTGTTGATAATTAATTAAAAAAATTAGTTAAGATAAATTACTTCTTATTAATTTAGCTTAAACGTTTTCGTTTATGTTAGTTGTTTAGCTGTTCAAATTTGTTATCTGTCGAAAACTTTCTGAAATGGTTAACACATTTCTAACATTTATTTAAATTTATAATCGAAATGCGCTATAAAGGCGTAAAATTCTAACCAAAACTAATTACACATGGGTAAAAAATTATTATTCCTGCTTGGATTAATGTTTTTTTCATTTAATCAAAACTTGATTGCGCAGGAGCAAACAGTAACCGGAACAGTAACAGATTCTGAAAACGGAATGCCTTTACCGGGAGTTACTGTACTGGAAAAAGGAACCAGTAATGGGACCTCTACAGATTTTGACGGAAATTATTCTCTGGAGGTTGCAGATGATGCTACTTTAGTCTTTTCTATGGTAGGATTTATGAAACAGGAAGTTCCTGTAAACGGTCAGACTACAATCAACTTAGAACTTGCTCCAGATACGGAAGCTTTAGATGAGGTTGTGGTTACTTCTCTGGGCTTAACCAGAGAGAAAAAATCACTTGGTTACTCCGTAACCGAGTTAGATTCTGAAGAAGTAAATACAGTTAAAGATTATAATGTTGCCAGCTCTTTGGTAGGTAAAGTTGCCGGTTTGGTAGTTAATCAGGCCAGTGGAGTTGGTTCTGGTTCTCGTATTACTATTCGTGGTAATAACACCTTAACCGGAAACAACCAGGCTTTGGTTGTAGTAGATGGTATTCCAATTGATGCATCTGGAAACGAATCTGGAGGTAGTATTTATAATAGTACCGTTACCGGTGGTGGAATTACAGATATTAACCCTGCAGATATTGAATCAATTTCAGTATTAAAAGGGCCAAACGCTGCTGCATTATATGGTTCAAGAGCTGCCAGTGGTGTAATATTAATTACTACTAAAAAAGGTACAAGAGGTGCCGGGTTGGGTATATCGGTTAATTCAAATGTTTCTATAGAAGAAACTATGTTCCTGCCAGATTACCAAAACCAATATGGGCAGGGAACCAATGGTGCTGTTTATGCCGATTTAGATAATTTTGGATCTAATTCCTGGGGGCCACTTTTAGATGGTTCTCAACAATTATACTATACGGGAGAGCAGAGAGCATATACTGCACAGCCAGATAATGTTGAAGATTTCTTTGAAAATGGAATTAAAAGTATTAATACCATTTCAATGGATCAGGGTGGAGAAAACCACAGTGTAAGATTCTCTTATACCAATAACCAAACAACTTCGGTTATTCCTAATTCTGAACTTCATAGCCACAACTTTAATTTAAGAGGGGTTATAGATTTATCTGATAAATTAACTTTAGATAGTAAGGCCACCTATTTTACTCAGGAACTTGAAAATAGAGTGAATGTGGGTACAGAGGGTGTTATGGCTTATGTTTATACCATGCCTAGAAATGTTGCTATAGATGATCTAAAAAGATATAAGCCATCTTTATGGCCTAACCCAGAAATGTTTCCTGACGAATATGGGGCAATAAGTTATGCCGGGCAGAACAAGAGTATTGGTAACCCATATTGGATGCTAAATCAGGATACCAATGATGAGCGTAGAGATCGTTTTCTAGGTTTTACAAAATTAAATTATGAGTTTAATGATTGGCTTTCTGCTTTTATTAGAATTGGGGGAGATGTTACCAACGTTAGAACAGAGAATATCCAGGATTATGGACATCACTTCTTTTATGATGGTCGCTTGAATTTTTCTAGTCGTAAGAACGTAGAAATAAACAGTGATTTCTTATTTACAGCCAATAAAGACCTTACAGAAAAATTAAACCTGGTTGCCAATGTGGGTGGAAGTTTGTCAAAACGTACTTTTGAAGGAATGAGTGTTAGTGGAAATCAATTTAGATTGCCTTCCAGGGCTTTTTTAAACAATACTAATGTTCAAACCAGTACACATACTCCGTTGGGAATTAAAAAGATCAATTCATTGTATGGATCTTTTAGTTTTTCTTACGATGATTTTATGTATTTAGATTTAACCGCCAGAAACGATTGGTCATCAACTTTAAGTGAAGATAATAGGTCTTTCTTTTATCCTTCCGTAAGTTATTCTTTATTGGTTAACCGATTTATAGATCCAGATAAAGACTTCCTGGATATGCTTAAAGTGAGAGCCAGTTGGGCAGAAGTGGGTAATGATACTGGAGTGTATCAGTTATACCAAACTTTTAGTGTACCGCAACAGGGTTATTTAGGTTTAACTGTTTTGGAAGGTCCTAGCGTAAAACTAAATCCAGATCTAAGGCCGGAAAGTGTAAAATCTACCGAATTTGGTGTGGAGTTCAATATGTTTAAGAACCGGTTGTATGGAGATTTCACTATATATGAAATCGTAACCAATGATATGATCTTCAACGTTCCTGTGCCTTTCTCTACTGGATATAGTTTCTTCAAAGAAAATGTGGGAGAAGTAAAAAACAACGGTTTTGAACTTATGATTGGCGGTGTACCTGTACAAAATAAAAACTTTAGGTGGGATATTTCAGCCAATATCTCCAGAAATAATAATAAACTGGTAAGTTTAATTGATGGTCTGGATTATACGGTATTGAATAGTCTGGGAGGTCTATCAGTTAGAGCAGAAGTAGGAGGAGGAATTGGTGATTTATACGGTACCACCTGGAAAACTAACGAGAATGGGGAAAGATTAGTTAACGCAGAAGGATTCCCAATAGCTTCTACAGAGAGAGAGAAATTAGGGAATGCCCAACCAGACTTAATCGGAGGTATTACCAATACTTTAAGCTATAAGAACTGGAACTTTAGATTTCTTATAGATGGTAGATTTGGAGGAGAAATTTACTCGGCAACCTCATCTTATCTTGATGCTGCCGGTGTTTCTGAAAGAAGCCTGCGATATAGAGATGAAGGAATAGTCGTGGATGCAATTAATGAGGAAACGGGGCAACCAAACGATACTCAGATTACTGCACAACAATATTGGGGTAGTTACTCCGGTATCACTTCAAACTATGTTTATGATCAAACCAATGTGAGATTAAGAGAATTTGCCTTAACTTACAGGTTACCAGGGGAGTCTATAAGTAATATAGGTTTAACTTCTGCCTCTGTTGGTTTAATTGGTAGAAATTTATTCTTTATATATAAAGAGGCTGAAGATATAGATCCTGATTCTTCTATTGGTACAGGACTTTCAGGACAGGGTATTTCCCTTAACAATGCACCAACTATTCGTAGTCTTGGTTTAAACATTAATATTAAATTTTAATAAAAATAATTATGAAAGGAATTTTAAAGACAATTGGCACAAGCTTGTTGTTGGTCTTTTTACTTGCCGGATGTTCCGATTTTGAGGAGATCAATACAAGACCTGATGCATTTGGATCTGAAGAAGTAAGTGCGAAATACTTTCTTACCGGAATTCAAATAGAACTTTATGCGCCTAACCGTTTTCCCTATTGGAGAGCGCAATTAATTCACGCCGATAGATTTGCTGGTCAATTCACTTTTGGTTATAACGGTTGCTGGTGGTCCGGTTCTCTTGGTTATAATTACAGCGCAGGGTATACCGATGCCACTTACGGTTGGATAGCAGGTTATGTGAGTAACCTAAGTGTTTATCAAAATTTTGTGGGTGAAGGCGGAGACCTGGAAAATCAGAATTTTTACGCGCTTGGTTTGGTAATGAAAGGTCTCTATTACCAAATGTATACCGATACTTTTGGAATGGTACCTTACTCAGAAGCTTTAGATCCAGACATTATTACCCCAAAATTAGATAGCCAATCTGAGATTTATCGTGGAGTAATTGCTGAGTTAGATCAGGCGATGGAGATTATTGGAGAGCAAACAGTAACTGGTGATGGAATTGAACTTCTCGCTGAAAACGATTTATTCTTTAATGGAGATCTTCAGCAATGGAAAAAACTGGCAAACACCCTGAAGTTAAGAATGGCCCTAAGAGCGCAAGGTGCTCCTGGAGCAGATTTTGCCGAAACAGCAATTTCAGAAGCTTTACAGGCTCCACTTTTAAGCACAGAGATGGATAATGCGCTAATGGAAAAAGATACCGAAATAGATCAATTCGGGAATGCTGCTTATGGAGATATCTGGCATAACTTCGGTGGGATAGGATCTCACTGGAATGTTGGAAAAACCCTTATTGATTATCTTAGAGATAATAACGATCCAAGATTGTCGCGTTACGCTGAGCCTATTATTGGAGGAGATTTCACTTTTACAAGACCAGCTGAGGGTGCAGGAGCCTCTCTTTTTGATAAACACGTAGAGTTTGTTTTAGCTGAACTTGATAATGCTGGGGTGCCATATACAAGAAGTGGTTCTGGAGATGAATTTACAATTTCTGTACCTCAGGATCAGGATTACTATGTTGGGCAACCATCAAGATTGAATCCTGAAATTTATCCTCACGTAAAAAACGATTTGTTTTCTGAACCGGCAGATTGGGTTATTAATCCAAAAAACCAGGGACTGGAGATCTTTCCTGAAATTGTATTTACTGCAGCCGAAGGAAACTTTCTACAAGCTGAGGCTATCGTAAAAGGTCTTAGTTCTGGTGATGCTCAGGCATTATATCAGGAGGGAATAAGACAGGCCATGAAAATTTGGAGAGTGGAGGAAAGCGAGATTGAAGCTTTCATTGCTAATGAAGAAATGGCTCAATTAAACGGAACCGATGAAGAAAATTTAGAGAAAATCGCTATCCAAAGATGGATCGTTTCTTATACAGATGGTTTTGAAGCATGGGCAGTAGTAAGAGATACAGGATATCCTGTTGAATTAGCAAATGGAGTATCAGATTACGATATCTATGCAGCAGGAACTCTTAATGGTGAATATCCTCAGCGAATGAGATATGGAAACCAGGAGTACAATACAAACGGAGCAAATGTTGAAGCGGCCATACAGGAACAGGGACCAGATGAACAGGGAACTGAATTATGGTGGGCACAGAATTAGCCTGAATATTTAATTGAATGAAAAAGAGGGAAGTTATTTCCCTCTTTTTTTATGCAAAAATTTCTGGAATCTCGTTCACCTTAAAATTCCAGATGCTGGGTAAAAAGAAATACACCAGGATACTTATTAAAAGAATAGAAAACAGGTTCATCCATAATCCGGTTTTTATCATATCTGGAATTTTTAAATAACCTGAGCCAAAAACCACTGCGTTTGGTGGCGTTGCTACCGGCAACATAAAAGCGCAGGATGCGGCCAGTGTAGCGCTTATTAATAATAAATAGGGGTGAAGCCCCATTGCTAAAGCCATAGGCGCTAAAATCGGAAGAAGCATGGCTGTAGTAGCCAGATTAGAGGTGACTTCTGTCAGAAAATTAACGGCAGCGACAAGAATTAATATTAATAGAAATAACGGCAGGTTTGGTAAGTAAGTGAGTTGTTCGCCTATCCAAACCGCTAAACCTGTTTCACTAAAACCTTTTGCCAGTGCCATTCCGCCGCCAAAAAGTAAAATGATTCCCCAGGGAATTTTCACCGCTTCTTCCTAGTTTAATAAAGGTTTCGTCTCTTTTCCCGATGGGACAATAAATAGTGCGATTGCCGCAACAATAGCTATTATAGTATCATCTATAAAAGGAAGAAAAGGCTGGATTAAAAATGATCTTGTAATCCATAGAAAAGCAGTGCAACCGAAGATAACGAGCACCCTCTTTTCCTGCTTGCTTATTTTTCCTAAAGACTTCAGTAGTTTGTTAATTTCGACTTTCCCGCCGGGGAATTCAGCTTTATCAAATTTAAAAGCAAAACTGGTAAGGTATTTCCAACAAATAAACAACAAGAAAACCGAGATAGGAATCCCTAACATTGCCCATTTTAAGAAACTGATCTCGATGCCGTACAATTCTTCAACAATTCCCGCAAAAACGAGGTTTGGTGGTGTTCCTATAAGTGTTCCAATTCCACCAATAGAAGCGCTATAGGCAATAGCGAGCATTAATGCTTTACCAAAGACCAAAGGTTCGTTTTCGTTACTAAAAGGATTGTTTTTCAACTGACTTATTATCGCGGTGCCAATGGGAAGCATCATGACTGAAGTTGCGGTATTGGAGATCCACATAGAAAGAAATGCTGTGGCTATCATAAAGCCGAGGATTATAAATTTTATTTTGCTTCCAATGAGGTTAATGATGTTAAGTGCGATTCTTCGGTGTAGATTTCATTTTTCGATAGCTACCGCAAGAACAAATCCCCCCAGGTATAAAAACACGTATTTATGACCAAAAGCAGCGGTGGTGGCTTCAATATCTAAAGCGCCGGTTAAGGGGAACATAACAATGGGCAATAAAGCGGTAACCGAAATTGGGATTACCTCGGTAACCCACCAGAGTGCCATCCAGATGGTAATACAAAGAATATCAAAAGCTGCCGGCGGCATAGATTGCGGTGCCCCGATGATTTGAAGGATAAAAAATAATAATGGCCCCGCTATTAAAATTAGAGCTCTTATAAATTTATTCATTAGATATGGTTCTCAAGGATCTACCAAGATATTAAATTTAATAGAGCCGGATAATTCTTTAAAGATGTTACCAACTTTTTTTTTAGTTTAACTACTATTTATTTAGTTAAAATTTTTATTAGGATAAATATATTCTTAATATTGAAGAATAATTCATCATATTAATCTAATTCTTAATATATCATCACTAATGCAGACTTTCCTTTTGATTATTTTCAGCCTTATTTTTTCTTCCGCTTTTGCACAAAACAAAGAGATAGAAGATCAATTTAAGTACAAAGCTACGTACGACCTTACCTGGCAAATAGATTCAACCGATGCTGAGTCTATCCAGAATGAAACTATGGTGCTATATATGGGTGATAATATTTCCAGGTTTACCAGTGAGAACTTTTTAAAGCACGATTCCATTAATGAACTTAGAAAAAAGAATTTTGAAAAGACGGGCAGGTTTATGGCTCCTCCACAAACAAAGTTTAAGTATAAATTATTTAAAAATCTTACTGAAGGAAGGCTTTATTTTTTCGAGAAGATTGCACGAGACAGGTTTAAATATATCGAAGAATTACCTCTTCAGGAATGGGAAATTCATCCTGAAATAAAAGAAGTTTCTGGTTATAATGTACAAAAGGCTACTACCATTTATGCAGGGAGGGATTATATAGCGTGGTTTACTTCTGAAATTCCAGTTTCAGACGGTCCGTATAAATTTAGCGGTTTACCGGGATTAATTATCGAAATAGCTGACACCAAAAATTATTATCATTTTAAATTATCAGGATTTAAAGAAATAGGGACAGCGGCTACGGTCAGCACTGATGAAGATCGATATACTAAAGTTTCTAAGAATGATTTTTTAACTGCTCAGGAAAATTATGCGCGTGATCCTTTGGGGACCTTATCTAAAGCTGGTATTACCATAGGCTGGTCTGAAAAGGAAGAGAAATCTGCAAAAAAGGAATTAAAAGAAAATTATAAAAGTCGAAACAACCCTATTGAACTGGAATAAAGTTTAATCTATGAAATATTGCTATCTACCTCTTTTGTTCATTCTAATTTCTACACTTTGTAGTGCCCAAAAGCTAAGCGATAAATTTGAATATAAAGTCACCTACAAACTCACGTATAAATTGGATTCTACCAATCTGGATGAATCAAAATCTGAATATATGATCTTGTTTGCCGGAGACGAGCTTTCCAAATTTTCCAGTCGGGCAAAAACTCTGGCCAATCCTATTGTAAGAAAAGGAAATACTGCATATACTTCCCGAGAAGCGGTTACAGATTTTCAATATGTCATTTTGAAGCATAGGAGCGAAAATAAGCTGTTTTTCACGAGGACTATTTCACGTGATCAATTTTACTATACCCAGGAAATGAATCAATTTGAATGGGAGATTCTACCGGAGAAAAAGAAAATTAAAGATTTTGAGGTTCAAAAAGCTAAAACTTCTTTTGGTGGGAGGGATTATGTAGCCTGGTTTACTACCGAAATTCCTATTTCAGACGGGCCTTATAAATTTACTGGCCTGCCCGGTTTGATATTGGAACTAGAAGATACACAGCAGCATTATGTGTTTGAATTTTTTGGTCTTGAAAAATTGAGATCGAAACTAAAATACAAGATCAATCTTAGCCAATATGCTGAAACCAATAAAACTGAATTATATAAAGTTTGGAAACGATATATGGAAGACCCATGGGGGTATGCTCCCATCCCTCCTAATATAACCATCTCTGAAGAAAACAAGAAAAAATATGCTGAATCGTTTAAAGAGAGATTTGCGAAAATGAATAACCAAATAGAACTACAAAAATGAGAAGTCTTATAATCGTAGCGCTTTTACTTAGTTTAGGAAATTTGCAGGCACAGGATCAGTATTCCTATAAAGCTACCTATCAACTCGAATTCCAGGAGGATTCGACAGATGAAAACTCCATAAAATCTGAAACTGGTGTACTTTATTTAAGTGAGGAGCAATCACGATATTCCAGCCTGGGTAAAGCAGTTAAAGATTCTTTAGAAAATATGACAAATCCTGTAAACATGAGGATGGACGAGTACAATCAAATGACCGATTTTAAATATACCATCTATAAAGATTATCAGGATAACGAACTTATTTTAGCCGAAAAGGTTTTTCAATATGAATTAAAATATAAACAGGATCTAAAACAGATTGATTGGGAAATTCAGCCAGAGAATAAAGAAATTTTAGGCTTTAGCGTTCAGAAAGCCACAGGTAATTTTGCAGGTAGAAATTATATCGCGTGGTTTGCGCCAGAATTACCATTCTCCGATGGGCCTTATAAGTTTAGTGGTTTGCCGGGACTCATTTTAGAGATTTCAGACCTAAAAAATCATTATCATTTTAGCTTAACGGCATTTGAGGAATTAGCAAATCCGGTAGATAAACTATTGAATTTGGATAATTATAAAACTATTTCTCAGCAAGAACTTGATCAGGTTCGGGACGATTATGACCGTGATCCTATTGGTACAATGCAAAAGGCAGGCATAAAATTCGGTTGGAGCGAAGAAGATGAAGCTAAAACAAGAAAAGAACTAAGCGAAAAATATAAAAGACGAAATAATCCAATCGAGCTTCAGCCATAATAAATCATCATCAATCAAAAAAAATAATCAATTGGATCATTTTAGACAGATTTTCCTATTCCTGATATCGATATTTATCATTTCTATAGGTTATTCTCAAAATGAAATCTCGGGTCAGGTTTTTGACGATCAAGATCAAAAGCTTAATGGGGCAACGGTAATGGTTAGTAAAGATTCTGTTTCTCCGATATTAGCTTATGGTATTTCAGATGCGAATGGAAAATTCAAAATGGCTGTCAAAAATGAGAGTAATTCCCTGTTTTTGAAGGTTTCATACATAGGTTTTGGTACGTTTAAAAAAACAATTCAGAATAAAACACAGGCATTGAAAGTTAAGCTTTCGCCTTCTTCAGAATCTTTAAAAGAGGTGCTCGTGAAATCTGAAATTTTGCGTCAGCGGGGCGATACACTTAGTTTTTCAGTAGCAGCCTTTAAAGGAAAAAATGACCGTGTGATCGCTGATGTACTAAAAAAAATACCGGGTATCGATATTCGGCCAAACGGACAGATTTTTTATAGAGATGAGCCTATCCAGAAATATTATATCGAAGGTTTAGATTTGTTAGAAGGGCGTTATAATCTGGCGAATAATAACCTATCTGCCGAAGCGGTTTCTAAAGTCGAGATTTTGGAAAATCATCAGCCGGTAAAAGTTTTGGATAGTTTGGAGTTTTCAGAGCGCGCTTCAATAAATATCAAGCTTAAAAAAGATATTACGTATAGCGGAACGGCCATCGCCGGGATTGGTGCAGCGCCTCTGCTTTGGCAAGCAAAGGTAACGCCCATGATTTTCACTAAAAAACAACAGGCGATTGTTACTTATCAAAGTAATAATACCGGTAGTGATGTTTCCCGGGAGATTCTTGATTTTTCGATTAATTTTTTAGGCGATCAGTTTACGATCGATAAAACCGATTGGCTTTCGATTCAGAACATTTCAGAGCCGCCTTTTTCTCAGGAGCGTTGGTTGGATAACAATGTGCATTTGGGTTCTGCAAATATTTTACAGCGTATAAAAGAGAATATAGATCTAAAACTGAATATCTCCTATCTCAATGATTACCAGCAACAGGATGGGAGTACACAAACCCGCTATTTTACGCCTACAGATACGATAGATGTTATCGAGAATACCAACAATGATCTTTACGTGAGTACACTTCAGGGGAAACTAACCTTAGAAAATAATGCAGATAAAAACTACCTGAAGAATCAACTGGAATTTAACGGATTTTGGAATGCTGCACGAGGTGTTATAGATCGTCCAGATATAAAAATAAAGCAGCAGCTGGATAATCCTTTCTTCGGAATTAAAAACGATCTACGTTTGCTTAGGACCCTGGGTAAGCAATTAATCACTTTTAATTCGAATACAGGATTTACAGAAAATAATCAGGATCTAATGGTGCAGCCGGGACAATTTGAAGCTATTTTTAATGATGGAGATCCTTATAATGAAATTCAGCAATTGGTATCGGCCAGAAAAATTTATACCGATAATTCTGCCGGATTCACAAAAGCACTGGGGAAATTCACTATCTCCCCAAAATTCGGTTTTTCATTTCAGCATCAGCAGCTAGATAGCGATGTTTTTCTTAATGAGGATGACGAAGTTTTGGATGTGAATTTTAAAAACCGAACCAAATTTGTACAATCTTCGGTGTATTTTAAAAACGCCTTCAGATTTGAAAGTAAGGATGAAACCTGGAATTTGCGTTTAAGGACACCGCTTGAATTTAAAAGCTTTCACCTTGAAGATGATAATTTTGAAGATAGCAGAAATCTGGATCGTTTGGTTTTTGAACCTAATTTTTACGTAAAAAAGAAAATTTCAGCCTTTTTGGAAGCAAATGCTTCAGCAGGATTGAGTTATAATTTTGGTGAAATTCAGCAATTATATTACGGATTTTTACTGAAAGGCTATCGAAATTTAAATCGCTACAATGCACCAATTTCCGAAGAAAAAAAACAAAATTATAGCGGAGGCCTACGCTATCGAAATCCGTTAAAGCAATTGTTTTTAAATGCATCTTACTCGTATGCGTATTCTGAAAATAACCTTTTGTACAGTTCTAATATTGGTGAAAATGGATTAACAATTTTAGAAGCTGTGGCTCGTAATAATAGTTTTGATAATCATAGTTTCAAAGCCGGCGGAAGTAAATACCTTAGGAAATTAAAAACATCGCTTAAACTAAATGCCTCATACAATTTATCAAAGCGGCAACAGCTTTTAAATAACACGCTGGCCGAGGTGACTACACAAAGTTTTAATTTAAGAGGAAGTGTGGAAGCTGATATTTCGAGTTGGCTAATTGCGAATTATTCAGGTAATTTTTCAACTTATACTTCAGGTTTTGAAGGGAGTGATTTTCAAAAAATAGAAAACCATCAGCATATTATAGAACTTTATTTTTATCCTAAGGATAATCAATATTTGAGTTTGAGTGGAGAATATTATGGAAATTCTCTTTCTGAAAATGGGGATAATTATTTTGTAAACCTGGGCTATCAATTTACTTTTGAAAAGCCCAAAATGGACTTGAATTTAAGTTGGCGAAATATTTTGAATACGGATACTTTTATAAATGCATATAACAATCAATATTATTACGTGCAGAGCAGTTATCAATTAAGGCCTTCGCAGGTTTTAGCAACGTTAAAATTTAGTCTATAACTAAGCATCTTTCCTGTCCTCAAAACTTTCGAGATTATTTCAGAATCTAAGCTATAAGGTATTCTAAGTTCTCATATTTGGAGAGTTCTTTGGTATGTTTTTAAACCTCACAGGTTTTAAAAGTCTGTGAGGTTTAGAATTTCTGTTTTATATTTAAGGAAACTTATGTCCCATGAAGATGCTAAAAATTAAAACCGCCCTGCAAATCGCAAAACCAAAAGCTGAGGTTTATCAGGCGATAATAGATACTGAACACATGAAACATTATTTTATTGCTGAAAGTTCAGGGATGATGGAAGAGGCAAAAACAATTAGCTGGAAATTTCCTGAATTTGATATGTGCCGGTAAATGTTCTGAAACTAGTTCCTGGTGAATTCATTTCCTTTGAATGGGAAGGTGCAGCAGAAAAAACTCTACTGGTTGAAATTAGCCTTGCAGAAGTTTCTGAAACCAGTACGCTGGTAAAAATATCCGAAGGAAAGATGAAAGCAGACGAGATGGGCATTCAATGGTATGGCGGAAATACCGAAGGCTGGGCGAATTTCCTGGCCTGTTTAAAAGCCTACCTGGAACACGGTATCAATTTGAGAAAAGGTGGATTTGATTTTATGAAGACGTAAAACTAACGTCATCCTGAACTTGGTTCAGGATCTAACATGATAGAATCTGAACCAAGTTCAGATTGACGGCACTAAATATGATTATTATAAATTATAAAAAAAGAAAACCCGTTTCAATAAAGAAACGGGTTTTTTAATATTTGTTATGGCTATGCCATTACATCATTCCGGGCATTCCGCCGCCCATTCCGCCTGGCATACCTCCGCCACCTTTGTCGTCTTCTGGAAGATCAACAAGGGCACATTCGGTAGTTAAGATCATTCCGGCAACAGAAGCAGCGTTTTCAAGCGCAACTCTTGTTACTTTCTTAGGATCTATAATTCCGGCTTTCATCATATCTACAAAGGTGTCGGTTTTCGCATCGTAACCAAATTCTTTCTTGCCTTCAAGAACTTTATTGATCACTACAGAAGCTTCACCACCTGCATTTTCTACGATAGTTCTTAGCGGCGATTCAATCGCTCTAACCACTATCTGAATTCCTGTAGCCTCATCGTCATTTTCAGCTTTTAATTTAGCAAGAACGGCTTGTGCTCTTACAAGAGCAACACCACCACCGGCAACAATTCCTTCTTCTACAGCCGCACGGGTTGCGTGAAGGGCATCGTCTACACGGTCTTTCTTCTCTTTCATTTCAACTTCTGAAGCTGCACCCACATAAAGTACGGCAACACCGCCGGCTAGTTTAGCCAAACGCTCCTGAAGTTTTTCTTTATCATAATCTGAAGTAGTGGTTTCGATCTGAGCTTTGATCTGGTTTACACGTTCTTCAATTTGCTTGTTATCACCAGCACCGTTTACGATAGTAGTATTATCTTTATCGATAGCTACTTTTTCAGCAGTACCTAACATATCAATAGTAGCGTTTTCTAAAGAGAATCCTCTTTCTTCAGAAATCACAGTACCACCGGTTAGGATAGCGATATCTTCAAGCATTGCTTTTCTACGATCTCCAAATCCTGGAGCCTTAACAGCAGCGATTTTAAGAGAACCACGTAGTTTGTTTACCACTAAAGTAGCAAGAGCTTCGCCGTCTACATCTTCAGCAATAATTAAAAGTGGCTTTCCAGATTGTGCTACCGGTTCAAGAACAGGAAGCAAATCTTTCATAGAAGAGATCTTTTTGTCGAACAATAAAATGTACGGATCTTCAAGATCTGCAGTCATTTTCTCTGAATTCGTTACGAAATATGGAGAAAGATAACCACGGTCAAACTGCATACCTTCAACTACTTCAACGTGAGTTTCGGTCCCTTTAGCTTCTTCTACAGTAATTACACCTTCTTTTCCAACCTTACCAAAAGCCTTGGCGATAAGATCACCAATATGCTCGTCATTATTCGCTGAAATAGAAGCTACCTGCTTTATTTTCTCTGAAGAATCACCAACTTCTTTGGTTTGTTTCTCCAAATCTTTAGTGATTGCAGTTACAGCTTTGTCTATACCTCTTTTAAGGTCCATTGGGCTTGCGCCTGCTGCAACGTTCTTAAGGCCTTCTTTTACGATTGCCTGGGCAAGTACAGTAGCAGTAGTAGTACCATCTCCTGCAAGATCGTTGGTTTTAGAAGCAACTTCCTTAACCATTTGAGCACCCATATTTTCTAGTGGGTCTTCAAGTTCGATCTCTTTTGCTACAGTAACACCGTCTTTAGTCACGGTTGGTGCACCAAAAGATTTGCTTATTACTACATTACGTCCTTTAGGACCTAAAGTTACTTTTACGGCATTTGCCAATGCATCTACACCGCGCTTAATTCCGTCGCGGGCTTGAATGTCAAACTTTATATCTTTTGCCATTGTTATTTATTTTTTAGTCATTTCCGTGAAGACGGAAATCTAATTAGTACTATTATTTATTTTGAAAATTTCCCCGGGAACGGGGAAAAGAAGTCTTATACTATTGCAAGAATATCGTCTTCTCTCATCATTAGATAGTCTGTACCCTCAAGTTTTAATTCTGTACCGGAGTATTTTCCGTAAAGCACAGTATCACCAACTTTCACAGTCATATCGTGGTCTTTATTTCCTTTACCTACAGCTACAACTTTTCCACGTTGTGGTTTTTCTTTAGCTGTTTCGGGAATGTAAATTCCAGATGCCGTTTTGGTTTCGGCAGCTTCAGGTTCAATAAGAACTCTGTCTGAGAGCGGTTTAATGTTTAGTCCCATTTTTTTATAAATTTATTTAGGTTAATTAATCTTTAAATAAGCGGTTAGACTTATTTCTAAAATTGTGCCACCCCGCTTTTACTGCCAATTACCAACAAAAAATGCCAGCTTGTCATAAGCTGGCATTTGTATATTTTATAAAGAATGAAGCGTTTATTGAGCGCTGTCAGATTCTGAAGGTTGTCCTGGCATTTGTGCCGGTGGAGTAGCGGTATTCTCGGGCATTGCTTCTTCGTCAAAAACCCTTGATTCGCCGTAACCAGCATCATCCATAATTGTTACATTAGAGAGTAAAATAAGGACTAATAAAAGTGTTGCTAAGGTCCAGGTACTTTTATCTAAAAAGTCTCCGGTCTTCTTAACTCCACCTACTTGTTGTCCGCTACCGCCAAAAGAGGAAGATAAACCACCGCCTTTAGGATTCTGTACCATAATTACTACTACCAGTAAAAAGGCTACAATAACTATTAATGCTAAAAAAATCGTGAATGTGCTCATTCTTGCTTTGTGTTATTTTCTTGTAATTTTTCGATTGCCCGAATTTGGTCAGCAAAGAAACCACTTTTTTCGGGATTTTTCAAAATTAATATTTTATATGCCTGGATTGCTTTTTTATAATTTTTTTGCTCCAAATAAACACGGGCTAAAGTCTCTGTCATCAAGGACTCAGGCGGGGTTGTGTTTGTTTCGGCCAGGTTGGATTTATTGGTGGGTTTACCGGGTTTTATTTTAGGACTTTTAGAGATAAACCTATCAATAAGTTCAAACTTTTTATGCTGAAGCTCATCTTTTTGATATTCTTCCTCTTCCTGCTCTTCTCTTTTTATGGGTTGGGCCGAAGTAAGTCTTAGCCATTCTGAAAAAGAATGTGATTCTGAAGCATCAAATTCCAGAGGCTCTCCTAACTTCAAATCATCTTTTTCTGTACCAGGTTCTTTTTGAACTTCGGCTTCCTTTTGTTTTTCTGAAAACAATTCTGGATCCATCACCTGTTCTGATTCCGATTGCTGCATTTTAATGGCTTCGTCTATAGCCATACTTCGTTTGGCAAAAACCTCCTCGGGTTCAAAAACGGTAATATTTCGCAATTGCTCTTCCTGATCCTGAATTTGCCTTGCAATCTTGTTCTGATTAAACTCTTCAGAAGTAATAAAATCGAAGAGTACGCTTCTATTTGTGGTGTAGGCAGCGGTTTTCTTAAGTGCGCTGTTGTAACTGAATTCCTGGTGCTCCTTTAAACCTTTAAGCCTTACTGCGCGAGCCGCCTGAAAATACGGAGCCTCCTGGATTATTTTTTCTAATGCAGTGGTTTGGGTGGCGGTAATTCCCGCCGGGTGTTGTAGCAATTTTATGAATTCGGTTGCTTCCATAATTACCAATCGGTTAAAGCGGCATTAAAAATATCCTGGGTTAAACGAGTGTAAATTTCGTTTACCGCGGTTTCCAGGGTGCCTCCAACCAGCTGTGCGTTGGCGGGATAATCGTAATAAAAAGAGAATCGTCTTTCAAAATCTTTTTCCGGTTCCAAAGTATTGTAATACCGAACATTTACAGCAATGGTGAGCCGGTTTTGTGCAGCGGTATTCTCGGAAGTAGCGGTAATCGGTGCTACATAAAAATCGATGATTTCACCTTCAAAAATTAGATCGGCGTTATTGTTTGCCAGGCTTAAACTGGTTTGATTTTGAATAAGATCCTGTAATTGCAGGGTGAAAGTTCTATCTATCCCCGGCTCAACTAAATCGGCCTGGTTTTGAAAGAAATTTACCTGAAAAGATTCAGCTTCGCCGGTATCAGCACCGGTAAAAGAATAAATCCCGCAAGATTGTGTGCATAACAAAAGCACAAGGGATAAAAGAAAAGCAGATTTTTTCATAAAGTAGGGGACTAAAAATTACAGGTTGTATTGTTTTATTTTTCTATAAAGTGTGCGTTCACTAATGCCTAATTCTTCAGCTGCAGCTTTGCGTTTTCCACTATGTCTTTCTAAAGATTTCTTGATAAGTTCTAATTCTTTATCCTGTAAAGAAAGGGTTTCTTCCTCCTGAATCTCTTCAGCAAAATAATATTTATCCTTTTCCCTATTAAGTTCAGATTTTGGACTGTTTTGTGGAATTTGAAGCACCTCCAGGTTTTCGTTGCTAAGTGCATCCAATTCTTCAGCATCTACATCTTCGCCATCTTCATCGTTACCATAAATTTTTTGAATAAGACTTTCATTCTCATCCTGAACCTTCTGCGTGTTTCCGCTTTCCATTAACTTTAAGGTGAGTTTCTTTAGATCTGTAAGATCGCTTTTCATATCAAAAAGCACCTTATAAAGAATTTCACGCTCGTTGCTAAAATCGCTTTCTTTCTTTTTATCGGCGATAACGGCGGGTAAATTACTGCCAATGTCGGGTAAATATTCTTTTAAACGTTCCGGGCCAATGATGCGTTCCTGTTCTAGAACCGAAATTTGTTCGGCTATGTTTCTTAACTGCCGAATATTCCCACCCCATCGGTATTTTTTTAATAAACCTACGGCATCATCCTGAAGTTTAATGGTGGGCATTTTATATTTTAAAGCAAAATCTGACGCGAATTTTCTAAATAATAAATGAATATCATCTTTACGATCCCGCAAAGGAGGAAGGTTTATTTCTACAGTGCTTAATCTATAATAAAGATCTTCGCGAAAGCGTTCTTTTTTAATAGATTCCTGCATATTAATGTTGGTAGCCGCGATAATACGAACATCAGATTTTTGCACTTTAGAAGAACCTACTTTTATAAATTCGCCATTTTCCAAAACACGTAATAATCTAACCTGTGTAGGAAGCGGTAATTCTCCAACTTCATCTAAAAAAATCGTTCCACCATCGGCAACTTCAAAATAACCGTTTCGGGTTTGAGTAGCGCCGGTAAAAGCCCCTTTTTCGTGACCAAAGAGTTCAGAATCTATAGTTCCTTCTGGAATTGCACCACAGTTAACTGCGATGTATTTCCCGTGTTTTCTATGAGAAAGGGAATGGATTATTTTTGGAATACTTTCTTTACCAACCCCACTTTCCCCGGTTACCAATACCGAAATATCTGTAGGGGCAACCTGGATCGCTTTTTCTATAGCGCGGTTAAGGCGTTGATCGTCGCCAATTATTCCAAACCGCTGTTTTACTGCCTGAATTGATTCCATATATAAATGCTATTATTTCCTTGAAGCTAAATTTATACTTGTTTAGAAATAATTGATATTTTTAGTTATTTTCACTATAGCCAGCCGCTTCCCCGATTAAGGTAGCACTGGTACAATCGTTTATTTTTACGTTTACAAAATCTCCAACTTTGTAATTTTCCTTAGGAAAAACAGCTACCGTATTTTGTGTGGTACGGCCGCTCCAATGTTCGCTAGATTTTTTCGATTCTCGTTCAATTAAAACCTCTACGGTATCTCCAAGAAATCTTTGTGTTCTAAAGTGATTATGTTCCCGTTGAAGTTTTACTATTTCAGCCAATCTTCTTTGTTTTGTTTCTGCAGGGACATCATCTTCCAGTTTCCGTGCAGCCATAGTGCCGGGCCTTTCAGAATAAGCATACATGTATCCGAAGTCATACTTTACGTATTCCATTAATGATAAAGTATCCTTGTGATCTTCTTCGGTTTCAGTTGGAAAACCAACTATCAAATCCTGGGAAATAGAGCATTCGGGCATTAATTCTCTTATATAGTCTATAAGTTTGAAATATTCTTCCCGTGTGTGTAGCCTGTTCATTTCTTTTAGGATCCTGTCGCTCCCGCTTTGAACCGGTAGATGAATATGCTTACAAATATTCGGATAAGCGGCCACAACTTCAATCACCTCCAAAGTCATATCCTGCGGATTTGAAGTCGAGAACCTAATCCTCATTTTGGGTTGTGCTTCGGCGACCAGTCTTAAAAGTGCGGAGAAATCTGTAGCCGTGGCCTTTTGCATTTCAGAAGCATTTTTAAAATCTTTTTTAAGTCCGCCGCCATACCATAAGTAACTATCTACGTTTTGGCCTAAAAGTGTGATTTCCTTAAATCCTTTTTCCCAAAGTTCATTTACTTCTTTTACGATACTTTGCGGATCGCGACTTCTTTCTCTTCCTCGAGTAAAAGGCACCACGCAAAAGGTGCACATATTATCGCAACCGCGGGTTATAGAGACAAAGGCTGAAACTCCATTGGTTTGTAAACGCACGGGAGAAATATCGCCATAGGTTTCTTCTTTAGAAAGAAGCACATTTATAGCATCCCGACCCGCTTCAACTTCGTTAATTAGATTAGGTAGATCTTTATAGGCATCTGGCCCAACTACAAGGTCTACGATCTTTTCTTCTTCCAGGAATTTCTCTTTTAAACGCTCGGCCATACAGCCTAAAACGCCCACTTTCATCCCTGGATTAATTTTTTTAACCGCGTTATATTTTTCAAGTCTTTTGCGAACGGTCTGTTCGGCTTTTTCTCTAATAGAACAGGTGTTTACTAAAACAAGATCTGCTTCTTCAAGTTTTTGTGTGGTATTAAAACCTTCTTTAGCAAGGATAGAAGCAACAATTTCACTGTCGCTAAAATTCATCGCGCAGCCGTAACTTTCAATAAAAAGTTTACGGCTGTTTTCCTGCTTAGGCTCCATCACCAGAGTGTTTCCCTGTTTTTTTTCGTCTATTGTCTTCTCCATAATTCAAAGTTTCCTTTTCAGGATTAAGAAATGCAAAGATAAGGGTAAAACGAACTTCTGACAAAGTGACAGCAATTTTTTTAATTTTCTTACGCAACCTTTTCGTGTTTGCTGCATCTATATAGAAACCAACCTGATTATTATGAGATTTTTCTATTGTATAATTACGCTGCTGCTCCTGGCTTTAATGGCTCTATTTACTTCTTGCGAAAAAGATGATACTGAAGGAGAATTTTATAATGTGGCGGTTCCCATTGTAAAGCCTATTGAAGAATTTAGGGCTATGGTGAAGATATCTGAACCAAGAGCCATTGCGGAAGCAGGGAAGATCTACACCTATGGAGACTATGTTTTTATAAATGATGATCAAAAAGGAGTTCATATTATAGACAATACCCATCATCGGAATCCTGTAAAAATTAAATTTCTTGAAATTCCGCTGAATACAGATATCGCGGTAAAAGATAATATGCTGTTCGCAAATTCGGCTATGGATCTCGTGGTTTTTGATCTTAGCGAAATGAATAATATCAAGGAGGAAGGAAGAATGAAAAACGTTTTTCCAAATCATAATAGTCGTATTCCTGCAAATGCAACTTTTGTAGATAGCGATAATTTTAATAGTGAAACCCAGGTTGTAATGGGTTATCTCATGGAGACCCGAAAGATTGAAATGGCCAGTGAGCCGTGGTTTTCTGAAGGAGCAATTACAAATGATGCTAACTATTCGGGAGGCTCGGGCACCGGAGGTTCACTGGCTCGATTTAATATTAACGAGGATTATTTGTATGTCGTAGATCAAAATAAATTATCGGTTTTCAATATTGCCGGCTTAAGAAATCCGGAATTGATAAAAAGCGAATGGGTGGGAAGTGATATAGAAACCATCTTTTACAAAGAGAATCATCTGTATCTTGGAAGTTCTAGCGGGATGTATATCTATAGTTTAGAAGATCCGGCTGCGCCTCAGTTTAAATCTATGTTTAGTCATATTCTAGGTTGTGATCCCGTGGTGGTAAAAGATGATATCGCTTATGTAACGATTCGCGGAGGAAATGCTTGCGGGCAGGAATGGAGCCAACTTGATGTAATAGATGTAGCCGATAAGTCCAATCCGCAATTAATGATATCTTATGATATGGAAAATCCATACGGACTGGGCGTGAAAGACGATTGGTTGTTTGTTTGCGATGGTACCGCCGGTTTAAAAATATATGATACAAAAAATACCCCCAACCTGGAACTAACAGATCACTTTCAGGACATTAACACCTATGACGTCATACCTTTAGAGGAAGTGCTCTTAATGGTTGGGGATAATACACTTTTCCAATATACTTATAAGGGTAATGAGATCAATTTACTAAGTTCTTTTAGCCTCAATTGATTTTGTTTTGTTTGGTTTTTTAAGGATGCCCCGCAAAATTGCGGGGCTTTTTTATAAATTTCAGATAAAATAATTTTTATTCGCGAAGTCTTGAATGCGGCTGTTTTACAAGGTATTTGTAGTTGTTTTATAAAATCATGTAGGCTGTTAAAAAAAAATTGATATACTTTTGCAGCTAGAAAAATAGAGTTATGGCAAAGAATTTAGTGATTGTAGAGTCCCCTGCCAAGGCAAAAACCATCGAGAAATTTTTAGGAAAAGATTATAAGGTAGCGTCCAGTTTTGGGCACATAGCCGACTTACCTACGAAAGAATTAGGTGTAGATACTGATGGCGATTTTAAACCAAAATATATAGTTTCTAAAGACAAGAAAGATGTAGTTAGAAAACTTAAAGGTTTCGCCAAAGATGCAGAAATGGTTTGGTTGGCAAGTGATGAAGACCGGGAGGGAGAAGCTATTGCCTGGCACCTTGCAGAGGAGCTTAATCTTAAAGAAGAGAAAACAAAAAGAATTGTTTTTCACGAGATCACTAAATCGGCTATTCTTAAAGCAATTGATAATCCAAGAGGAATTAATTATAACCTGGTAAATGCCCAACAAGCGCGTAGGGTTTTAGACAGGTTGGTAGGATACGAGCTTTCACCGGTTTTATGGCGAAAAGTTAAAGGAGGTCTTTCTGCCGGAAGAGTGCAATCTGTTTCAGTGCGACTTATTGTAGAAAGAGAGCGAGAAATTCAAAATTTTACTGCGGAAGCTTCCTTTAGAATAGACGCCGAATTTACTACAGAAGATGGTAAATCTTTTAAAGCTAAAATTCCAAAGAACTTCGATTCCAGGGAAGAAGCTGAAGCATTTCTTCAGCAAAACCTTGGCTCAGATTATAAAGTAGCAGAACTTACTACCAAACCTGCAAAAAAATCTCCGGCACCGCCGTTTACCACTTCAACTTTGCAACAGGAAGCTGCCAGGAAGTTGTATTTTTCAGTAAGTAAAACCATGACTATGGCACAACGTTTATACGAAGCGGGTCATATTACTTATATGAGAACAGATTCGGTAAACCTTTCAGAAGATGCTAGAAAAGGTGCTAAAGAAGAAATTTTAAAAGCTTACGGAGATAAATACGCTAAATCCAGGCAGTTTAAAGGAAAAACTAAAGGCGCACAGGAAGCTCATGAGGCGATTAGGCCAACTAATTTTGCGAATCATTCGGTAAGAGCAGATCGGGACGAGCAGCGCTTATATGAGTTGATCTGGAAACGAGCAATCGCCTCGCAAATGAGTGAAGCCCAATTAGAGCGTACCAATGTAAAAATTGAAGCTTCTAAGCACGACAAATTGTTTACTGCAAATGGTGAGGTATTGAAATTTGATGGTTTTCTAAAAGTTTATTTAGAAGGCACAGATGATGATGAAGATGCAGAAGAGCAAAACGGAATGTTACCGGCTTTAAAGGAAAATCAGCCGCTTAACAATAAATATATAACCGCAACCGAACGATTTACAAGACCGCCATATAGATATACAGAAGCTTCTTTAGTGAAGAAACTGGAAGAATTGGGAATTGGACGTCCTTCTACCTATGCGCCTACAATTTCTACCATTCAGAATAGGAATTATATAGAAAAAGGATCGGTAGATGGTACAGAGCGCGAGTATTTGCAATTTGTGCTTAAACGAGAAGATATTAAAGAGAATAAATTAACTGAAACCGTTGGAAGTGATAAAGGGAAATTAGTACCAACTGCCGTAGGTATGGTGGTGAACGATTTTCTTGTGAATCATTTTTCAAACATTCTTGATTATAATTTTACCGCTAGAGTTGAACAAAGTTTTGATGATATCGCGGAAGGAAATGAAGAGTGGACGCATATGATGAAAGAATTCTATGAAGACTTTCATCCGCAGGTTGTAGATGTAGCTAAAAATGCCGACCGTGAAGTTGGAGAAAGGATTTTAGGCGAGGATCCGGAAACCGGAAAACCGGTAAGTGTACGCTTAGGGAAATTTGGGCCGATGGTTCAAATTGGTTCTGTAGAGGATGATGAAAAACCAAAATTCGCCAGTCTTGGTCCAGACCAGACTTTAGATTCGGTTACTTACGAAGAAGCGATGGATCTTTTTCAGCTTCCGAAGGAATTAGGGGAATATAAAGATGAAAAAGTTGAGGTAAATAATGGCCGTTTTGGTCCTTATGTGAAATTTGGTAAAAAATATGTTTCTCTTGAAAAAGGGGAAGATCCATTAAACGTAGATTTTGAACGTGCAATGGAGTTGATAAAGGAAAAGGAAAAAGCAGATGCGCCAATTCACCATTACGAAGATATGCCGGTACAAAAAGGGGTAGGTCGTTTTGGTCCTTTCTTAAAGTGGAATGGTATTTTTATTAATGTCAACAAGAAATACGATTTTGATAATTTATCTATTGAAGATATTGAAACCCTAATTGAGGATAAAAAGCGTAAAGAGCGTGAGAAGTTGATCCACAACTGGGAAGAAGAGGGAATTAGAGTTGAAAAGGCACGTTGGGGAAGATTTAATATCATAAAAGGCAAGACTAAAATTGAATTGCCAAAAACCACAGATGCCGAGAATTTGACTTTACAGGAGGTGCAGGAGATTTTAGAAGAAAAGTCTAAAAAGAAGAAAAAAACCACCAAAAAGAAAGCTCCGGCTAAAAAGAAAACTGCAGCTAAGAAGACGACTGCGAAAAAGAAAACCACTACCAAAAAGAAGAAATAATATATGGATTTAGATTTTCTGAGTCCCCTTTCTGAAGATTTGCTAAGAGAAATTGCCGGTTTTGGTGAACATTCCCTTGGAAATTCAGTTAAGAAACATACTATTGCTAAGGGTTTGCCAGACCTGGAAGGTGTACAGATGGCCATTGTTGGTATAAAAGAAAACCGACTTGGTGAGGAAATAGACTTTCTTGATTTTGTTGATGTGAGAAAGGCATTTTATAGCTTATTCCCAGGAAACTGGCACGTTAATATTGCCGATCTGGGAGATATTGAAAAAGGCGAAACCGTAGAGGATACTTATTTTGCGGTGCAAACTCTCGTGGCCCAATTAGTGAAAAAAGATGTGATTCCCGTCCTTTTAGGCGGAAGTCAGGATTTGGTTTACGCCCAATACCGGGCTTACGATACTTTAGATCAAATGGTAAATCTTGTAAATATAGATAGCCGTTTTGATTTGGGAGATGCTGAAAGCCCGATTAGTAACAGGTCTTATATTAGTAAAATAGTGGTGAATCAGCCATATAATTTGTTTAATTATTCGAATATTGGCTATCAAACTTACTTTAATTCCCAGGACGAAATAGAGCTGATGGAGCGTCTCTTTTTCGATGCATATCGTTTAGGAGAGGTAAGCAATAATTTCAAACTGGTTGAGCCGGTAATGCGTGATGCAAATATGGTAGCTATAGATTTAGCTGCGGTTAGTGCGCCTTCTTCCGGCTCAAGAGATATTGCTTCGCCTAATGGATTTGATGGGAAAGAAATTTGCGCACTTACTCGATACGCCGGGATTAGTGATAAAGTGAGTTCTTTTGGGATTTACGAATATGATAATCTTAAATTCGGGAATTTAGGAGCTATGTTAATGGCGCAAATGATGTGGTATTTTGCTGAAGGTATAAATTACCGTACTAATGAAAATACTATTTCGGCAAAAAAAGAGTTTATAAAGTATCAGGTGCCCATAGACGATGAGATTTTAGTATTCTACAAAAGTCCCGTAAGTGGGAGGTGGTGGATAGAAATTCCGTTTCTTGCGGACGTAGATACTAAATTGAAAAGAAGTACGTTATTACCTTGCAGCGAAGAAGATTATTTAGAGGCCTGCAATCAGGTAATTCCTGAAAGATGGTACAAAGCAAAAAGAAAAAACGAAGTTTAAAATAAATTCATGCATTAATTTGATTTACTGTATTTTTACCCAAATTATTGTTTTTTAAAAAATAATTAGATAGGTTTACTGCCGTAAATTGAGATGTCTTAACCTAAGAAATACTATGAAGAAATTTATTTCGCTAATAGCTGTTCTAGCCTTGCTTTCAAGCTGTGGGCGTGGAGATCGTGGACAGCTGGTTGGTGCGAAAGGGGAGAAGTGGAATCCGGAGAAACCTTTAGGGATGACATTAATTCCCGGAGGTGCTTTTATTATGGGGAAGTCTGACGATGATATCGCAGGCCAACGTAATGCGCCCCCAAAAACGGTGACCGTGCGTTCTTTTTATATGGACGAAACCGAAATTACCAATGCCGAATATCGCCAGTTTGTTAACTATGTGAAAGATTCTATTGTTAGAACTGAATTGGCTATTATGGCTGAAAATATGGGTGAAACCGAGGGTTCTGACGGAATTGGTGAGTACGCATTTTTAGACACCGATGAAGCAGATATGACGCCGTATGAAGAATACATGCTGAATACTTATGGCCAGGGTGGAGCTTCAGATACTTACGAAAATCGTCGCCTGAATAAAGACATCGATATTATTTGGGACACCGAAGACTATCCAGATGTATATTATGCCGAAGTAATGGATATGATGTATATTCCAATGGAAGAGGTGTATAACGGGCAACGTACTATTGATGTTGAAAAATTAAAATTTACTTATACCTGGATGGATGTTCAGGGTGCTGCTAAAGAGCAGGGGAATAGAAGTAATTTTATAAAACGAGAAGAGATTCCTGTTTATCCAGATACAACTGTTTGGATTAGGGATTTTAATTATTCTTATAACGAACCTATGCACAACGATTATTTTTGGCATAGTGCTTTTGATGATTATCCTGTAGTAGGAGTTACCTGGAGACAGGCAAGAGCTTTTGCGCAATGGAGAACCTTATATCATAATTACTACCGAAGAGAGAAGGGAGATCACAATGTGCCTTCTTACCGTTTGCCAACCGAGGGTGAATGGGAATATGCTGCTCGTGGTGGTTTAGAAGGAGCTACATACCCTTGGGGTGGTCCTTATGCTAAGAACGATCGTGGATGCTTTATGGCTAACTTTAAACCTTTAAGAGGGGATTATGCGGCAGATCAGGCTTTATACACTGTAGAAGCAAAATCTTACGATCCTAACGATTATGGCTTATATAATATGGCTGGTAATGTTGGGGAATGGGTGAACTCTTCTTACGATCCAGCATCATACGAATATATGTCTTCAATGAACCCAACCGTAAATAATCCTGATGATATGCGAAAAGTAGTTCGTGGAGGTTCCTGGAAGGATGTTGCTTATTTCCTTCAGGTGAGCTCAAGAGACTACGAATATGCAGATTCAGCTAGAAGCTATATTGGCTTTAGAACAGTTCAGGATTACCTCGGAACAGATGTTACCCTAAATCAACCTAACAGATAATTAACAACCTATTTAACCAGTAGAAAATCTAAATCTATTTTATTATTATGGCAAAATCAAATTCAACTAAGAGAATAACTAACATGGTGTACGGTTTAGGTGCATCAGTTGTAATATTAGGTGCGCTTTTTAAAATTATGCACTGGCCATTTGCAAACCCTATGCTTATTGCAGGGCTTGTAGTAGAAGCTTTTGTATTCGCATACTCTGCTTTTGAACCAACAGACGACGATCTTGACTGGTCTTTAGTTTACCCTGAATTAGCCGGTGGACAGGGAACTCGCCGTAGCGCAACAGTAATTGAGGAAGATAAAGAAACTCAGGGCCAACTTTCTAAGAAATTAGATGAAATGCTTAAAGAAGCTAAGATAGATGCAAATTTAATGCATAGTCTTGGAGATAGCATTCGCAATTTTGAAGGAGCAGCAAAAGGAATTGCTCCAACCGTAGATGCAATGGCTTCTCAAAAGAAATACAGCGAAGAACTTACTACCGCTGCAACTCAAATGGAAACCTTAAATAATATCTATAAGGCTCAGGTAGAATCGGCTTCTCGCCAGGCAGAGATTAACCAGGAGGTTGCAAAGAATGCCGGGAAGTTGAACCAGGAAATGGGATCGCTTGCTGCTAACCTTTCCTCTTTAAATGGAGTTTATGGTGGTATGCTTACTGCTATGAATGGTAAACCTAGCATGGCGACTAATTAGTTACTGCATTACCCTGAAAACCTAAATTATTAAAGAACAAAACTAATTAGCACATGGCGTCTGGAAAACAAACACCAAGACAGAAGATGATTAACCTGATGTATTTGGTATTCATCGCGATGATGGCACTAAATATGTCTAAGGAAGTATTAACAGCCTTCGGTCAAATGAATGAAGACCTTGAGGAATCTAATGCGACCACATCTCAACGTAACGATATGGCAATGGCCGGTTTAGCCGCTAAAGCCGAAGAACAACCTGCAAAATACGAAGAATTAAAAGCTAAAGCGGAACAGATTAGTACGCTTTCTGATAATTTATATAGTACTGTAGGTAATCTTAAAGATGAATTATTAGCCGATTTTGAAGGTGAGGAAAAGACCAATTATGAGTCTATGGATCGCGCCGATAAACTAAACAACTTGTTTTTTGCAAGTGGTAGAGTAACTCCAAGAGGAGAAGAATTTGTGGCTGCAATAGATAATTATAGAAATGAAGTACTTGCTGTTTTGGGAGATAAATTTCCGCAAATTAGAAGTAAAGTAGCTAACGATTTTTCTACAGAAGAAGTAACTAATAATGAGAATGTAACTCAACCATGGTTGATGTACAACTATCAGGGGTTTCCGTTAATTGCTTCTCTTACAAAATTAACGCAGATACAATCTGATGTTAGAACAACCGAAAACGATATTTTGTCTGCAATGCTTGAAGGGCAGCTGCAAAGTGATGTTTCTTTAACGAACTACCAGGCGATAGTAGTACCAGAAAAGACGGCTTTCTTTAGTGGTGAGAACTTTAAAGGTAAAGTTGTTTTAGGTCGTGTAGACCCTACATTGAAATTCGAAAACGTTACTATTAACGGTAATAATGTAGAAAGCACTCAGGCTGGCCAGGTAATGTTAGATTTCCCTGCTGGAAATGTAGGAGAAAAGGAGATCAATGGTGAGCTTCAGTTTAAAGAAGGAGATTCTATTGTAAGAATTCCAATTAATAGTTCTTACGCAGTTATTCCGAAACCGAATTCAGCAGTTATTTCAGCAGATAAAATGAATGTACTTTATCGTGGGGTTCAAAACCCAATGACGATTTCTATTCCTGGAGTAGGTAGTATTAGTGCACAGGCTCCCGGTCTTTCACCTGCTGGTGGTGCTGGGCAATACGTAATGAACGTTACAAGCTTACAGGCTAGAGAGGTTGCTATTAATGTAAGTGGTAAACTTCCAGGAGGAGAAACTGTTTCAGATAGCAAAACCTTTAGAATAAAAGATATTCCAACCCCGGTAGGAACCGTGAGAGGAGAAGATGGCACGGTTAAAATGCAACGTAATAGTTTAGAAATCTCTACTATTAGTGCAAATCTTCCAGACTTTGACTTTAACCTGGATCTTAATGTTACTGGATTTAGTTTTAAAGTAATGGGACAACCTACTATAAGGGTTAATGGTAATAAATTAGATAGCAGTGCCAAAGCAGCTCTAAGAAGAGCCGGTAGAGGCGAAACTGTACAGATTTTCGATATTCAGGCCGGGATCGCTGGTAACTCAAGTTACAAGCTTAAAAAGGTCTCTCCTGTTATTGTCGAGTTGACAAACTAATAAAATTTAGAAGATGAGTTGGAGAGGATTTTTATTGAATGCTTCGGTGTTGGTTTTTACGGTAGCATCTTATGGGCAGGCAAACATTTTAAATGCCAATAGCCCCGAGGAGATTGGTAAAAAAACCGAAGCCCAGATTCAAAGTGACATTAACGATAAGCCACTTGAATATGGATACATTGAAGATCGCGATGTGTTATGGTCTAAAAACGTATGGGAAAAAATTGATCTTGATGAAAGAGTGAATTTCCCATTGTATTATCCAATAGATACCAATAATATTGGAAATAATCGCCGTGCACTTTATGATGTTTTAGTTTCTGCTATTAAAAGTGGAAAAATTAAAAATATCTATGCCGATTCTTATTTTACTGAAAAACGTACCTTAAAAGATATTCAGGCTACCATATCTAAAGTTGATACTACAGATCTTGGTATCGAGCAGTATAACGCCGGGGAAGAAGTAGATGCCCAATTTATTGATCGTAGAGATCTTGGTGCTGCTGATATCGCTGAATATCATATTCGTGGAATGTGGTATTTTGATAAACGCCAGGCAGAGTTGAAATATCGGCTTTTAGGTATAGCACCCGTTGCTCCAGATGTTAACTTTATTGATTCAGGTCAAACAGATTTAGTTGAACTTTTTTGGATTTGGTTCCCTGATGCAAGAGAGATTTTACACGAAAACAAAGCCTTTACAGGAAGTAGCTCTGCGCAGACTGTCACTTTTGATCATTTGCTGAATTCAAGAAGATTTGATGCGATGATCTATAAAGAGGACAACGTATATGGAGACCGTGAAATAGATGAATATATTGTAGATAATGCCTTTATGGAGCTTCTTGAAGCCCAACGCATAAAAGAACAAATACGAAACTTTGAGCTTGATATGTGGAATTACTAATTCCTGAAGGTTTTAAAAAGTAAAGAGAAGCGTCCCAATAGGGGCGCTTTTTTATTTTTCAGATGTTAACCGGGTTTACTTATGAACCTAAGTTATTTCTTGAAGATTGATTGGGAAAGTTGATTTGCCTATAATTTTATATTTTTGGATTATGTTAGATTATATAGTTGTTGGATTGGGTTTAAGTGGGATTGCAGTAAGCCGTAACCTGGAGAAAAGGAGCAAGCATTTTGTAGTTTTTGAAGACAATTCTCAAAAGTCTTCTCTTGTTGCCGGCGGATTGTTCAATCCTGTAATTCTAAAGCGTTTTACGCTTGCCTGGAATGCGAATGAGCATATGAAGATCGCGATTCCTTTTTATAAGGAATTGGAGGCGAAATTACAGGCTAAGATCGTTTATCCGATAGAGATCTATAGAAAATTCTTTTCAGCTGAAGAGCAAAATAACTGGTTTGAAGCAGCAGACAAACCTTTACTTTCCGAATATTTAGATACCGATCTTGTTAAAAATATTAATCCCTGCATTCCTTCGGAATACTCATTTGGAAGGGTTCGCCAAACCGGGATTATTGATACCGATGTTTTAATTAGTGAATATCGGAATTATTTAAAAAATGAGGACAAAATCAAATTTGAAAGATTCGATTACAATGATCTTCAAGTTAATGCAGATTCGGTAAGCTATAAAGGTATTTCCGCAAGGAAAATTATCTTTTGCGAAGGTTTTGGAATGCAACATAATCCTTTCTTTAATTATCTTCCGCTTCGCGGAAATAAGGGTGAATATCTCACCATTTATTCTGAAGAATTGCAGCTTGAAGAGGCGGTTAAATCATCGGTTTTTATTATTCCGCTAGGGAATAATTTATATAAAGTGGGCGCAACCTATAATAATCAGGATAAAGATCCGCAACCCAGTAAAGAAGCCAGGGAGGAACTGGAAAAGAAATTAGCAAAATTGATTAGCTGCAAGTTTGAGGTAGTAGACCAATCGGCGGGAATCAGGCCCGCCAGTAAAGATAGGAAGCCAATGCTGGGAAGGCATCCAAAGCATAAAAACCTTTATTGCTGTAATGGGTTTGGAAGTAGAGGCGTGCTTATTTCCCCTACGGTTTCAGGGCAACTAATTGAATTTGCGGAAAACGATGTTCAGCTTCCGCCTGAAATAGATTTACAAAGATTCAACAGAAAGCACTTTTCTGCTTAATTCTTACCAGCACTTGGTTTGTAATGTAGAAAGAAATTGATCCAAATATTCCGCGATAATCTTATAATTAATGGCATAAAAACCACCAGGGTTCCTATAATAACCCAGAACGAAGTCATTAAGCCACCGCCAAGAAAAAAATAAGCGATTACAAAGGCGGCAACGGCAAAAGCAATTCCAACGGCATAACTCACATACATAGCTCCAAAAAAGAACGAAGGTTCTATTTTATACTTAGTGCCGCAGTTAGAACAGTGCTCATACATATCAAAAACACGGTTCAATTTATAGGGATTCCTTTTCTTATACATGCTTTCTTCATGACACACCGGGCAGGTTCCTGTAAGAATACTATAAAGTTTACTTCCTTTTAAAAAATTCATAATTGGTTTTCAGGGGGTTATAAGTTTTTGTGAGTCTGTAGATTGAGTGTGAACATATTTTTTTCACATTGTAAATTTAGGCATATTTGCAAAAATAAAATATACAAATGCTTAATATTCATAACCTCTCTGTTTCTTTTGGCGGAGAATATCTTTTTGAAGAATTAACCTTTAGACTTGGCGCCGGTGATCGCGTGGGACTAATTGGAAAGAATGGTGCCGGAAAATCTACAATGCTTAAAATACTTGCCAGAGAACAGGAGTATGACGAAGGCCAGATTGCGAGAGATAAAGAACTGAATATTGGTTTTTTAAAACAGGATATTGATTTTGAACAGGGCCGAACTGTTTTGGAAGAAGCGCAACAGGCTTTTGAGGAAATAAAGAAACTTGAAAAGCAAATAGATGATATTAACCATCAATTAGCTACAAGAACCGATTACGAAAGTGAATCTTACACCCAGCTTATTCAAGACCTAAGTGAGGTTACACATACCTACGAGATAATTGGTGGATATAATTATGAAGGCGATACGGAGAAGGTATTATTAGGTCTTGGTTTTCAGCGAGAGCAATTTGATAAACTTACCGAAACTTTTTCGGGCGGTTGGAGAATGCGAATAGAACTCGCAAAACTTTTACTTCAGAATAATGATATTCTTCTGCTGGATGAGCCAACCAACCATTTAGATATTGAAAGTATTATCTGGCTGGAAAACTTCCTTAATAATTATTCGGGCTGCGTGGTAATTGTTTCTCACGATAAAATGTTCCTGGATAATGTGACCAATAGAACCATAGAAATTTCACTTGGTCAGATTTACGATTTCAATAAACCTTATTCAAAGTATTTAGTGCTTAGAGAGGAATTAAGAGAACAACAACTCGCCGCGCAGAAGAATCAGCAAAAGGAAATTGAAACTACAGAGAAGCTTATTGAAAAATTCCGTGCAAAAGCTTCAAAAGCTTCTATGGCGCAATCGCTTATCAAAAAACTGGATAAGATAAATCGGATAGAGGTAGATGAAGATGATAATGCGGTAATGAATGTGAGTTTTCCACTTTCTATTCAACCTGGAAAAGTAGTGATTGAAGCCGAAAATATTGGAAAAGCCTATGGTGATAACCAAGTTTTAAAAGGAATTGATCTTCTAATAGAACGGGGTAGTAAAATTGCATTTGTAGGGCAAAACGGACAGGGTAAAACCACGCTTGCTAAGATAATAATTAATGAAATTTCTTACGAAGGAAACTTGAAACTTGGCCATAACGTGCAGCTGGGTTATTTTGCCCAAAACCAGGCAGATTATCTTGAAGGTGAAAAAACCGTGCACGAAATTATGATCGATGCTGCCAACGAAAAGAACCGGAGCAAGGTTCGAGATATGTTGGGGTCTTTCCTTTTTAGAGGAGATGAAGTTGATAAAAAGGTAAAAGTCCTTTCCGGTGGTGAAAGAAACCGATTAGCGCTCTGTAAGCTAATGCTACAGCCTTTTAACGTGCTTATTATGGATGAGCCTACCAATCACCTTGATATTAAATCTAAAAACGTTTTAAAGGAAGCATTAAACAGGTTTGAAGGTACTTTAATAATTGTTTCTCACGATAGGGATTTCCTGCAAGGCCTAACCAATAAGGTTTATGAATTTAAGGACACGAAAATCAAGGAGTATCTGGGAGATATTAATTACTTCTTAGATCAGCGTAAGCTGGAGGATATGCGTAGTGTAGAGAAAAAGGAAAAAGCGGCTAAAGTACAAAAGGACGCTGCCGGCTCTACCAATAAAAAAGCCTACAAAGACCAAAAGAAGGTTAAATCTTTAAAAAATAAACTGAGTAATACTGAATCTAAAATCACTAAGCTGGAGAAAGATCTGGAAGCACGTGATATGGAATTAGCTACGAGTTATGATGAAGTTGTGGCGAAGCCAGGGTATTTAGATAAGTATAAGACCAAAAAGAAAGAACTGAATTCCTTAATGCAAGAATGGGAAGATATCCAAGAGCGTTTGGATGGTTTACAATAGATATTTATAAAATTTTAATTTCAGATTAAACCAAATCACCGGAAAGGTGTCCTACAAGCATGGATAAACGCAAAATCATTCTTTCTTTTATTGGATTATTGCTTATTGTTTTGGCGGTTTTTGGCGCAAAGGCAATTATTGATAGTAATGTAAAAGAAGTACCGGAAAAGAACAAAGTTGTAAAAAATGTATTTGTAGAAACGGTAGAAAACCGTAATGTGCCTATTGTTGTTCCCGCTAATGGGAATGTAACGGCGCTTAAAAAACTGGAGCTTTTTTCTGAAGTACAGGGAATTTTTCAGCGTAGCAGTAAAGATTTTAGACCTGGCCAACGTTATAATCGCGGGCAGGTGCTTTTAAGTATTAATTCAGAAGAATACGCAGCTAGTGTGCGTTCGGCTAAAAGTGAATTATTCAATAATATCACTTCTATTATGCCAGATCTTCGATTAGATTATCCAGATTCTTTTCAGAAATGGCAGGACTACCTTAATAATTTCAATGTAAATAGTACCGTAAAACCATTACCGGAGCCAGACTCAGATAAAGAGAAATATTTTATTACCGGTCGCGGAATCCAATCGGCTTATTACCAAATTAAAAACCTGGAAGAACGCCTTCGAAAGTTTAATATCGTAGCGCCATTTGATGGAGTTTTGACTGAAGCTGCTGTGAATTTGGGTACTTTAGTTAGGCCGGGACAGAAACTTGGAGAATTTATAGATCCTTCGGTTTATGAACTCGAAGTTGCTGTGGCTAAAAAGTTTTCAGATCTATTAAGAATAGGGGAAGATGTGGCGCTGCAAGATCTTGATGGTAATCAAACCTATACAGGTACGGTAAGCCGAATAAACGCCAGGGTAGATCGTGCTTCACAAACCATTCAGGTTTTTATTAGAATTGAAGATCCCGAAATTAGGGAAGGAATGTACCTGGAAGCAAAATTAGATGCCCGGGATGAAGAAGATGCAATAGAGATTCCCAGAGAACTGCTAATAGACCGCTCTAAGGTTTACGTGGTGAAAGATAGCACCATGGTTTTAGAAGAGATTGATCCTGTTTATTTTTCGAGCAATAAAGTGGTGATAAAAGGCCTGGAAGATGGTGAGAAGATGGTTTCTGCTCCAGTTCCTGGTGCTTACCCGGGAATGAAAGTGCAGATTCAAAACAAAAAGGACACCGCTAAAGCCGAGGAACTTTGAGAAAATTAATCAGTTATTTTATAAAATATGAGGTTGCTGTAAATGTAGTGATCCTCGCATTTGTAATTTTCGGTATCGTAGGGGTTTTCAGTTTAAATTCTTCTTTCTTTCCTCTCGAGGACTCCCGTATTATCAATATAAATGTAAATTATCCCGGTTCAGCTCCAGAGGAGATTGAGGAAGGGATTATTTTAAAAATAGAAGATAACCTAAAAGGTCTGGTAGGGATAGACCGGGTAACCTCAACAGCACGAGAAAGCGGTGGTTCTATTACTGTAGAAATTGAGCAAGACGAGAATATAGATGTGATGCTCACCGAGGTGAAAAACGCGGTAGATCGTGTGCCCACTTTTCCCGGTGGGATGGAACCACTTGTAGTTTCAAAACAGGAAAGAGTCAGGCCGTCTATAAGTTTTGCTATTAGTGGTGATGGTGTTCCATTAGTTACTCTTAAACGTATTAGCGAGCAAATTGAAAACGATCTAAGACAGCTGGATGGGATCTCGCAAATTGAGATTTCTGGGTTTCCCGAAGAAGAAATAGAAATAGCCGTTAGCCAGGACGACCTCTTAGCTTATAATCTAACTTTTGAAGAAGTTGCCAGAACTGTTGGGGCTGCAAATATTTTAAGTACCGGTGGTACTATTAAAACTGAAGCTGAAGACTACCTGATAAGGGCAAATAGCAGAAGTTACTATGCTGATGCTTTAAACGACCTTGTGATAAGATCTTCAGCCACAGGGCAAACTACGCGTTTAAGCGATATTGCCGAAGTTCGGGATCAATTTGGGGAGACCTCTAATTCATCTTATTTCAATGGAAATATTGCGGTAAATGTTGCTATAAATAATACGAATAATGAAGATCTTTTATCGGCGGCAAAGAAGGTAAAGGAGTATATAAAAGATTACAATGCAGAGAGTAGTAATATTCAGTTAGACGTTGTTTCAGATTCCTCTATTACTTTAAGTCAGCGAACTCAATTGCTGCTTGAAAATGGAGCAATGGGAATTTTCCTTGTTTTACTGTTTTTATCGATCTTTCTTAATACAAGACTGGCATTCTGGGTAGCTTTTGGACTTCCAATAGCCTTTCTTGGGATGTTCATATTTGCCGGGCAGTTTGGGGTAACCATAAACGTGCTTTCTTTATTCGGGATGATCATTGTAATTGGTATCCTGGTAGATGATGGAATTGTAATTGGGGAAAATATCTATCAGCATTACGAAATGGGGAAATCTCCAGTTCAGGCTGCTTTAGACGGTACTATGGAAGTAATTCCGCCAATTATTTCTGCAATTCTAACTACAGTCTTAGCATTTTCTACTTTCCTGTTTTTAGATAGTAGAATAGGGGAATTCTTTGGGGAAGTATCTACGGTGGTCATCTTGACATTGGTAGTTTCTTTGGTGGAAGCACTTATAATTCTACCGGCCCATATTGCGCATTCTAAAGCCTTGCAGGCAAGAAACCCTGAGGAAGATAAAAAGAAAAAAGGTTTAGCAAAACTCTTCATAAAAATGCGGGTGGTAAACCGTGCAGGAGATAAGGCTATGAGCTTTTTAAGAGATAAATTTTACAGCCCAATATTAAGGTTTGTGCTAAGACAACAAATGCTTGCTTTGGGTATTTTGGTGGCAGTTTTAATCCTGACTATTGGTGCGATAGGCGGAAACTGGATTAGGGTAACCTTATTCCCAAGTATTGCCAGTGATCGTGTAAGTATAGATCTTTTAATGGCCGAAGGTGTGAACCCAGAGCGAACAGATTCTATTATTTCTATGGTGGAAGATGCGGCCTGGCGGGTAAATGAAGATTTTAGTAAGCGCCAGAGTGGAGATAAAGATGTTGTTGAAAATATAATAAAACGAGTTGGTCCCGGAAACAACAAAGCCTCATTGCAGGTGAATTTACTTCCGGGGGAAGAACGAGATTTTGGTTCGCCTGAAATTACCAATGCTATTAGAGATGAAGTAGGTCCTGTTTATGGGGTAGAGAATCTCACCTTTGGCTCTGGAGGTAATTTTGGCGGAGCGCCGGTTTCGGTTTCATTGCTGGGGAATAACCTTCAGGAACTGGAAGCCGCGAAAGAAGAATTAAAAGAAAATTTCGAAAATAATCCGCTTTTAAAGGATGTAACAGATAACGATCCGCAGGGAATAAAAGAGATCAATATTGAACTTAAAGAAAGCGCTTATGCTTTAGGTCTTGATCTTAGCGAAGTGATGCGCCAGGTGAGAAATGGATTTTTTGGAACTCCGGTTCAGCGTTTTCAACGTGGCCAGGATGAAATTAGGGTTTGGGTGCGTTACGATCTTGAAAACCGTTCTTCTATTAACGATCTAGATGATATGCGCTTAACCACACCGGCTGGCGATCGTGTACCATTCGATGAAATTGCTAATTATGAAATTGTTAGAGGAACCGAATCTATAAGTCACTTAAACGGACTTCGGGAAATTAGGGTGAGTGCAGATATGGAAGATCCTAACGGAAGTTCTACTGAAATACTTGCAGACATCAGGAGCAACGTGATGCCGGAATTACTTTCAAAATATCCCAGTTTATCGGTTTCTTATGAAGGCCAAAACCGGGAGGCAAATAAATTAACCAATTCCGCAGAAGGAGTTTTACCGGTTGTTTTATTTCTTATTTATGCGGTAATCGCCTTTACCTTCAGAAGTTATAGTCAGCCATTATTATTAATGATCATGATTCCTTTCAGCATTATAGGAGTCGCCTGGGGTCATTGGATTCACGACTTTCCTGTTAACGTGCTTTCAGCTTTAGGAATTATTGCCCTGGTGGGAATTATGGTAAATGATGGTTTGGTACTCATTAGTAAATTCAACAGAAATCTGCGAGATGGGATGAAGTTTGAAAATGCACTTTATGAAGCCGGCCGTGCGAGATTTAGAGCTATTTTCCTTACCTCGCTCACCACCATAGCGGGGATGGCTCCATTGCTGTTAGAAAAAAGCAGGCAGGCACAATTTTTAAAACCTATGGCAATCTCTATTTCCTACGGAATCGCCATTGCTACTGTTTTAACCTTACTTCTGTTACCATTGCTGCTATCTATTAGCAATAATATTAAAGTAGGTGGAAAATGGCTTGCTAGCGGAAACAGGGTGTCAAATGAAGAGGTAGAAAGAGCTATAAAGGAACAAAAAGAAGAAAAAGCACATGGAGAGATCGGGTAAGTTAATACTTGTGATCGCTATTTTTTTTATGGGTAATATTTTTGCCCAGGAAGAGGAAGAAGTAATAACTAAGGAAGAAGCTATAGCTCTTGCTTTAGAACGTAATTACGGAATTGAAATAGCTGAAAATGAAGTTGAAATCGCCGAAAATAACCAGGGAATTCTTAATTCCGGATATTTGCCATCGGTTACAGGAAGGGCAGGAGCAAATTATGATTTGAATAATAGGTTAACCGAGCCCGAAGATGGAGAAGCTTTAGATCAACAAGGGATAGAGAGTAACTCTTATAATGCTTCGGTGAATTTAAACTACACTCTTTTTGATGGCTTAGGAAGGTTTTATAATTATAAAAGCTTAAAAGAGCAATACGATCTTTCTAAACTGCAGGCCAGGGAAACTATAGAAAATACGATGCTGCAGTTAATGACGATGTATTATGAAATTGCCCGGCTTACTGAAAATGTAGAAGTATTAGAAGATGTTTTAGAAACTTCAAAAGATCGTGTAACCAGGGCGCAGTATCAATTCGATTACGGCCAGAGTAATAACCTGGTAGTCCTTAATGCCAGGGTAGATGTGAATAACGATAGTGTTAACCTGCTGCAAACTCGCCAACAACTTAACAATACCAAAAGGGATTTAAACGTGTTGCTGGATCGCCAAATTACCGGTAAAGATTTTACGGTAGATACTACGGTGAATTTTATTCCGAAATTACAGTTAGAAGCCTTTATTATGGAGGCTGAAACGAATAATGTATCTTTACTTCAGCTTGATAGAAACATGGCAATTACAGCATATGATATTAAAATAAGTAAATCGGGATATTTGCCAACGATAGATCTTAGCGGTTCCTATGGCTGGAATTATAATAGAAGTGCTGCAACAGCATTCTTTCCGGGAAGTAGGCAAACTACCGATGGAATTTCGGGAGGAGTTAGTTTAAACTGGAACCTTTTTGATGGGGGAGCTACAAGCGTTCAGGTCCAGAATGCAAAAATAAACTACGAAAACCAGGAATTGCGAAAAAAGCAGGTGGCACTTGGAATTAGAAGAGACATTGCAAATGCCCTTGGGAATTATGAAAACAGGTTGTATATCTATAAAGTCCAGGAAGAAAACGTAGCTACCAATCAGGATAATTTTGAGCGTTCCCAGGAGCAATTTAATCTGGGAAGAATTACTTCTATTGAATTTAGGCAGGCGCAGGTTAACTTATTAGACGCCAGGACCAGTTTAAATCTTGCAAAATATGATGCCAAGATCGCCGAATTAGAGTTGTTGCAACTCACCGGCCAATTGTTGAATATTGAATTATAGGTTATGTTTGAACATTTTTTTCTATGTCCATATTGTTGGGAAGAGATTTCTGTCTTGCTGGATCCTTCGGTAAGTCGGCAAACCTACATTGAGGACTGCGAGAATTGCTGTAATCCTATTGAATTTACGGTTTCTTTCAGTGAAAATGAGCTTCAATCTTTCGAGGCGAATAGTATTGAACAATAATTTTTTGTCTTAATTTACTGATATTCAGATGTACAATATCCTTCTTGTTCATTCTTTAAATTTTTATTGAAAAAGCTTTGTTGAAACTTAAAAAGTATCTTATATTTGCAGTCGATATCGCGGGATAGAGCAGTAGGTAGCTCGTCGGGCTCATAACCCGAAGGTCACTGGTTCGAGTCCAGTTCCCGCTACTAAATTCACGAAACCCTCAGTAAACACTGGGGGTTTCGTCATTTTGGGCTAAAAAGTGGATCAAATTTGGCTCATATCTGTTAGCAAATCTTGAGAATTTTGATTTCTAACTATCAGATAGTCAATAATTTTGATACTTTTATTTTTCCAAAAAAGTGGATCATTTTCTGCACTGAGCTGCCCTACCTTTCCTCAGTTAAATGTCCAATACTGACCAAAAATTATATTACTTATGATATTACGATTGACTTCCATTGATCAATTTGGAGTGCTTGATGATTTTAAATGGAATAGAGATAATAAGCTTCAGGATTTTAAGGAGAAGAATATTATTTATGGATGGAATTATTCTGGTAAAACAACTCTTTCTCGATTATTCAGTTCATTAAAAAATAAAAAACTTCATGAGGATTTCAATTCTGCCAAATTTAAACTGAAAACTACCGATAGTGATGAATTCGATTATACATTAATAGATTCATTCCCTTACAACATAGCAGTATTTAATCAAGAATATATTCAATCAAAACTTAATTGGAACTCAAAAACTGAATTGGGCCATCCGATTGCTTTTGATGTTGGTGAAAATGTAGAAACTCGTAAAACAATACAAGATCTAGAGGATTCAGTTGCTAAAATTGAAAAAAGGGCGGAACCTATTAAATCAGTTATAGCATTATATGATGAATATGAAAAAAATCACTTTACGACGGTTAGTAAACAGATTAGATTAACTGTATTTGATAATACTGAAAGGTTTGATAAAGGTTCTTTTAAAACTGTTTTAAAAGACCTGGACGAAGATCAAGTTGAAAACAAAATTCTTGAGGATGATGATGCCGAAGAGCTCAAAAAAATCTCAAATTCAAAGAATGATTTTGATATCCATGATGAAATTAAATATGAATCTAATTTTCATAATTTAAAAGTTAGAACTGAAAATCTTCTTAAACAGGAGCCACCTAAAGACCGTATAATCGAGATATTAGATGAAAATAAAGAATTAAGGGATTGGACTGAAAGAGGTTTAGATTTCGATGAAAACAAAGAGGAATGTGCTTTCTGTGGGAATAACGTCAGCGAGGAAAGAATAAAGTTATTGCAAGAATATTTTTCAAATGCTTCACAAACACTAAGGCAAGAAATCGAAGATTTAAAACTTTTAATTAATCAGGAAATTTCAAATTTAGATCTAATTGCTATACCAAATAGTAAAAACGATTTCACCGAAAGCGTTAGAGAAGAAATTGCTGAAAAACTGAAAGTATTTCCTGGTCTTAAGAAGAATTATAAGTCTTGCCTTAAAAAGTTAATTGCTGAACTTAATAGAAAAGAAGATGGTAACATTTTCAATGCATTAAAAATTGAAGATTTTCAATGTGATGACGCAAACTTTAGCGAATGGTTCATAGAAATGAATAAGGATATTTCTAGACATAACAATTTGGTGAATAATTTTGATGAAACCAGAAAAGATGCTAGAAACAGGTTGATTACTCACCTTGTTGCCGATTTTATTCATTCTGAAAAATTCTTTGAAAAGGAGAAGTCAGCTCAAAAAGCTGAAAGAAGATTAAATGCACATAAAAAATATATAGATAAACAAAATCTGTTAATTCAGGAGAAAAGGGATTCTCTAAAAACTATAACTAAGGGTAAAGATCAACTCAATAAATTCATTCAAAAATTTTTAAATCGAAAAGATATTGCGATTCAAGTTACATCTGAGGATAAGTTTATGCTTTATCGAGGGGATAAACCTGCGATAAATTTGAGTGAGGGTGAGAAAACAGCAATTGCTTTTTCATATTTCCTTGTAGATTATGAAAGTATGGGGCTTGAAATGATGTGTAAGACTATAATCTTTATAGATGATCCGATCTCGAGCTTGGATACTAATCATATCGCTCAAGTATATTCCTTGATAAACTCATTTTTCTTCAGAAAGAATATAGATCAGCAAAATCCAGATAAGGTTATTAATTGCTTTCTTCAATTTTTTATTTCGACTCATAATTTCGAATTCTTCTCTTTCTTGAAAGATTCTGCCAATTTAAAAAAGAGGAAAAAAGTCAGAAATGAACAAGGAGTGACTTCTCAAATTCCTAATTGTGGATTCTATCAAATGCAGAAATTAGATAGCTCTAAATCAATTCTCAAAACTCTACCAAATGAATTAAAGAACTATAAGTCGGAGTACATATATTTATTTAAACTCATATATGAATATAGAGTTAAAATAGATGCCGGAGAGGATACCTATGATATTTTGATGCCAAATGCCATTCGTCGATTTTTAGAAATATATACATTAATGAAAATTCCGAATGAACCTGATAGTGTTGAAAACCGGATTGAAGAATTAGTAGATGATATTACTCAATTTAAACTTCTAAATCATTTTTCTCATTTTACCTCTTTTGAAAAAACAACGAGACATGATGAATTATTGATGGTTCTTCCGGATGCAACCCAGGAATTATTTGACTTGTTGAAATTAGACGAAAAACATTATAGCTCTTTGAAAAAAGCGATTAAGGCTGCATAATGTATCGCTAAATTAGTTTAGCCCTTTGATAGTCAGCCTTAAGAAAGAATGCACTGGCTCAAATTCGGCTCATTTTGGCGATTTTCTAAAATGTACTAAATTGGTTATCATAAGGGTGCAAAATTGATTCTGAGGTATAAGTTTCCAGTTCCCGTTACTAGCAAAGACAAGGCTTCACATTTCTGTGAAGCCTTGTCTTTGCTAAACTTTTAGAATATCCTCTTTATTCTAATGAGCTTTAATCTCAAGGTTAATAATAGATTTCTAGAAATCTTCGATTTTTCCTAATCTAGTGACTTTGAAAAATAACTCTATATAGAGAATAATCTAAAAGATGATTATAACGGTTTAAATAGCTTATATAATTGTTCTTTGTCGTCTAATTCAGCTTCCAAACAACTCATAATTTAATTGTAATTTTGGTATATGATAAAGGCAGTTATTATTGACGACGAAATAAATGCGCAAAGTTTACTGGAGAAAACCCTGGACAGGTATTTTCCAAATAAATTTAATATTGTTGAAAAAAGTATTTCGGTAGATACCGGTGTGCTTGCCATCAGAAAATATGAACCCGACCTGGTTTTTTTAGATATTCAAATGCCAGAAAAGAATGGTTTTGAACTTTTCAAGCATTTTGAGGTGATAAATTTTGAAGTCATTTTCACCACTGCACACGATAAATTTGGCATTAAAGCAATTAAGCGTAGCGCGCTAGATTATTTATTGAAGCCAATTAATCATTTAGATCTAGCTGAAGCCGTAAAAAAGTTTGAAAAGAAAAATGAAAGGAATTTTGCCCAAAGAAAATTGTCTTTGCTATTAGAAAATCTGAATGTAAATGACCAGAACGTAAGTAAAATTGCTTTTCCTACCCTTGATGGGTTCGAACTAATCCATACCAATCAAATACTATTTTGTAAGGCAGAAAGTAACTACTGTAGCATTAAAAAAATTGAAGGCTCTACAAGAACAGCTTCAAAAACCTTAAAATTTGTTGAAGAAATACTTCCGGCAACTACTTTTAAAAGAATTCATAAAAGCTACGTCATCAATTTAAATTACGTAGTTAGATACCATAAGGCAAACAAGGAAATTGAATTAACCAACGGAGAGAAACTTCCTGTTTCCTTTCGAAAAGAAGAAGAGTTTATCAATGCCATTTTACAAAACCACTAAACTATTCCTCTTAGTATTTTTATGGTTTAGTTTCGCCTTCTCTCAAAATTATCCCACTAAAAATTATACTGCAGCCAAAGATTTACCAAATAACTCGGTTAGATCCATATTGGTTGATAGCAACAATAGTTTATGGATTGGTACTGAAAATGGTGTAGTTAAAAAGGAAAATGACGAATTTCAATATTTCTTTGAAGAAGATGGTTTAGCTCAAAATAGCTGTTGGGCGATTGCAGAAGACAAAAACGGCAAATTATGGTTTGGTAGCTATGGTGAAGGGGTTAGTGTGTATGATGGGTATAAATTCAAAATCCTTTCAGAAAAGGATGGATTGGTTCACAACCAGATAACCAAACTGTTTACTTCCGGTAATTATATGTATGTGGGAACCAGTGATGGGGTTTCTCTGATAAACGTTAATACCTTCAAAGTAAATTCTTTAAAGACTCCTACAGGGAAGGAACTTTTTAGGGTTCAGGATTTTTTTGAATACCAAAATCAAATCTACGTGGTCACGTATAGATCAGGAATCTTCAGGATTCTAAATGAGGAGGAGCAGACCGCTTTGGTTAAAGTAAATGATCATAAATACATTTATTCTGTCTTCCCAGATAATGACAATATTTACAGCAGTAATAAAGGTTTTTTTACAAAAAGTCATCTCCCCGATTACTTGAGTGAAAAGGATTCTATTCCTTTAGAAAAACGCGGAACTTCCATTATCTGGGATTATTTGAAAACAGATGATCATAGAATTTTTGCTGCGGCCTGGGGGATATACGATACTAACGGAGGAATTTATGAACTGGTTGAGGAGCGATTAATATCCAGGGCTTCCGAATTTAATATATCCAGCCGGGAAGTAATATCCCTGGCTTATGATTCAAAATTCGAAAAATTATATGCAGGAACCCGGGATGCCGGATTATTTGAAATCGCTTTAAATCCCCAGATTAAAATTCATGAGCTACCGGGTAAGGATATTATTGGGTTTGCGAGAACAGAAAAAACTTCCGCAGTGTTATTCAACGATGGCATCGTTTTCAAAAGAGCTGGAAATGAGCAAAAGATTACTTTATCTCAACTTAAAAACTGGCAGGAAAAATATGTATTGAATACCGACTTGCCTTTGCCTAAACATAAAGATGATTTCTACGAGCTGGATTACTCTACTAAGGCTGCGGATATCGATTTTTATGATATAAAAGTTTCTAAGGATATCTTTTGGATAAATACCAATATTGGAGTGTTTGCCGTAAAAGATTCCGGGCAATTGAACCGTTATTTACCCTTGCATTCAGAGGAAATCAATTTTACAAAAACGGGGAATCTTATAGAAACTAATCCTTACGGTGGCGTTAGAGTTTATAGAGACCTGGACCTTTTTAAATATACCCACTTTGAAAAGGACAACGCTCAAACCCCTACTATGGTGGTAAGTAGTTTGCAGAGGGGAAATAAAACTTATTTTTTGTCTGTTTTTTCCGGTCTTTATGTTTGGGAGAACAATCGTTTTAAATCCTATTTGGAAAACGGAATCTGGAGGGAAAAAAAATTAAAGCACATTACAGTTTTAGGGAAAGATCTCGCGATTTCAAATGAGTTTGGGGACGTGTTTATCGTTAATGACGATGAATCATTCAAAATTCATAAGAAAATTCCAAGGGCGAAAATCCAGGGAAACTCTATTTCTTTTTTAAAGAATTACCAGGAAACTTTAGTTATTGGAACAGAAAAAGGGTTGACGCTCTACAAAAACGGGCGATATATATTTTTAGATAAAGAACAGGGCCTGGAGCAACCTTTATTGAGTGCCGATGTAACTCAAAACACCTTATCTATAGGAAGTAAAAATGGGTTTTATAATATAGATCTTGAAGCCGTAAAGGATTCAACAACTCGGGTAGAACAGATAGAACTAAAAGAAATTTTCATCAATAATAATAAATTTTCTCTGCGATCATCTTCTGAAAGAGATAAGCTAAAATTAAAGTACAATGAAAATACAGTGTTGCTTAAATTTAGCACAAACGCGCACCCTTATCCGAATAAATTAAAATATCAATACCGGTTAAATGAGGATGAACCCTGGTGTCTTTCATCTTCCAGGTCAGAAATTTTCCTGCCTTCGCTACCAACAGATAATTATGAGATAGAGGTAAAGGCATTAGATGAAAGTACAGGTTTAAGTTATTCCCAGGCCTTACTAGATTTAACTGTGCTTCCGCCATTTTGGAAAACCTGGTGGTTCGCCTTACTTATCATAAGTATTATAGCGACGATAGTTTATAGCTTTTATAAATTTCAAATAAGGCAAGCCAGAAAGTTTGAAGCACAAAAAGGCTTGATCCAAAAGCGTTTTGAAGAAACCAAGATGGAAGCTTTACTGGCGCAAATGAACCCGCATTTTATCTTTAACGCGATGAATTCTATCCAATATTATATTATGGATAGTGATATAGATAAGGCTACAATTTTTTTAGGAGATTTTTCAAAATTGATCAGGTTAAACCTTTATCACTGTACCAAACCAACAATTTTATTGAGTGAGGAAATTGAATATCTGCAATCCTATATTCGGGTTGAAAACACGCGATTTAGTAATCGAATTAAGGTAATATTTGAGACGGCTCCTTTAATTGATCCTCACGCGGTAGAAATTCCTACTATGTTATTACAAACTTTCGTAGAAAATGTTTTTGTTCACGCTTTTCCACCGGGTGTAAACAATCCAACCTTAAAAGTTTCTTTTAAGATGCTTTCAGAAGCTGTTTTGCAATGCAAAATAGAAGACAATGGGATTGGATTTTCTGAAAATTCATCTAATAAACTCCACGAATCTAAGGGAGTTTCCCTGGTAAATGAGCGATTAGCATTGCTGGGTTACAATGTTGGAGAAGCAGTTGAAATAATTTCTACTAAAAATAAAGGGACTTCTGTATCCATTAAACTTGAAGTATAACGATAACTTTAAGATTCCATACGTTTACTAAACAACCGTGCATTGCTTTAACATAATCATTAGTTTTACATTAAATTAGAGCAAGTGGCAGCTACACCTTAATTGGGGTGGCCTTCAAAGTAAATATTATGAGTAGGGTCGTACTATTTTTTGAAGCTACATTAGAGGTCACTTCTCTAATCTTTTTTAAATATTTCTTCTAAGTATTTATTTCCTTAATTTTATGATATTCAATTAAATATCATGAAAAATTATATTTCCGCGATTTCTATTACAATTCTCTTTTTATGCTTTTTTCAGTGCAAAGGACAAACCAATAATACCAATGAAAATTACACCTTTCAAGAGGGTAGTATTGATGGGATTGGGAAATTTTATAAAGGACGTGAGATTTCTCACGTGATGGGTTACCAGGGTATAAATTGGCTGGAACGTCCCGATCGAGAAAAGGAAGAAAATACCAGCAGGCTTATTAAAAATATAAATATTGCTCCGGGCGATACTATCGCCGATATTGGTGCCGGCTCTGGTTACCACGTGTTTAAAATGGTGTCGCAAGCCCGCGAGGGATTGATCTACGCCGTAGATATTCAACCTGAAATGTTGCAAGCCATTCGTGATCGGAAAAAGAAAGAGAGAATTGACCATATTAAAGTCGTAAAAGGAACAGAGAAATCGGTTAACCTTCCTGAAAATTCGGTAGATAAGATTTTGATGGTAGACGTTTACCACGAATTCAGTTTTCCGATAGAAATGCTCACTTCTATGCATAAAGCTTTGCGGCCAGACGGAAAAATATTCCTAATTGAATACCGCGGTGAAGATACTTCTATTCCTATTAAAAAACTTCATAAAATGACAGAAGCCCAGGCCGTAAAGGAGTTTAGGGCAAACGGGTTTGTGCTCCAGGAAAATATCGACAATCTACCCTGGCAGCATTGTATGGTCTTTATAAAGGAATAGAATTTATTTAAGCATTCCCTTGCAACAGGTTGTAGATATTAAAACCAAATAATATAAGAATACTTATTAGCGCAATAACGGTAGGAATCGGGATGTTATTGATATTCAGCGGAATCTTAAATATGCCTTCTTCCTCTTTCCCTTTATGGTTTTTACGATATTGTAAGAGTGCAACATTCACCATTCCAAAAAGTCCGAATACAAAAATATTACTTATGGAAGCAACTATCTTCAAATTTCCTATAAGTCCAAATGCTATAGTAACTATGGCGATCGCTATAATAGCGTAATTAGGAGTCTTTTCTCCCATCCCAGATAGGGTGGTGAATTTTTTAAGCCACGAAATTTCACTATCACGGGCTACATCGTATAACAACCTGGAAGTTCCTAAAATATTACTCAATATGGTTTTACTGGTGGCAAAAAGAGCTACAATTACCAGTACAGTACCGCCAATCGGTCCCCATTGTGATTCTATAATTGCAGCCAGAGGACCATCCTTCTTGGCTAATTCTCCTGCACTAAAGGTACTTACCGCACTTATGGCAATCATCACATACAATAGAAATACAATAATCCCGCTAAAAAGCACTCCTTTTGGAAGTACCTTTTTAGGTTCTTTCGTTTCTTCTGCCATTTTTACCAGGTCTTCAAAGCCTACATAACTGAAAAAGATCAGGGCAGAGCCTGCCAAAATTCCCGCGAAGCCTTCATCTCCCATTTCAAAATAAGCCACTTGTCCCCAATCTGGAATGCAAAAGGCAATAACCAGAGCCAGGCCTAATAAGGTTATCACCGTGGCAAACTTATTAAAATAAGAACTTATTTTAGAGCCTATAATATTAAAGGTTGCCATAGCAATTACGATGGCAATCACACTAATCCAATTGGGTATTTCCACAAGCCTGCTTAGGTATTCAGCAAAACTTATCGCAATAGCTGCCGGGGCAACAATCCCGGTAAAAGCTATAAAAATAGCCATCACTAAAGCGGTTTTTTCATTCATTCCCCGTTTTATATATTCAAAACTCCCACCGGCATCGGGGAACCGGCTCACAAATTCTGCATAAGAAAGCCCGGTAAGTAAGGCTACTGCGGCAGCAATGGCAAAGCTGGCCCATAGCATGTTTCCACTAAGTCCCGCTGCCTGACCTATTATTGCATAAATTCCGGCACCTACAATGCCTCCTACTCCAAACATTAAAATATCCCAAAAGCCTAATGATCTCTTAAGTTTCTCTTTTCCCATAATCTGTGGTTGGTTCAATTAAAGATGCTCAAACTAAGAACTTTAAATTAAATTTTTCTAAATGAAAAGTCAAAACTGCATACCTGCATCAGGGGTATAAATGATCAATAGTTTTCTGTAAGTTGAATACTATTTAATTTTTTTCTCACGACTTCTCATATTGATCTAAAGCATAAAAAAGCCGGCTGTTTGGCCGGCTTTTAAAATCTATTTTTTTAATCTTATTGCTCGGTAAACTGAAAGCTTTGTCCGCCAACAGATACTCCTGCCATCGCTCCGGCTTTTGGCATAGTAGCTACACCAACACCGTCCTGAAACTTGATAGTTTTAGATTTACCTCTTTCTACAATAACGGCAGAGGCATTTGCTGATAGTTCATACTCTCCGTCTTTAAAATCATCAAGCGCTTCCTGAGTTTGGAAAAATAGCACTTCTCTGTAAGCCTTTCCGCCTGCCTGAAGTCCTATATCAACTTGTTTAAGATCTGCATAACCAATCATAGCGCCATCTTCATAAACTATACCGTTACCTGAAGCACCACCAATAATGTATGCACCTTTACCTACGTTAGGGAAGATTGCATATCCCACAGAATTGTGGAATAATTCCTGTAGATTATCATCAGCTTGAGTCATTGCCTGCTTAGCTTCAGTCGCATCTTGCCTTAAAGTATCACCATCGCCCATATTTCCTGGGCCACAACTAGTAATGGCTACAAAAAGCATCAAAATACCTGTTTTTCCTAAAAATTCATTCCATTTTTTCATCATCATTCTATTTTTTGGTTAATCACTAAAATAACAAGTGCTTAAAGATTAGGCTGTTAATTCGACGTTATTTGGGAATTTCTTAAAGTCTAATGTGAAAGAATGTTAACTGGAGTAAACTAATTTGTTTTTGGTTATAGGTAATAAAACACCTGTAATTTAATGATTTAAATAATGAATGTTAGAAAGTTCATTTAAATTGTTTGCAGCTTGTTCTGCGGTAATGTCGCGTTGGGGGGCAGCAAACATTTCGTATCCCACCATATATTTCTTAACCGTAGCCGATCTTAAAAGCGGCGGATAAAAACTCATATGAAAATGCCATTCGGGATACTCTTTGCCATCGGTGGGAATTTGATGAATTCCGGAAGAATAGGGGAAAGATGTTTCAAAAAGATTATCGTATTTTATAGTAAGCTTTTTAATAATTTCAGCGAAAGCTTTTTCTTCTTCAGAATTTAATTGACCAATGTGGTGATAATGTTTTTTCGGAATAATCATGGCTTCGTAAGGCCAAACGGCCCAATAGGGAATCAAAGCTACAAAATGCTCATTTTGCGCTAAAATGCGTTCATTTAGTTCTAATTCCTGCTTTAAATACTCACCCAACAAGCTGCTTTTATTTTTATTCCAATATTCTTTAAAATGTTTCGATTTTTTTAAAATTTCTGTTGGGATAGATTTTTGCGACCAGATCTGCCCGTGAGGATGTGGATTGCTGCAACCCATTATTGCACCCTTATTTTCAAAGATCTGCACATAATTTATATCCTCCTTACTGCCTAATTCCCGGTATTCTTTTTTCCAAAGTTTTACAACTTCAGTAATATCATTTTTCTCCATTAGCGGAAGGGTGACAGAGTGGTCTGGTGAAAAACAAACTACTTTGCAAATTCCTGTTTCAGCTTCTGCCTTTAGGAGTCCGTTTTCAAAATCTTCTAAAGGAGCTTCGGGCAGCAGAGATGGGAAATCATTTTCAAAGGAATAAGCGCTTTTATAATCGGGATTGGTTTCTCCACCGGCCCGGGAATTTCCAGGACATAGATAACAGGAGGGATCGTATGTTTCCCGTTTTTCTACATTATTCTTTTCGGTTTTTCCCTGCCAGGGTCTTTTGGTGCGATGTGGTGAAACCAGGATCCATTCCCCGGTTAAAATATTATATCGTCTATGTGGATGTTTGTTTATTTCGGTGTCCAAGATATTTCTTTTAAAGCTTAGAAAATTACCTCAAAGCAAGGTCAAGAGGCATTATTTGATTATAATTTATTTTCGATTATCGAGTAATTTGAGTTCCTTCATCTGGAACCACTGTTATTGCAGTTGGTGTGATATCGAATTTTTCCTGATAAACCTTTTTTACTTCTTCAAAATAAGCATCAATTTTATCGGCTTCTATTAAGTTAATAGTGCAGCCCCCAAAACCACCGCCCATCATTCTGGAGCCGTAAATAAAAGGTTTTTCTTCTGAAAAATCTACGAGGAAATCCAGTTCGGGGCAGCTCACCTCATACTGGTGCTGCAAACCTCTATGTGAGGCGTACATCAACTTTCCAATGGTTTCCAGGTCTCCATTGCGTAAAGCTTTTTCGGTTTTGTGCACGCGTTCATTTTCTTCCAGTACATACAGGCATCGCTTGAAGCCTGCAGCGCCAATTTCTTTCTTGAATTCTTCCAGTATTTTGAAAGTGACCTGCCTTAGTGATTTTACTGCTGTATATTTTTGCTGAATAACTGCCACCGCATTTTCGCATTCCTGCCGCCTGGTGTTGTATTCACTATCGGCCAGGTTATGAGCCACATTAGTGTTTAAAAGCAATAATTTGCAATGTTGAATTTTAGCCGGAATAAAAGTTGCTTCCAGCGACTCGCAATCTAGCTTTATAAAATGATCTTTTTTACTCATTACTGAAGCAAACTGATCCATAATTCCGCAATTGCTGCCAACAAAATTATTTTCTGCCCGCTGGGAAAGTTTTACGATCTCCATTTCTGCCAGATCTAAATTAAATAATGAATTTAAACCTCCGGCAAAACCGCATTCCAGCGCTGCAGAAGAACTAATCCCTGCTCCAATAGGCAGTTCACTTTTCATAATACAGTCAAAGCCCTGTAGTTGTTTACCTAACTTCTGTATTTCATCAATAACCCCTAACAAATAATTTTCCCAGGAATTGGTGCTTTTAGTTACTTTCTGAAGATTAAACTCTACATAAGCATTAAAGGTTTCGCTATAAATTCGGCCTAAATTTTTAGTGTTGTTCCTCCTGAATTTAAAATGAATTTTCTTGTCTATGGCTGCCGGCATTACAAAACCATTGTTGTAATCTGTATGTTCGCCAATTAAGTTTATTCTTCCGGGAGAAGCTACTTTAACTTCCGCCTCAAAACTTTTAAAATCATCAGGTAGCTTGCTATAATTTTCTGCTGTTTTCAAATGCAATTTTATTTAGGAGAATTCCAAAGATAATAAATGTATATTTTACGTTAATTAATTTTTTCTAATTTCTCACATTTCAGTGGCATTTGAATAGTCTTTTTAGTTGTTAAATATGAAGATTCTGCTAGCGCTAAAATTTCGAAAGAGAAGATCCGGAAATTTATATTTCCTTAGTTAATTGAGTTAAAAATTAGGAGTGGAATTCGTTTTCTCTAAAAAATATTATCTTGGATTTCTTTTAAATAATATGCAGCAATTTGCCAATATTTTTATGCCTCTGTCTATCGCCCTAATTATGTTTGGGATAGGCCTGGAGCTTAATTTTAGTAACTTTAGAAGGGTTTTTACTCATCCGCGCGCCATTATCACCGGTCTTGCCTCCCAACTTTTTTTGTTGCCTATTATAGCTTTTCTATTAATTTATTTCTGGCCAATAGACCCCGTCTATAAAATTGGGGTTATGTTGCTTGCCGCCTGTCCCGGGGGAACCGCTTCCAACCTTGTGACTAAAATGCTGAGAGGTAGGGTGGCGCTTTCGGTTTCCTTAACTGCTTTCAATAGTTTTATTATTCTATTTAGTATTCCTCTGGTGGTTCAATTTAGTTTTATGGTTTTTGGGAAAGAGGAGCAATCATTTAGTCTCACCTTTGGAGAAACCATGAGTGATGTTTTATTTACCGTGATCCTACCCGTGGTTGCAGGAATATTACTAAATGAATTTTTTGGATATAAATTCGGGGATAAACTTCACAAGGCTTTGCAATATATTTTACCCGGTATTATGTTGCTGGCTTTTATTGTGGTTATCTTTTTTGATGAATCTCAACAAAATGTAAAATACTTTGAGCACCTTAATCTTTTTATACCTTTAATAATTCTGAATTACGCAACCATAATTGTTGGTTATCTTGTTAGTAGGCGCCTAAAACTGAAACACAGTTCGGCTTACACCATTGCTATTGAAATGGGATTGCAAAATAGTGTACTCGCACTCTTTATCGCTAACCAGGTTTTAAAAGACAAGGATATTAGTCTGGTAGCTATTCTTTATAGCAGTTTTTCCCTAATTACAACTTTTGTAGGTGGGTGGATTTTGAAAAATTATTTTGGAAAGAAGGCTGATAGAAAGCTGAAATAAAAATACCGGCTACGAAAAAACTAAACAGACCCTACTCAATCTAGTCTCTCATTGTAGCCGGCATATTTAATTGCCAAATTAAATAAGTGCAAATACAGATCTATTTGCGTCTATATGTACAAATTTAAAACTTTTGTTACGCGTAATTTTACGGATTCCCGTAAGACTTGCGTTAACCTGTTGATTGTCAGTTTTTATTTTTCCGATATTTTTTTGAATCTATTAAGCAGGAAAACAGAAAGACTTCTAGGACAATGGGAGAATTCAAATGCTACTTTTCTAAATAATTAAATAAACACCACTAATTTTCAACATGCGAGAAATATTAAAAGAATCATATAATTAATTAGTTAAAAAATTGTAATGAACTGAAAATCAACAAAATAGGGTGAAAATCCCCTGACCTGTTAGGAAAGTGTTTTTTACTTTTAACTAATTGATTATTAATCATTAAACGTTCTTTGTTATGAAAAGTTTTTCTAGATTCTTCGTAGCCCCCTGTTTACTGATAATATGCCTTTTAGTAGGATGTAGTGATGATGATGCCGTAGGAAATGCGCAAGAGGAAGAATTCTTGAGTGCACAGATTGATGGCGAAGAGTTTATGGTAGATCGCGTAGTGGGAATTGTTTCCTGTAAAAAACATTTAAATGATTATGGGGGAATAGACCTTCTGATAAAAGCAGGAAACACTAACGGAGAAATTATGGAAATCTTTGTTGGCGATTACGTGGGACCAGGAAATTATTATTTTTAGTAATAACGGACTTCACAAAGGTTGGATGAGGTACGGAGTGGTTGATCCATCTGGAGACTGGTTTTCGTTTGTGGAGAACAGGCAGGCACAAGCTATTCATCCTTTTATCCAAATCCTGAGGGATGACGGTAGTTATGTTAATGGAATTTTTGGTTTTAGAGCTCATAATGCTATAGATAATTCTATAAAACTAGTGAGCAACGGTAATTTTAATTTTAAAATAGATTCTGAATTAGATTAAAAGGAAATTTAAAAAGTTTTTGATGTAGTTTGCTGCAGGCTTCAGGTTCTATGGCAGAGAAAATCTGTACTAGAATTTGAAGTTTTCAGCTTGATAAATTTTGAATTTCTTTCTCTGAGCTCCAAAGTTTAATTTTATTTAACTGCGTTTTCAGATTTTTTCGGAAGAAAAAACTTAAGTTGTTTAAAACTAACCAACTTAAAATTTTAATGATGAACGAGCTTTTTGAAGAAGATAATATCAAACTTAATTTACCGGTAAAAATTAATTATCGGGTTTTGGAAGATGTTCTTCAGAAGAAATTGGTAGGTGAGCAAATAGGAATGGAAGACTCTAATGGCACGGTAAAAAACTATGTTGAAGTACTTGACGCTAATTTAGGAAAAAGCCAACAGCCAAATTTTGATCTTACGCTTAATTTAAAATTGAAAACCCTAACCACCCTTTTTAAGAATAAAGAGGTTAACCTGTTAATGCATATTAGCCTGGGGTTTGATGAAGTAGACCAGGTAATAGATGTTAAGGATTACGAACTGGTAGGCCAGAGTAAAAACTGGTTTATGGATAATTCTTTAGAAACCCTGGCCAATACTTTAATCTATAAAAAGATTAAAAACAAGATGAGGTTAGACCTTAAACCTCACATTAAAGAACAACTGGTTAAAGTAAATGAAAAGCTTGGTGAAGAAATGGAAGCTGCACCGGGAGTTTTTCTTTCTGGCAATGTAAATATATTAAAGGTGGCTGAAATTATTCCTGGAGATACTTTGTTGTTAATTCTGTTGGAAATTAGTGCATATGGTTTTGTAGATATTAAAGAGATTAAACTTTAGGTTCAAAAACCTCTAATATTTTCTCTAAAGCCATTGACCTGGAACCTTTAATTAGAATACTGCAATTTTCTAATTCGGCCAGATGAAGATGCTTTTTAATATTCTCGGTAGTTTCAAATTTTATGATATTCGGCTTGTTAGTAGTGGTCTTTTTAAACTGCTTTCCTACCAGGTACATTTCAGAAATATCAGCATTTTCTAAAAAGTTTACAATTATTTGGTGTTCGGTTTCTGAAGCATTGCCTAGCTCACCCATATCTCCTAAAATTACAATTTTAGTAGTATTGGTTTTGACTTTGTTGAAATGCTGTAAAGAGGCCATCATGCTTGTGGGATTAGCATTGTAGGCATCCAGGTAAATTTTATTAGAATTGCGTTCTATTATTTGTGAACGATTATTAGAAGGGATGTAATTTTCTATAGCTTCTCTTATTTCATCTACAGGAACTTTAAAATACAACCCAATACATAGCGCTGCAGCCATATTTTTAGAGTTATAAGCACCACTTAACTGGCTTTTAAAGGTAGTATCGTTAAAGATGATTTCAGCTGCATTATACGTTTCCGGGTAGATAACTTTTACCTGGGCTTTTCTATTGGTCCCAAAAGTGAAATTGTGCTTATAGTTTATTTCCAATCTTTGTACCTCGTCGTCCAGGTTTAAAAAAATCAACTTTTTATTTTCTTTTAAATGTCTATATAATTCAGTTTTTGCTTGTATTACTCCGTCCAAACTCCCGAATCCTTCCAGGTGGGCTTTCCCGAAGTTTGTGATAAATCCATAATCTGGCATCACTATATTAGACAAGAACTCAATTTCGCCGGGGTGGTTTGCTCCCATTTCAATTAATCCTAATTCAGTCTCCTCGTCCATCGCAAGTAAACTAAGGGGTACTCCAATATGATTGTTGAGATTTCCCTGGGTTGCGGTCACTGTGTATTTTTTGGAAAGTACGTTGTAGATTAGCTCCTTGGTAGTGGTTTTTCCATTACTACCTGTTATGCCAATTATTGGAATGCCAAGGAATTTTCTATGGAATTTAGCTAGCTTTTGAAGTGCCTCCAAGCTGTTCTTAACTACAATATATTCCTTGTCGTTGAGCGCGGCATCACTGTCGTCTACAATTGCGCAAATGGCTCCTTTTTCGATGGCCTGTGCAGCAAATAGGTTGCCATTAAAATTAGCTCCTTTTAAAGCGAAGAAAATGCTTCCGGGTTTAATGTTTCGGGTATCGGTAGAAATTCCGGTGCTTACCAGAAATCTTTGGTGGATAATTGCTGTTTTCATATTGCGCTTTTTCTAAGCCTTTATTTAACTTGTTAGAGGTCTTTAAAATTAAAGCTATAAAAAAAGCCCTAAACGAATAGGGCTTTTATCATAATTTTTAGAAGATTAGAATTTTCTAATTCCTTGCTTTCTTATTGTCATCTAAAGATTTTGAACCAACTCTGGACATGGCATTTCTAAATCCAATATAGTCTGTAGCCATATCCTGTGGGAAATATCTACGCTGTGCCGGGTCTAACCAATAAGCGCGATCTCTCCAGGAACCACCTTTATAAACTCTAACCTCGTCACTAATAAGGGTTGTTCTGTCTGCAGTGTCATACCCACGTTTTGCTACTCCTGTGCTATCTTTAGCTCCAGCTACATTATAAGTTGGAGAGTTGTACATACGTTGAGAATCATCTTCAGCTTCCTGGTAGGATCTGTAATAACGGCTAGAGCTTTTGTCTCCATCTCTAAAGTTACGTTGATCACTATCTGTATAATTGGTACGCATATAAGTATCTTCTTCGGTAACTGGAACCTGTGCAATATCACCTGGGTAGGATCTTGCAACCAGTCTTCCTGTAGCTAAAGTGTCAAATTCAATTTCGTCTACTCCAACTACCTTTACACTTCCGTCTTCGTTAATAGCGTTTTTGGTGTAGACATTTCCTCTGTAGTAGTTGAAGTCATTAAATTCATCATCAACTATTGGGCGGTATACATCAGCTACCCACTCTGCTACGTTTCCGGCCATATCATAAAGTCCGAAATCGTTAGGTTCGTAAGATTTTACTTCAGCAGTAATATCGGCACCATCATCACTCCAGCCTGCAATACCTCCATAATCTCCGTTACTTTGCTTAAAGTTAGCTAATTGGTCTCCCTGTTTTTTAACATCACCAGATCTGGTGTATTGACCATCCCATGGATATTTTTTTCTTCCTCTGTAAACATTATAATCTCTAATTCCTACTAAGGAAGATGCAGCGTATTCCCATTCAGCTTCAGTTGGTAAACGGTATTCCGGTAATAAAATTCCGTCTTTACGCTGAACATAAGTTTGTCCTCCAAGTGCATTCCCGTCTGCATCAGTGTTTTGATTATCAATCAAATCCTGAGACTCGTCGCCACCCTGGCTAATTTCAGTATTCCCTCCATAGGCCTTACTTGGCGCATTAAGGTAGGTTTCTGTATTAAAAGTGGTTCCAGCCTGTACATCGGTTAAACGTGCACCTTCTTTAGTGTAACCGCCTTCCTCTAAAAGAAGTTCGTTCACCCTGTCGGTTCTCCATTTACTGAATTCTACTGCCTGTATCCAGCTTACACCAACTACCGGATAGTTTCCGTAAGCGGGGTGACGTAGATAGTTGTTTACCATCGTTTCATTATACCCAAGTCTGTTTCTCCAAACAAGTGTATCTGGCACGGCACCATTATATATATTTCGGAAGTTTTCCTGTGTAGGAGGGAAAACCTTTTTTAACCAATCAAGGTATTCCATATACATCATATTGGTAACTTCGGTTTCGTCCATGTAAAAGGACTGAACATGTTGTTGGGTAGGAGTATTATTCCAATCGTGCATTACATCATCCTGCACCTGTCCCATAGTAAAGGTTCCACCCTCTACAAAAACCAGCCCGGGGCCAGCTTCCTGTTCTTTATAATCTGTGTTGTATTGAAATCCGCCTTCATCTGAATTAATGTCCCATCCGGTTGCCCTGGATCTATCATCATAATCTCGGGAATTATTACAGCTTAGTAAACCAACGCTAAGCACGAGGGTTAAAAAGGCTCTAAAAGCAATATTGATTCTCATATTCATCATCTCTTTTGGTAGAAATATTAGGCTTTGCAATATAGTAATTAACGCTAAAAGTACAAGTTTATTTTATGTTGTCTCCAAGGTTTCAATTTTCTTTAAAACCCTGATGACCTTAGGGCTTAGGATAGATTGAACGCTTAAAATTTATCTCCCAGCCCTTTTAATTTAATCTTAGCCTGGGCTGGAAAGCAGCAAAATTAAATGATTTTTATTTAACTGACGGTTGCTATGCTTAAAAAAAGTGCTTAAAATACCGGAGATACAATATTTTAGCCATTTCGCAGTTGTTATAGACCTACTCTAATTATTTTTGTCATTATGGGAACTAAAAGTATTTCCTTTTTGTCAAATAGATTAATTTAAAACTTAAGGTCTTTTCTTAACAAGATTATTAGTATATATTTGTTAATCATTAATTAATATGATGAAAAAAATTACAATATTATTGCTCGCGTTTGTTTTAGGCTCTCAGTTTAAAACGAATGCCCAGGAAGAAAGGGATAGGGTTATTACTACTGCGGTCCCTTTTTTACTTGTAGCAGCAGATGCCAGGGCAGCCGGAATGGGTGACCAGGGAGTAGCTACTTCCCCCGATGTGTTTTCCCAACAGTGGAATCCTGCAAAATATGCTTTTGCTTCCAGCGAGCATGGGATAGGCTTTTCGTATACGCCGTATCTAAGTGATATTGTTAACGATATATTTCTTGGAAATATTAGCTATTACCAGCGAATAAGTGATAGAAGTGCTTTTGCTTCCAGCTTAAGATATTTTAGTTTGGGAAGTATAGAAAGGCGTTCTACTATAGAGCAGGCGCCTTTAGTTGTGAATCCTAATGAGCTTACTTTTGATCTTTCTTATTCTTTACAATTGAGTGAAAATATCGCAATGGCAGTCGCCGGGCGTTATTTGCGCTCAGATCTTGGTTTACAGGATGAAGAAGATTTAGGTGCGGCTAATAGCTTTGGGGTAGATATTGCTGCTTTTTATCGCAGTGATCAGTTAACTTATTCGGGTTTTGATGGAGTATGGAAAGCAGGTGCTAATATTTCCAATATTGGCCCCAAGATGAAATATGAAGATGCCGGCCAGGAAAATTTTATTCCTACTAATTTAAAAGTAGGAGGTGGTTTTGATTTTATCTTCGATATTGAAAATCGTTTAGGAGCTTACCTTGAATTCAATAAATTACTAGTGCCGACTCCTAAAGATTTCAATAATGATGGTGATATTGATGCAGAAGATGATGCCGAATATAATGATATTGGTGCCATAGAAGGAATTTTTACATCTTTTGGTGATGCGCCGGGCGGTTTTATTGAAGAGCTTAGGGAGGTAACCTGGGCATTGGGAGCTGAATATATGTACCGCGAAGCTTTTGCATTTCGCGCCGGTTATTTTAGCGAAAGTCTTACCAAAGGTTCCAGGAGATTTGTTTCTTTTGGAGCAGGTTTTAAATATGAGCGGGTAAATATAGATATCTCTTATTTATTTTCTACCTCGCCGGTACCAAGTCCTTTAGAAGGAACCCTGCGTTTTGGATTAACATTTAACTTTGGAGATCAATACTCGGTTTATTAATTTCTTTTGAGAAATACTGTTTTAAATTAATATTTGCTGCCTGAAAGGTTTCTATTATCTTTCCCTTTCAATATTTTTTATATGAAACCATTTAAAGTTACCTCTAATTTTGAGGTTTATGATGCTGTAGAAGAACTTCCAGAGGCTATTCAGGATTTAATGAAAGAAGCAGTTTTGGCAAGAGATAATGCATATGCGCCTTATTCTCAATTTAAAGTTGGTGCTGCTTTGGCCTTAGATAATAATGAGGTTGTTACCGGTAGTAACCAGGAAAACGCTTCTTATCCTTCCGGATTGTGTGCAGAACGTACCGCAATTTATTACGCCGGTGCCAGGTATCCTGAATCGCAAATTGAAAATATTGCTATTTCTGCTAAATCTATGAAGCATAAGGTTGAAGCTCCTGTGCCGCCCTGCGGTGCTTGTAGGCAGGCATTAGTGGAATATGAGGTGAGGCAGGAAGCGGAAATTGCAGTATATTTTATGGGAGAGAGCGGCAAGGTGATGAAGGCAAATTCTATAAAAGATTTACTACCTTTAATATTCGATAATTCGGCCTTATAACGTTTTCGTTATTTTTGCTTAAAAACTGTTTTCCATTCTTATTGAAAATAGTATTTTTGTTATCCGCTTGGCAAACCCTATCTGTCTGGCCTAAAATTAATAAGTTAAATGAAGAAAGTAACAAAAGCCACGTATTTAAAGTGGTACGAGGATATGCTGTTTTGGCGTAAATTTGAAGACAAACTTGCGCAAGTTTACATTCAGCAGAAAGTAAGAGGTTTTTTGCATTTGTATAATGGGCAGGAAGCTATCCTGGCTGGAGCCCTTCATGTGATGGACCTGGAAAAGGATAAAATGATCACCGCTTATCGTAACCACGTGCAGCCAATTGGTTTGGGAGTAGATCCTAAGCGTGTAATGGCAGAGCTTTATGGTAAAGGGACCGGTACTTCTCAGGGTCTTGGTGGTTCTATGCATATTTTCTCTAAAGAACATAACTTTTATGGAGGTCACGGTATTGTAGGTGGGCAAATTCCACTTGGTGCCGGGCTTGCGTTTGCAGATAAATACTTTAAGCGCGAAGCGGTAACCCTTACCTTTTTAGGAGATGGTGCTGCTAGACAGGGTTCTCTTCATGAGACTTTAAATATGGCCGTAAAATGGAATTTACCGGTGGTATTTTGTGTAGAGAATAACGGTTATGCAATGGGAACATCTGTAGCCAGAACCTCTAAAGGAACAGATATCTGGAAACTTGGTAATGGTTACGAAATGCCTTGTGGTCCTGTAGATGCGATGGATCCTACCAAAGTTGCAGAGGCTTTAGACGAAGCGATTAAAAGAGCAAGAAAAGGTGACGGTCCTACATTTTTAGAAATGAAAACTTACCGTTATAGAGGTCATTCAATGAGTGATGCACAAAAATATAGAACAAAAGATGAAGTTGCAGAATATCAGGAATTAGATCCAATCACTAAGGTGTTGAAGATAATTAAGGATAAAAAGTATGCTTCAGAAGATGAAATAAAAGAGATCAACAAACGCGTTAAGGATAAAGTATCTGAATGTGAGAAATTTGCCGAAGAGTCAGATTTCCCAGAAAAGAACGTGATGTATGATGTTGTTTACGAACAAAAAGATTATCCGTTTTTAGCACATAAACCTCAGTAAATTATGGCAGAAGTAATTAATATGCCGCGTTTGAGCGACACCATGGAAGAAGGTGTTGTTGCAAAGTGGCTAAAGCAAAAAGGTGATAAAGTTGAAGAAGGAGATATCCTTGCTGAAATTGAAACCGATAAAGCTACGATGGAGTTTGAGTCTTTCTATGAAGGAACTTTACTTCACATAGGCATCGAAGAGGGCGAGACCGCTCCCGTAGATACCCTGCTTGCTATCATTGGAGAGGAAGGCGAAGATATTTCAGAATTACTGAAAGGCGGCGGAGATGCCGATAAAAAGAAACAAGAAGATACCTCAGATTCTGATGAAGACGAGGGCGAAGATGAAGCTGAAAGTGATGGTGATAGCGACGACGGAGGAATTCCTGAAGGTGTAGAAATCATTACAATGCCTCGTTTAAGCGATACCATGGAAGAAGGTACCGTGGCTTCGTGGTTGAAAAAAGAAGGTGATAAAGTTGAAGAAGGAGATATCCTGGCCGAGATCGAAACCGATAAGGCTACGATGGAATTCGAATCTTTTTACGAAGGAACTTTATTGAAAATTGGTCTTGAAGAAGGTGAAACCGCGAAAGTAGATAGTCTTTTAGCCATTATTGGACCGGACGGAACAGATGTTTCCAATGTTTCAGTAGATGGAAAGTCTAAAAAGAAATCTTCAGCAAAATCTGAAAAGAAAGACGATAAAAAAGAAGAGAAATCTGAAGAAAAGGAAAGTAAGTCTTCAGAAAAGAAATCTTCAGGTTCATCTAAGAATGGCGGAAGAATATTTGCTTCTCCATTAGCTAAGAAAATGGCAGAAGATAAAGGTATAGATCTTTCTGATGTTGAAGGTAGCGGTGGGAATGGCCGTATCGTAAAGAAAGATATTGAAGATTATAAACCTTCAGAAAAACCTGCTGAAGCAAAATCTGAAGCTAAAGATACTGCTGCTGCATCACAACCTTATGTGCCTGCAGGAGAAGAAAGCTTTGAGGAGATTAAAAACTCTCAAATGCGTAAAACTATTGCGAAGAGACTTGGGGAATCTAAGTTTAACGCGCCGCATTATTACCTAACTATAGAGGTAGATATGGCGAATGCAATGGCTTCTCGTAAGCAGATTAACGAAATGCCAGATATTAAGGTTTCCTTTAATGATATGGTGATTAAAGCCAGTGCAATGGCGCTTCGTAAGCACCCGCAGGTAAACAGCCAGTGGACAGGAGAATCTATGAAAATCGCTAAACACATTCATATGGGTGTTGCTGTAGCGGTAGAAGAAGGTCTTGTTGTTCCTGTTCTAAAATTTGCCGATCAAATGTCTATGACCCAAATTGGGAATAATGTAAAAGACGTTGCCGGGAAAGCCAGAAACAAGAAATTACAACCAAAAGATATGGAAGGGAGTACTTTTACCGTATCTAACCTTGGGATGTTTGGTATTGTGGAGTTTACAAGTATCATTAACCAACCAAACTCTGCAATCCTTTCTGTAGGAACTATCGTTGAAAAACCGGTAGTGAAAAATGGAGAAATTGTAATAGGAAATACAATGAAGTTAACACTTGCCTGTGATCATAGAACAGTAGACGGTGCAACCGGTGCTGCTTTCTTGAAAACGCTTAGAACTTACCTGGAAAACCCGGTAACTATGTTGGCGTAACCCAGGTTTATAATAACTAATTATTAAAATCCCGCACACTTGCGGGATTTTTTTATCTTTAACGGTATGAGAAAAATTACATTAAGTTTTACGATACTTGTTGCTTTCCTACTTATTGTTTCCTGCGGAAATGCGCAAGCGGTTCAATCTGCCCAGGAAATAAAAACCAGTTTAAATGCCAATGTTCAGCAAGATGAAGTTGAAGAATTACTGAAATATTTATCTTCAAACGAATTAGAAGGAAGACAGACCGGTACAGAAGGAATAGAGCTTGCCGCGCAAAAAATAGAAAAGGTTTTTCAGGAAAATGACATTCAAAAATATTTTGATACCTATCGCCACAATTTTGAAATAAACGGCGTTGAAGGATTTAATATTGTTGGAATGCTGGAAGGTAATGATCCAGAGCTTAAGGATCAGTTTATCATTCTTGGAGCGCATTACGATCATATAGGGATCCAGGAATCCGTAGAAGGAGATTCTATTGCCAATGGAGCTAACGATAATGCTGCAGGCACCGTTACAGTTGTAGAACTGGCCAAGAAATTTGCCGAAATAGATAATAATAAGCGAAGCATTATGTTCGTGTTATTTTCTGCGGAAGAAATGGGACTGGTAGGAGCAAAGAGAATTGCGCAAGAACTTAAAGAAGATAAACTGGATTTATACGCTTTATTCAATTTTGAAATGATTGGCGTGCCAATGAATGATAAAGATTATATAGGTTATCTCACTGGTTACGAAAACTCTAATTTTGCTGAAAAATTCAATGAATATTCTGGGGAAAAAGTACTGGGTTTTTTACCACAGGCCAAAGAATACAATCTATTTAAACGAAGCGATAATTACCCGTTTTTCGAAGAATTCAATGTGCCAGCACAAACAATCTCAACGTTCGATTTTACTAATTACGATTACTATCATCACGTGGCGGATGAAGCCCAAAAACTGGATTTGACGCATATGACCAATGTGATAGAAAGTGTGATTCCGGGAATATTGAAAATGGCCAATACACCTGAAAAAGAAATAAAATTAAACAAGCAGGTTTCGGAGTAATACCAATATAATTGAAATAGGAGCCCGTTAGAAATTTACTCGATAATCGAGATTAAATGCTTCAAGGCTTGCCTTGAAATCGGATTATATTTTCCAATAACAATGCTTCGTGATCTTGCTCCGAAGTTTTTTGCTTAACTGAGATTAAAAGATTATTAAAAAAATGAAACATATTGTCATAACAGGAACTAGCCGTGGAATGGGTTACGAAATGGTGAAGCTCTTTGCTGAAAAGGGGCACAAAGTACTGGCGCTTTCCCGAAATGATAAACCGGTTTCTGAGTTAAATTTAGAAAATGTAACTGCAATATCCTGCGATATTTCAAAAGTTGAAGACCTTGAGAAAGTTTCAGCGTTCGTGGAGTCAAAATGGAAACAGGTAGATGTTTTAATAAACAATGCCGGGGCACTTATTAATAAAGATTTTGAAAAAATTTCAGCTGAAGAATTTCAGAAAATATATAGTACCAATGTTTTTGGAGTAATTGGTTTAACTCAAAAAATATTGCCTTTTATGAAAAAAGATGCGCACGTGGTGAATATTAGTACCATGGGCGGTGTACAGGGTAGTGTGAAATTTCCGGGTCTTTCGGCATATAGTTCCAGTAAGGCGGCGGTAATTACGTTAACCGAGCTTTTAGCCGAAGAATACAAAGAAAAAGGACCTTCATTTAATGTACTTGCTCTTGGTGCTGTACAAACCGAAATGCTGGAAGAAGCATTTCCCGGATTGGAAGTTCCGCTTTCGGCAAAAGATATGGCAGAGTATATTGCGAATTTTAGCCTTACTGGGCATAAATTTTATAATGGTAAATTGCTCCAGGTTTCTAACAGTACGCCTTAGCCAATGAGAGAAATCCTTGAAAGATATATTCCAGAACGAGCCGTTTCTCCGGTGTTTGAAATGATAAAGGTGAATAATGTTCATTTAAAAATTGTAAATGAACGTAAGACCAGGCACGGCGATTATCGCAGAATGCCAAATGGGGCACAACAAATTACGGTAAATGCCAATTTAAATAAATACCGTTTTTTAATTACTTTAGTTCACGAGATTGCCCATTTGTTAGCTTTTGAAAAATTTGGAAGGCAAATAAAGCCCCACGGGCAGGAGTGGAAATTTACTTTTAGGGAATTAATGTTGCCTTTTATTAGGCCCGAAATTTTCCCTTCAGGCTTGCTTCCTGTAATTGCGCAGCATTTTAGAAATCCTAAAGCCAGTAGCGATACCGATGCAAAATTATCTGTAGCGCTCAAAACTTTTGATCCTGAGAACGATAAAAATTATATTTTTGAAATACCATTTGGAGGAATTTTTAGAATCTATAATGGGAAAACGTTTAAAAAAGGGGAAAGAAGAATAAAACGCTACGAATGTCTGGAAGTAGACACAGGTAAAATTTATTTGTTTCAGCCCAATGCAGAAGTAGAGTTGCTTAAAAATTAATTCCTTTTTTATGAAAAACACAAATCACTACGCAATCTTAATGGCAGGCGGAATTGGTTCCCGGTTTTGGCCGGTGAGTACTACGCAATATCCAAAACAATTTCAGGATATTTTGGGCGTGGGGTCTACACTTATACAAACCACTTTTCATCGTTTGGCTAAGCTAATGCCTTCAGAAAATATCATAATTCTTACCCATAAAGATTATAAGAAAACTGTAAAAGAGCAACTGCCGCAGGTTAAGGATCATCAAATTGTATTGGAGCCCGAGATGCGGAATACCGCTCCCAGTATCTTATTAGGAGCCTTAAAGATTAAAAAGAAGAATAAAGATGCCCTAATTCTATTGGCACCCAGCGATCACTGGATTCAGGGAGATGTAGCATTTCAGGAAAATATTGAAGAGGCTTTTCAAATTGTAGCTTCAGAAGATAAACTAATTACCCTGGGAATTGAGCCTACTTTTCCCAACACCGGTTATGGATATATTCAATATAAAAAAGACGATGCTGAAGGTGCTAAACCGGTATTAAAGTTCACCGAAAAACCTTCTTTTAAAAAGGCGGAAACTTTTATAGAAGAAGGGAATTACCTTTGGAATGCGGGAATATTTATATGGAGTGCTGCTTTTATTGTGAAGAGTTTTCAGAAATATCAACCCGAAACTTTCAGGCTCTTTGAGAAAGGGAATGAGGTGTATAATACCGAAAAAGAACAGGAGTTTTTAGATGAAAATTATCATAAAACACAGAATGTTTCTATAGATTATGCTATTATGGAAAAGTCTGATAGCGTATATGTAATTCCAGCGAAATTCAAATGGAACGATCTGGGAACCTGGAAATCTCTGGAAGATGAATTGCCACAAGACGAAGACCATAATACTATGGTAGACGGAAGATTGTTACCGATAAATTCTACCGGAAATATTATTAAAACCAAAAACAATAAAGTAGTTGTTCTAGATGGGCTGAAAGATTTTGTGGTAGTAGAAGATGATAGAGTGTTGTTAATTACTCCGAAAAAGAAAATACAGGAAATCAAGGCGCTTAGGGAAAAAGCTATTGAAAAATTTGGGGAAGATCTAGGTTAAATTATATGGATAATAATCAAAAGCCTGAAAGTAATAAATCTCTGCCTCCTCATGAGAAATCTGAAGATTTGGGGGCAAATGCAAAAGGGATTTGGGAAAGTATAAAAGCGCTTGTAAGAGAGTTGCTGGAAATTAGGCATGATACCGACAGAGAATCTACGGTAGAGGCAGTAAAGAAGGATATTTCTTTTAAAGGACATAACGCATGGATCCTTATATTTTCCATTTTCGTGGCTTCTGTTGGACTCAACGTGAGTAGTACGGCAGTTGTTATTGGGGCAATGCTTATTTCACCTCTAATGGGACCAATAGTTGGTGTGGGAATGTCTGTGGCAATAAATGACGTGCTTACCTTAAGAAAGTCCTTTATCAACCTTGGTTTAATGGTGGGTTTAAGTGTACTTACCGCTTATATTTATTTTCTTGTTTCTCCGGTCAAAGAAGAAACTCCGGAACTTATAGCCCGAACTTATCCAACAATTTTAGATGTTTTAGTTGCTATTTTTGGTGGATTGGCACTAATTGTAGCTAAAACTAAAAAGGGAACCATTGCCAGTGTGATTCTTGGTGTTGCGATTGCAACTGCCCTTATGCCGCCTTTATGTACTGTAGGGTATGGGTTAGCAATTGGTAACTGGTCTTATGCCGGTGGTGCTTTGTATCTTTTTTCAATTAACGCGGTATTTATCGCCCTTTCAACCTTTGTGGTAACTAAGGTTCTTGGTTTTCCTTTGGTGAAATATGTTAATAGTAAAAGACGAAGAAGAACCGCCCAAATAGCCTCTACTATCGCCGTAATTGTAATGATTCCCAGTGTGATTTTGTTTGTATTCCTGCTTCAGGAGCAATTATTTGAATCTAAGGCGAAAGAATTTATATCTAACGTAATGAGATATGATGGCACTGAAACCATAAAATCTTCTTACGATTATAAGGAGAAAAGTATTGAAGTCTACTTGATTGGAAATCGTGTGCCTCAAACTACAATTACCACCTGGCAAAAACAACTGGATGATATTGAGGCTTTAAAGGAAACCGAATTGATTATACATCAGGGAGCGGATCCCAGTGGAGCAATAGATGAACTTTCTACTCAGGTAAGAAGTGGTATTCTGGAAGATCTTTATGTGAGAAACCAGGAACTTATCGAAAATAAGGATGAAAAAATAGCGCTGCTGGAGAATGAAATTTCCAAATACCGCGGCAGTAGTTTTTCTTTTAGCGACTTGAGCCAGGAGGCGAAAATAAATTATGATGGGATAGACGAATTAGGCTATTCTAATTTAATTACTACAAATTTCTCAAAAACAGATACTATCCCAACATTTACTGTAGGTTGGAAAGATGACTTAAAAACCAGCCAGATCTCTGAACAAAAACAACGTTTTGAAAGATGGCTAAAAGTTAGGTTGAAACTGGATACGCTTCAGGTAAAATCTGTTAATTAAAGTCCTTGTTGTTGCGCTTCTCTTACTTTCTGGAATAGGTTGGAGGAGTAAACAAAATCGGTTACGGTTTCGTCATCGGTTTTGAAGATCTGCGATTTATCTCCTTTCCAGGCTAAAACTCCGTCTTTTAGAAAGGCGATGTTTTCTCCAATTTCTAAAACCGAATTCATATCGTGAGTAATGATAATTGTGGTAATATCATATTCGTGCGTAATCTCCTGAATAAGATTGTCTATCACCGTAGCGGTTTTAGGATCAAGTCCTGAGTTAGGTTCATCGCAAAAAAGGTATTTAGGTCGGTTTACAATAGCTCGGGCAATAGAAACACGTTTCTGCATCCCACCACTAATTTCAGAAGGCATTTTTTTCTCGTTACCATCTAAATTTACTCGGTTTAAAACTTCTTTAACTCGTTCTTTGTTTTCCTTGTGTTGCTTTTTAGTGAACATTTTTAAAGGAAACATTACATTTTCTTCCACGGTCATAGAATCAAATAGCGCACCACCCTGAAAAACCATTCCTATTTGTTTACTAAGATCTTTACGTTCATCTTCAGTGAATTCACTATAAGGTTTTCCATCATATTTTATAACCCCTTTTTCAGGAGTAAATAAACCCAACATACATTTTAGGAGTACACTTTTTCCTGAACCAGATTGCCCTATAATAAGATTGGTTTTACTTTTTTCAAACTTAAAATCTATCCCTTTTAAGACTTCCTCGCCATCAAACGCTTTATGTAAATTTTCTACTTCTATCATTAGCTTAGTAATAATTGGGTTACTGCGTAATTTGTAATAATAATAACCACACTGGTCCAAACAAAAGAGGTGGTACTGGCTTCACCAACTTCCAACGCGCCACCTTTCATATAGTAGCCGTGGTAAGCGGGAACGGTAGCCAAAATAAAGGCGAATAAAAATGTTTTTATAAAGGCGTAAACAAGGTGAAATGGTATAAAATCTTCCTGAAGTCCCTGCACAAAAATATCTGGTGGTACAAAACCTCCCATAACTGCTGCAGTATAAGCTCCAAGAATACCCAGGAACATAGAAATAGCAATTACAAATGGATAAAACAGCATTGCTACAATCTTAGGGAAAATAAGATAATTTAAAGAGTTGATACCCATTACCTCAAGAGCGTCAATCTGTTCGGTCACGTTCATAGAACCAATACTGGACGTGATATACGAGCCCACTTTACCTGCCATAATGATGGAGATAAAGGTAGGTGCAAATTCAAGAACTATAGATTGTCTTGCGGCATAAGCCACTAAGGATTTTGGTATTAATGGATTATTTAAATTTAATGCGGTTTGCAAAGCCACTACAGCCCCAATAAAAAATGAAAGGAAAGACACAATTCCCATTGAGCCAATTATCAGGTCGTCTATTTCTTTAAGGATCAAACTTTTTAAAACCGATGTTTTTGTCATTCGGTGAAAAGTTCCTTTCAACATTAAAAAATATTCCCCAATGGAGTGTAGATAGTTCATTAAGCAATTTTTGTAAAGCTAAAATACTAAAAAATTACTCCAAAGTATTTAACGAAGAATTAATCTTTAGCCCAATAAGTTTAGTAATTTTGAGCTACTTCTATAAAACAATATAAGATGAAGCGATTAGCATTTTTACTATTTACAGGATTATTAACTTTTCAGGCTTTTTCTCAGGAAAAGTCACAGGAGCAACCTAAGCTGGTGGTGGGAATTGTGGTAGACCAAATGCGTTACGATTACCTTACAAGATTTTGGGATAGATTTGGTGAGGATGGCTTTAAAAAATTAATAAATGAAGGTTATAATTTCAAGAACAATCATTTTAATTATGTGCCAACCTATACAGGTCCTGGTCACGCTTCAGTGTATACCGGAACCAGCCCGATGAACCACGGAATTATAGGAAATGGCTGGTACGATAAATTTATCCATGAATCGGTGTATTGCGCAGGAGATGATTCTGTAGAGTCGGTTGGTACACAAGATGATGCTGGGAAAATGTCTCCACACAGAATGAAAACCACAAGTTTCGCCGATGAAAATCGTCTGCATACTCAAATGCGGGGAAAAACCATTGGAGTAGCATTAAAGGATCGCGGGTCTATTCTCCCGGCTGGGCATACTGCAAATGCAGCTTACTGGTTTCACGGAGCAGATGAAGGGAAATGGATAACAAGTTCATTTTATATGGACGAATTACCACAATGGGTGAAAGATTTTAATGATTCAGATAAAGTTGAGGCTTATTTAAAAACCTGGAATACATTATATGATATCGAAACCTATAAAGAGAGCGGAAGCGATGTAAATGAATTTGAAGGCGGGTATAGAGGAAAAGAAACGGCCTCTTTTCCTTACGACCTCACCGAACTGGGGGATACCGATCGTAAATTTGAAATTTTAAAAGCCAGTGCTTATGGTAACGATATCACAACAGATTTCGCTTTAGCAGCTATTGATGCCGAAGAATTAGGGCAGGATGAAGATACCGATGTACTTACTTTAAGCTATTCCAGCACCGATTATATTGGGCATAATTTCGGAGTTAACTCTAAAGAAGTTCAGGATGCTTATTTAAGGTTAGACCAAAATATAGCCGATCTATTAACTCATTTAGATGAAAAGGTTGGTGAAGGGAATTATACTATTTTCTTAACTGCAGATCACGGTGGGGTGGATGTGCCGGCTTACTTAGAATCGGTGAATATTCCTGCGGGATATTTTGAATCTGATGAATTTACAGAAGAATTGAAAGAATTCACTTCAGAAGAATTTGATGAAGATGAACTTATAGAAAGTGTTTATAACAGCCAGATTTTCTTTAATTATGAAGTGATGGAAGAAGCTGAAATTAGTTCTTCAGAACTACAATCTAAATTGGCACATTATATTCTTCAACTAGATCAAATAGATAAAGTTTTTACCAGGGATCAGCTTAGCGGCGGGAGTTTTGTGACCGGAGCAGGTGCAGCCATCCAAAATGGATTTAATCAAAAGAGAAGTGGTGATGTTGTATATGTTCTGGATCCTGCGACGATTGTTTATTCCAGAACCGGTTCTACCCACGGCAGCGGGTTGATGTACGATACTCATGCTCCGTTAATTTTCTACGGAAACGGAGTGAAAAAAGGCAGCACCACACAAAGAACAGAGATAGTAGACATCGCGCCAACAGTTTCATCTATTTTGGGAATATCTTTTCCAAATGGAACTACCGGAACACCATTATTTATGATGTTGGATGCAGAAGAAACAGAAATATCAGAATAGTTTTTGTTGCATTTTTTTCCAACGTAAATTTCTAATAAAACGGCCTTCCTCTTGATCTACAAGAAAAGGTCGTTTTTCATTTTTAGCCCTTAAGAAGCCAATAATACAGTCCCATAAAAAGCCTAAATTTTTCTTCTTAAATGCGAGTTTAGCTGAAGCGATTACAGAAATAACAAAGCCATATCTTAGCCGGTAAAAAGCTGCGCCCTGCTTATATTTTGAATTTTTATTGTAGTTGTTTCCGGTGGGTTTAAGGTGCTTTACCCGTAGGGTTATATCTGTTTTTATTTCCCAGCCGTGGTACTGCGCTAGAAGCTCATCTACCGTATCCCATCCCATTGCCGGTTTAAGGCCGCCAATGTCTTTAAAACAGGCTTTGCGGTAAGCTTTTAAAGCTCCGCGAATATGATCTTTACCCGTGAGATTTTCCAGGATCCAATCTCCATTTTTCTGAATTTCACAGAATCCGCCTACCATTCCGGTTTTAAGATTTTGATCAAAATGAAGGCTAATTTTCTCTAAATAATTCTTCGGAAAAATTAGATCGGCATCAAACTTACAAATGATATCAAAATCGTCGTGAAGTGTTTTGAAACCTAAATTAAAAGCGTTTACAACTTTGCTGCCGGGCAAATGCTTACCTTTTGAAGCATTCTTTATCAACGAGATTTCAGGATGTTTTTCAATAAATTCTGAAACAATTTCTGGAGTACTGTCGGTAGAGCCATCATCTACGACTACAATTTTATCAGCCGGTTTGCTTTGGCCGATTAAAGACTGAAGCGTTTCGCCAATAAATTCAGCTTCATTATATGCCGGAATAATAATATAGGTCTTCAAGTGGCGAAATTTAAAGGTTCTGCAAAGATTAATTTCGCTTAAATCCGCTCTGCATAAACCGCGTAATATCTAGGCGTGAAATATCTTAAAATTGGTCTAACTCCCAATTTGTTGACAGGATTGGTCCACTTTTTTCTGCTAATAATTTTCCAACCTGCTTTTTCTAAAAGCCAATCAAATTGCCAGTCTTCAAACTCGTGGTAATGCCGATCGCGCATATCTGTTTTGCTGCGATAGGCGCTGGAAAACCCCAATTTAAGTGGAACTGTGGCTACTAATTTATCGGCTTTAATATTTGATAATACATTATAAGGAGAAACCAGGTGCTCAAAAATTTCGAAAGCAGTTACCACATTATAATCGGTAGTTTCTACTGCTGTAGTGTTGATATCCAGATCTTCCCCTTTGGTATTTTGCACCCTGTAATTATGCTTTTCCATAATTTCTGAAAAAGGGTTTTTTACGCCTAAATCCAGAATTTTTTGAGGGGCAGGTACATTAGCTTCTAAAAACTCTAAAGTTTCCTTGTATCGTTTATTGGGGAAGCTATTTTCGTACATCTAGTATTGGTAAACTATCGCATTCACGTTCATTCCTGCACCAACGCTGGCGAACATCACTATATCTCCTTTTTTAAGGTGTTGATCGGCGATTTTATTTCTTACCACGAGATCGTAAAGGGTAGGGACTGTAGCCACACTGCTATTGCCCAATTCCTGAATCGTCATAGGCATAACTTTATCTGGAATCTCCTGATTTTGAAGTTTGAAGAAGCGTTTTATAATCGCTTCATCCATCTTTTCGTTCGCCTGGTGAATAAAGATCTTTTTTAGATCCTTTATACTTTTACCGCTATTTTCTAAACAAGTTTTCATCGCTGCAGGAACGTGCATTAATGCAAACTCATAGATCTTACGACCGTTCATTTTAATATAGCGTAAATCGTCTGGCGCTTCAGTTCGGTTAGATTTTCCGAAGTAAATATAATTCGCTTCGTTAAAAGCATAAGTACCTGATTCGTGAGCGAGAATACCACCTTCTTCTTCGGTTTCTTCTAAAACTACGGCACCGGCACCATCAGAAAAAATCATAGAATCACGGTCGTGTTTATCTACTACTCGAGATAAGGCTTCGGCACCAATTACCAGGCATTTTTTAGCCATTCCGGCTTTCATAAATGCCTGTGCCTGGATAAGTCCCTCAATCCAGCCGGGACATCCAAAAAGCACATCATAACCAACACATTTTGGGTTTTTGATGCGTAGATGATATTTAACCCTGGTGGCTATACTTGGTACGGTATCGCTCTGAATGCTTTCGTGTTTAACATCGCCATAATTGTGAGCTACAATTATATAATCTAAAGTTTCAGGATCTGTTCCTGCATCTTCCAAAGCTTTTTGGGCAGCAATTACAGCCATATCTGAAGTATTTAAATTTTCCTCCAAATAACGCCGTTCTTCAATTCCTGTAATAGCTTTAAACTTAGCAATTGTTGTCTTATTATCCTGCGGAAAACCTGTTCCGTCAAGATTGTAGAATTCATGATTGTCAAAGTCAGCATTTGCGGTTATAACTTTGGGGATATAACTACCTGTGCCGGTAATTTTAATATTCATCTGACTTTTAATTAAGATTAAACTCTAATGTACTAATTACAAATATAGTGAGCTTTAAACAAAACGGAAAAATAAACTTATATGTGATGAAAATCACATAATAAAATTGCCTGAAAATAATTTAGAGAATGTTTTCTGCAGAAAATTTTCAGGCAATTTTATAGTTAGGCGTCCATATACTCCTCAATAGGAGGGCAGGTACACATTAAGTTTCGGTCTCCAAAAGCTTCATCTACGCGTCTTACACTTGGCCAGAATTTATTTTCTGAAACATAATTTAACGGATAAGCCGCTTTTTCCCTTGTGTAAGAAAATTTCCACTCGTCTGCGGTTAACATAGTAATGGTATGCGGTGCGTTTTTAAGCACGTTATCTTCTTCGCTATCCAGTTCCTGAATTTCCTGCCTAATAGAAATAAGCGCATCGCAGAACCTGTCCAGTTCAGCTTTGCTTTCACTTTCTGTAGGCTCTATCATCATAGTTCCTGCAACAGGGAAGGAAACAGTAGGAGCGTGGAAGCCGTAATCTATCAATCGCTTGGCGATATCCACTACTTCAATTCCATTCTCTTTAAAGGGACGACAGTCTAAGATCATCTCGTGAGCGGCGCGACCACGTTCTCCAGAATATAATGTTTTGTAATGTTCGTTTAAACGCTCTTTTACGTAGTTGGCATTAAGAATTGCATATTCCGTAGCTTTTTGAAGTCCTTTGCTGCCCAACATGGTTATATAACCATAAGAAATAAGGCAAACCAAAGAAGAACCCCAGGGTGCTGAAGAAATTGCGCCAATAGCATTTTCTCCACCAGTTTTTATTACCGGGTTTCCTGGTAAAAACGGTTTTAATTGTTCTGCAACGCAAATTGGTCCAACTCCAGGGCCACCGCCTCCGTGAGGAATTGCAAAGGTTTTATGTAGGTTTAAGTGACAAACATCGGCGCCAATTACTCCAGGATTGGTTAAACCAACCTGGGCATTCATATTTGCGCCATCCATATAAACCTGCCCACCATTATTGTGAATAATTTGCGTAATTTCTTTAATAGCCGATTCAAAAACCCCGTGGGTAGATGGATAAGTTACCATTAAAGCGGCAAGATTATCTTTATGTTTTATCGCTTTTTCGCGAAGATCATCTACATCTATATTTCCGTTTTCTGAAGCTTTGGTTACCACCACTTTCATTCCCGCCATTACTGCGGAAGCTGGGTTGGTACCGTGAGCCGAAGATGGAATTAAACATATATTTCTATGACCTTCACCTTTAGATTCGTGGTAAGCTCTAATAGTCATCAAGCCGGCATATTCTCCTTGTGCACCAGAATTTGGCTGAAGCGAAGTTGCAGAAAATCCGGTGATCTCAGTTAGCTGGTCTTCCAGTCTTTTTAATACGATCTGGTAGCCTTCAGCTTGTTCTACCGGTACAAATGGGTGAATATTCCCCCATTGCGGATTGCTTAAAGGAAGCATTTCTGAAGCTGCGTTTAATTTCATGGTACAGCTTCCAAGCGAAATCATAGACTGGTTCAAAGAAAGATCTTTGCGTTCCAGTTTTTTGATATAACGCATCAATTCAGTTTCTGAATGGTAAAGGTTGAATACTTTATGCGTTAAAAATTCGGTTTTTCTCTGTAATGCTGAAGGAATTGCAGATTCCTCTTTTAAGCTTTCAATTTCAGTAGATTTTTCACCTGAAACTTTAGCGAAAACCTTCAAAATATTATTGATGTCATCCTGGGTTGTAGTTTCATTTAAAGAAATACAAACCGTTTCGGCATCAGGATAATAGAAATTGATCTCGTTCTTTTCGGCTTCAGCTTTAATTTTTTGAGCATCAGCTTTAACCTGAAGCGTATCAAAATAAGCTGAATTAAGCTGCTTAACACCCATTTTCTCAAGTTCTTCAGCTAAAGTAACTGTAGAAAAATGAACGGTATCAGCAATATATTTTAGACCATCGGGCCCGTGATAAACTGCATACATTCCGGCCATCACCGCCAGTAAAACCTGTGCGGTACAAATGTTAGAAGTAGCGCGGTCACGTTTAATATGCTGCTCGCGGGTTTGAAGCGCCATTCTTAGAGCGTGGTTCCCATCAAGATCTTTGGTTACCCCAATAATTCTTCCGGGAAGATTTCTTTTATATTCTTCTTTAGTTGCAAAATAAGCAGCGTGAGGCCCACCATATCCTAGTGGAATTCCAAAACGCTGAGTGGTTCCCACAACTACATCTACACCAAGTTCTCCCGGTGCCTGTAGTTTAACCAAACTCAAAATATCGGCAGCAACAGCTACTTTTATATCAGCATCTTTACATTTTGATACAAAATCGGCATAGTCAAATACCTGTCCGAGCTTCCCTGGATATTGTACTAAAGCTCCAAAGAATTTATCGCTAAAATCAAATTCTTCGTGATTACCAACCACTAACTCGATGCCCATAAAATCGGCACGTGTTTTAATAAGATCTATGGTTTGCGGTAAAGCCTGTTCGGAAACAAAGAATTTATTTACGTCATCTTTCTTTTGCTTACGATCGCGAACAGCGAATAAAAGTCCCATAGCTTCTGCCGCTGCGGTAGATTCATCTAAAAGCGAGGCATTGGCAATTTCCATTCCGGTAAGATCGCTTACCATAGTTTGGAAATTCAATAAAGCTTCCAGTCTTCCCTGGGCAATTTCTGCCTGGTAAGGCGTGTAAGCCGTATACCAACCCGGATTTTCCAAAATATTTCGCTGAATCACCGCCGGTAATATTCCCTGGTGGTAACCAAGACCTATATAAGTCTTAAAAACCTTGTTTTTTGCAGCTAGTTTCCCAATATGCTCGGCATATTGATTTTCGCTAAGTGCAGCAGGTAAATTTAAGGGTGATTTTAAACGAATATCGTCTGGGATGGTTTCGTATATTAACTGTTCTAACGAATCTACACCAATGGTGTCCAACATTGCCTGGAGATTGCTTTCTCTGGGGCCAATATGGCGTAGGGCAAAAGAATCTGTTCTCATTAAAATAAAGTTGTGTTTTGTGCTGCAAAAGTACATATTTTAAACGTAATTTTTTAGTGATTAGACGTATACACTTGTTAAGATTTATAACGTCAGTTTTGGTTGCGAGAAGAATGATTAATTTAGCAGGATGCAGCGTTTTAAAAATATATTGGATTTCTATATAAATAGTAGTCTGCACGTGGCTTTGGCCGTGGTTTCGTTAAGCTTAATAAGCTTCCTGGAATTCAATATTGAAATTGATAAAAACCTGCTATTTTTTATTTTCTTCGGAAGCATTACCGGCTATAATTTTGTGAAGTATGCCGGCATCGCTAAACTGCATCATGCCAGCCTCGCCCAAAACCTAAAATTGATACAGATTTTCTCTTTTTTTTGCTTCGTGGCTTTGCTGTATTTCGCTTTTCAGCAGGAATTAAAAATACTTTTAGCTTCTGCTATTTTGGGAGTTTTTACTTTACTATATGCTATTCCTCTAGGAAAAAACAGGCAAAATCTTAGGAATATTGGGGGAATTAAAATTTTTATTATCGCCGTTGTTTGGGCTGGAGTGACTGTTATTTTGCCACTGATGAATCAGGTTGCTTTACAGGAAACCAGCCTCGCTTTTTTTCAGCGCTTTTTCTTTGTAATTGCTATAACGCTTCCGTTTGAGATAAGGGATTTGAAGTTTGATTCTGGGAATTTAGATACAATTCCGCAGCAAATTGGAATAGCAAATACTCAGAAAATTGGATATGTATTATTGGGGATTATGCTGTTTCTGGAATTACTGAAATCTTATTTTTCAGTAATCAACTTAATTGCTTTAAGTCTTACCTTATTAGTTTCGGCGTATTTTATAAAAGCGGCGCGGATAGATCAGGGAGGTTATTATTCGGCTTTTTGGGTGGAAGGAATTCCGGTGTTTTGGCTTTTAGTTTGGCTGCTGGCTAAGATTCTCCTTTAGCCATTTCTTTTTCAATACTGTTTTTCCAGGCTTTTTTTTCTTCTTCAGAACAAGTTCTAAGCTTAGATTTTTTTATTAAATGGGTGAGTTTAGTGTTTTTGGAAGTGTACTTACGGCAGGGTTTGCATAAAAGCAAATGCATAAGCATGGATAGTTTTTCGCGTGTTCCAGCTTCGTTATATTGGCTTTTGTCGCAGCAATTTTCTGCTTTTGAACAGTCAAAAATGAAAAATTTTCGTTTCGGCATAACTTAGAACCAGTTTTTTTCAAGGCAGGCGGCCAATGCGGTGCGTGCCCTGTGAATGATTACCCAAAGGTTAGACGGACTAATATTGAATTCTTTACATACCGCTTCAGTATCAGCCCCATCAATGGTTTTCATTTTAAATATCGCGGCGTGTTTTTCGTTTATTTGTTCAAGGCATTCCAAAATGGCTAGACCCAACTCAGTATTTTCCATTTCATCTTCGGCCGTACGATCAAAAGTATCGGCTACCTGTTCTTCCAGCCAATCGCCATTATTTTCAGAATCTGAATAATTTATTCGAACTTCAGCCTGACCTTTTATAGAGTTTATCTTTCGGTAATAATCTATGATTTTTCGCTTCAAAATAGAAATAAGCCAGGTTCGCTCTGTAGCCCTTCCTTCAAAATTATCTTTAGAATTGAGGCCTGCAAGAAAAGTTTCAGAAATTAGATCGTTTGCCACCTCGCGATCGTTAACCCTAACAATAGCGTAATTAAACAGGTAATCGGAATATTTATCCACCCATTTTGTAGGATCGAGTTTATGAGTTGGCATAGGCTTGCTTCAAGGTCACTTCAAAATTAATGAAAGTAATTGAATTTATAAGTTATAGATCTTATAAGGTTTCTAAGGCTTAAATTGATTAAAGAATAAAAGAGGCTGTTTGAAAAGGTCTAATTTCGTCAAGCTGAACTTGTTTTCAGCTTCTAACATGTTTTAATTACCACAATCCTAGATTCTGAAATGAATTCAGAATGACGATTTAAAAATTTTTCAGACAGCCTCTTTAGTTTAATTATTTTTCAATTAATCCGGCACGTTTTAATAAGGCATCGGGTTTTGGTTCTTTTCCGCGGAATTTCTTATAAAGCGTCATCGGGTGATCTGTACCGCCCTGCGAAAGTATATTCGTCTTGAACTTATTGGCAACTTCCCTGCTGAAAATTCCGTTTTGCTGAAAATACTCAAAGGTATCAGCATCTAAAACTTCTGCCCATTTATAGGAATAATACCCGGCAGAGTATCCACCCTGGAAAATATGGGAGAATGCGGTACTCATACAATTTTCTTCAACATTCGGGAACAATTTGGTGCGTGCAAAGGCTTTATCTTCGTTAGCCTTTACATCAGTAATTGCTGAAGGATCTACCCCGTGCCAGCTTAAGTCCAACATTCCGAAACTTAATTGTCTTACCGTAGCCATTCCTTCCTGGAAATTAGCCGATTCTTTTATTTTTTGAATCAATTCCATAGGAATCACTTCGCCGGTTTCATAATGTTTGGCAAACAGTTGAAGTGCTTCTTTCTCGTAGCACCAGTTTTCTAATAACTGACTTGGAAGTTCTACGAAATCCCAATAGACATTTGCACCCGATAAACTCGGATATTCAGTATCTCCCAGCATCCCGTGAAGCGCGTGGCCAAATTCGTGGAAAAGCGTGGTGAGCTCGTTAAAAGTTAATAATGAAGGTTGTTTTTTAGAAGGTTTGGTGAAGTTGCAAACAATAGAAATATGCGGGCGTTCTTCCTCACCATCTTTCTTGTATTGCGATTTGTAACCCGTCATCCAGGCGCCATCTCGTTTTCCCGGTCTTGGGTGGAAATCGGCGTAAAACAGGGCCATTTCTTTATTATTTTCATCAAGTACCTGGTAGATTTTTACATCTTCATGATATTTATCTACATCAAAAACTTCTTTAAAACTAAGGCCATAAAGTTTTTGAGCTACTGTGAAAACTCCGTCTATTACATTCTCAAGTTTGAAATAAGGTTTCAGTTTTTCGTCATCGAGATTGAATAATTTCTGTTTTAATTTTTCGCTGTAAAAAGCGGCATCCCATTTTTGTAATTGGTCAATTCCATCCAGATCTTTTGCGAAATTTTCTAACTCTTTAAATTCGCGCTCGGCAGCAGGTTTTGCTTTTTCAAGAATTTCGTCTAAAAAGCTGTTTACTTTTTCGGGAGTTTCGGCCATACGCTCTTCTAATACAAAATGTGCGTGGGTTTTATAACCTAAAAGCTGTGCGCGCTGGTATCTTAACTTAGCAATTTGCAGCACATTTTCCTGGTTGTCTAACTCATCGCCGTGAAATCCTTTAGAGCCAAAAGCAAGTGCCATTTTTTTACGAAGTTCCCTGTTTTCAGCATATTTCATAAAAGGGAGGTAGCTTGGATATTCAAGGGTAAAGATCCAGCCTTCTTTCTCTTTGGAAGCTGCTACTTGTGCAGCTTCTTCTTTAAAACTTTCCGGCAGGCCTTTTAGATCATTTTCATCGGTAAGATGTAATTCAAATTTATTGGTTTCGGCAAGTACGTTTTGGCCAAAATCTAAGCTTAACTTTGAAAGTTTTTTATCTATATCTCTAAGTTCGTTTTGCTTTTCTATTGGCAAGTTTGCTCCGTTTCGGGAAAAAGCCTTGTATTTGCGATCCAAAAGCGTTTTTTGCTCGGTATTCAGGTCAAGCTGGTCTTTCTTATTATAAACCGATTTTACTTTTTCAAAAAGTGCTTTATTTAGAATGATATCATTTCTGAATTCTGATAAAAGCGGAGAAACTTCCTGGGCAATTTGCTGAATTTCCTCATTGGTTTCCGCAGAATTAAGATTGAAAAATATACTGGTTACTCTATCTAATTTTTCTCCTGAAAATTCTAAAGTTTCAATGGTATTTGGAAAAGTAGCTTCATCGGCATTTGATGCAATTGCATTGATTTCTTCGCGAGCCATTTCAATGGCCTTTATGATAGCGGGTTTAAAATGCTTATTCTCAATTTTTGAAAATGGAGCGTGATCAAATTCCTGTAAAAGTGGATTATTTTGAGTGGTCATTATATCTTCTTTGTTTTAATGGTCTAATTTATTTATTAATCACGGGCTAACCGAGAAGGCAGATGTACTTAACCTAAATTTGACGTTTTTAATAACTTTTTTTAACACAAAACGGTGTTTTTCTGTAAAAAAATGTATATTCGACGCTTAAATTATTGTAGTAGCTTTAAAGTTTTTCTGGTTTAAATATTTAGAATGGTTAATAAATAATTTTTTACAGATTTAGGTAAGTTTACTACAAAGAAAGCCACGTCGCAAGACGTGGCTTTTGCTATTTTTTCACCTTTTTGGCGCCTTCAATCACTTTCTCTTTAAGTCCTTCTTTATAGACTAATATCTTATCTAAAGTACATTTATCTGAAGTTCCTATAATTTGAGCGGCAAGGATTCCTGCGTTTTTTGCTCCGTTTAATGCTACGGTGGCAACCGGAACTCCTCCCGGCATTTGTAAAATAGATAAAACAGAATCCCAGCCATCTATAGAATTGCTGGATTTTACCGGCACACCAATTACTGGAAGCGGGGAGAGCGATGCTATCATTCCCGGTAGGTGAGCTGCGCCTCCGGCACCGGCTATAATTACTTTTATTCCACGCTCGTGGGCGGTTATTCCGTATTCAAATAATTTTTCAGGGGTGCGGTGAGCAGAAACGATATCTACTTCTACTTCCAGGTCAAAACCTTCCAGGATGTCTATTGCATCCTGCATTACCGGTAAATCGCTGGTGCTTCCCATTATTACTGCTACTTTGCTCATAATTTTTATGGTTATGAATACCTCACAGGTTTTCAAAACCTGTGAGGTATATATTATTTTTTAGAAATAACTTTAATTGAATTCTTAACCTCTTCGGCTATTTTTCTCGCTTCAGCCAGGTCTTTGTTAACAATGGTTACGTGACCCATTTTTCTGAATGGACGGGTAATTTTTTTACCGTAAATATGAGGCGTCACGCCGGGCATCTTCATTATTTTTTCAATATTCTCGTAAACCACTTCCCCTTCGTGGGAGGCATCGCCCACTAAATTTACCATAATTCCGCCGACTTTACTATCGGTTATTCCCAGCGGAAGATCTAGAATAGCGCGAATATGTTGTTCAAACTGGTTAGTGTAGCTTGCTTCAATACTGTAATGCCCACTGTTGTGAGGTCTTGGTGCAACTTCGTTTACCAGTATTTCATCATTTTCTGTCTGAAACATTTCTACCGCCAGTAAGCCTACATGCTCAAATGCTTCGGAAACCTTAACCGCCAGTTCCCTGGCTTTTTGTGCTACGGAATCTTCAATTCTTGCCGGGCAGATCACATATTCTACCTGGTTTGCCGTAGGATGAAATTCCATTTCTACTACGGGATAGGTTTTTACTTCCCCTGAAGCCGATCTAGCAACGATTACCGCCAATTCATTTTTAAAAGGAACAAGGTTTTCAGCAATACATTCAGCGTCTGCAAGATCGTTTAATGCTTCTTTGTCTTTTACAACAGAAACACCTTTCCCATCATAACCGCCGGTGGTGCTTTTCCAAACAAAAGGGAAACTAATTTTGCTGTTTTCTAAAGCGGAAATTAAATTTTGCTTCGATGAAAAAATTTCAAAATCAGCGGTTGGGATTTGATGTTTTTTATAGAAATTTTTCTGAATTCCTTTATTCTGTATTTTTTCTAAAGTCTCAGCCGAGGGATAGGTTTTAATGCCTTCCTGCGCTAATTGCTTTAAAGCTTCAATATTTACTCCTTCAATTTCAAAAGTGAGCACGTCAACTTTTCTTCCGAAGTTAACTACGGTATCAAAATCCATAAGATCACCGGTTTCAAAATAATCGCAGGCAATTTTACAGGGTGCTTCAGGATTTGGCTCCAAAACATTAGTTTGAATATCGTATTTACGAGTTTCGTAGAGCATCATTTTGCCTAACTGCCCGCCGCCAAGTATTCCTAATTTAAAGTTTGAAGAAAAATAATTGATCATACCGTAAAAGTTTCAGCAAAAATAAATTTTTAGGTCAAGTTGTGCTATTATTCTTATGGAAATCTGGCAGTTTGGGTTGTTAAGAATCCTTATCTTTGCTCTTTAAAATTTTTCAGATTTGATAAAACTACACGATTTAGAATTTGAGCCCTACATTTCAGAGGAAGAGATCAACGTGGCCATAGACAAAGTAGCCCAAAAGCTTAACGAAGATTATATGGATGCAAATCCTATTTTTTTAGGCGTACTTAACGGCTCTTTTATGTTTGCCACTGAAGTGATAAAAAGATTTTCTGGAGATTGCGAGGTTAGTTTCGTAAAACTTGGTTCTTATGAGGGCACGCGAACTACCGGAAACGTAAAAACACTTTTGGGTTTGAACCAGTCTTTGAGAGGCCGAAAAGTAATTTTGCTGGAGGATATTGTAGATACCGGCAATACTTTAGAAGAAATCAATAAAATTCTTTTAAAGGAAGAGGTGGCTAATTACGAAGTAGCGACTTTGTTTTACAAACCTGAAGCTTATAAAAAAGAATTCAATATTAAATATAGAGGAATGGAGATTCCTAATAAATTTATTGTGGGTTACGGATTGGATTATGACGGTTTGGGACGTAACCTTACACAAGTCTATAAACTTAAATAAAAAAACATGACAAATTTGGTTTTGTTTGGCCCTCCTGGCGCCGGCAAAGGAACTCAGGCAGACATCTTAAAAGAAAAATATCAGCTAATTCATATCTCTACTGGAGATGTGTTTAGAAATAACATTAAGAATAAAACCGAATTAGGCCTGAATGCTAAATCTTATATGGATAAAGGTCAGTTAGTTCCTGATGAGGTCACCATAAAAATGTTGAACGCTGAAGTTGATAAAAACGAAGGCGCTAAAGGATTTATTTTTGATGGTTTTCCAAGAACTGCTGCCCAGGCCGATGCTTTAGCTGAATTATTAAAGTTAAAGAATACCGAAGTTACCGCGATGATCGCTTTAGAGGTTGATGATGAGATTTTGGTAGATAGACTTTTAGAAAGAGGAAAAACTTCTGGAAGAAAAGACGATGCTGATGAATCGGTAATACGAAACAGGATCAAAGTTTATTACAACGAAACTGCAGTTCTTAAAGAATATTACAAAAAACAAGACAAGTATTACGGGGTAGATGGAGTAGGTTCTATCGAAGAAATTACCCAACGCCTAAGTGCTGTAATAGATAAGCTACAAGCTTAATCACTTATTACGAGATCAACTGGATTAATTAATCCAAGGGCTTGTTATTAAGATAGAATGGATTGCGATTTATACCTCCTGGGTTTCTCCAGGGGTAGATTAAATTTTTGAAAATATGACTGAAGGGAATTTTGTTGATTATGTAAAGATACACGTAGCTTCCGGTAAAGGAGGTAGTGGTTCTTCTCACCTACACCGCGAAAAATACGTCGCGAAAGGGGGGCCCGATGGTGGTGATGGTGGTCGTGGTGGCCATGTGATTGTGAAAGGGAACAAAAACCTTTGGACACTTTATCATTTAAAGTTTAAAAGACATATTCGTGCTGAACACGGCGGGAATGGAAGTAAGCAACGCAGTAGCGGTGCAGAAGGTTCTGATGAATATATTGAAGTACCACTGGGAACGGTAATTAGAGATACCGAAACCCAAAAGATTATTCACGAAATCACCGAAGACGGCAAAGAATATCTCGTTGCCGAAGGTGGAATGGGTGGCCGTGGAAACTGGCATTTTAAAAGTTCTACAAACCAAACACCGCGTTATTCTCAGCCCGGGATTGACGGTACAGAAGTAGATATTACTCTGGAACTAAAAATTTTGGCCGATGTTGGTCTGGTTGGTTTTCCTAATGCCGGAAAGTCTACTTTGTTGTCGGTAATTACCGCTGCAAAACCTAAGATAGCCGATTATGAGTTTACTACGTTGAAACCTAATTTAGGTATTGTAGAATATCGTGATTTTAAAACTTTTGTAGTTGCCGATATTCCGGGAATTATTGAAGGCGCTGCGGAAGGAAGAGGAATTGGTCATAGGTTTTTAAGACATATTGAAAGAAACTCTACCCTTTTGTTCTTGATCCCTGCAGATGCTCCTAATATTTCTGAACAATATGAAATCTTACTGGATGAATTGCGCAGATATAATCCTGAAATGCTGGATAAGGACAGACTTATTGCTATTTCTAAAAGCGATATGTTAGATGCTGAATTAAAGTTGGAAATGAAACATGAATTAGATAAAAATTTAGGTGCTCCTTACCTTTTTATTTCATCAGTAGCACAGCAAGGATTAACCGAATTAAAGGACAGGTTGTGGGAAATGCTAAATAAAGAATCTTCGTAGATACTTCAATTTTCCTTATTAAAAGGCTTGATTGTATATAGAGGTTTTTGTTAATCTTTAGAATTCCTGAACGGTTTTTGATTAAATTTAAGCAGCGTGGATGTATTTCTTCGCTGCTTTTTTTTGTAAAAAATTTAAAATTTAATCTCATGAAACTAATAAAATTACTTTTTGTTTGTGTACTGCTTTCCTCTTGCAATGCGCCAAAAGCTGTATATGATTATGATGATACGGTTAGCTTTAATAATTATAAAACCTACCAGCTTTTCCCCGATTTTCAATCTGGATTATCCCAGTTAGATGAAACCCGGCTTATTGCCAGTTTAAAAAATGGAATGGAAAGTAAAGGCTTTTCAACTTCGGAGGAGCCTGGTGTCTTTGTAAACGCGTATTCCAGAGAGTTTATGGATCAAAACCGAAGCAGTATTGGCATTGGAGTTGGCGGAGGAGGTAGAGGTGGGGGAGTAGGAGTTTCCGGAGGAATTCCTATTGAGAATAATTCTATAATTCTTGAAGTAACAATAGACTTTATAGATGTTGCTGAAGATTCTTTAATATGGCAGGCTATTGTGGAAACTAAATTTAATCCTAATGCTTCGCCTGAAGAACGTAGGGCGATGTTTGATGAAATTGTGCAGAAAGCTTTAGAAGGTTACCCTCCAAAAAAATAATTTATGTAGTTGCTTTTTCTAAATTCAACTTATTGAAACTTTTGCAATAAAAAAGCCCCGGAAATTTCCGGGGCTTTTCACATTTTGGTTGGTTAGTTAGTAGCTAACCCATGAAAGATCTATTCTTCATCTTCCATTTCGTTAGAATCCATAGTGTCTTCATTATTCATAATGGTGAATTCACTACGTCTGTTCTTAGCATACTGTTCTGTAGTACAACCTGTAGGTTGAGTACAGTCATTAAGCGGCATGCTTTCTCCATAACCTTTAGAAGTTAATCTGCTGCGGTCTATACCGTTTTCAACAAGATACTCTAAAGTAGAAGCTGCACGTCTCTCAGAAAGTGCCATATTATATTTATCTGAACCTCTTGCATCGGCGTGAGAGCCAATTTCAATTAGAAGCTCAGGATACTTGTTCATGATATTTACAACTTTATCAAGTGTTGGTTTAGACTCCTCTTTGATGGTAGATTTATCGAAGGCGAAGTAAATATTTCCAACATCTTTTAATTGTTGTCTACCGGTTTCAAGGTTTGTCTCTCTGTCGTCAAACTCAACAACTGGAGGAACATAATCTTCTCTGGTAAATACATAAAGGTTATCTGAACCTCTTCGGTTAGAAGCAAGGTATCCTTTTTGGTTTTCTTCGTCTATTACAAAAGCGAAATCATCGTGACCACTGTTTACAGTATTACCAAGATTTTGAGCTTCGTTGAAATCTCCTTCAGCTCTAAATACATCTAAGTTACCAAATCCCTGGTGTCCATCTGAAGCGAAGTAAAGTACTCCTGCTTCACTAATGTAAGGGAATTGCTCACGGTGTGGAGTGTTAATTCCAGTACCAAGATTTTCTGGTTCCCCGTAAGTTCCGTCTTCGTTTACATCTACAACATAGATATCAAAAGAACCTTCAGAACCTGGCATGTCGCTGGCAAAATAAAGTTTGCTTCCATCTGCACTTAAGCTTGGGTGTTCAGTAGAAAATTCATCGCTAGTAAAAGGAAGAGCTTCGATATTACTCCATTCACCATCTACCATTTCTGCACGGAAGATTTTAATATGGGCAACTCTAATTCCTTCTTCGTTCTTCACTCTGTTTTCACTGTTACGGTCAAAATACATTACCTGGCCATCCTGGCTAAAAGTTGCAGAACTCTCGTGCTCATCGGTATTAATTTTATCTGAAAATAATACGATATCACTTAGTTCACCATCTTCAGACATTTCAGCAGTATAAAGATCTAGTGTTGGCTTTTTGTTCCAAGGATAAACCGGACGCTCCTGATTTCTAGTTGAAGCAAAAGCAATTCGATCTCCGTAAAAAGCAATACCAAAATCAGCTGAAGCACTGTTATTCATGATTTGCTCAGTGGTATAAACGTGAGGCACCACAGTATCTAATTTACGTGCAAAATCCTCGTAGTTTACATCTTCACCAGTATAATCACTCATATACTCGTTAGCTTCATCCTGGTTTCCTATAGCGCGCAAAGAATGTGCAAAACGAAACTGATATTCAGGTGCTGCATTCTCCTCGTGTCTAAGGAAAAGTGTGCGGTAAACTTCCGCAGCACTTTCCATTTGATTGGTGTAGAAATAAGCATCTCCTAGATTTTGTAAAACCTGCTGATTCTTATCTACTACATTTTCATAAGCTTCTGCAGCGTCTATGTATGCTCTTTGAACAAACAATTTATCTGCCTTCTTTATTTCGGCGCTTTGCCCAAAAGCGGCAAGACCTATAAAAAGAATAAAAAGGGTACTATATAAATTTTTCATATTATTCGTTTTTTAGAAGAATCTAGGTGATTTGTCATATCCTTTGGTAAGACCAAACAGGTCAAGATCAAACAACAACATTACCTCGTGAGTTCCACCTAAATTGTAATTAGCGAATTCTGAAGTAAAGTGATCGTAAGCGTATCCTACACGTAGTGAAGGAGTGATCTTGAAGTTTACAAGTCCTGTGATGGTTTCATTAAATCTGTAACCAACACCGGCTTCTAACCTATCGTACAACAAAACGTTTGCAGTAACATCTACTGCTAACGGAGCACCTTGAACACCTCTTGCCATAAAAGCAGGCTTCAATTTAAGATCTGAATTAAGTTGAAAAACGTATCCACCAGTTAAATAGTAGTGAATTTCCTCTTCACCTAATGCTGCAATCTCTTGTTCGTTTTCAATGTATTTTGAAGTAAACAAGTTAGGAGCAGAAGCACCTAAATAGTAGTTATCTCCAAACCAAAAAGCACCAACTCCAAATACCGGGAAAACTTCGTTTACATTTTCCAAAGCCGGATCTGTAGGGTCGTTTACCTGTAAACCAGAAAGGCTTGCATCAAAAGTGGTAAGACCACCTTTAAGACCAAAAGAGATTTTGCTTTCTCCACCCGTTGGGATCACATAAGCGAAATCGGCAGTAATATTGTTTTCTTTTACAATACCACCTATTTCATCGTGAACTACGGTTAAACCAAGTTCTACTCTTTCACTAATTGGAGTGTGGGCAAAGAAGTTGGCGGTGCTTGGAGCACCGTCAACATTTTGCCATTGAGATCTGTAAATACCCCCCAGGTTTAGCATACCTGGATCATCGGTAGCGTAAGCTGGGTTTATTACACTCATATTATACATATACTGAGTGAACAGGGGGTCTTGCTGAGCCATCCCCTTTAATGAGAAAAGGATAATGCCAGCGAATATTAAATATTTTGTGATTGTTTTTTTCATTTCTTTCTAATGTTTATCCTTTTATATTATCTGTTCAAGTATACTTTACCCTGACGAGGCTCTGTGCTTCCGTCGTTAAAGTCTACCACATAGAAATATACACCTACAGGTAGTACATCGTCTCCCCGACTACCGGATTGGTTAGAAGTTCCATCCCAGGTAGGAGTAGAGGCGTTACCTTTGTACACTGCATTACCCCATCTGTTAAAGATTGTAATGTTGTAGTTTGGATATTCGCTTTCAATATTTTCTATAACTAGCCTATCATTTCTGCCATCTCCGTTTGGCGTAATCGCTTCTGGGAATAGTAATGCGCAGTCTTCTAGAGTAACTGTAACAGCTAATCTTTCTGAACTTTCGCAACCGTTATCTGAAATAAGTGTAGCGTAGTAAGTAGTTGCATCAGTTAACATAGCATTGTTGCTTAACGCGGTCATACTATCTGCTGATTCGTACCAGGTTACTTCACCAGTTTCGTTGATTTCGGCAGTAAGATCTGCTAGTGTTGGATTATCAAATGCACATAATTCATAATCTGAACTGATAGTTGGTGCAGGAGAATCTACGATATTAACCATAATCATTGCGGCTTCAGATTCGCATCCGTTATCTGCAGATTGAGTTACGTAGTATTCACCATTTACCAATAGGTCTTCCTCGCTAACCATCATAGATAGGTCAGCGTCAGAATACCAGGTTAAGTTAGTTCCTTCAGCGTCAAGTAAAGCTGCAGTTGCACCGTCTATAGCACAGAATGCAATGGCTTCACCAGTTGTTGGAGCTTCTGGAGCTTCACCAAGTGTTATTGTGATTGTAGCTGTATCATCGCCACCACATTCATCGTCTTCTCCGGCAGTAACTGTATAAATAACTTCGTAGGTTCCAGCTTCAAAAGCTGAAGGATCCATAATACCGTCTTCAATAACTTCACCATCTAAAGTGAACTCACCATCCATATCTGCATCTGCAGAAATTAAATCGTAAAGATCTTGTTGACCGTCGTTACTACAAACTGTTACAGCCATATCTTCACCGGCGTTAGCACCTTGTTGCACTTCAATAGTGAAAGTAGTACTTGCTTCACCTTCTACACAAGGAGTATCCTCGTTTACAGTATAAGTGATTTCATAGGTTCCAGCGTCCATCATAGATGGGCTAAAGATTCCGTCTTCATAACCTTCAAAAGTACCATCTTCATTACCAGAGGTAATTAGATCATAAAGATTTAAATCTTCATCACTAGAACAAAGTGTTTGATCTGCGATTTCGCCAACTTCAGCTGGTACTGATTCTACTACAGTGAGTGAAAGTTCTACGGAATCAGAACATACTCCTTCTACTACGGTATAAGTAGTTGTGAAAGTTCCAATTTGATTACCACTATCGTACTCATCAATAAATTCTTGTAAGCTAGGATTGAATGTTCCTTCTCGTGAAACACCCTCATCCAAAAGATCTAGATAAAATTCTCTAACCAAAGCTTCAGAACCTTCAAACATGCCGTTAAGAATATCCTGGTTGCATAAAGTAGTACTATTGTCGCTACCAGCATTAGCTCCCTGTATAATTTCGATATCAAATGTGGCGGAATCTTCTCCTTCAACGCAATCAATAGAATCATCTACAGTATATGTTACAGTATATGTTTCTATCTCCATCATAGAAGTAGTGAAAATACCATTTTCAAGTTCTTCTCCATCTATAGAGAATGTACCTCCTTGGGTAGCGTCTGTACTAAGGAAATTGTATAGATCCTGGTTAGTATCAGTAGAGCAGAATGTTAAGTTATCAAAAGATCCAGCTTCTGCTTCCTCAACATTGTTTATGGTTATTGAGATTATAGCAGAATCTTCACAATTTTCATTTGAAACTGAATAGGTTGTTTCAAAAGTAGCACTAGGTTCTTCTGGGTTGCTAACATAAGCAATAACTTGAAGGGCTAGATTTTCTATTGCAGGATCGAAATCACCATCTTGATCAATATCTTCACCTTCAATAAGTTCATTAAACCAGGCTATAGCATCCTGAGGATTTTCCAGTATATCTTCAACCTCTGTAATACAGTATGTTTCATTTACATCGGGTCCTGCATTAGGAGCGTCATTTATTGAAATTGTAAAAGTAGTAGAGTCTTCACCTTCTACACAAGCTTCGTTTTCTTCACTAACAGTGTAAGTGATGTTATAACCTTCTTCATTTGATCCTATAGAGGAATCAAACATATTATCTGTTACACCTTCACCTGTAAAGGTTCCGCCTTCAACAGCTTCTGGTCCTTCAAGATATTCGGAAAGATCTATCATGCCTTCATTCGAACATAATTCCTGATCGTCAATTTCTCCGGCATCGGCTGGTACTGTATCGATCACTCTTACTGTTAATTGAACAGAAGCTTCACAATCTTCGTTATCTAAGGTATAAGTCGTGGTAAAATCACCCAAACCATCCTCATCATCCTGATAAATGTCTGCAATTTCTGCAGGGGTTGGATCAAATGTTCCATTCCTTGCAACTTCGGAATCTAAAAGATTTAAATAATATTTTCTGATTTCATCTACGCTTGGGAAAGTTTCTTGCACATCGGTAATACAAACTTCACCTGTTATAATATCACCATCTGAAGGGCATTCTGGATCCGTTGGATCTGTTGGGTCTGTTTCTTCTTCGACAGTTACGGTTACAGTAGCCGTATCCTCACAACTTCCTAAGGTAACTGTGTAAGTGAATGTGCCTTCTTCATCAGTTGATGGATCAAAGATTCCTTCGCCATTACTCCAGGTTCCACCGTCCATAGGGGTTCCTTCAAGGTAGTCGAACAGATCTACTGGCTCATCATCTTCATTTAAAGTAGCAGTTCCATTCTCACCTGCATCTGCATTATCAACCACAGTAATCGTAAGGTCAAAAGATTCACCGTTTACGGTATAAGTGGTAGTGAAATCCCCTAGACCATCTTCATCAGCCTGGTAGTTTTCTACTATTTGATCTATATTAGGATTAAAGCTACCATTGGTTGGAGTTCCTGATGGTAATAGAGCAATATAGTATTTCCTTACTTCATCGTTACTAGGGAAAGTTGCCTGAACATCAGTTTCACAAACGGTTCCTGTAGGTTCACCTGGAGGAACTGGATCTACTTCTTCCGCAATAATAACTGTAAAATTCAATATTTCACAAGAATTACCACTGTAAGATGTTTGGTAAGTTCCTTCAGGGTTTTCTGGATCTAATCCTGCAAAAGCTGTTTCTAATTCAGGATCGAAGGCATCGAAATCAGGAATGCCATCGAAATAAGGACCGAATCTTGAACTCAATTCCTGTAGGGCTTGAGTTTCGTTCATTCCTTCGACTTCTGAAGGGTCAATATTGATAGTAATGTTTTCTACGTTTACCTCATTAACTTCTAAAGTAAAAGTAGCTTCATCAGAACCGTTTACACAAGAATTTCCTTCGTTAACTGAATAAGTTATTGTGTAAGTTCCTGCTCCTTCTTCTGAAGGATTGAAAACTCCATTTTCAAAAGGAGCTGAAAATTCTCCTGTTTCGATTGCATCGTCACTTAAAAAACTGAGAAGATCAATATCCTCATTCTGGTCAATACAGTATGATTCAGAGAAATCATCACCGGCTTCAGCATCCTCAGCAGGAACAACAGATATTGTAAGTTCAACTGAATCCTGACAGTTATCTTCCCCAATAGTATAGGTAGTAGTAAAATCGCCTAAACCATCTGCATCGTTTTGGTATTGACTTGCCATTTGTGAAATACCCGGACTAAAAGTTCCATCTCTTGGTACTCCATCCTCTAATAAATTCAAATAGAAATTTTCAATTGCATTTTCTGAAGGGAATGTTTCCTGTACGTTTGTTTCACACACCTCACCTGAAGCATCTTCTCCAGCATCAGGACCTTCAACAAGTTCTACTGTAACTGCAGCTCTATCTTCAGGAGCAGTTTCACAAGGAGGGAAAGGATCGTTACGATCATTTACAATTTGAGAAGCATAGTAATCTTCACCATTAATTAATTCAACATCATTGGCTAATGGGCTGTTAGAAGTTGCACTTCTGTACCATCTGATGGCTTGAGTATTATCTTCAGTTCCTGCAGCAACAAGATCTGCTACGGTAGCACCTTCGCAGAAAGTTTGTGCAGCCTGGGCAACTGGAGTAGGAGCGTTAGTAGGGTCATAACCTACTGCAGCCCTAGGTGAAGGACATTCACCTTGTGTAGAAGAAACCTGGCCTACAAAGTAGCTTTCGCCAGAAACCAAATTTCCAGTTGCAACTTCGTCACCAAATTCAGAGGTATAAGCCTCTATGCTATAGTTCGCACCGGCATCAGCTGTAAATAGAGACTCGAGGTCTCCAACAGAAAAATCTGAGGATACACAAGGTGATAAAGTAAAGCTGTTCTGACCAGGATAAAGTGAATTGTCTGGAGTGTTCACTGAGTTCACAGTAACATCCACAGCTACTCGATCACAGTCTTCTGTTGTACTACCAACAAAGTAAGTAGTGCCATCAGTTAATAGTTCGTCTGAAGCAATAGGTTGAGTGTCATTCGCAGTGTCAGCAGTTTCATAGATTGCAGTGTTAGTTCCTGTTCTATCAATATCCTCTACTGTAGAAAGATAGCAGAAAGTTTGTTGATTTCCAGATTCACCGGAATCTTCATCCGTCACTGTGGCGCAATCTTGCCCAAATGAGGGCAGGGTTCCAATTAACAATAAAAAGGCGAAAAGGAACCAATTTGTTCCCTTCCTCCCAAAAGTAAAATTTTGCATAGGCTAGGTGTTAAAATTCAATTATTAGTATTAGGTTTAAATAATTTTAGCAGCACAAATATTAAAATAATTTTTAACATTGTAAGTTAAATTAATAACGAGTTTAACAATTTTTATCATTCATGGCCGACTTTTTGCTCAGTTGATAAAATCTGCCGCAGTTTTTTACTGCTAAACCACATTAAATTTATGAAAAAATTAATAGTATGACTCGATATATCGCAACTTTTCTGCTTTTCGCCCTATGTTTTTCTCCTTACGTCGGAGCGCAAAGCAATTTTGAAGTTGGGGAAAAATTCCTCAATCAGAATGAAATAAAAAAGGCGAAAACTGTTTTTAAAGAGTTTCCAAACGATCTAAAAGCTCTAGAATATCTAGGTGATATTGCCGGTTTTGAAAAAAGGTGGGATGATGCGATAAACTATTACGAAAAATTACTGGAAACCAAACCTGATTCTCCGAAATACAACTTTAAACTTGGTGGTGCTATGGGGATGAAAGCCCTGGAAATTTCTAAATTTAAAGCAGCGTTAATGATAGGTGATATTAAAACTTATCTAAACAAAGCAGCTGAGTTGGATAAAAACCACGCAGAAGCTCGTCGTGTTTTGGTGGAGCTTTATATGCAATTACCCGCTATTCTTGGAGGTAGTAAAGATGTAGCTGAGAAATTTAAGGCTGAACTTCACAATATTAATAAAGTAGACGCATATTTAGCCGAAGCTTATATTCATAAATATGAGGGTGATGAAGAGTTAATGGAGGCTGCAATTAAAAGTGCCCTTCAGCAAGCACTAAATAATAAAGAACTGGTAGAGCGTAATTATCTAAATTACGAACTTGGTGAGAGGGCTGCTGCTCTAAAAATAATGCCAGATGCCGCCATTCATTTTCTACAGGAATATGCTGAAAATTTTAATTATAAAGATTTAAAATCTCCTGCCTGGGCACATTATCATATTGCTCAAGTTCAGGCTCGGCAAAATAATCAGGATAAAGCCTTAGCGCACGTAAATAAGGCGCTGGCGAGTAAATTCAATTTTCCGGAAGCAGAAAAGCTTAAGCGACAAATATTAGAGATGTAAGCTAAAGACATTTCCCTATCTCTTAACTATATTTGCAGCCAATAAAAAGAATTGGAAATTGCCAATTTAATGGCACGCGAAATTGAACCTAATGAAACTTCATTTTATAGCAATTGGGGGTAGCGCTATGCATAGCCTTGCCCTTGCACTTCACCAAAAAGGAAATATTATCACCGGAAGCGACGATGCAATCTACGAACCTTCCAAATCGGCTTTAGAAAAACAGGGGCTTTTACCTGAAAGTATTGGCTGGTTTCCGGAGAAAATAACTAAAGATCTGAATGCCGTTGTGTTGGGTATGCACGCTAAAAGTGATAATCCCGAGTTGAAAAAAGCCCGGGAATTAGGCTTAAAGGTCTATTCTTATCCTGAATACCTTTTTGAAATATCTAAAGAGAAGACTCGTGTTGTTATTGGTGGTTCGCACGGTAAAACTACGATTACAGCTATGATAATTCACGTGATGCATTATCACGGAAAGGAAATTGATTACCTTCTGGGAGCGCCGGTTAGGGGAATTGAAAATACCATTCATTTAAGTGATGAAAATGATTTTATGCTGATTGAAGGTGACGAATATCCTGCTTCCCCAATAGATCTTCGTCCTAAATTTCACTTATATCAGCCCAATATTGCTTTGCTTAGCGGGATTGCCTGGGACCATATTAATGTTTTTCCCACTTTTGAAAATTATGTGGAGCAGTTTCAAATTTTTATAAATTCTATTGTAAAAGGTGGGATTCTCGTTTATAATGAAGAAGATGAAACCTTAAAACAGCTTGCTGAAAATACTGAAAATCAAATAAGAAAACATCCTTATTTTACTCCTGAATATCACGTAGAAGACGGAGAAACTATTTTAGAAACTTCGGAAGGCGATATGCCTTTAGAAATTTTTGGAAAGCACAATATGAATAACCTTGCCGGCGCAAAATGGATTTGCCAACATATGGGAATTGATGAAGATGATTTCTATGAAGCAATGATGGAATTTGAAGGTGCCAGCCGAAGATTGGAAAAGATATTTGAAAATAATAATGGAGTTGTATTTAAAGATTTCGCACATAGCCCATCTAAGGTAAGGGCGAGTAACAGGGCAGTAAGAGAGCAATATCCCGACAAAAAATTAATTGCCTGTTTAGAATTACACACTTTTAGCAGTCTTAATTCAGAGTTTATTCAGCAGTATAAAAACTCACTGAAAGAAGCTGATGAAAAGATTGTTTTCTATTCTCCGGAAGCAATTGCGCAAAAACAAATGCACCCTATTTCGGCGGAAGAGATTAGAGCTGCCTTTAATGAACCAGATTTGGAAGTTATCTCTGAAGCTTCAGTTTTACAGGATGCATTTGGGGCTAAAAATTTCAACAATACTGTTTTGCTGCTAATGAGCAGCGGTACCTTTGGGAATCTAAACCTGGAAAAAGTAAAAGCCTTATTTTAAGTTAATCGCTTCATTTTTAATAGTTTTAGCGAGGATAAAGAATCATTTTTTATCTTTATAAAACTATGGGGCAGGAAAATCAGAATGGTTTTGGTATTAAATCCTGGGCAGAAGACGATCGGCCCAGGGAGAAACTGCTTCATAAAGGCAAAGTTAGTCTTAGCGACGCCGAACTTATTGCTATCCTAATCGGTTCTGGAAGTAGAAACGAATCTGCCGTGCAATTAAGTAAACGTATTTTAGCTTCCACAGGAAATCAACTGAGTGATCTGGGAAAACTTTCCGTAAAAAAGCTTTGTGAATTTAAAGGAATTGGCCCGGCAAAGGCAGTTAGTATTGTGGCCGCTATGGAGCTTGGCCGGCGGCGAAGAACTGAAGAAGCTCTAGAAAAAAAGAAGATCACCTCCAGTGCTTCGGTTTTTGAATTGATGCAACCCATAATAGGGGAGCTTTATCACGAAGAATTTTGGATTATTTATCTTAATAATTCGAATAAAGTTATTGAGCAACTACAGCTTAGCAAAGGTGGAATTACGGGTACTTTAGTAGATGTGCGTATTACTTTAAGAAAGGCGCTGGAAGTTGGTGCTACTTCAATAATTTTAGCGCATAATCACCCATCGGGCACTTTAAAGCCCAGTGAAGCCGATAAACAACTTACGCAAAAACTTAAAACTGCTGCGCAAAGTTTGGATATTAAGGTGCTGGACCATCTCATTGTAACCGAAAAATCATACTTTAGCTTTGCAGACGAAGGCGTACTTTAAATTGTTTAGATGCTATTAATTTATACCCAGAAAATCACCCCGCGAATAGTTTATACTTTTAAACATATCTGCACCAATATTCTGGGAATCTCTATAAAATTCACTTCAAAGATAGAAGAGTTTATCGCCCACGAGGGGATGAAGCTTTCCTATGGTAAACAAGCTCTTGGAAACGAACTTTTTATACAAAAAGTTGATCTCTTAGTAGAGCAGGGTTTAAGTGAAGTAGAAATAAAGGTACAGCCCTGGGGCGATGATTCTTGTTTCTTTCCTGTTTCGGAGAATAGCGCTTTACCCTTTGATATTTTCGCCGCTTCCTTCTTTTTACTTAGTAGATACGAAGAATATTTACCACATGTAAAAGACGATTTAGGCAGGTTTCCGGCTTCAGAAAGTGTGGGATATCAGGAAGGTTTTTTGCAATCTCCCGTAGTAGATATTTGGGCTTATAAATTTAAGGAAGTCCTCCAGGAAAGATTTCCGGAGATAGCTCTCGAAAACAGGGAGTTTCATAGCCGCGCAATTATTGCCGTGGAACATGTTTTTAATTTTCAGAATAAAGGATTTCTAAGAAGTTTAGCGGGAATGCATCTCGATATAATAAAACTCCAGTTCAATAAGGTTATAGATAGGATCCAGGTACTTTTAAGAGTAAAAAAAGATCCAATCAATATTTTTGAAGACCTTATTGCCTTTATAAAAGAATATAAAGTGTCTTTGCTTTTTATGTTTCAGTTAAGCGATTTCTCAATTTACGATCGCAACATAAACTACAATCGAAATCCATATCGTTCTATCATTAAATATGTAGGTGATTATGCTAAGGTTGGCTTGATTCCTGGATATTTTGCCTATGAGGATTTTAGAACCCTTCGGAAGGAAAAACTTCGTATGGAGAACACGGTACATACACCGCTGGAAAGTGTGATTAACGTAAAATACAATTTGAATATTCCTGAATTTTATACTTTTTTAACCGAATTAGAAATTCCGCAGGATTATTCTATGGGCTACCCTGAAACTTCAGGTTTCAGAGCAGGAACCTGTAGTCCTTTTTTGTTTTATGATATCAATACCGAGTCTACTCTTGCTTTAAAAATACATCCGTATGTATTCAACTCTAATATTGTTGAGCATAATGATTTTGAAAAAATAAATACCGAAGTTGGAAAGATGCTGGAGGAGGTTAAGAAAGTAGGTGGAAGTTTTAAAGCGGTTTTTAAAAACCAGGATTTTTCAGAATATTCCGAGCATCAGAAATATTACTCATTATTAAAGCAGATTTATGAAATTAGATAATATCAACCATATATTTTTCGATCTGGATCATACGCTTTGGGATTTCGATAAGAATTCGGCCCTGGCTTTTGAGCGGGTTTTTAAGTTTAGAAATATTCCGTTGGAAATCAATAATTTTCTAGAAGTTTATATGCCGGTAAATTTCAAATACTGGGAGCGTTATAGAAACGACGAGGTCTCTAAAGAAGCCCTTCGCTACGGAAGACTAAAGGATAGTTTCGATCTTTTAAAATTCGAGGCCGATAGAGATTTAATAGATAATATCGCTATAGATTATATAGAATACCTGCCAGATCATAATTATCTTTTAGATGGAGGGAAAGAGGTGTTGGATTATCTGCGTGAAAACTACATTTTACATATTATTACTAACGGTTTTGAGGAAGTACAGCATAAAAAACTTATCAATTCTGGAATTCATGAATATTTTACCACGGTAACTACTTCTGAAGAAGCTGGTGTAAAAAAGCCTAATAAACAAATATTCGAAATTGCGCTTAAGAAATCTTCAGCAACACCTCAAAACAGTATTATGGTTGGCGATAATTTTGAAGCCGATTGTACCGGTGCTCAAAATTGCGGGATAAAACCCATCTTCTTTGATTACTACGGAAACAAAGAAAACATCGATATAATACACATAAAAACGTTAAATGAACTGAAGTTCTATTTGTAGTAATAATCTTTTGTTAATTTCGTTAGTACAACCTAATCTGGAAGCTAATGAAATTCCTTTCATTTTTTCTCACTAAGTCTACAAGCCTTATTGCTATAAGTTGCTTGTTCTTAGGTTGTGCCAAAGATATTGATCTCAGCCAGCGTGAAGATATTACCCTTAGCCCAGATTTGCAGGTAGATTTGCTTATTTACAATATAGATCAATCTCAATTTCAAAATCCAAACACTGGAAATTTAAAAACTCGTATCAGCGATACCGTGCGTTTAGAATTTTTAGACGATGATTATATCCAAAAAGACCTTTCTTCGGTAGATTTTTATTTCAGACATATCAATACTTTTCCCCGTGAGATTGAAAGTGAAATTAGGTTTTTGTCTGAATCTAATGCGGAACAATTTACTGTAAATTATACCATAAAACCTGGCGCCAATGGCAATCCGGTAACTACAGAACAATATGAATTAATTGAAGAAGACCGCATAAATTTAGTGCGTAGAAGTATAAAAATGGTGGTGGAATTAGAAGTGCAGCCGGGTACATCGGCTTTTGAAGGTGAATTAGATTTCGCTTCAAAAGGCTTCTTTTCGTTTGAATTTTAGAGATGTGGAGACTTATTTGCTTTTTTTTACTTTTTTCAAGTACGGTTTTGGCGCAAAACAAACCGCTATTATTTAATGTAGACGATCTTCCGCAAACTTTAATGAGTAATCCCGGAGCTCAAATTAACTTTACCGGCCATATTGGAATTCCACTTTTTTCACAAATACATGTATCTGCCGGTTCTACCGGGGCAGATCTTTACGATATTTTTGCCGATGACGGTGCTAATATAAATTCACGAATTCAGGAAACCATGCGAGATATGGATTCCAGGGATTACTTCTCCGTGAATCAACAATGGGAAATTATTTCGTTAGGCTGGAAATTAGATAAAAAGAATTACCTCTCTACCGGTGTTTACCAGGAAATGGATGCATTTGTATATTTCCCCAAAGATCCTGCTATACTCGCCAATGAAGGTAATAGTAATTACCTGAATGAACCTTTTTATTTTGATGATGTTTCTTTTACCGGAGAGATTATGACGGTTTATCACTTAGGGATCAATCATAAATTTGATAAAAGACTTACGGTTGGAGCTAGAGCAAAATTTTACTCCGGGATCTTTAATGCTGAAAGTACCGGGAATACCGGAAGGTTTACTACCTATACCACTCCAAATGGAAGGAATGTTTACCGCCACGAAGTGGTAGATGTGGATGTTTTAATCAATACATCGGGTTTTGCACCTTTAAAAGATGAAGAAGGGATGACCGTAGAACAGGCTACTGCTGAATTGCTAAGCAGGTCTTTTTTTGGGGGAAATGTTGGTTTCGGGTTAGACCTGGGACTTTCTTATATCCTTGATGAACAATTTATACTTTCCGGCTCGGTACAGGATCTTGGGGCTGTTTTTCAACGTAAAGAGGTTGAGAATTACAGGTATTTTGGAGCTTATGAAACCAGTGGAATAGAGCCTCTTTTTCCAGATTTAGATGAGAACGATGAAGCCATTCCCTATTGGGATATTTTTGAAGACGAAGTAGATAGGAATTTAAGAGACCAAACCACCAACCAATCTTACACCACGTGGCGCCCTATAAAAGCTAATTTTGCTATGGAATATGGTTTTGGTCCTGCATTTTTACCCTGTCACTATTTAAGCGTAAAGAAAGTGAGGTATATGAATTTGCTGGGAATGCAGTTAAGTGGTGTAAAAAGGCCAAAAGGTTTTGTCTACGCTTTTACTACTTATTGGGATAGAAAAATTAATGAAAACCAGCGCTTCAAACTATCCTATTCGTTAGACGATTATTCTTTAACTAATATTGGCTTGATGTATACTAGAACTTTTAATAAATTTAATGTTTATCTGGCTGCCAATAATTTGCTGGCTTTCCCTAATTTGGCGAAAGCTCATAGCGCTTCTGTTCAGTTGGGAATGCAGCTGATTTTCAATAATTAACATCAATAAAATGAAAAAAATACTATTTGTACTCACTTTTTTTATCGGAACTATTTCCACTTTTGCACAAGACCTGGATCAATATAAATACATTATCATACCTGAAAAGTTTGAATTCTCGAAAGAAGAAAACCAATATCAGTTAAATACGCTTACTAAATTCTTATTTGAAAAATATGGTTTTGAGACCATAATGAAAAGTGAACAAAAGCCGCTGGATCTTCAGGAAAATTATTGTTTAGGTCTTACCGCATATGTAAAAGACAACTCTGGTCTATTCGTAACCAAGTTGGTCGTTCAATTAGAGGATTGTCGGGGAAATATTGTTTTAGAAACTAAAGAGGGTAGAAGCAGGATAAAGGATTTTAAAGATGCACATCACGAAGCATTGCGTGATGCTTTTAGTACTATTAAAGAATTGAATTACAAATATGATCCTTCTGAAGTTTCGGCTCCTACGGCTTCTGAAGAGGCTCCGCAGGCAGTTGAGAAAGCTGAAGTTGCGAAACCCGAACCAAAAACCGAGCCCGTTCGTACTTCTAAAAAAATTGAAACTCCAACAACTGCTCCTGCCGAGGTAGTAGTTAAAAATCCTATGATCGAAAATGCTTCGGCCAAAGAATTAAATTTCGAAAAAGACGGTATCAATTATTCTCTCAAAAAATCTGATTCCGGTTATTCCTTTTACCAGGAAAATTCAGAAGAACCCTTTGCTGTTTTGGCTAAATTTGGCGGGCAAAATGACTTTATCTACAAATCCCTCACCCGACAAGGCGTAGCCTATTTTGACGAGGGAGGTAATTTGATAGTGGAATATTTGAACGCCGAAAATAAATCGGTTAAGCTTGTTTATAAAGCTTCAGCCAATTAATAATTATACTTGGTTTTCCAGCGTTTCTTAAGAAATTCTCTTTGGGCATTTTCCCGCGGATTGTTCCCGGGATCATAAAACTTAGTGTTTTTTATCTCATCGGGCAAAAACTCTGCTTCTACAAAATTATTCTCGTGGTTGTGAGCATATTTATAGTCTTTTCCATAACCAATATCCTTCATTAGTTTAGTTGGAGCGTTCCTAATGGATAACGGAACCGATAAATTTCCTGTCTTTTTAACTGCGCTTTGCGCCTGGTTTATCGCCATATAAGCAGCGTTGCTTTTTGGGGAAGTTGCCAGGTAAGTGACGCATTGGCTCAAAACAATTCGGGCTTCGGGAAAACCTATTGTAGTTACCGCCTGAAAAGTATTATTGGCGATAACCAGTGCTGTTGGATTGGCATTTCCAATATCTTCACTGGCCAAAATTAATAACCTTCGGGCAATAAATTTTACATCTTCGCCACCTTCAATCATCCTGGCGAGCCAGTAAACAGCCGCATTAGGATCGCTCCCACGAATAGATTTAATAAATGCCGAGATGATGTCATAATGCTGTTCGCCGGTTTTATCGTAAAGCACCGTGTTTTGCTGAACCCTGTTAAAAACCAAATCGTTGGTTATTTCAAGGTTTCCTTTAGAAGAAGTTACCAGCAGTTCAAAGATATTCAGAAGTTTTCGGGCATCACCGCCACTTAATCTAAGTAGCGCTTCGGTTTCCTTTAATTTTATATTTTTGGCAGCAATAATTTTATCTTCCCGCATCGCCCTTTCGAGGAGTGCTACCAGATCTTCTTTGCTAAAAGGTTTTAAAATATAAACCTGGCAACGGGAAAGTAGGGCAGAGATCACTTCAAAACTCGGATTTTCGGTAGTGGCACCAATTAAAGTGACCCAACCTTTTTCTACCGCGCCAAGCAAAGAATCCTGCTGGGATTTGCTGAAACGATGAATTTCATCTATAAATAGAATAGGATTTTTTGTGGTAAATAAACCATCGCTTTTCTTGGCCTTTTCTATCACTTCCCGAACATCTTTTACGCCACTGCTAATCGCGCTAAGAGTAAAGAAAGGCCTGTCTGAAGTAGTGGCGATAATATTGGCTAAAGTGGTTTTGCCAACGCCTGGTGGCCCCCAGAATATGATGGAAGGAATAATACCTTGTTGAATTTGCTGTCTCAGTGCTCCCTTTGGCCCAATTAGATGCTGCTGACTTAAATAGTCGTCTAAAGTTTGTGGACGTAATCGTTCTGCTAATGGTTTACTCATCTGACAAAATTAGTAATTTGAATAACACTTTGTCATCTATTAACAAATGGATTCTTTTTTGTAATATTAAAAAAAAACTAATTCTTTTGAAACAGTCTAGTCCTTTTGTTTTTACTACCGGAGTTTTGGGATATCCCATCCTGTTTGTGCTGCTTATCTGGATAGTTTTCTGGTTTGAGATTCGCTTTGGAATTAGTTTTAACAATTTTGGGGTTCGTCCGGGAGAAATTAAAGGCTTACGTGGAATTTTATTTTCGCCATTCATTCATGGAGATATAAAGCACCTTTTCAATAATACCATCCCGCTTTTTGTGCTTTCCATGTCGCTATTCTATTTCTACAGAAAGATTAGCTGGCCGGTTCTAATTATTGGTTTACTGCTTACCGGAATTCTTACCTGGAGCATTGGACGACCTGCGAATCATATTGGGGCGAGTGGAATAATATATATGCTTGCCGCTTTTTTATTTTTCAAAGGTATTTTTTCAAAATATTATCGCTTAGTGGCGCTTTCTCTAATCGTAGTTTTTCTTTATGGAGGTATGCTATGGTATGTTACTCCTATAGATCCTGAAATTTCCTGGGAAGGGCATCTATCGGGATTAATTTCGGGTTTTATGTTGGCCGTTTTTTATAGGAAGAATACTATTAAAAGCCCCAAATACGAATGGGAAAAGCCTGAATACAGCGAGAAGGAAGATCTATTTATGCAGCATTTTGATGAAAATGGTAATTTTATAGAAAGGCGTTTTGAAGTTGAAGAGGAAGCCACCCAAACCCAAGAGGGGCAGGACGAAACACAGTTTAATAAGAATTCTGATAAAATAACCTATCGCTATTTTTATAAAAAATCAGAAGAAAATAAAGAATGAATTTTAACGTCAAGCTCTCGCTTTTATGAACTTTGCCTTTGTCTAATCGCTTCATATAAAAATACACCACAGGCAACCGATACATTCAATGATTCAATTTTACCGAACATAGGCAGTTTTGCCTTTTTGTCTACGCTTTTTAATATAGAACTTGAAACTCCTTTGGCTTCATTTCCCATAATAATTCCTGTGGCCTGCTTGAAGTCTATATCGTAAATTGTATCATCTGTTTTCTCGGTAGCTGCTACAAGTTGTACACCTGAAGATTGTAAATAAAAAACAGCATCTTTTATATGATTCACTTTTACAATAGGAAGATTGAAAACTCCGCCGGCTGAAGTTTTAACGGTATCGGCATTTAGAGGCGCACCTCCTTTTTCAGGTATAATTATGGCATCAACTCCTGTACATTCTGCGGTTCTAATAATTGCCCCAAAATTACGCACATCGGTAATTTGGTCTAGCAATAGAAAAAGGGGGGTGGTTTTTTCTTCAAGAATTTTTTCAATGGTTTCTTCAAGGTTTCCAAATTTAATTGGGGAGATAGTCGCTACCACACCTTGGTGATTTCCTTTGGAAAGCTTATAAAGTTTTTCTTCGGGAACGAACGAAATATTATAACTGCCTTTTTGGATAAGATGATTCAATTCCTGAAATAAAGGGCCTGAGAGACCTTTTTGAATATAAACCTTATCAATGCTTTTTCCTCCCTGAATAGCTTCTATAACGGCTCTAATTCCAAAAATGCGTGTAGTTTCTTCCATAGTGCAAAGGTAGGTTTTGTTTTTAAACTTATGGAATTACTGTAAATAAAAAAACCACCCGGTTAGGGGTGGTTTATAAGTATTAATTCAACTCTTAATTACTGTACATCCCAGAAAACAGGAGTTTGTGCAGAGTCACCTCCAATTGCTTCGGCAGCAGCCTCGTAATTGGTTTGGTTAAGGTTGGTCTCATCTACTGGATAAGTATATCTTAATGGAACTTCAGTTTCGTATGCTACAGGAATGTTCAATTCAGGAGCATCATATTTTCTCCATACTGACCATCCCTGGAATGGATTGTCAAACATAGCGATCCAGTATTGCTTAGCAAATTGCTCTTCAGAACCATCATAAGCTACATCAGCTTGCGAAAGGTAAGATGAAATTGCATCTTCATCAGTTATTCCCCAATAGTTCATAGATGCGGTGATCGCAGAGTTATAGTGAGTTTCAGCATCACCTGGTACATTGTATCCAAGTTCGGCAGCTCTAGACTGGTTGAAGCGAACTTCAGCATAATCTAATAAGATACCTTCACGAGTTGGCTGCAAGAAAGGATCACCAATATGAGTATAATCACCGAAGTTGTTACTGGTTCCGTAGATACCACCAATATATCCTTCTACATTTTCATCAAAATATACCATTCTTCTTGGGTCATCAAGCTCGTTCATATAATCTACGATGGTGTTTGCAGCCAGGAAGTCAGATCGCCCACTCAATACAAGATCTTCCCAAAGTGGATTACCGTAAGGATCGTTGCCCTGGTATTCAACGGTAGCATTATCGGCATTAGCCGCAAATACTCCATCTGCAACTGCAGATTCTACAGTTGATTGCGAAAGTCCTGGATTAACATCAGAAATTCTCATTCCTAACCTCAATTTAAGAGAGTTGGCAAACATCATCCATTTGCTCATATCTCCACCATAAACTACATCGGCAGAAGAATAACCCTGTCCTGCAGATAACATTGTACCTACGTTGTCTAATCTAGAGATCAAATCTTCGTAAATTACCATATCATCATCGTAAGCAGGTAATGGAAATTCGTCAGCCTGTCCGGCTTGAGAGTAAGGGATATCTCCAAAACTATCTACAAGTACGTGCCACGCATAAACTTCAATTACTTCTAATTGACCCATACGAGCATCTTTTTCAGCTTGCTCAAGTTCAGTATTTTCTGCTACGATACTTTTTGCATCCTGAATGTCAAGAATTACATCTCTATAGATCTCAGACCAAACATTATCGGGATTTTGTCTCGAAGTAAAGTTATAGTTTGGTTCATCTAAGTAAGTAGTTGTAGTAAAGTACTGTGCAAGGAATCTATAAAGTCCCTGGTTTACGTTAGGCGATGCCATATTATCTGATAAACTTACCGTTGCTGCGGTAAATAAGAAATCAGAAGCAACCTGCGTAGGGTTTTTGGGATCTCTGTTAAGATCCTCATATTGCTCGTCACTCTGGCAAGACCATAGTGTTACGAGTGCCATTAGAGCTACAATATATTTCTTCATAATTATTTTTATTAAAAGTTAAATTTAAGGCTAGCACCAATTTCTCTTACTGCTGGGTAAGCACCAGATTGGTAACCTTGTACGTTTCCTGAACTAAGTCCAGCTTCTGGATCAGAATACGGAATGTTCTTGTGGATTATCCATAGGTTTCTACCTATTAAAGATAAAGATGCATTGGTAAATGGTGTAGCATCTATAATATCAGTACCAAATTTGTAAGTTAAACTAGCTTCTCTTAGCTTTACGAAAGAAGCGTCATAAACATGACCTTCGTTAGCATTTCTGGCCCATCCATAAGGGTTACCGAAATAATCGGTTCTTGCTCTGGTAGTATTTTCAGAGGTATTAGTAACCTGGTAACTTCCATCATCGTTGTAGGTTACATCTCCCTGAACTCCGTCAAGAATAACACCACCACCATTTTCTATCGTATTACGTTTTGGATTACCAAGCTCGTTAAGACCAACACTAGATTCATATAGTCCTGTTCCTCTTCCGTACCAGGTATCTAAAGAGAAGATATCTCCACCTTGTTGAACATCTACAAGGAAGTTTAAGGTAAGGTTTTTGTAAGAGATAGAGTTAGATACACCACCTGTCCAATCCGGTTGGATGTTACCAATAATGTAGTTGGCATTAGGTGTTCTTTCGTAATAACCGCCATCTGTAATTACACGATTACCATTGTCATCATAAACATAAGCTGTACCTCTAATAGCACCGTAAGGCTCTCCAGGAGCTGCGTTAATTGAAACTCCACCTTGAAGACTCACAGGATTCAATTGAAGGTTGTCAATACCATCTGTTAATTCAAGAACTTCACTTCTGTTTCTGGCCCAGTTAATATTCATATTCCAGTTCCAGTCTTCTGTTCTAACTGGATTAAGAGTTATAGAAGCTTCAATACCTTTATTTTCAATTGTACCGGCGTTTAAAAGCTTAGTTGCGAAACCAGTTGCGGGAGATACCGGTACCGGTGTAATTTGGTTCTCTGTTTGAGAGTTATAGTAAGATACATCAAAACCTATTCTTCTATCAAAGAAATTCGCTTCAATACCTACTTCGTAAGATTTCATACGTTCAGGATCAAGAGCCGGGTTGGCTAATTGAGAATTGTTACTTGCCCATCCAGCAGATCCGAAAGGAGCTGAAATTTGGTAAGTATTGAAAACTCTATATGGATCGGTATCATTCCCAACCTCTGCGTAGTTAGCTCTTAACTTTGCAAAGCTTAACCAGTTAGCATCTATTACATTTGAAAGAATAACACTGGTAGAAACAGATGGATACCAGAAAGTATTATTTTCCATGGGAAGGGTAGAAGAACGGTCTCTTCTTATTGTACCTTCTAAGAAATAAGTGTCTAAATAACCTAAACCTGCTCTGGCATATACACCGTCTATCATTCTATCACTTTCGTATTCATTAGGAGGGTTTAGTGGAGATGCTGAGTTGCTTAATGCAAAAAAGTCTGGAGCATTAAGACCACCGTTGGTAGACGCTCGAATAGAGCTGCTCTCGTTTCTACGAAGGTTAACACCTAAATTACCGTCTAAGTTAAGGTCTTCTGTAACATCCTTATTAAAATTAAGGATAAGATCGTAGTTATATTCTGCGACTCTGTTGTTAAATCTTCTGTAATAACCTACACCTACACTTCCTTTATTTTTTCTTTCCTCTTGCAATTCGTCAAAAGTATCAAATGAGAATCTACCCAAAACACTAAATACATCGTTGATCTCGTAGTTAAGGTTAATATTACCAAAATATCTGTTACGAGTATCGGTTTGATAGTTTTCGTAAAGTGTCCAGTAAGGGTTGTCGGTATAAATAGGGGTAAGATTATCTGGACCATTAGCGTTCCAGGTAATGTTTTCTCCTGTAGCGAAATAAGCTGCTCTTTGGTCGTAAATATCTACGTTAGCTTGATTCCATTGTCTAAAAGATTGCATTATGTTCAAAGCACTGTATCCCGTACCATATCTACCTTTACCATCTGTTTTGGTATAGGTGATGTTAGCTTGAGCAGAAAATTTATCAGTGAATTCATGCTCACCGCTAAACTTTAAAGTGTTTCTTTTTATCTGGCTGTTAGGTAAATTACCTTGCTGATTAAAGTTGGTAGCACTAAGTCTAAAAGAGCTTTTATCTGTCCCCCCGTCTAATGCTACAGAGTTAATCATCGTGTAACCTGTTTCCCAAATATCGTTTGGTGTGTGTTCTGCTGCCACCCATGGAGTAGCTTGCTGATAGAAGTCATAATCTGTCCCTTCTAATTGTGGGTAAATAGAATTCCACTGAAAAATTGGTTGTCCGTCAAACCTCGCACCAAAAGAAGCATCTTCGGTAAATGGCGTAGTTCTATCTAAGTTACCATCGCCATCGATATCAGAAAGGTTAAAATACCCGTCCTCAGACTGGTAGTAAGCTCCGTATCCAGCACCATACTCGTCTTGATACTCTGGAAGCGTGTTGTTGTTAACGTGAGTAGTCATAAGGGTAGAGCTAACAGAAACTCCAATTCCTTTTCCTTTTCTACCTTTTTTAGTTTCAATAATTACCGCTCCGTTTGACGCTCTTGCACCATATAATGCAGTTGCTGCCGCACCCTTAAGGATGTTAATAGAAGCAATGTCGTTAGGGTTAATGTCAGAAGCAGCGTTACCATAGTCATAACCACCTCTACCTGAGTCCTGGCCTGATCTGTTGTTGTTTGCGTTACTTATCGGAGTACCATCAATAACAAATAAAGCCTGGTTGTTTCCTGTTAATGAGGAGTTACCACGAATTACTACGTTAGATGAACCTCCCATAGTACCAGTAGATGATACCTTAAGACCAGCAACTTTACCAGAAAGGGAGTTTACGAAGTTCTGTGTTGGTACATCAGAAACTTCACTTCCATCTACTTCCTGTGTAGCGTAACCAAGAGATTTTTTCTCTCGTTCAATACCTAATGCAGTTACTACTACTTCATCTAATTGAGCAGAATCTGTAGCTAAGGTCACGTCTATCGTGTCATTATTTGCTACAGTGTACTCTGAAGTTTCCATCCCAACGAAAGAATATACCAAAACATCACCCTGATTGGCTGGAATGGAATAATTTCCGTCAAAATCTGTTTGGGTACCTTGATTGGTTCCCTTAACCAAAACGGTTACACCTGGAAGGGGTAGCCCGTCTTCATCGACTACCGTACCGGTAATCGTTCGTTCTTGTGCAAAAGTAATTTGCACAGCTAACACTAGTAAAAGTGTTAGAATACTACTAAACTTTGTTCTCATTTTAAAATTTGTTTGAATTAGCCAACGCCAAAAGTGCTAATAAATGGTTAATAAAACAAACTTTTGTTTTTAAAAATCCATATCTATTTTAAGGAATTGTTAATAATTGTGTATAGATCGGTTAGAGTCAGGGGCTCATGCGAATAGTTTGAAATGTTAAAATATTAGAAAATCGAAGCTATTTCGTTTGAAACTATAATTAAAATATAAAATCTGCTTTTCTCTTGCGAGGCGACTTCCTTTGAGCTTGCTTTTCTTTACGCCGAGATAATTACCTATTATATAATAGCATTTTTTGAAATTTCCATCGAGTTATATCATCCTGCTGAAAATTAATTCATTATAGTTTGATAAATTTGTTTTTATTTCTACATTTGCAAACCCTAAAAAAAACAGGGGATTAATTTTTAAACAATAATTAGGTAAAAGAAATTATGCCAACAATTTCACAATTAGTACGAAAAGGAAGAGCCCAGATGACCAAGAAGAGCAAATCGGCTGCTTTAGATTCGTGCCCTCAAAGAAGAGGAGTGTGCACACGTGTGTATACTACTACACCTAAGAAACCAAACTCGGCTATGCGTAAAGTAGCTAGGGTAAGGTTGACAAATGGAAAAGAAGTTAACGCTTATATTCCTGGTGAGGGTCACAATCTACAAGAGCACTCGATAGTATTGGTTAGAGGTGGAAGGGTAAAAGATTTACCAGGTGTGAGATACCACATTGTTCGCGGTGCATTAGATACTGCGGGTGTTGAAGGTAGAAGCCAGCGTAGGTCTAAATACGGAGCCAAACGCCCTAAAAAGTAATTAAAAACTTTTAATGTAAAGAAATGAGAAGAAGACAGGCCAAAAAAAGACCGCTTTTACCAGATCCAAAATTTAACGATCAACTTGTTACACGTTTTGTGAACATGATGATGTGGGATGGGAAAAAATCGGTAGCCTTTAAAATTTTCTATGATTCTATCGCAATTATAGAAGAGAAAAAACAAGACGAAGAAAAAACCGGTTTGGAAATTTGGAAAGATGCTCTTTCTAATGTGATGCCTCACGTTGAAGTTAGAAGTAGACGAGTTGGAGGTGCAACATTTCAAATCCCGATGCAAATAAGACCAGATAGAAAAGTAGCAACCGCTATGAAATGGTTGATTTCATTTGCGCGAAAGAGAAATGAGAAAACTATGGCGCAGAAATTAGCTTCTGAAGTTCTTGCTGCTGCTAAAGAAGAAGGTGCTGCAGTTAAGAAAAGAGTTGATACTCATAAAATGGCTGAAGCTAATAAAGCATTCTCTCACTTTAGATTCTAAAATAAAATGGCACAAAGAGATTTAAAATTTACTAGAAATATTGGAATTGCAGCTCATATTGATGCAGGTAAAACTACAACAACAGAGCGTATCCTTTATTATACAGGAATAAGCCACAAAATAGGAGAGGTGCATGATGGTGCCGCTACTATGGACTGGATGGAACAGGAGCAGGAAAGAGGTATTACAATTACTTCTGCTGCTACGCATTGTAAGTGGATGTATAGAGATCAGGAATTTACGGTAAATATTATCGATACTCCTGGTCACGTTGATTTTACCGTAGAGGTAGAGCGTTCTTTACGTGTTCTTGATGGTGTGGTTGCATTGTTCAGTGCTGTAGATGGTGTTGAGCCACAATCTGAAACCGTTTGGAGACAGGCTGATAAATATAAAGTACCACGTTTAGGATTTGTAAATAAAATGGACCGTCAGGGAGCTGACTTCTTTAATGTGTGTAAGCAGGTTAGAGAAATGCTAGGTGGAAACCCGGTACCATTACAAGTTCCAATCGGTGATGAAATAGACTTTAAAGGAGTTGTTGATCTTATTTCCAAAAAAGCAATTATTTGGAATGATGAGGATCACGGGATGACCTATGAAACTATAGATATTCCTGAAGAACTTATGGATGATGTGAATAAATACCGAACTGAGCTTGTAGAAGCTGTAGCCGAGTATGATGAAGCATTGATGGAAAAGTTCTTTGAAGACGAAAATTCAATTACTGAAGACGAGATTATTGCTGCGCTTAGAGCTGCAACCATAGATATGTCTATTATACCTATGATGTGTGGTTCTGCCTTTAAAAATAAAGGTGTGCAGGCAATGCTTGATGCGGTAATGAGATATATGCCTTCTCCAGTAGATGTAGAAGCTATTGTTGGAACAAATCCTGAGACTAATGAAGACGAAAGCAGAAAGCCACACGTTGACTCTCCTTTCTCTGCATTAGCATTTAAAATTGCTACCGATCCTTTTGTTGGTCGTTTGGCATTCTTCCGTGTTTATTCGGGAGCATTAGATGCAGGATCTTATGTATTGAACAATAGATCAGGTAAAAAAGAACGTATTTCTCGTATTTACCAGATGCACTCTAATAAGCAGGAGCCTATTAATAGAATTGAAGCTGGTGATATTGGTGCAGCTGTTGGTTTTAAAGATATTAAAACCGGAGACACGCTAACTGATGAGAAACACCCAATCGTTCTTGAGTCTATGACTTTCCCTGAGCCAGTAATTGGTATCGCGGTAGAACCTAAGACTAAGGCTGATGTTGATAAAATGGGTATGGCTTTAGCTAAACTAGCTGAGGAAGATCCAACTTTCCAGGTGAAGACTGATGAAATTTCAGGACAAACCATTATCTCTGGTATGGGAGAGCTTCATATTGAAATTCTTGTAGACCGTTTAAAGAGAGAATTTAAAGTAGAAGTTAACGAAGGTCAGCCTCAGGTTGAGTACAAAGAAACAGTAACTAAAAACGCTGAGCACAGAGAGGTTTATAAAAAGCAATCTGGTGGTCGTGGTAAATTTGCTGATATTGTATTTGAGATGGGTCCTGTAGACGAAGACTTTGAAGGAAAAGGACTTCAGTTTGTAGATACTATTAAAGGTGGACGTATTCCTAAAGAATTTGTTCCTTCGGTAGAAAAAGGATTTAAGGAAGCTATGAAGAGCGGCCCAATGGCTGGTTTCCAAATGGATACTTTAAAAGTAACCCTTAAGGATGGATCTTTCCACCCTGTAGATTCCGATCAACTTTCTTTCGAATTGGCTGCTAAAATGGGTTACAAAGCCGCTGCTAAAAAAGCCGGTGCTGTAGTTCTTGAGCCAATTATGAAAATTGAAGTAGTTACTCCAGAAGAAAATATGGGTGATATTGTTGGTGACCTTAACAGAAGAAGAGGTCAGGTAAACAGCATGTCAGACAGATCTGGAGCTAAGATTATTAAAGCGGAAGTGCCTTTAGCTGAAATGTTTGGATATGTTACTACATTAAGAACATTATCTTCTGGTAGAGCAACTTCAACTATGGAATTTTCTCACTATGCTGAAACTCCTTCTAATATTTCAGAAGAAGTAATTAAGGCGGCAAAGGGTACAAACGAATAATATTAGGAAAATGAGTCAGAAAATAAGAATAAAACTAAAATCCTACGATCATAACCTGGTAGATAAATCTGCAGAGAAGATCGTGAAGACTGTAAAAACTACAGGTGCGGTGGTAACAGGGCCAATTCCTTTGCCTACTCACAAAAAACTTTTTACTGTTTTACGTTCTCCTCACGTGAACAAGAAAGCTAGAGAGCAATTTCAATTAAGCTCTTACAAAAGGCTTTTAGATATCTACAGTTCTTCTTCAAAAACAATTGATGCGTTGATGAAGTTGGAACTACCTAGTGGAGTTGAAGTAGAGATCAAGGTATAAGTCTATCCCCGCTAAGGCGGGGAACTTAAGGTTTCCATTTATTTGGAAGCAAACATGTCCCGAGCAGTTGGCGAGGGAAAAACGGAAGAAAGATACATTCAGGGCGAAAGTATTTTTCTGCCCTGAATTTTTTTAAATAAATAAGTAATAATCAATAATTAATTATGTCTGGGTTAATAGGAAAAAAAATAGGCATGACCAGTATTTTTGACGAGAACGGGAAAAATGTTCCTTGTACCGTTATAGAAGCAGGTCCATGCGTAGTTACCCAAGTCAGAACCAAAGAGGTTGACGGGTATGAGGCACTTCAAGTTGGTTTCGATGACAAAAAGACTGCAAATAAAGCGTCCGAAGGGCACGCTAAAAAAGCAGGAAGCGTTGCAAAACGTAAAGTCGTTGAATTCAAAGGATTTGAAGCAGATTATAAATTAGGTGATGCTATCACAGTAGAGCACTTTAACGAAGGAGAATTTGTAGATATTGCAGGTACTTCTAAGGGTAAAGGCTTTCAGGGGGTTGTGAAAAGACACAACTTTGGTGGTGTGGGTCAGGCGACTCACGGTCAGCATAACCGATTAAGAGCTCCGGGTTCTATTGGTGCAGCGTCTTACCCTGCACGGGTTTTCAAAGGAATGAAAATGGCCGGTAGAATGGGTGGAGAAAGAGTTAAAGTAGAAAACCTGAGAGTTTTAAAAGTGGTGGCAGATAAAAACCTTTTAGTAGTAAAAGGATGTGTGCCAGGTCACAAAAACTCATACGTAATCATTAGTAAGTAATGGAAGTAGCAGTTTTAGATATAAAAGGAAAAGAAACAGGCAGAAAAGCAAAGCTTTCTGACTCTGTTTTCGCTATAGAGCCGAATGATCACGCTGTGTATCTTGATGTTAAGCAATATTTAGCTAATCAGCGTCAGGGAACTCATAAAGCCAAAGAACGTGCTGAAATTACGGGTAGTACTCGTAAGATTAAGAAACAAAAAGGTACCGGTACTGCACGTGCAGGTAGCATTAAGTCACCAATCTTTAAAGGTGGTGGACGTGTTTTTGGACCAAGACCAAGAAATTACGGTTTTAAATTGAATAAAAATTTAAAACGTTTGGCTAGAAAATCGGCTTTATCAATTAAAGCAAAAGGAGAATCAATTTATGTAATTGAAGACTTTTCTTTTGATGCGCCAAAGACAAAAAGTATGATTGATGTTTTGAAAGCCCTTGGTATTCAGGACAAAAAATCGCTTATAGTGTTGGGTGACTCAAATAAAAATGTATATTTGTCGTCACGTAATTTAAAAGGACTTGAGGTTGTAAACTCCTCAGAATTAAGTACTTACGGAATTCTTAATGCTAAGAATATTGTATTGCTTGAAGGTTCTTTAGAAGGAATTGAGTCGAATTTAAGTAAATAAGCCTTATGAGTATCTTGATAAAACCAATTATTACAGAAAAAGCCACTGGAGATAGCGAGTTGAATAACCGTTTTTCTTTCGTGGTAAACAGTAAGGCGAATAAGATTGAAATTAAGAATGCAGTAGAAGCTGCTTACGGAGTTTCAGTTGAAAAAGTTCGTACTATAAATGTCCGTCCAGATCGCAAAACCAGGTATACAAAGTCTGGTATGATCACTGGTAAAACCAAAGCTTTCAAAAAAGCATTGGTACAGGTGACGGAAGGTGAAACTATTGATTTGTACAGTAATCTTTAAGATTAAAAAATGTCAGTTAGAAAATTAAAACCAATCACCCCTGGCCAGCGATTTAGAGTAGTAAACGGGTATGACGCCGTAACTACTGATAAGCCGGAAAAAAGCCTTTTGGCTCCGATAAAAAAGTCAGGTGGGAGAAACAGTCAGGGAAAAATGACTATCCGCTACAAAGGTGGAGGTCATAAAAGACGTTACAGAATTGTAGACTTTAAACGCGACAAGCACGGTGTTCCGGCTACTGTTGCGAGTATAGAATATGATCCTAACCGAACTGCTTTTATCGCATTGTTGAATTACCAGGATGGTGAGAAACGATATGTTGTTGCTCAAAATGGGTTGCAGGTAGGTCAAAATATTGTATCAAGCACAGATTCGGCTGCGCCAGAAATTGGAAATGCTATGCCGTTGTCTAGTATACCGCTTGGTACTGTAGTTTCTTGTATAGAGTTAAGAGCTGGGCAGGGTGCTGTAATGGCAAGAAGTGCTGGAGCTTTTGCTCAATTATTAGCAAGAGAAGGGAAATACGCAACTGTAAAACTACCTTCTGGAGAAATTAGAAGAGTGTTAGCTACATGTATGGCAACAATTGGAGCTGTATCTAATAGTGATCACCAACTTCAGGTTTCTGGTAAAGCTGGTAGAAAACGTTGGTTGGGTATAAGACCAAGAACAAGACCGGTTGTGATGAACCCTGTGGATCACCCAATGGGTGGTGGTGAAGGAAGAGCTTCCGGAGGTCACCCACGTTCTAGAAAAGGTTTACCTGCTAAAGGATTCAAAACCCGTTCAAGAACAAAAGCGAGTAATAAGTATATTGTAGAACGTAGAAAGAAATAATAAGATATGGCACGTTCATTAAAAAAAGGACCTTACGTTCACTATAAGTTAGATAAGAAGGTAGCTCAAAATGTTGAGTCTGGTAAAAAAGCCGTGATCAAAACCTGGTCTAGAGCTTCAATGATTACTCCAGATTTCGTTGGGCAAACTATCGCTGTTCACAACGGGAAGCAATTTGTACCTGTATATGTAACAGAGAACATGGTAGGTCATAAGTTAGGAGAATTTTCACCGACACGTTCTTTTAGAGGGCATTCAGGTGCAAAAAATAAAGGTAAAAGATAATTGAAGCTATGGGAGTTCGTAAAAGAGAAAGAGCAGAGCAAATAAAAGAGGCCAAAAAACAGGTAGCTTTTGCAAAGTTGAATAACTGCCCTACTTCACCTAGAAAAATGCGCCTTGTTGCGGATCTAGTAAGAGGTGAGAAAGTAGAGAAGGCGCTTCAAATATTGAAATTCAGTTCAAAAGAAGCTTCTGGACGTTTAGAGAAATTATTGCTTTCTGCAATAGCCAACTGGCAGTCTAAAAACGAAGAGGCGAATATTGAAGAAGCTGAATTGTTTGTAAAAGAAATCCGTGTAGATGGAGGAGCGATGCTTAAGAGGCTACGTCCTGCACCACAGGGTCGCGCACATAGAATTAGAAAGAGATCCAATCACGTTACTTTGGTGCTTGGAGAAAACAATAATACACAAAGCTAAGTAGAGTATGGGACAGAAAACAAATCCAATCGGGAATCGCCTTGGTATCGTAAGAGGATGGGAATCCAACTGGTACGGAGGAAAGGACTACGGCGATAAATTAGCCGAAGACGATAAGATTAGAAAGTACATCCATGCTCGTCTTTCAAAAGCGAGTGTATCTAGGGTAATTATTGAGCGTACGCTTAAGCTTGTAACCGTTACTATCACCACTGCCAGACCAGGTATTATTATTGGTAAAGGCGGCCAAGAGGTAGACAAGCTTAAAGAAGAGCTTAAAAAGATTACCGACAAGGAGGTTCAAATTAACATCTTTGAGATTAAGAGGCCAGAACTTGATGCTCATTTAGTGGCATCTAGTGTTGCAAGACAAATTGAGAATCGTATCTCTTACCGTCGTGCAATTAAAATGGCTATCGCGGCTGCTATGAGAATGAATGCTGAAGGAATCAAAATACAGATTTCCGGACGTTTAAATGGTGCTGAAATGGCACGTTCAGAAGCATACAAAGATGGTAGAATTCCTCTGTCTACTTTTAGGGCCGATATTGATTACGCTTTAATTGAAGCTCACACTACTTATGGTAGATTGGGTGTTAAAGTATGGATCATGAAAGGCGAAGTGTACGGTAAAAGAGATCTTTCTCCGCTTGTTGGCATGTCTAAGAAGCAAGGAGGAAAAGCTGGAGCCGGGCGAGGTGGTAACAAATCACGTCGTAGAAAGTAATTTTTTAAAGTAAAGAAAAATGTTACAACCTAAAAGAACAAAATACCGTAAACAGCAGAAGGGCCGTATGAAAGGTAATGCCGGAAGAGGGCATAGACTCTCTAACGGAACCTTTGGAATTAAATCTATGGATTCTAGTTTCATTACTGCCCGTCAAATAGAAGCTGCACGTATTGCTGCTACCCGTTATATGAAAAGGGAAGGTTCTATCTGGATTAAAATATTTCCAGACAAGCCTATCACTAAGAAACCTCTAGAGGTTCGTATGGGTAAAGGTAAAGGTGCTGTTGAATATTGGGCTGCTGTTGTAAAACCAGGAAGAATTATGTTTGAAATTGGTGGAGTACCAATGGATGTTGCTAAAGAAGCTTTAAGGCTTGCAGCGCAGAAACTTCCTGTAAGAACCAAATTTATTGTAGCTAGAGACTATCAAGCTTAATATTATAAAGTTATGAAACAATCAGAAGTAAAAGAACTGTCTGTGGCAGAATTACAAGAAGAGCTTGGTAAATCTAGAAAAGCATATTCAGATTTGAAAATGGCTCACGCAGTTTCGCCATTAGAGAACCCAATACAGCTTAGAGCTGTACGAAGAACTATAGCGAGACTTGCTACAGAGTTAACTAAAAGAGAACAACAATAAGTGTTATTCTGCTGAAAGATGGAAAAAAGAAATTTAAGAAAAGAGCGTATAGGTGTTGTTACCAGTAATAAAATGCAGAAATCAATCGTGGTTTCTGAAGTTAAGAAAGTAAAACACCCTATGTATGGAAAATTCGTTTTAAAAACGAAAAAATACGTAGCGCACGACGAAACAAACGACTGCAACGAAGGAGATACTGTAAGGATCATGGAGACAAGACCTTTAAGTAAATCTAAATGTTGGAGATTAGTAGAAATAATTGAAAGAGCGAAGTAATGGTACAACAAGAGTCTAGACTAAGAGTAGCAGACAATACCGGGGCAAAAGAAGTTTTGACCATTCGTGTATTGGGCGGTACAAAGAAAAGATACGCTTCTGTTGGGGACAAGATCGTTGTCAGCGTAAAAGAAGCTACACCTAACGGGAATATCAAAAAAGGTGCAGTTTCAACAGCAGTAGTTGTTCGTACCAAGAAAGAAGTACGCAGACAGGACGGATCTTATATCCGTTTTGATGATAATGCTTGTGTATTGCTAAACCCTACCGGAGAAATGCGCGGAACTCGTGTATTTGGACCGGTTGCGAGAGAACTTCGTGATAAGCAATTCATGAAAATTGTATCATTGGCACCAGAAGTGCTTTAATACATTAACAAGATGAGAAAGCTTAAGATAAAATCTGGAGATACTGTAAGAGTTATTGCTGGAGACCATAAAGGTCAGGAAGGCAAAGTTCAAAAAGTACTCATAGAAAAGAATAAAGCCATCGTGGAAGGTGTGAACACTATCTCAAAACATGAGAAGCCAAGTGCATCTAACCCACAAGGTGGTATTGTAAAGAAAGAAGCTCCTATTCATATTTCTAACCTTTCTTTGTTAGACAAAGATGGTAATACTACCAGAGTTGGATATAAAGAAGAGGATGGAAAGAAAGTAAGATTTTCCAAAAAATCTAATGAAGTAATTTAGTTATGGCATACGTACCAAGACTTAGAGCAGAATATGCAGAGCGAATTAAGCCTGCATTAAAAGAAGAATTTAGCTACGCTAACGTAATGGAGATCCCAAAACTTGAAAAAATAGTTTTGAGCCGTGGCGTTGGTGCAGCTGTAGCAGATAAAAAGCTAATTGACCATGCTGTAGATGAACTTACAACAATTACAGGTCAAAAAGCGGTGCAAACCATTTCTAAAAAGGATGTTGCTTCATTCAAACTTCGTAAAGGAATGCCAATTGGGGCAAAAGTTACTTTGCGAGGATATAGAATGTACGAATTTCTAGATCGTTTAATCACATCAGCACTTCCACGTGTTCGTGATTTTAACGGGATTAAAGCTAATGGTTTTGATGGTAGAGGGAATTACAATTTAGGTGTTACTGAACAAATCATCTTTCCGGAGATCGATATTGATAAAGTAAACCGAATTAATGGTATGGATATTACCTTTGTGACCACTGCCAAGACCGATAAGGAAGCTAAATCATTGTTAACCGAACTAGGATTACCTTTTAAAAAGAATTAATTATGGCTAAAGAATCAATGAAAGCCCGTGAGGTGAAGAGACAAAAAATGGTGAAGAAGTATGCTGAAAAACGCGAAGCTTTGAAAGAAGCTGGCGATTGGGAAGCACTACAAAAATTACCAAAAAATTCTTCTCCTGTACGTTTGCACAACCGTTGTAAACTAACTGGTAGGCCAAAAGGATATATGAGACAGTTTGGTCTTTCTCGTGTAATGTTTAGAGAAATGGCTAATCAAGGTTTAATTCCAGGAGTTAGAAAAGCTAGTTGGTAAAATTATAAATTGGTTGCAGGTTCTACCGATAGTCGGTAAGAAAACCACATCCGCAAATTATTATAGATGAATACAGATCCTATTGCAGATTATTTGACAAGAGTTAGGAACGCTGTGGCTGCAAACCACAGGGTGGTAGAGATACCAGCTTCTAACCTTAAAAGGGAGATAACAAAAATATTATTCGATCAGGGATATATTCTTAGTTACAAGTTTGATGATGCTACTGCTCAGGGGACAATTAAAATTGCCCTTAAGTATGATAAAATCACTAAAGAACCTGTAATTAAAGATATTCAAAGAATAAGTAAACCTGGTTTACGTAAGTATGCCGGCGCTAATGAATTGCCACGTATCCTTAATGGTCTTGGTATCGCTATAGTTTCTACTTCTCACGGTGTAATGACCGGGAAGCAAGCTAAAGCCGAGAAAGTTGGTGGTGAAGTATTGTGTTACGTTTACTAATACTTAAAAGACTAAAGAAATGTCAAGAATAGGTAAAAGCCCAATTACAATTCCTGAAGGTGTAACTGTAGACCTTAAAGGTAATATTGTAACGGTAAAAGGAAAATTAGGAGAACTTAAGCAGGAAGTTAGCGACATTGATGTGAAAATTGAAGATGGCGTAATTACTTTTGAACGTTCTTCAGAGAAAAGTGATCAAAAAGCAAAACACGGTTTATACCGTGCTTTGATAAACAATATGATTGAAGGAGTTTCTAACGGATACACTAAATCATTGGAATTGGTAGGAGTTGGATATAGAGCAACTAACCAGGGACAAAAATTAGATTTGGCCGTTGGGTTTTCCCATAATATTGTAATAGATTTGGCACCGGAAGTTCAGGTGGAAACAATTTCAGAAAAAGGTAAGAATCCTATTGTGAAATTGACTTCTTATGACAAGCAACTTGTGGGCCAAATAGCTGCTAAAATACGTTCCTTCAGAGCTCCAGAGCCTTACAAAGGAAAAGGTATTAAGTATGTTGGAGAACAATTACGTAGAAAAGCAGGTAAATCAGCTTAATAAAGTTTAGATATGGCAGTTTCAAAACAAGATAGACGAAATAAGATAAGAAAGCGTGTTCGTAAGTCAATTACGGGTACCGCTAGCCGTCCAAGATTATCTGTATTTAGAAGTAATAAAGAAATTTATGCTCAAATTATAGATGATGTAGAAGGAAAAACCCTGGCTGCAGCCTCTTCGAGAGATAAAGGTGTAACAGCAGAAGGAAATAAATCCAAGCAAGCAGAATTGGTTGGTAAAGCCCTTGCTGAAAAAGCTTTAAAGGCCGGTGTAGAAACTATTTCTTTTGATAGAAGTGGTTACCTGTATCACGGAAGAGTTAAATCATTAGCAGAAGGTGCTCGAGAAGGAGGACTAAAATTCTAGAAAATTATGTATCAAGATTATAAAAACGTAGAACATGTAAAACCGGGCGGACTTGAATTAAAAGACCGTTTGGTAGGAGTACAACGTGTGACCAAAGTAACCAAAGGTGGTAGAGCTTTTGGATTTTCTGCTATCGTAGTAGTAGGAGATGAGAATGGTGTTGTAGGGCAAGGTTTAGGGAAATCTAAAGAAGTTGCTGACGCTATCTCTAAAGCTGTGGAAGATGCAAAAAAGAATTTAGTGCGTATTCCTTTACATAAAGGAAGCCTTCCTCACGAACAGAAAGGTAAGTATGGTGGTGCAAGAGTTCTTTTGCTACCTGCTGCAACTGGTACCGGGATTATTGCCGGTGGTGCAATTCGTGCCGTACTGGAATCTGTTGGTGTACACGACGTACTTTCTAAAAACCAGGGGTCTTCAAACCCACACAACGTAGTAAAAGCTACTTTTGATGCGCTACTTCAATTAAGAAGTGCTGATACTGTTGCTAAACAACGTGGTATTTCACTAGAAAAGGTTTTTAAAGGATAAATCAAGGAGAACGATGGGAAAGATAAAAGTTACAAAAGTAAAAAGTGCTATTAACCGATCTAAAAACCAGAAATTGGTTTTAGAGTCTCTTGGTCTTAAGAAAATTGGCCAGACGGTAGAGCATAACGATACGCCAAACATCCTTGGTATGGTAAATAAAGTTAAACATTTAGTTTCTGTAGAAGAAACAAAATAATAAATTCACATGGAATTAAATAACTTAAAACCTGCGAAAGGTTCAGTTAAGAGTAACAACAAACGTGTTGGCCGTGGAGAAGGATCAGGAAAAGGTGGTACTGCCACTCGTGGTCACAAAGGGGCTAAGTCTCGTTCTGGTTACTCCAAAAAGATAGGTTTTGAAGGTGGGCAGATGCCACTTCAACGCCGTGTTCCAAAATTTGGTTTCACTAACAGAAATCGTGTAGCTTATCAAGGTGTAAATCTTGATACTTTGCAACGTTTGGTTGATGAAGGTAAAATTAAAGATACTGTAGATGTTAATACTTTGATCGAAAACGGTCTTGTAAGTAAAAACGAACCAGTTAAGATATTAGGTAGAGGTGAATTAAAGGCAAAGTTGAAAATATCTGTTCATAAATTTACTGCCTCAGCAAAAGAAGCTATAGAAGCTGCTGGAGGTGAAGTTGTTACTTTATAATAGATAGCCAAATGAAATTCATCAATACTATTAAAAATATTTGGAAGATCGAGGAACTAAAAAATAGAATTTTAGTTACCCTCGGTCTATTGTTGGTCTATCGTTTTGGAGCGCAAGTTGTGCTTCCCGGAATAGATGCCTCGCAATTAACTAATCTTGCTAGTCAAACCGATGGTGGCCTTTTAGGCCTCCTAAATGCATTTACAGGAGGAGCATTTTCTAATGCTTCTGTTTTTGCGTTGGGAATTATGCCATATATCTCGGCTTCGATTGTGGTGCAGCTTATGGGTATTGCGATACCTTACCTGCAAAAACTTCAAAAAGAAGGAGAGAGCGGTAGGCGTAAGATCAATCAAATCACTCGCTGGTTAACTATTGCAATTACCTTAGTGCAGGGACCTGGTTATATTTATAACCTTTTTGCTACACTTCCGCAGCAAGCCTTTTTATTAGGTGATACTGTGACATTTGTGGCTTCTGCTGTAGTAATCCTTACTACAGGAACCATTTTTGCAATGTGGCTGGGTGAAAAGATAACCGATAAAGGTATTGGTAATGGTATTTCGCTATTAATTATGGTTGGTATTATTGCTACCTTACCGCAGGCATTTATTCAGGAATTTGCTTCCAGAGTATTTGAATCTAATGGAGGCCTTATTATGATTCTTATTGAATTGGTAATTTGGTTCGCTATTATTCTTGCTTCGGTAATGTTGGTTATGGCCGTGCGTCAAATCCCGGTGCAATATGCCAGAAGAACCGCCTCAGGAGGTTACGAGAAAAACGTATTTGGATCAAGACAGTACATTCCACTTAAGCTTAATGCTTCAGGTGTAATGCCAATTATATTTGCTCAAGCGATTATGTTTATCCCGGCTGCTGTGGCAGGATTATCAGATTCTGATGCTGCACAAGGGGTTACCGCTGCTTTTAGCGATATATTCGGATTTTGGTATAATGTAGTATTTGCACTATTAATTATTGTATTTACTTACTTCTATACCGCGATTACTGTACCTACCAATAAAATGGCTGATGATCTAAAACGAAGTGGAGGATTTATTCCAGGTATTCGTCCCGGAACTGAAACCGCCGAGTTTTTAGATAGAATTATGTCTCAAATTACCTTGCCAGGATCTATTTTCCTTGCGCTTATTGCTGTGTTCCCAGCGATTGTGGTGCAACTCTTAGGTGTGCAACAAGGATGGGCATTGTTTTTTGGAGGAACCTCGCTTTTAATTATGGTTGGAGTTGCAATAGATACTATGCAACAAGTAAATTCTTACTTGCTGAATAGACATTACGACGGATTAATGAAAACAGGTAAAAACAGAAAAGCAGTAGCTTAATTATGGCAAAACAACCGGCAATAGAACAAGACGGAACAATTATAGAAGCATTATCTAATGCAATGTTTCGTGTAGAATTGGAAAATGGTCACGTTGTGACAGCTCATATCTCTGGGAAGATGCGTATGCATTACATTAAATTGTTACCTGGAGATAAAGTAAAACTGGAAATGAGTCCTTACGATCTAAGTAAGGCTCGTATAACATACAGATACTAAAAGTAATTTGAGCTATTTGTAAAATTTTCAGTACTTTTGCAACCTGAAAAATTTATGAATGCTGAAATCCTGATTTTGAGCATATTTCAAAATTAGTGAATTGTAAAAAACTAAAGAGATGAAAGTTAGAGCATCAGTAAAGAAAAGAAGTGCCGACTGTAAGATAGTTCGCAGAAAAGGGCGCCTTTACGTAATTAACAAAAAGAATCCTAGATTTAAACAAAGACAAGGCTAATTATGGCAAGAATTGCAGGGGTAGATATACCTAAACAAAAGCGAGGAGTTATAGCATTGACCTATATCTTCGGAATTGGTAAAAGCAGGGCTCAAAAGATCCTTAGCCAGGCCAAAGTAGATGAAAGCAAAAAAGTTTCAGATTGGGACGATGAAGAAATTGGTCGTATTCGTGAAGCTGTTGGTGAATTTACAATCGAAGGAGAATTACGTACAGAAGTTCAAATGAGTATTAAGCGTCTAATGGATATTGGATGCTATAGAGGTATTCGTCACAGAAGTGGTTTGCCACTTAGAGGGCAGAGAACCAAAAATAACTCAAGAACCAGAAAAGGTAGAAGAAAAACAGTTGCTAACAAGAAGAAAGCAACTAAATAGTAATTAATATGGCAAAGAAGACAGTTCAAAAAAAGCGTAAAGTAACCGTTGAGTCCGTAGGACAAGCGCACGTTACGGCTTCTTTCAATAACATTATTGTTTCCCTTACTAATAAAAAGGGTGACGTTATTGCTTGGTCATCTGCAGGAAAAATGGGTTTTAGAGGTTCTAAAAAGAATACTCCTTATGCTGCCCAGTTAGCTGCAGAAGACGCGTCTAAAGTAGCTCACGAAGCTGGTTTGCGCAAAGTTAAAGTTTACGTTAAAGGGCCGGGGAATGGTAGAGAATCTGCTATTCGTTCGCTTCATAACAACGGGATTGAAGTAACTGAGATTATTGATGTTACTCCATTACCACACAACGGATGTCGTCCTCCTAAGAGACGTAGAGTTTAATAATAAGTATAAATAAATAAGAGAGGAGTTAAGATTATCGAAGGACAGAGACCTTAATTCATAATCCCTTTCTTCTAAATTCAAAGTTAATGGCAAGATATACTGGTCCAAAGACTAAAATAGCCCGAAAGTTCGGAGAAGCTATTTTTGGAGACGATAAGTCTTTCGAAAAAAGAAATTATCCTCCGGGACAACACGGTAACAACCGTCGTCGCGGTAAAAAATCTGAATATGCTATCCAGTTAATGGAAAAGCAAAAAGCAAAGTATACTTATGGTATCCTTGAGCGTCAGTTTAGTAATATGTTTAAAAAAGCTACTAGAGCGCAAGGAATTACTGGTGAGGTTTTACTTCAATTTTGTGAATCACGTCTTGATAACGTAGTATTTAGAATGGGTATTGCCCCTTCTAGAAGAGCAGCAAGACAATTTGTATCTCACAGACACATTACGGTAAATGGAGAGTTGGTAAATATACCTTCTTACCAATTGAAAGCGGGTGATGTTGTAGGTGTTCGTGAAAAATCAAAATCTTTACAGGCTATCCAGGATTCACTAGCTAACTCTAGCAGTGTATACGAATGGATTACCTGGAATAACGAAACAAAACAAGGTACTTTTGTTTCAGTACCCGGACGTATTCAGATTCCGGAAAACATAAATGAACAATTCATCGTCGAATTATATTCGAAATAATAATTCACAGAAGTCGTAATATGGCAATACTAAATTTTCAGAAGCCCGATAAAGTTATAATGATTGATTCAACCGATTTCGAAGGGAAATTTGAATTTCGCCCTTTGGAACCTGGATATGGATTAACCGTTGGTAACGCTTTAAGAAGAGTGCTTTTATCTTCATTAGAAGGTTATGCAATCACTTCCATTCGTATAGAAGGCGTAGATCACGAATTCTCCGCTATTCCTGGAGTCGTTGAAGACGTAACAGAAATTATCCTGAACCTTAAACAAGTAAGGTTCAAAAGGCAAATTGATGAAATAGATAACGAAGCCGTTACCATTTCTATATCTGGAGAAGAACAAATTACTGCCGGTCACTTTCAAAAATTCATTTCAGGCTTTCAAGTCCTAAATCCAGATCAGGTGATCTGTACTGCAGATAAGAAAGTAAACCTGAATATGGAAATGACCATAGAAAAAGGTAGAGGTTATGTTCCGGCCGAAGAAAACAAAAAAGCCAACGCACCTCTTGGAACTATATTTACCGATTCTATTTATACACCAATAAAGAACGTAAAATATAGCATTGAAAACTATCGTGTAGAGCAGAAGACCGATTATGAAAAATTGGTTTTTGAAATCGTAAGCGATGGTTCTATTCATCCAAAAGATGCGCTTACTGAAGCTGCAAAAACACTTATACACCACTTTATGTTATTCTCTGACGAGCGTATTACGCTTGAAGCAGACGAGATAGCACAAACTGAAACTTATGATGAAGAATCTCTTCATATGAGACAGTTGCTTAAAACTAAGTTGGTAGATATGGATCTTTCAGTAAGAGCTTTAAATTGCTTAAAAGCGGCTGAAGTTGATACCTTAGGAGACCTTGTTTCTTACAATAAAAATGACTTGATGAAGTTTAGAAACTTCGGAAAGAAATCTTTAACTGAGCTTGAAGAATTGGTAAGTAACAAAGGACTTAACTTTGGTATGGACCTTTCAAAATACAAATTAGATAAGGACTAATATATAAGTAGTTTTCCATAAAAGCCGGCAAAAGATCGCGCTTTGGGAAAATGAATTAAGAACAAAACAATGAGACACGGAAAGAAAACAAACCATTTAGGTAGAAAGACCGCTCACAGGAAGTCTATGCTAGCCAATATGGCCTGCTCTCTTATAGAGCACAAGAGAATCAATACCACCGTAGCTAAGGCAAAAGCTTTAAAAGTTTTTGTAGAGCCTTTGGTAACTAAGTCTAAAGAAGATACTACTCACAATCGTAGATTGGTATTCAGTAAACTTCGTCAAAAAGAAGCTGTAGCCGAATTGTTTCGTGAGGTAGCTCCTAAAGTTGGTGACCGCCCGGGTGGATACACAAGGGTAATTAAGTTAGGTAACCGTCTTGGAGATAATGCCGATATGGCCCTTATCGAGTTAGTTGATTACAACGAAACTTATAACCTTAGTAAGCCAGAGAAGAAGAAATCTACACGTAGAGCGGGTAGAAAGAAAGCTACTGAGGCTACTGCTCCAAAAGCAGAAGGTAAAACAGAAGAGAAATCTTCAGAAAATAAAGAGGATAAAAAAGAGGAATAGAAATGAATCTTTTAATAATCTAATTTTTAAAAAGGATAAACTCTCTGGGTTTATCCTTTTTTTATATATTAAAACGAAATAGTCATTTCCGCGAAAGCGGAAATTTAAATAGAAGAAGTCTATTTCTACGAAGGCTGAAATCAAAAAGTTCACTTCCGCTTAGGCGGACAACATACAACACAACAAACACATCTAGGATTATTACTATGAAATATCAAACTCGAAAAAAAGCGATTATCTTACTGGAAGATGGTACTATCTTTCACGGTAAGGCAGTAGGAGACAAAGACGGTAAAGCCGTTGGAGAAGTTTGTTTTAATACCGGGATGACCGGTTACCAGGAGATCTTTACAGATCCATCCTATTACGGCCAACTTATGGTTACCACCAATGCTCACATTGGTAATTATGGAACCTTAGCCGAAGAAAGCGAAGCCGATAAGGCTAAAATTTCCGGACTTATCTGTAAAAATTTTAGTTACACTCATTCTCGCCCTGCCGCCGATTCTTCTCTTCAGGAGTTTTTAGATGATAGTAACTTATTTGCTATTTCTGATGTAGATACTCGTGCTTTAGTAACATACATTAGAGAAAATGGAGCAATGAATGCTATTATCTCAACAGATGTTGATAATATAGAAGAACTTAAAAAAGAACTTGCCGAAGTGCCAGATATGAACGGTTTAGAACTGGCTTCTAAAGTTTCAACTAAAGAACCTTATTATTTTGGGAACGAAAATGCTACTTACAAGATTGCTGCACTAGATGTTGGCATTAAGAAGAATATTCTGCGCAATTTTGAGAAGCGCGATGTGTATGTAAAGGTTTTTCCATACAATGCAACTTACGAGGAGATGAGTGAATGGAATCCAGATGGCTATTTCCTTTCAAATGGCCCAGGAGATCCACAGCCTTTGGAAAGCGCGATCACGCTAACTAAAGCTATTTTAGAAAAAGATCATCCGTTGTTTGGAATTTGTTTGGGTCACCAAATTATTGCAATTGCTAATGGTATAAAAACCTATAAAATGCATCACGGCCACCGCGGAATAAATCATCCTGTGAAAAATCTAATCACCGGGAAAGGCGAGATTACTTCTCAAAATCACGGGTTCTCGGTAGATAAAGCCGAAACAGAAGCGAACAGCGAAGTCGAGATCACTCATATTTGCTTAAATGATGATACAGTTGGCGGGATTGCGATGAAAAATAAAAACTGTTTTTCAGTTCAGTATCACCCTGAAGCAAGCCCTGGCCCACACGATGCCAGTTACCTTTTTGATGAATTTATGGATCGGATAAAAAGAGTGAAAGCTTAAATAGCTTCTATAATAATTGATTGTAAAGAGGCCGTCTAAAAAGTATTTAGATGGCCTTTTTTATTGATAAAAGTTTTTGTGAGAGAAGCGCTTCTTCTTTTGTAGATATTCTTAATGATAAAAAAGGAAGGAAGCCCCCTTCCTATGCTATACTGAATTTTCTTAAGTTGTGCGCCATAGCGATTAACCCTATTTCAGTAGTTACTTTCTCCATTCCCCGAAGCATAAATCGCTTGAAGCCCATGTTTTGCTTGATATTCCCAAAAACGGCTTCCACATCCCAGCACCGACGTTTACGATGTGCTATTCCCGCTTCACTTAATAGTAGGTTCCTAGCTTTTTCTTTGAGACGGATCAGGTTATGATTGC
>NZ_FVZF01000007.1 GCF_900168265.1 Salegentibacter salarius | reverse complement strand
GCCTGCTCAATTTTACGAGAGGAATACATATTGCGAAGGTACGCATAGATGGTCACCTTGAGCAACATCCGGGGATGGTAACTGGAGGTACCTCCTCCTTTATAACTTCGCTCCAGGTCAGCGATGTCGATTTGATCAATAATCGTATTGACGATCCTAACGGGATGATGGGCAGGGACCAGATCATCATAACTGGGAGGTAAAAGACTTAACTGCGACTGGTCATAGGTCTTAAATACTGCTTTGGCTTTCATTACATGAAAATACTAAAAACCAGAAAATAATACAACAAAAAAGGCTGCCTTTTCAGACAGCCTCTTTTAATTTTCTCTTCTGCCTAGTACTAGAATTGGTATCTAATACCTAAAGCAATATCTGGTGAGAATTCATTTAAAACATCGTTATCACTAAAGAATCCAAATTCTGGTCTAACATCTAATGATATTAATAGTGGAATATCGAAGTCGTACTCTATACCAACATTACCGGCAAGAAAAAGGTAAGTTCCATCGTCACCATCTCTGTCGTTAAAACGAGTATCGTCAACTCCAAGAAGACCAGCACCTGCACCGGCGTACCAGTTAAAGCCTCCTTCTATATTCCAAACCCATTGATAAATTCCGGTAAGTTTAAAAGCGTCATAATCGCTGTTATCTCTCCATCCAAGGTCTAATTCCAAACGGTTGTTGTTGCTACCAACAGCTCTTTGGTAAGAAATTTCGGCTCCAACACCATCGCCGCCTCCAAATCTAAGTCCAAGGGCGTTATCTGAAATGGTTTGGGCTTCTGCCTGATTGTAAAATGTTGCGCCGATTATAAAAGCGGCGAGTAAAAATAATTTTTTCATAGTTAGCGTTTTTAGAATTGTTGTCAAATTTAAATGTTAAAACATGATCTGAAACGGATGGGACGCCAATCTATTGTTAATATTGTATAAAAATCTGTTAAGCGTTTCAGGCAAAATTCTCTATTTTTATCGCGTTATTATGAAAGAAAAACTCTACCACTTAGCCCAGGAAATTGAAGGCCAGTTATATGACGATAAATTATGGCGTTCAATTTACGCAACAGATGCGTCGGTTTATCGCGAAATGCCGTTGGCAGTCTGTTATCCAAAAGATGAAAATGATTTAAAGAAACTTATAAAATTTGCAAAAGCGCAAAAAACTTCTTTAATCCCAAGAACCGCCGGAACTTCGCTGGCAGGCCAGTGTGTGGGAGATGGGATTGTAGTAGATGTATCTAAACACTTTACAAAAATCTTAAATATAGACCAGGAGGCTAAAACCGTAAGCTTACAACCTGGTGTAATTCGCGACGATCTAAACAGGGTTTTGAATGAATACGGATTATTTTTTGGCCCCAATACTTCAACTTCCAACCGCTGTATGATTGGCGGAATGGTAGGAAATAATTCCAGCGGAACCACTTCAATTAAATATGGCACAACTCGCGAAAAGCTAGTTTCTCTAAAAACTATTTTAAGCGACGGCAGTGAGGCCGAATTTAAAGATATTTCTGCGGAAGGATTTCAGGAAAAATTGAAATTAGAAAACCTGGAAGGAGAAATTTACCGTAAAATTAATGAGCAACTCTCTTCCGAAGAAAATAAAAAGGAACTTATAGAAAAGTTTCCGCCTAAAAGTTTACATAGAAGAAATACGGGATATGCGATAGATGAATTGTTGTATGCAGAAGTTTTTTCTAAAGATTCTACCGAACCTTTAAATTTATGCAAATTACTATGCGGAAGCGAGGGTACCTTAGCCTTTACTACTGAAATCACGCTGAAGCTTGATGATCTTCAGCCTCCGGAAGCAGCGATGATCGCAGCGCATTTTGATAGTATAGAAAGCTGTATGCAAGCTGTGGTTCCCGTAATGCAGCATTCGTTGTACACCTGCGAAATGATGGATAAAACCATCTTAGATTGTACAAAGCAAAACCTTAAATACAAAGAAAACAGGTTTTTTATTGAAGGCGATCCCAAAGCGATACTGATGCTGGAGATAAGGGCCAATACAGCAAAAGAAGTCCAGGAACAAAGTCAAAAAGTACTGGATACCTTAAAAGATTCTAATCTAAGTTATGCCTACCCGGTTTTGATGGGCGACCAAATAGAACTGGCGATAGAACTTCGGAAAGCCGGCCTTGGACTTTTAGGGAATATTATAGGAGACAAAAAGGCCGTTGCCTGTATAGAAGATACCGCAGTGGCTATTCCATTTTTGGCTGATTATATATCGGAATTTGCAGAGATAATGAAGAATTACGGTCAGGATGCTGTGTATTACGCACACGCCGGAGCCGGGGAAATTCATTTACGTCCAATCTTGAATTTAAAGAAATCTGAAGACGTAAAACTCTTTAGAAGTATAACTACCGATGTTGCTAAATTGGTTAAAAAATACAATGGATCTTTAAGTGGCGAGCACGGAGACGGTAGGGTAAGAGCCGAATTCATTGAAATGATGATTGGCCCTAAGAACTATCAGCTTCTTAGGGATATTAAATTCACTTTTGACCCCAATAATATTTTTAATCCCGGAAAGATCACCGATACCGCTCCAATGGATACTTCGCTTCGCTATGAAGTAGACCGAAAGGAACCGGAAATTTCAACTTTAATGGATTTTTCAGAATCTGAGGGTATTCTTAAACTTTCTGAAAAATGTAATGGTAGCGGCGACTGCCGAAAATCGGCTGAAGCGGGTGGAACAATGTGCCCCAGTTATCGCGCTACTAAAGATGAAAAAGATACCACACGTGCCCGGGCAAATACTTTGCGTGAATTTTTAACCAATTCAGATAAAAGTAACCGGTTTAACCACGAAGAAATAAAAGAAGCTTTTGATCTCTGTATTAGTTGTAAAGGTTGTAAAAGCGAATGCCCTTCTAGTGTAGATGTTGCTGCTTTAAAAGCCGAATTTCAATACCAATATCAAAAAGAAAACGGTAAAAGTTTAAGAAGTAAGATCTTTGCCAATAATGGTAAAATGAATGGTCTTGCATCCAAAACTCCGGGTATTGCTAATTTTTTCTTTAAAAATTCTCTGGCTTCCGGCATCGCTAAAAAGATAATGGGCGTAGCTCCAGAAAGAACCTTACCAATTTTAGCCAAACAAACGCTGGCAAACTACTATCAAAAGAATAAGCGTCGCTTTCAGATTGAAAATCCTATCAAAACAGTCTATTTATTTAACGATGAATTTACCAATTTCCTGGATTCAGAAATAGGAGTTGACGCTTTAGAATTACTGTATCAACTTAATTATCGCGTAGAATTTGTGAAACACGAGGAAAGTGGAAGAAGCCACATTTCTAAAGGTTTCCTGGAAGAAGCTAAGGTTTTTGTGGATAAGAACGTAAGTCTGTTTAAGGATATAATTTCTGAAGAATCACCGTTAATTGGATTAGAACCTTCGGCGATCTTAAGTTTTAGAGATGAATATTTAAGATTAGCCGATAATAAACCTGAAGCAGAAAAACTGGCAAAAAACTCTTTTATAATTGAAGAATTCTTGAAAAAAGAGATCGCTCTTGGCAATATAAATCCCGATCAATTTACTTCAGCAGAAAAAAATATTAAAATTCACGGGCACTGCCACCAAAAAGCACTTTCTAACACAGCCATAACTTTTGATGTTCTAAATCTGCCTAAGAATTTTAAAGTAAGCATAATTCCATCAGGTTGTTGTGGAATGGCGGGCTCTTTTGGTTATGAAAAAGAACATTACGAAGTAAGTATGAATATTGGCGAACAAACTTTGTTCCCGGCGGTTAGAAAAACTCCTGAAGAGACCGTTATTTCAGCCAATGGAACTAGTTGTAGGCATCAAATTTTTGATGGGACACAGCGGCAGGCCAAGCACCCCGTGAGTATTTTAAGGGAAGCTCTGGTTTAATCCTTTTTTATAACGGTAACTGCGGCTACCAAAGGTTTTTGCTTTTTTAGTTCGCTAAAATAGGTAAGGTTCCATTTCTTATCTTCATACTCCAGGACGCTTAAGTTTTCTATCCAATCGCCTGAATTTAAATATAAGCAGGTTCCTTTCTTATTGGTTTTCCTAATTATTTTGGGCTGGTGAATATGGCCGCAGATCACATATTTATAGCCGTTTTCTATGGCCAGATCTGAAACTGTTTTTTCAAAACTGGCTATAAATTTCCCGGCATTTTTAACGCTGTTCTTAATTTTTTTAGAAAGCGAATATTTCTTTTTACCCATTTTCACCAAAACCTGATTCAATAAACGGTTAATCAAAATCAATAGATCGTAGCCCCAGCCGCCCAGTTTAGCGATCCATTTCGCTTTGTGAATTCCAACATCAAATACATCTCCGTGAAAAAACCAGGCTTTTTTACCGTCCAGTTCCAAAACTAGTTTATCGGTAATACGCAAATCTCCAATTTGGGTGTCACTAAATTTTCTTAGAAATTCGTCATGATTTCCGGTGATATAGATCACTTCGGTACCCTTACTACTAAGATCAATGATCTTTTTAATTACTTCTAAATGAGTTTTAGGGAAATAACTTTTCCTAAACTGCCAGATATCTATAAAATCTCCGTTGAGTATCAACTTTTTGGGCTGTACACTATCCAGATATTCAATCAGCTCTGCGGCATGAGCGCCAAACGTACCGAGATGTACATCTGAAATTACTACTATTTCGGGTTTTCTCTTAATAAACAATGGTGTGCATTTCTTTCTATACAAATAACACAAAAGCATAGGTTTAAGACCTTCAATTAATTTTATTGAATATTTACCAAATCATTAATAAGTAAGCGGTTTGTTAGGTTAATATTAAATGGAGATACATTTTTAAATATTGCCTGAAAAAATTACATTTGTTCAAAATCAATAAAATGGCAGGAAATTCCTTCGGAAAATTATTCAAACTCACCACTTTTGGAGAATCCCACGGGCTTGCCATTGGAGGAATTATTGACGGATGTCCAGCAGGAATTCAGCTGGATCTGGAAAAAATACAGTTAGAACTCAATCGTAGAAAGCCAGGTCAATCGGCTATTGTAACGCAAAGAAAAGAACCCGATACCGTAGAATTTTATTCGGGAATTTTTGAAGAAAAAACTACCGGAACTCCTATTGGGTTTGTGATTAAAAATGCCAACCAGAAATCTAAAGATTATTCACATATAAAAGACACGTATCGTCCCAGCCACGCCGATTATACTTACGATGAAAAGTATGGTGTACGGGATTACCGTGGTGGCGGAAGATCTTCTGCGCGCGAAACTGCCTGTAGGGTAGTGGCAGGCGCTGTGGCAAAACAGTTTTTAAAAGATATTCAATTTAATGCCTATACCGCATCGGTAGGGAAAATTGAGCTGGATAAGAATATTAAAGAGCTTGATTTCAGTTTAATTGAAACTAATGCTGTGCGTTGTCCAGATCCTGCTTCCGCAGAAAAAATGGAAGACTATATTAAGCAGATTAGAAAGGAAGGAGATACCGTAGGCGGTACTGTGCAATGTGTGATTAAAAATATGCCGAAAGGTCTTGGAGAGCCGGTTTTTGATAAACTTCATGCCGAACTGGGTAAGGCCATGCTTTCCATAAATGCGGTAAAAGGTTTTGAATACGGTAGCGGATTTGAAGGTACTAAAATGAAAGGCAGCGAGCATAACGACTTGTTTAATGAAGATGGAACCACCAGAACCAATTTAAGTGGTGGAATACAGGGCGGCATTTCTAACGGAATGGATATTTATTTCAATGTAGCCTTTAAACCTGTGGCTACTATTATGCAAAAACAAGACACTATAAATAAACAAGGCGAGAATGTTGAAATGCAGGGGAAAGGTAGACACGATCCCTGCGTTGTACCAAGAGCTGTACCCATTGTTGAAGCAATGGCTGCACTTGTAATCGCCGATTATTTGCTTCAGAATAAAAGTTCAAAAATTTAATTGATTTAAATCCTGAAATTTACTTAGCATGAAAAAACTTGCACTGCACTGGCAGATTTTACTTGGAATGGCTGCCGGGGTGATATTTGCCCTTATTCTTACCAATTTTAGCTGGGGAGCAGAATTTATTGGAGATTGGGTTAAACCCTTCGGTAATATTTTCATCAATGCTTTAAAGCTTATTGCAGTGCCACTTATTTTGGCTTCTTTAATAAAAGGAATTTCAGATCTTAAAGATATTTCCAAGCTCTCTAAAATGGGAGCTCGTACTATCGGGATTTATATTTTCACCACTGTAATTGCTGTTTCCATTGGTCTTGGGATGGTTAACCTTATTAAACCGGGTAACGCAATTACTGCAGAAACACAACAGGATTTAATAGCTAGTTACGAGGGAGATGCATCTGGTGTGAAGGCTAATGCCGACAAACAAAGGGAATCAGGGCCATTGCAGGCTTTAGAAGATATTGTTCCAGATAATATTTTTGCTGCGGCAGGGGATAATGCCAATATGCTACAGGTTATTTTCTTCGCAATTTTCTTCGGAATTGGTCTTATTCTTATTCCTGAAAAAACAGCAAAACCGGTTAAAGATTTCTTTGATGGTTTTAATGAAGTGATCCTGAAGATGATTGATTTGATAATGTTAACCGCACCTTATGGTGTATTTGCATTGTTAGCCGCTCTAGTGGTAGAATCACCAAGTACCGATCTTTTTGCCGCCCTGGCTATGTACGGAGTTACTGTGCTTATAGGCTTGGCTTTAATGATTGGGTTCTATATTCTTTTGGTTTGGGTTGTTACTAAAAACAAACCTTCTTTCTTTATTAACGGAATTGCCCCAGCACAGTTATTGGCTTTTTCAACCAGTTCCAGTGCCGCTACTTTACCGGTAACTATGGAAAGAGTAGAAGAGCATATGGGCGTAAGCCGGGAAGTTTCCAGTTTTGTTTTGCCAATTGGCGCTACAATAAATATGGATGGAACCAGTCTTTACCAGGCTATTGCCGCCGTTTTTATTGCTCAGGCCTTTGGTATGGACCTTAGTATTGGTGCACAACTGGGAATTATCGCTACGGCCACTTTAGCCTCTATTGGCTCTGCAGCGGTGCCTGGAGCGGGAATGGTAATGCTGGTAATTGTTCTTGCCCAAGCCGGAATTCCTGAAGCAGGATTGGCACTTATTTTTGCGGTAGACAGGCCTTTAGATATGTGCCGAACTACAGTAAACGTAACCGGTGATGCAGCCGTTTCACTTATGGTCGCTAAATCTGTTAACAAGATGGGGCCACCAAACGTAAAAGAATGGGATGATGATTACCATCCTGATCAGAATGAAGATGATACGCCAAATAAAGTGGAGGAGAAAGAAAAAGCTTAATCCAGAAATTTAGATTTTAACTCTGGCGTTGGGATCATACAGGATTCTTTTTTGCCATACCATTTATATCGGTTATTGGCTACAAAATTGTAGATACCGTCGCGTAATCCTTCCGGTATAAAAAGGAAGTTTTTAAGAAGAGAATATCCGCCCGAAAGTTCCCTGGAAATCTCCAGGGCAGCGGTAGATTTTTGGAAATAAGCCACTCCGGGATCGATTAAGATTATTGAATCTAATTCTTCTGGATCCATCCCGCGTTCTGCTACCAGCTTTTTACCAATTTCACTCTGTAAGGAAGCAAAACGGAAAGTATCTTTTTTGTCGTGCTTAATGATAAAGGTAACCGCGCCGTTGCAAAGATTACACACGCCATCAAAAAGAATAATTTTTTTATCTTTTGGTAATTCCATCTTATTTCTTTTTCATTGCCTGCACCAGTTCCAGTTTCTCTACATCTACCTGCGTGGTAAACATCCCATAGTTTACCGTGGCTTTTCCTTTTTCTATTTTATCTAAGGTCCCTACAGAACGGCTATCTTCTAATCTAACTCTATCACCGATCTTCGGATTAATCTTTGGTTTATTCGCTTCCTGTCTTTCTTTCTCAGTGATTTTGGCCTTTTCTTCCTTTTTCTTTTTCCGTATAACCGAAACCTCTTTTTTAACTTCTTGCTGTACCTTTTTCTCTTTTTCTTTCTGAATCTTGCGCTGCTTTGCAGACTCTTTTTTACGCTTGGAATTTTCTATTTCTACAAACTTTAGAAATTCGCCAATTAGCTCTTTTTTCTTTTTATTCTCAAAATATTTCTCGCTAAGCTCATTCACCTTTTGTCCCATATAAATGAGACGTTGGTTACTATCATATAATTCCTGGTAGCTTTCCAATTTCTGCTGAATCCTGCTATTGGTTTCTTCAAGTTTATCTTTTTCCTGCGCTGCCTTTAATTCCTTTGTCTTTAAAGAATCTGTTGTTTTCTGAAGTTTGGAACGTTCTTTTTGGAGCTTTGCAATACTTCTGTCAAAGCGTATTTTTCCTTTTTCAACTTTCTTACGCGAGCGATTAATCAGGCTATAGGGAATGCCATTCTTTTGAGCGACTTCAAAAGTAAATGAGCTACCGGCTTCCCCAACCTGGAGTTTATAAATTGGCTCCAGGCTACTGGAATCAAAAAGCATATTGGCATTGCTCATATTCGGCATCTCGTTAGCCAGCTTTTTTAAGTTTGCATAATGAGTAGTTAAGATTCCGAAGGATTCCTTTTCATAAAAAACCTCCAGGAAAGTTTCGGCTAAAGCACCACCAAGTTCTGGATCACTTCCCGTTCCAAACTCATCGATAAGAAAGAGTGTTCTATCATCACATTTCCGAAGAAAATAATTCATATTCTTGAGTCGGTAGCTATACGTACTCAAATGGTTTTCTATAGATTGATTATCTCCAATATCAGTAAGTATTTTTTCAAAGAGACACATTCTACTGTATTCGTGCACCGGCACTAAAATCCCGCTTTGCAGCATAACCTGTAATAAACCAACGGTTTTTAAAGTGATACTTTTACCGCCGGCGTTGGGACCAGAGATAACAATAATCCTATTGTCTTTTGCCAGCTCAATACTTTGCGGATAAGTTTTATCGCCTTTCTTTTTATTACTTAAATAGAGCAGCGGGTGATAGGCATCTTTTAGCTGAAGTTCCCGTTCTTTCGTGATCGTAGGCAGCAAACCATTGGTCATTTCAGCATATTTCGCTTTTGCTGCAATCACATCTATTTCGCAAAGCAAATTCTGATAATCTATTAAAAGAGGTTTAAACGGTCTTATTCTATTGGTGAGTTCCTTTAGAATTCGTTTTATTTCCTCTTTTTCCTCATACTCCAGATTATTAAGTTCTCGGGTATATTGATAAGTCGCTTCCGGTTGAATATAAACGATGCTACCGGTTTTTGAGTTGCCTAAAATTCCGCCTTTAACTTTACGGCGATGCATTGCGCTTACCGCTAAAACCCTCACATTTTCTACTACACTTTCCCGAATTTCATCTAGATATCCGTAAGAATGATAGGTGGTAAGCGCTTTGGCAAAACTGGAATTTATCTGGCCCTTTACCGAATTTATAGAACGTCTAACCGATTGCAATAGGGGAGAGGCATCATCTTTTAAATCCCCAAATTTATCGATCACACGGCCAATATTATCTACAATTTCCTTGGTATATTCTACCTCTGAAGTGGTTTTGTATAAACTGGGATAATACTCCTCAAATTTCCTGAAAAACTTAATATGTGTATTTACCGTTTCTGAAAGGCTGGAAATTTTCCTGAAGCTACTAACTTCCAGAATCGAATCTTCAATTTCTAGCGTGCGCAGCTCGTTTTTAATGGTTTCAAAACCGTGATTTGGGATTCGGCTTTCCCTGGTTTTAGAACTTAAATATTCATTGGTTTGGTGAAGTCCGAAAAGTGTTTCATTTCCCGTTTTATAAGGCTGAAGTTTTAAAGCTTTTTCCTTGCCGGGCCCAGTGATGCACAAGTCTGAAATTTGCTGGCAAACAACTGGAAATTCAAGGTCTATAAGGCTTTTGGATGCAATTTTAATCATAAATAAATTTCCCTACTTTTGAGGTTCTGCAAATTTACTTAATAAAATGAAGGTAGCGATACACCCCAGCTGGAAAAAAGAACTGGCTGATGAATTTGAAAAAGATTATTTTAAAAATCTTACAGAATTTGTAAAAGTGGAATACAACGCAAACACCTGCTATCCGAAGGGAAGTGATATATTTTCAGCATTTGATCATTCCACATTTTCAAATACTAAAGTGGTAATTTTAGGTCAGGATCCTTACCACGGTGTGGGACAGGCTAACGGACTTTCATTCTCGGTTAATGATGGTATTCAATCCCCACCTTCACTGCAAAATATCTTTAAGGAAATAGAGCATGATCTAGGAAAGCCGGTTCCAAATTCTGGAAATCTGGAACGCTGGGCGAATCAGGGTGTTTTATTATTAAATGCAACTTTAACGGTTAGGGCTCACCAGGCGGGATCGCACCAAAAGAAAGGTTGGGAGCAATTTACCGATAGGGTTATAGAAATTATTTCTTCAGAAAAAGAAAACGTGGTCTTCTTGCTTTGGGGTGGCTATGCGAAAAAGAAAGGAGCCAAAATTGACTCCTCTAAACATCTTATTTTAACCAGTGGGCATCCTTCTCCTTTAAGTGCAAATCGTGGATATTGGTTCGGTAATAAGCATTTTAGCAAAGCAAATACTTATTTAAAGGAAAACGGAAAAGAGCCTATAGACTGGTAATATTAGAATCTGAATCCAAGATTTACATTAAACTGGCCCACAATAGTTGGAGATTTTTCGGTAAACAAATTTCTACCTATTCCTGCGCCTAGATCTAAGAAGAAACCACCGGTAGAAACAAATTTGCCACCCACACCAAATCCAAGTGCGAAATCGGTGTAATCTTGATATTCATAGGAACCATAACCATCATTTGAATCGTACACATAGGAATCATATTCACCGCTGGAAAGCATTCCGAAACCGTGAACATAAAATCCGCGGGCATATTTATCGCTAAAGAAATACTTATATTTCCCAGTAAGCGAAAAATCTTTATAAAAAGCATCATCCACGGCTTCCCTGTCTTTGTTTAGAGCCTGGATAAAGGCCTCGATGGCCCAACTGGAATTTTTGTCAAGAATACGCTCATAAGTAAGATCTATAGCACCGAAAGCAACTAGATTAAGCGCGCCAATGCTTAATTCGTTTTGAGTGATATCTCTTTTGTCGGGAGTTTGATTTTGTTCTGCTATGCTGTCTTGTGCAAAAGTTAATGTAGAAATAAATAGAAATAATGGTAAAAATAAATTTTTCATTTAATGGGGGATGATTGATGAATAATGGCTACAAATTATGAATAAATTCGGAAAAAGGCTGTTTTTTTGAAATTAAATTAAGTTCTAGTAGTTTATCCTGTACTTTTTCTATCTCTTCTTCAGATAATTGCTCCTGACTCCAGGAAGTGATTTCCAGCCATTTTTGAATATCTTCTAATCGCTGATCATACCTTTCGGCTAATTTTTCAGCCATTTTTGGAAGGTCCTTAAAGCGTTTTGACTCTTTATTTAAAACTTCCAACATTTTCCTGATTCGCTCTGGTTCATTTTTTAAAGTTTCGTTTCTTGCTGCGATAACAAAACAAGGCCAGGGCGTTGGGCAATCTGCCAATCTTCTAAATACGCGTTTATCTACCAATGGTTTTGTGGTAAAATGCTCCCACATAAAGTATTGAGCCTCATCTTCTTTTAAAGATTTTACAGCACCATCCAGATCCTTTACTATTTCAAATTTAAGATCATTGGTATCCCATTCATGATTTTGTGCATTTACGTAAGACATAAGGTGAGACCCACTTCCTTTTCTACTTATTGCCGCCTTTGTATTTTTAAGTTCTTCAACCGAATTATATTTTGAACCGGCAGCCACATGAATTCCCCAAACTAAAGGAGTACCAATATAAGTTTGAATGATCTTGCTTTCGTTTCCGGAAATAATATCTTTTATAATTCCTTCAGTTAAAATTACCGCAACATCAATTTCTCCTGAACGTAAGGCTTTGTTCATTGCGCCCGTTCCGCCCGGAAAATCTTTCCAAATCACGTTTAGATCTTTATCCTCAAAAAGTTTTTCTTCAATGCATAAATGCCAAGGAAGATTAAAATGTTCGGGTACGCCACCTACTTTTATTGTTTTCATAAGCTATGTTTTTCCTTTAAATAATTATAAATCTCATACTGTGACCGCACCGATTTTTCGTTTTCTCCTTTTTGCACATATTCATTCTTTTCATCGGCATCCTGAATCCTCGCTTTTACGTTATCCTTCAGCTGAATATCCAGAATTTCTTTAAATTCCTGTGCAACATCTTTATCCAGAATAGGGGAGAGCACCTCTATACGCCGGGATAGATTACGTGACATCCAATCTGCACTACCATAATACATCTTTTCATCGCCTCCATTTTCAAAAATGTAAATTCTGCCGTGCTCTAAAAAGCGATCAACAATACTGGTAATATAAATTTTTTCACTTAAACCTTCAATTCCGGGAATTAAACAAGTAAATCCGCGAACCAATAATCTTATTTCCACACCGGCATTGCTGGCTTTGTAAAGTAAATCGATCATTTCGGGATCTTCAAGACTATTCATTTTAGCGGTGATCTTCGCCTTTTTGCCTTCTCTCGCGTTATCAATCTCGTTATAAATGAGTTTAATAAATTCCTGACGGGTGGAAAAAGGTGAAATCAATAAGTTCTTTTCCCGCGGAATGATCAATTCTCCCTCCAATACTTTGAATAGGCGGGATAATTCTTTCGCTATTTGTTTGTTAGAAGTAAAAATTGCGTGATCACAGTATATTTTTGAAGTTTCACTATTAAAATTACCGGTACCTATATAAGAGTAATTAACCAGATCTTCCCCTTCCATGCGTTGTACCAACATAATTTTAGAGTGGACCTTAATTTTTGGGTAGGAGTAAATTACATTGGCACCCTTTTCTTCAAATTTACGTCCCCAAATTATATTGTTTTCTTCATCAAACCTGGCTTTTGCTTCTACGAACACGGTAACTTGTTTTCCGTTCTCTAAAGCTTTTAGCAGCAAACTGGTTAATCTAGATTCATCTGCCACACGGTAAAGAGAAATTTTAATTGCAGTTACATCTTTATCCTCAACCGCTTGTTCCAAAAATTTTTCTACATAGGCAAAAGACATATATGGAAAATGAACTGCCTGATCCTTTTCTGAAATTGTCTCGAAATAATTCTTAGAATTAGCCAAAACTTTATGTTCAATTTCCGGCATTTCTTTGTAGTGCAGCTCGGGATTATTTGTAGGATCCGGGAAGGAAAAGAAATCATTGAAATTATGATATTTTCCACCGGGCATCATATCTATTTTTCCAAGCTTCAGGAGTTTTCTTATTTTCTTATGAAGAAAATCTGGCATTTTAGCATCATATAACAAACGGGTAGGCTGGCCATCGGTTCTTTGCGCCAGGGAATCATAAATTTTTTCAGCTAAAACTCCTTCATAAATATCTTCAATATAAAGCTCGGCATCTCGCGAAAGTTTAATTTCATAAACACCTTCTATATTTTGATCTTTGAAAATATCACTTACCTGGCTTCTAATAATTTCGTCTAAATAGGTGATTGAGTTCTCTTCACCATCACCTTCCAGTTTAACAAATCTTCCGCAGGTTTCTACGGGAATATTTACGATACCAAGCTTTTCTTTATTAGTAAAACTTACCACCAGGTATAATTCGGCATTTTCCAGGAATAATTCATTTTCTTCTTCAAGATCAATTATTTCTGGTGTGATATGCTCTTTTATTTTCTGCTGAAAAAAGTTAGCCGCAAAATCTTTTTGAACTTTATTGAAATGATCGGCATCTATTAAATAAATTCCATTTTTAGCAAGTTCTGGCAGAATTTGTTTCTGATAGATTTCTCCAAATTTATGTTGCTGAAGTTTAACCTCTTCAAGAATTTCCTTGGTGGTTCTTGTTGGTTTTAAAGCGAGTTTTTTGCGAATACTTTTCTCTACACGCTTCATTTGCCGAAGCTGCGCCACCCTTACCCTAAAATATTCGTCTAAATTAGATGAAAAAATGGCCAAAAAACGAATCCGCTCGTAAAGCGGATTGATCTTATCTTCAGCCTCCTGTAAGACTCTTGCGTTAAAACTCAACCAGTTAAGGTCTCTATGCCTTAATGGAATTTCTTGTGGTTCCTGCATTATTGATTAGTGGTTTAATCAAAAATACAAATAAGGGTAGAGGTTTGCCTTTAATTTTGTGTTAAATGCGCGCTTAGCGAGGTTTTAAAGATATTAAGTATAATGCATTCCAATCCTAATTTCTTCAACTTAAAAAAGCCTGGAATATTCTATTTCACCAATTGCTCCAAAGTGTATTTAATTAGCTCATCTACCACTTTTTTAGGGTCTTTTGAGAAAGTTCCTGCAGCGCGATTGGCAATTATAGCATTCATAGAAAGTGCGTTATGACCCAGTAATTTAGATAAACCGTAAATGGCTGAAGTTTCCATTTCAAGATTAGTGAGCTTTTTATTATTAAAAGAAAATGAAGCCATTTTATCATTCATTTTATCATCCTGCAGCGCTAAGCGTAAAATTCTACCCTGGGGACCATAAAACCCAATATTTGTTCCTGTCACACCTTTATAAACGCCGGAACCTTCCATTACATTAATTAGGTTTTCACTGGCATCTACCACGTAAGGCGCTGCTTTTTGCTTAAACCAGTCTAAATGTTTGATGAATTCCTCAGCAAATTCTTTATTCTGAATATGCTCACTATCATAGAAATGTAAAAGTCCGTCAAAACCAATAGCACTTTCACTAATTAAGAAAGAATCTACCGGAATTTCCTCCTGAATAGAGCCGCTGGTGCCAATTCTAATAATATCCAGGCTTGTAGTTTCCTTTTTTAATTCCCGGGTTTTAAAATCTATGTTTACCAGGGCATCTAGCTCGTTTATTACAATGTCAATATTGTCAGGTCCTATTCCCGAAGAAATTACACTAATGCGTTTTCCCTTATAATATCCAGTTTGGGTATGAAATTCTCTTTTTCTTACCTTAAGTTCAACTTTATCAAAATGCCTGGTAATTCTTTCTACACGATCTGGATCGCCTACGGTAATAACCGTACTGGCAAGATGTTCTGGCAATAAGTTTAAATGGTAAACGCTACCATTGGGGTTTTGAATAAATTCTGAAGCTTTTATTGGCATATTATAGTTTTAAAACCTTGTGTGAATCTGAGTCGTATAAAAAATCGTAAATTTTTGCTCCTCCATAATACTCATCATTTATAAGATCCCGGTAAAAATTCTTCTTCTTCTCAAGAACATCGATACCATTTTGGGTTAGGATGAGCTTATCATTTTCCATAGTATAGAAAATCTTCAATTTGTCTAGCACTCTTTCCATCTGGGAATCGCTATATCCATAATAACCCTGATATTGTAAGGCATAACCCAACAACTGATTAATAGAGGTAATATTCTGATTTTCGACTAATTTAAGCACGTTTTTTTCCAGGGAATTAATTCCTGTTCTGCTATTGGGAAATCGCTCTATATGTGCCCTTATACAACTCGAGAGATATTCAAAATTGGATGTTTTCTTTATTTGTTTCTTGAGTTTCATAGGATCACTACCACAATAAAGTTCCCAAACCAAACTCGCTATTTCCAGATCTTCTTTTTTTAGCTCAATTTTATGCTTAAAATGGTTCAATAAGTTTTTTTCTGAAAGGCTGGAAAGCGGCAAAAATTCATCTTCCCCTTTAAGACGCTTGCTGCATACCAGGTAAAAAGGCACTTCCTGTTTATGCTCAAGGTAAAAACTTATAGCCGCCAGCATATTTATATGGCAAAATAGATCGAATTCAAACCAGAGTACAACGTGATCGTAATCCTTGGCTGCTTTTAATTTTTTAAGCTGAGAAACAAAGCGATCCTGATAATTTTCTGCAGAAATATCGTAAGCTTCCTTTAAAAAATTTTCACGCTGTTTAATGAATTGGGAAGATCCTACCTCTTTAGTACATGGGCCTTCGCATAGCAATTCTCGCCACACAATAATTTCACCCGGGAGATTAAGTCCTTCAACCTGTTCGGTCAAACTATCACCGTTTACAATATGTAAAGTCTTATTAGTCATAGGGAGAATTTAAAGTAGGTAGCTATTAACCACCTACTCGTTTTACGTTATATCCATCTTTTTTGAGAAGTTCCATAATTTTTTCACGATCGTCTCCCTGGATAATTATCTCACCATCTTTAGCTGAACCACCAACACCGCATTTTTTCTTCAGTTTCTTGCCCAGAATAACTAAATCATCATTAGTTCCCTGGAAACCTTTAATAATGGTCACGGTCTTTCCACCACGTCCTTTACTGCTAAAATGAGCTTCTAAGTACTGGTCTTCGGGAGCTAAAGTTTCATCGGTTTCTTGGTGCTCGTTTCCATCAAAATCATCATTTGTAGAAAAAACAAAACCACCCAAATCATCAAGTCCGAGTTTTTTCTTCGCCATAACTTATTTTTTTAGAAGTCCGATTTCTACCAAACGTTGATGTAGAAAATCACCGGCGGTAATATCTTCGTATTGTTTTGGGTTCTCTTCATCTATACATTCCTCTAAACAATCTAAACGCATTTCACTTCTAGGATGCATAAAGAAAGGGATAGAATATCTCGGCTTGTCCCATTGATCCTTCGGTGGGTTGATCACACGGTGAATGGTAGAGCGTAATTTATTGTTGGTATGTCTTTCTAACATATCTCCCACATTTATTACCAACTCATCTTCCTGCGGTACAGCATCAATCCATTCGCCATCTTTTCTTAAAACCTGTAAACCTCCTGTAGAAGCACCCATTAGTAAGGTGATAAGATTAATATCTCCGTGAGCACCTGCTCTAACCGCGCCTTTAGGCTCCTCGGTTATTGGAGGGTAGTGGATAGGTCTTAAGATACTATTTCCATTGCTGGCCCAATGATCAAAGTAATGCTCTTCCAGGCCAATGTATAAAGCTAAAGCTCTTAAAACATAAATACCGGTTTTTTCCAACATTCGGTAAGCTTCCATTCCAACCTTATTGAAGTCTTTCAGTTCAGCTACCTGTACGTTTTCAGGATATTCTTCGGTAAGATTTGCATCTGCTGCAGGTTCCTGCCCAAAGTGCCAGAATTCTTTAAGATCACCTTCCTTTTTACCTTTGGCGTGTTCCTTACCAAAGGAGATATATCCACGTTGCCCGGCAAGGCCTTCAATTTCGTATTTTTTCTTCACCTCTAATGGAAGATCGAAAAAAGTTTTTACTTCTTTATATAAATTTTCTTCCAGGTCAGTATCTAAGAAGTGGTTTTTTAAAGCTACAAAACCAATTTCCTCATAAGCCTTCCCAATTTCATCAACGAATTTTTGTTTTCGTTTTGGATCTCCAGAAATAAAATCAGCAAGATCTACGCTGGGAATATTATTCATCGCCATAATATGCTTTGTTTTTTGATAAATTAACACACAAAGTTAAATAAAAATACGGGAGCTGCCGAGGCTTTTTATATTTCTTAGCATTTATATTTTTGGTTACATTTGATAAACAAATATTGTTATGCAGCCAAATTCTTCAGTACAGTCACCTATAAAATTTGAGCGAGAAAATCTTTCTCCTGCTCAGTTATTAGATCTATATGTAGCTCTTTTAAAGCCTCGATTAATTGAGGAGAAAATGCTCATTTTACTCAGACAGGGAAAAATCTCAAAATGGTTTAGCGGAATAGGCCAGGAAGCTATTTCGGTAGGAGTGACAAAAGCATTAAATCCCAATGAATATATTCTACCAATGCACCGAAACCTGGGTGTGTTTACAACGAGAAATGTTCCTTTAAACCGACTTTTCTCCCAATGGCAGGGAAAGCAAAACGGCTTTACGAAAGGACGTGATAGGAGTTTTCACTTTGGAACCCAGGAATATAAAATTGTTGGCATGATCTCTCATTTGGGCCCTCAGTTGGGTGTAGCCGATGGTATTGCTCTGGCACATAAACTAAAGCAAGAAAATAAGCTTACCGCGGTATTTACCGGGGAAGGCGGCACCAGTGAAGGTGATTTTCACGAGGCGCTTAATATTGCTTCGGTTTGGGATTTACCGGTTATTTTTTGCATAGAAAATAACGGCTACGGGCTTTCAACACCTACCAACGAGCAATATCGCTGTAAAGATCTGGCCGATAGAGCGAAAGGATATGGAATGGAATCCCATATTATAGATGGAAATAATATTATCGAAGTTTACGCTAAGGTTTCTGAAATTGCTGAAAGTATAAGAGAAAATCCACGGCCCGTTTTATTAGAGTTTAAGACCTTTAGAATGCGTGGCCATGAAGAAGCAAGTGGCACTAAATACGTACCTGAAGAATTAATGGAATTCTGGGAGCAAAAAGATCCCGTAGAAAATTTTAGGCAATTTTTAAAGGATGAAAATATTCTTAGCGAAGATCAGGAAATTCATTTTAAGGATGAGATCAAGGCTGAAATAGACCTTAATTTAAAAGAAGCCAATGAAGAAACTCCTACAGAGTTTATTAAAACTAAAGAGTTAAATGATGTTTACCAGGAGTTTATATATCAGGAAGTTAATCCTGATACTAATACTGAAAATATTCGATTTATAGACGCTATTGCCCAGGCTGTAAAACAATCTATGCAACGGCATAATTCCCTGGTTTTAATGGGACAGGACATTGCAGAATATGGCGGCGTTTTTAAAATTACTGAAGGCCTTATATCGGAATTTGGTAAAGAAAGGGTAAGAAATACGCCTATATGTGAATCGGCCATTGTTGGAACGGCGATGGGACTTTCCATTAGTGGAATGAAGGCCATGGTAGAAATGCAGTTTGGGGATTTTGTGAGTTCCGGTTTTAATCCCATTGTAAATTACCTGGCTAAAAGCAACTATAGATGGAATCAAAATGCCGATGTGGTTATAAGAATGCCCTGCGGCGCCGGGGTAGGAGCAGGACCTTTTCATAGTCAAACAAATGAAGCCTGGTTTACTAAAGTTCCGGGATTAAAAGTTGTTTACCCAGCCTTTCCGTACGACGCTAAAGGTCTTTTAAACACCTCTTTTAATGATCCCAATCCAATCTTGTTTTTTGAGCACAAGGCATTGTATAGAAGTATTCGCCAGGAAGTTCCGGTAGACTATTATACCTTACCACTAGGTAAAGCTTCAATATTAAAGGAAGGGGAAAAACTTACAATTATCACTTATGGCGCCGGAGTTCACTGGGCATTGGACACCATTAATGAAATGGAGTTGCAAAATGTAGACTTAATTGATCTGCGCAGCCTTCAACCATTAGATAAAGAAGCTATAATAAATTCGGCTAAAAAAACAGGAAAGGTATTAATACTTACCGAAGATTCAACTTTTGGTAGTTTGGCTTCAGAAATTTCAGCAATTATTTCAGAGGAATGCTTTGAGTATTTAGATGCGCCGGTTATGCGTTTGGGCAGTGCTGAAACCCCAATTCCTTTTGCGGCAGCCCTTGAAGAGGGCTATCTTCCGAAGACAAAATTGAAAGAGAAAATACAGCAATTAATAGACTATTAATAATAAATAGCTGAAAAATTAATGATTTTAAGATTTCTTAACAGTCGCGCTGTTAAAGTATTAATAATCTTTTGTCTCGGTTCAAGACCTACTGTAATTTAGATCATAACTAATCAAAAAATCTAATATTATGATACGTTTAATCGTTATTTTCCTAATCATTGCTTTGGTAGCTGCCATCTTTGGATTTGGTGGAATTGCAGAAGGTTTTGCTGATATTGCTAAAATTATATTCTACATTTTCCTTGTACTATTGGTGATTTCTCTAGTAAGCCGATTATTCAGAAGATAAAACAAATTAAATTATAAAATAAAAATCCAATGTATTGCGCCAGATCATAATCGGCAAACATTGGGTTTTTGCGTATAACCCAAATAATTAACAATGAAAAAAATATTTATACTTGGCTTTGTAGCCGTACTTTTAGCGGCTTGTGGGCCAAGTAAAACCGCAAAAGAAGCCAGGAAGACCTTTAATGGAAACTGGACACTTACCAGTGTAACTTACCCTAACAGTTCTGGTGAGTTTGATGTAACCTTATTAAACGACGCGAATGCCTCTTGCTTTGAAAATAGTACCTGGAATTTCGTTTCCAACAATAATCGTGGTGCGTACTCCGTTCAGGGTACTAATTGCAGCCAGGGTCAGCGTTATTTTATCTGGTCTATAGACGAGGAAAATACTCCTGAGGGAATCTATGATTTCTTATTAAAACCAACTGATGAAGATTATAACTCAACTACAGGAAACCAGGGTTTCCGTATGAATTTGAAATCACTTTCAGAAAACCAGATGGTATGGGAGCAATCTGTAATGCTAGAAGGCTCTCCGTTTGTGATTAGAATGAATTTTTCTAAACTTTAAATAAATCAATTTACTATGAAGACTACTATAAATAGAATGTTTGCGGTACTTTTTGCGGCTACCTTACTTTTTGGTTGTGAAGCCACAAAAAATGCGAATAATAAACAAAAAGGAGCCGTTATTGGTTCAACCGGTGGAGCCGTTATTGGCGGTGTTGTTGGAAATAATACCGGCGATGGGAATACTGCACTTGGCGCCATTATTGGCGGAGTTGTAGGTGGTGCTGCCGGCGCTATAATTGGCGATAGAATGGATAAGCAAGCCAAGGAAATAGAGCAGGAAATTCCCGGTGCCGAAGTAGAACGAGTAGGGGAAGGGATTAATGTTACTTTTGATGAAAGTAGCGGTGTATATTTTGATACCGAGAAATACAACATCAATTTAAAATCTCAGGCTACACTAAATAAATTAGCCGATATTTTTAAAGAATATCCAGATTCTAACATTCTTGTAGAAGGTCATACCGACAACACAGGAAGTGAAACTTATAACCTTACCCTTTCTAAAAATAGAGCCCAGGCTGTAACCAATTATTTAACAAGCCAGGGATTAAGCAGTGGCAGGTTCAATACCAAATGGTATGGTGAATCTCAACCAAAATACGATAATTCAACTGCCGAAGGTCGTGCTAAGAACAGAAGAGTTGAATTAGCAATTGTTGCTAATGAAGAGATGAAAGAAGAAGCCAGAAGAAAGGCCGAAGAACAGAATTAGTATTTAAGTTCTCAAACAAGTATTAAATCCCGGAAATTTCCGGGATTTTTTTATGCTTTTATTTATCTTCAACCAATGGCAGATTTTCAAGTAATTATAGTGGGTGCAGGCCTGGCGGGTTTAACGGCTGCCATTCATCTTTCCCAAAAAGGAAAAAACGTCCTGGTTATTGAAAAAAAAGCCTATCCACGCCATAAGGTTTGCGGTGAATACCTATCTAACGAAGTCCTGCCTTATTTTAATTCACTTAATATTAATCTTGAAAAAGATTTGAAGCCGGTAAAAATTAATAACCTGCTTTACAGTACCCAAAATGCTAAATCTATTGAAACGCCTTTAAATCTTGGTGGCCTGGGATTAAGCCGCTATACTTTAGACCACTATCTTTTCAATAAAGCTGAAGAAAGCAGTGCTGAAACTATATTAGATTCTGTTGAAAATATCAACTTTAAAGATCATGAATTCAATCTAACGCTATCTTCCGGAAAAGAACTTACTGCAAATATTGTATTGGGCGCTTTTGGAAAAAGATCTAATCTGGATAAAAGCCTTAAACGTGATTTTATCCAGGAGAAATCTTCCTGGCTTGCCGTTAAAGGGCATTACGAGTTTCCTGATTTCCCAGAAAATCTGGTAGCACTCCATAACATTAAAGGAGGTTATTGCGGATTGTCAAAAACGGAAACGGGTGCTGTGAATGCCTGTTATATGGTTTCCTATAAGAGTTTTAAAAAGTATAAAAATACCGAAGATTTCAAAGAAAAAGTATTATTCCAGAATGCGTATTTAAAAGGTTTTTTTAAAAATGCAAAACCGATCTTTGAAAAAGATCTAAGTATCGCCCAAATTTCATTTCAGGAAAAATCCTCGATTAAAAATCATATTTTAATGCTGGGTGATGCTGCGGGACTAATTCATCCGCTTTGTGGTAATGGCATGGCAATGGCAATTCATAGTGGTAAAATCGCTTCGGAAGCAATTCTGAATAATTTCAAAGGAAAAAATATAGACCGAAAAAATCTTGAAAATGAATATCGGGAGAACTGGAATGCCAATTTCAGCAAAAGGTTGAAAACTGGCCGAATGCTTCAAACAATACTAATAAATCCAATTTTAGCGTCAACTTCACAAAATCTGGTAAAAAAATTTCCGTACTTGTTAGGGAAAATCATCAGTAAAACTCACGGGAAACCCATAATATGAGTATAAATACTTCAAAAAGAACCAACGCGGTTGAAATTATGGACGATTTTGACCTGAAAGGCCAGGAACTCGATAAGACGTTACGGGATCTTGACAATATCAATAAATGGCTGGGCGGAAATAAGATCACCTTAGATGCGGTTAAAGCGATTATTGAAGATCAACCAAAAACGAAAGAAATACATATTGCCGATGTTGGTTGTGGGAATGGCGCTGTACTAAGGGAAATTGCAAAATGGGGTAGAAAAAATGCTTATAAGATTAAACTTACCGGCATTGATGCAAATACTCACGCGATTGAGATTGGTAAAAAATTATCTTCAAATTACCCGGAAATAGATTTTTTAGCTTTAGATATCTTTAGTGAAGAATTCAAAGATTTTACTTGCGACATTATCTTATGTACCTTAACCCTGCATCATTTTAAAAATAAAGAGATCTTAGAATTATTAAAACTATTTAATCAGCAATCCAGAATAGGCGTGATTGTTAACGATTTGCATCGTTCTAAAGCAGCCTACAGGTTGTTCCAGGCATTTTGCGCGGTGTTTATCAATAATGAAATTGCTCGTAAAGACGGGCTTATCTCTATTTTACGCGGATTTAAGAAAGAAGAATTGAAAAGTTTTGCAGAAAAAATTCCTCAAACAAAACATCAAATTAACTGGAAGTGGGCATTTCGCTACCAGTGGATTATTCAGAAAGAAAAAATATGAATATAAAAATTGTAGGCGTTGAAAAAGAATTACCGGAATATTCCCGGGAAACCAAAGATATTCTTCCCCTGGTAGAAAACTGGCTTGAAGGTCAGGAAGATCGTTATCGCAGAAAAGTACTGAAGATCTTTGAAGGCGCTGCAGTAGATAAACGTTATTCTATTATGAAGCCCGAAGAGGTTTTTACGGCCACCTCCTTTGAAGACAAGAATAATATTTATGTGAGGGAAGTAAAGAAATTAGGCAAAAATGTACTTCAAAAAGCTTTACAGAAAAATGACTGGGAAGCAAATTCGGTAGATTTTATCATCACCGTAAGTTGTACCGGAATTATGATTCCTTCCCTGGATGCTTACCTTATCAATTCTTTAGAAATGAGACAGGATATTACACGCCTTCCAGTTACAGAAATGGGCTGTGCCGCTGGAATTTCAGGAATAATTTATGCCGCAAATTTTCTAAAAGCTAATCCCGGAAAACGTGCCGCGGTAATCGCGGTAGAAAGTCCTACTGCTACTTTCCAATTAGACGACTATTCTATGGCAAATATGGTAAGTGCCGCTATTTTTGGCGATGGCGCCGCTTGCGTTTTATTATCTTCTGAAAAAAATGCTCCAGGTCCTAAAATTTTAGGTGAGGAAATGTATCATTTTTACGAAGCTACGCATCTAATGGGTTTTGATCTCACCAACCATGGCCTTAAAATGATCTTAGACGAAAGCGTTCCACAAACCATAGCATCTCATTTCCCCGAAATTGTGCATCCATTTCTAAAAAAATTCAATTCTAATATTGAAAAGGTAGATCATCTTATCTTTCACCCTGGTGGAAAAAAAATTGTGCAAACAGTTGAAGATCTTTTTGGTAACTTAGGGAAGAATATAGATGATACCCGCGAGGTGCTGCGTCAATATGGGAATATGAGCAGCGCCACAGTGCTTTATGTACTGCAGGAATTTATGAAAAAACAGCCAAAACCTGGCGAACAGGGCTTAATGTTAAGTTTTGGACCCGGCTTTTCGGCACAAAGAATTTTATTGGAATGGTAACAGATTTTAAAGATCGCAATTATTGGGCAATTATTCTGGGCGGAAGTACAGGTCTTGGCTTTGCAACTGCTCGCAAGCTGGCGCACCACGGCATGAATATTATAATTATTCATAGAGACAGACGCGCTGATATTGCTGAAATAGAAGAAGCTTTTGAAGATATTAGAGAGCAAGATGTAAAATTTGAAAGTTTTAATGTTGATGCTACTAATGCTGAAAAAAGAATAAATCTCATTGAGGAAATTTCCAAAATACTTGGCAAAGAAGGCAAGATTCGAACTTTAGTGCATAGTATTTCTAAGGGAAACCTAAAACCAATGACAGGTGATGAACCTACTTTAGAAAATATAGATTTCCAGATCACAATAGATGCTATGGCCATTAGTCTGTACGATTGGACAAAAGCTATTTTTAAAGCTAATCTTTTTGCAAAGGATGCCAGGATTATTTCGTTTACTAGCGAAGGCAATAAAAAAGCCTGGGCCAATTACGCGGCGGTTTCAGCGGCAAAAGTTGCGCTGGAAGCTATAACCAGAAGTATTGCACTGGAATTCGCTTCTCACGGAATTAGGGCAAATTGTATTCAGGCGGGCGTTACCGTTACCCGCTCTTTCCAAATGATTCCCGGTAATGAAACCCTGAGAGTGCACGCTTTAAAGCATAATCCGTTTAAAAGGCTTACAGTTCCTAAAGATGTTGCGAATGTTGTCTATTTATTGAGTAAAGACGAAGCCAGTTGGATTACTGGAACCATTATTCCCGTTAATGGCGGGGAACATTTAAAATAAATACTGCGTGAATTATAAAAATATCCTCGAAAAACTGCCGTACACCAAACCATTTCTATTTGTAGATGAGTTGCTGAAAATCAACGAAAAATCTGCTGAAGGTCGCTATACCTTTCCGGTAGATTCATTTTTCTATAAAGGCCATTTTAAAAACAATCCCGTAACACCCGGCGTAATTTTAACCGAATGTATGGCGCAAATTGGTGTGGTTTCCCTGGGAATTTTCCTGCTTCAAGATCAGGTAAATGAATCAAAAGAAATTGAGCTTGCCTTAAGTTCTTCGGAAGTTGATTTTTACCTCCCGGTTTTTCCCGGAGAAACGGTAAAAGTAGTTTCAGAAAAGTTGTTCTTTAGATTCAATAAATTAAAATGTGAAGTAAGAATGTACGATAAAGCAGAGAAATTGATCTGTCGTGGAAAGATCGCCGGTATGATAAAGAGCAAATTAACTGAGGACGTTTCCAAACAAATTTAAATTAGAAATTTACTTTTAGTTTAGGGGCATCCCGATGCTTCGGGACGGAGTAATTAAATCTCGATTATCGAGTAAAACTGTTTAGAAAGCTTTTTTAATGAAAAAACGAGTAGTTGTAACAGGAATGGGAGTGGTTGCACCAAACGCAGTAGGTTTGGCCAATTTTGAAGATGCGATTCGGAAAGGAGAAAGCGGGATTAGATTTGAAGAAGAACTGGAACGTTTAAAGTTCAGTTGTCAAATTGCTGGGAAACCACAAATTTCAGAAGAAAAAATAGCTAAATATTTTACGCCCTTACAATTACGCGGACTTAATTCCAGCGGGATTGTGTATGGAGTAATTGCAGGAACCGATGCCTGGAATGATGCGGGACTTAAAATTGAAGAGAACGAACAACCAGATTGGGACAGCGGAGTCATTTTTGGCACCGGAATTTTAGGAGTTGATAAATTCCGGGAAGCTATTCATTTAATAGACGCCGGTAAAACTCGAAGATTAGGTAGCACCAGCGTGATGCAAACTATGGCTAGCGGGATTAGCGCTTATTTAGGCGGAATTTTAGGTTGCGGCAATCAGGTGACTACAAATTCGTCTGCTTGCACTACGGGTACCGAAGCGCTACTTATGGGTTTTGAAAGAATTGTCTCCGGGAAAGCGAAACGAATGCTGGTGGGCAGTTGCAGTGACCACGGTCCTTATGTGTGGGGCGGTTTTGATGCTATGCGTATCTTACCCTCAAAATATAATAAAAATCCCTCTGAAGCTTCCAGGCCAATGAGTGCATCAGCTGCAGGTTTTGTGCCGGGAAGTGGAGCAGGAGCACTGGTGCTGGAGGATTACGAATCGGCTAAAGCTAGAGGCGCAAAAATTTATTGTGAGGTTTTAGGAGGAGCTACAAATAGTGGTGGCCAACGTGGCGGTGGAAGTATGACAGCCGCCAATAGTGAAGCGGTAATTAGGTGTATTAAAGATGCTATTCAATTTTCAGGGATTTCAGCAGAAGAAATTGATTTGATTAATGGGCATCTTACTGCTACGACCAGGGATGCGCTGGAAATTGAAAATTGGAAAAAAGCCTTGAAAAATGATGATTTTCCGTATATAAATTCTTTAAAAGGAATGACGGGACATTGCCTGGCAGCTTCGGGAAGTATAGAATGTGTGGCCAGCGTGCTGCAAATAGATAAAAATTTTATCTTCGGAAATACGAATTGCGAAGATCTTAATCCTGAAATTTCAGCACTGATTTCCGAAGAAAAAGTTCCGCGTAAAACTTTGGAAAAACCTATCAATATCCTGGCAAAAGCCAGTTTTGGTTTTGGCGATGTAAATGCTGTGGCTATTTTTAAAAAGATACAAGATTAGCTTTCAAATAAAATTATTTATAAATGAAACCAGCATGATGCTGGACGCAAATAAGGCAATACACAGGAATAATTATAAACCTGTGACAAATTCACCCTTAAAAGCTTAACTCTTAAACAGATGAAAGAAAAAGAAATACTAGACTCCCTAAAAAAAATTGTAACTCCATATGTTCAAAGAAAAGAAGGCTTAGAAAATTTTAATGAAGAAACCGATTTCATTAAAGATCTGGAAGTAAATTCGGCCAACCTGGTGGATGTGATCTTAGATGTGGAAGACGAATTTGATATTGAAATAGACAACGATTCTATGAGTGGAATGTTGACTGTAGGCGATGCGAAAAACATCATTGAGCGTAAACTGGCTTCAGCGTGATAGGTAACGATGTTATAGACCTAAATTTAGCCCGTCTTCAAAGTAACTGGGAAAGGCGAGGCTATCTTCAGAAATTATTCACGGAAGAAGAGCAGGAGTTTATAAAGAAAAGTAATAATCAAGAATTAAATGTTTGGTTTTTATGGAGCATGAAAGAATCGGTCTATAAAGCTGTCCAACGACAATATAAACTACATCGGTTTTATGATCCGAAGCAATTTGTTTGTTCTCAGGTTCAATTAACTTCAGGAAAGGCGAGGGGCGAGGTTTCTTTTAAGGATGAAACTTTTAAAACAACTTCAGAATTATTCCCGGATAAAATTCTAAGTTATACTGTTAATTCCGAGTTTTCACACTTTTCAGAAGAAAAAAATGCCAGTTCCTTACTATTGCAGAAGGTTTCTGAACATTATCTTATTCCCTTAGATTCTCTTAACATTAGTAAAAACGGGCAGGGAATCCCATTTATAACTTATCATGGTGATAATCTGCAAATTCCATTTAGCCTTTCCCATCATGGAAATTATTCAGCCTATGCGCTCTCGTTAAATATGTCCTAAAACCTGATTTCGGCATTGTGAAAGCCTCACCTTATTTGTATCTTGAAACAACTAATTATAAAACGATTTTGATTATGAAGACTGTTGATAAGATGGAAGTGCTGCACAGCCAAAGTGCCGAATTTGTTCAAAAAGGTGAAACCGGTAAATTTTTAAAATTAATACCGGATACTTTTATTATAAAAGGTAAAGAAAAAGATGGCGTTTTTAACCAGGGTTATGCCATTAGACATATAAATAGACAGGATATTTTACTTATTGATGTAGTTGAAGAAACTACCAAAGATGCGGTAAAAAAACTGGTAAATGATGGCTATAAAATAAAAGGTATTTTAATTACCTGCGATCATATTTTAAAAGACGCCTACGCTGATTTAAAAACAATTTCTGAAGATGCCGGCGGCGCCCCAATCTTTGCACATCCACGCAATAATTTTAAAGACAGTTTTAAAACAAAAGATATCACCGAAAGAAAAGGTGTACTAAAAGACTTTGGTCTAAAAGTATTTGATCTTCCAGGAAATGGTGGAGCTTCGGTTATTATTTATTCTGAAGTTAATGACGGAATGTTATTCCCGGGCGAAGATGCTGAAGGTTCTCCATACGATTCTGATCTAAATACTTTTAAAAGACCAAAAATGGATAAATCTAACGACGATTTTGGTTTGGCTGGAAGCTGGAGCGCTTTTGATGAAGAATTCGCTTACTTATTCCCTAGAAAAGGAAAACCGGGCTTTAATATTGAAGAAGGTCAACAAACCGATATTTTAAATTCACTAAGTAAGAAATAAAAATATAACAAGCTGTTTCGAAAATAACCGGTAGAATATTTCACAACCAGGAGTTCAGAATATTCCAAAGGTTATTTTTCAAACGGCTTTTTAGAAAACTGCCATAAATAGGGAAGGAGTACCTTCTATATTTATGGCTTTTTTTTATCGCCTGTTTCAGCGCATTGAAGAGATGGCAAGCTTTTCAGTTTGTCATTTAAGATATAAGATATTGTTAAACCCACCTGCTTTCTATAGAAATTGTAATATTTTAAAGCTTAAAATTAACCAACTATGTCTAAACTAAACGTAACACAAAAATTAATTAAGGAGCATTTACTCAAGGGAGAAATGATTCCGGGAAAAGAAATTGGAATAAAAATAGATCAGGCTTTGCTTCAGGATGCTACAGGAACCCTGGTGCAACTGGAGTTGGAAGCTATGGGACTAGATAAAGCACAAACAGAAGTTGCTGTTCAGTACGTAGATCACAACTTGCTGCAAACCGATTTTAAAAATGCCGATGACCATTTGTTTTTACTTTCAGCCGCACAAAAATTCGGGCTCTGGTATAGTAGACCAGGAAATGGTGTAAGCCACCCTGTACATATGGAGCGCTTCGGTAAGCCGGGAAAAACCATGGTTGGTTCAGATAGTCACACCCCGGCGGCAGGTTCTTTAGGAATGCTCGCTATTGGTACCGGCGGACTTGATGTTGCGGCCGCAATTGCGGGTCAGCCTTATTTTGTAAAAATGCCTGAAGTATGGGGCGTAAAACTTACCGGGAATTTACCAGATTGGGTAAGTGCTAAAGATGTAATACTTGAAATGTTACGCCGCCACGATGTAAAAGGCGGAGTTGGAAAAGTAATAGAATATTATGGTGATGGCCTTAAAAACTTAAGCGCTATGGATCGCCACGTGATTGCCAATATGGGTGCTGAACTTGGTGCTACCACCACTGTGTTCCCTAGTGATGAAGAAACAAAAAGATTTCTAAAATCCCAGAAAAGAGAGGATGACTGGAGAGAATTAGTAGCGGATGAAGGCTGTGAATACGATCTTCATGAAGAAATTGTTTTAGATGATCTTGTTCCCCTTATCGCACTGCCAACCAGCCCCGGGAACGTTGTACCGGTAAGTGAAGTTGCAGGTAAGCCCATTAGCCAGGTGGTTATTGGTTCTTCAGCAAATCCGGGATTAAGAGATTTCTGGATGGCAGGAGCTATTGTTGAAGATAAAGCGGTGAGTAGTGACGTATCTTTTGACGTTAATCCAACCTCAAGACAAATAATTCAAAATATGATAGATAACCGGGCTTTTGCTAACTTAATAAAGGCAGGAGCACGTTTTCACCAATCTGGCTGTATGGGTTGTATAGGTATGGGACAGGCACCGGCATCTGGCACTATTAGTTTACGTACTATGCCAAGAAATTTCCCGGACCGTTCCGGAACCAAGGACGACCAGGTTCACTTATGTAGCCCGGAAACTGCTGCAGCTTCGGCTTTAACGGGAAAAATAACAGATCCACGAGATCTGGAGAAACTTTACGATATGAAATATCCGAAGTTTGAATATCCTGAATTCCATATTATTAAAGACGATATGTTAGTAGCTCCGCCAGAAGACGGTTCTAAAGTTGAACTTCAAAAAGGGCCTAACATTAAATCGCTTCCATATATTGAACCTATGCAAGATCATTACAGTGTTCCTGTAATGCTAAAAATGGGAGATAATATTTCTACTGATGAGATTCTGAAAGCAGGAGCAGAGGTGTTGCCTTTTAGAAGTAACCTGCCGGAAATAAGTAAATTCTCTTACACGGTAATTGACGAAACCTTCTATGATCGTGCAATGAAAGCTAAAGGAGAACATGGTGGGCATATAGTTGTGGCAAAAGATAATTATGCACAAGGTTCCAGTAGGGAACACGCTGCTATTGCACCAAAATATTTAGGCCAGGTGGCGGTGATTGCCAACAGCTATGCAAGGATTGCATGGCAAAACCTGGTAAACTTTGGAATTCTTCCCTTAGAGTTCATCGATATTAAAGATTTTGAAAAAATAGAACAGGACGATCAGGTGATCTTCAAAAATCTTAGAGAGAATATTAAAAACCGAAAAAACATTAAGGTGATTGTAAAAAAGGCCAATGGTGACAAATTAGAGTTTGAGACCAAGCATAGTATGAGCGATAGGCAAATTAATATCTTAATGAAAGGCGGAATAATTAACGAATTTAAAGAGCGTATTGAAGCTAATGAGCTTGGTGAAGGCCAGGCTAAGGATGCCGAAGAAAGCGAAACAAAATAAACTTCGTAATATTGCTATAAACAAAAAACCCTGATGTTGATCCATCAGGGTTTTTTATGCATTAAAACGAAAATACTTCTTAATTAGAATGTGTTCTCATCTGGCTTTTCTTCTTGGCCAATTGCTTATCAAGATCTTTAACTGATTCTGCCGTGGCTGATTCAAAAGAATCTTTATTAGATTCTGCAAAAATTTGAGGGCCAGGAACGCTTAATTTAATATTACAAATGAATCCGTTTGGATCCTGTGCTTCTTCCTTTTTAAAATAAACCTGGGCTTTAACGATAAAATCGTATTTCACTTCCAGTTTATCTAATTTTTTCTGTGCGAATTCCTGTAGGGCCTCGCTTTTTTCGAGTTTTACAAATTGATATATTGCTTCCATAAATAATTTTATTTTGTACCTCCAAGAAACCTATTATTAAATGATTATACAAACAATTAAGTGATTCTTAGCAAAGGTTTAAGATTAATTTTTAGTAACAGGTTCGTGAAAAATGAAACAGGGCAGCACTAATTATTTATCAAAGCTTTGAGCTCCAAAGCTTCGAAATTAGAATTTAAACTTCTTTTAAGAACATACTCAATTTAAAGATTGTAACTTTATTTAATACACTGATAATAAAACTAATGAAAGGCTTCATATTTAATTTAATTCTTATAATATCATTATTTGTATTCCAGGGCTGCGGTAGCAGTATGAATTCAGCTAAGGTTACTAAAACGAAACAATTAGTTGATAGTCGAAAATTTGAAATACAACATGAATGGGTAAATCCGATGTCTGGAAATCGAATTAACCTAATTGGAAATCCTAATTTTATAAGATTCAAAAAGGATTCAGTGAATTTGTTTCTACCATTTTTTGGAGAACGTTTTGCCGGTGGCGGATACAATGGTGAAGGAGGTATAATTTATAATGGTCCATTAAAAGATCTCGAAGTAAATAGTGATAAGAAAGATGCACAAATCATTAAATTTTCTACCAACCAGGAAACTGAAGACTTGAATTTTACTATTACGGTTTATCCTGAAGGAGATGTAAATACCCGGGTTAATAGTAGTCATAGATCATTTATTTCTTACCAGGGCAAAATAGGTAAGCTTAAAGAAAAAGAGTGAATAATAAAACATAGACAGAAATAAAAGAATTCTTCAGTATGAATTATTCTATTTTACATAATATAAATTATAGTGCAAATATTAATATCTTTTATTTTAAAGCTCATGTTATTTAAGACAGTGCATTTTGAGCTTTAGTTGTCAATAAAGGCCTTATTTAACAGCAAATTAAAATTATATGGATTTGGTTTTTATAATTTAGTTAGACTAACCAAACAAACTAAAAATGAGAAGTATGAGAATTTATGTTATGATTTTAGCCCTGGTGTCTATTGGGCTAACCAGTTGTAATGATGGTTCTACTAAAGAACTGGCTCAGCAACAGGAAGAATTGAAAAAACAAAATGACAGCATAATTGGTACGCACGAAAGGCTTACTGCGAAAAATAACGAGCTTAAAACAGCACACAACCAGGTTTCGCAGCAATTACGTGGATTGGAAAAACTGGAAGATTCTACACAATTGGAGAAACTTACCAGTATTGAAGCCAAAATTAGAGACCACGGAGCTATGCTGGCTTCGCATAGAGAAATGATTGAGTCCCATAATGAGCTTGGTCAAAATTTTGGAGAATTGTCTAGTGATGCAAAAAAGACGCAACTTTCTGAAATGCAAAAAACTCACGACCGTATAATGAGTGAGCAGAAAGAAATGAAGTCTGAGCACGATAATATAGAAAAACAGCACCAGGCTATAAAAGATATGATTGCTAAATCTACTTCAGAAGATGAATCAGAAGGCTAAATCTGAATCTGTTTAAAGTTTAGAAGAAATGGCTATCTAACTTATATTAGGTAGCCATTTTTTTATCCTATTTTAATGAGGTATAAAATTTTTTCTTTAAAAGCTCCAGTTTAGGACTTATAAAATTTTGACAAAAAGGTTTATCGGGTCCTTTTAAATAATAATTCTGAATTTCTTCACGAGAACTTTTAAAAGAAATGAAGGGCAATACTTTGGTAATAATTTCTTTTTCGAAATCTGGTTTCAAATTCTTTAAGGTTTCCAAAGCTTCAATTTTATCGTTTTCGTCAAAGTAATAAATAGCAGATCTATATTTATTACGCATACTGTGGTTTGAAGTACTTTGGTGTGTATGTAAATGAATTTCAATTAAACTTTCCAGGGAAATTTTATCACGATCGTAATGAACAATTACACCCTCAGAATAATCGAAATGGTTAGCCTTAGATGCAACATAACCCTGTTCTACCTTTACTACACCTACAATTTTTTGAAAAATAGCTTCGGTACACCAATGGCAACCTCCCCCAAAAGCTATTTTCTTAAGTGTTGCATCCATGTTCTCTAATGATTAACTTACTTCTTCAAACCCTGGATTAATCCAAAAGCAGCACGTTCGCCAGAAAGCATCGCTGCATTCTGAGAAGAATTTAGAAGCTGATCTCCGGCCAGGAATATGGTATCGGTTAATTGGGTTTCGGTGGGATCTATTTCGTAATGTAGGGGACTAATTTTTGGAAGCGCTTTTTTAATAAAATAGTGTTTTAAAAATCGAGCGTCCCCTACTCTACAGTAATTCTTTAAATCTTCCTCCACTTTTTTTAGTAATTCAGCCTCAGATAAATCGGTTTGTTTTACTACGGTAACTGAAAGTAATTCCTTTTCCCCATGAGATTCTGTTGCTACGCTGGTATGATAAAAGATGTTATTGATCATAGCATCTTTATCTGAAATTAAACCAATTATTGGCTTTTCTATAGTTCGCTTTTCGGTTTCAAAATAAAAACTATGGCAGGATTTCCATTGTGTTTCCTGGTTCTTCAAATTACTTACCAGGGCACTGGCTTCAGTAGCAATTATGGTTGCATTTGTAGGGATAACTTCTTGGTTCTCCAATATAATTTCGCCTTCTTTTACTTGTTTTACAGGAGTATTAAGGTGGATTTTAGTATTCTTTAATTGTCTCGCCAGGTTTTTAGAAATCTCTCCCATTCCTTTCTTCGGAATTACCGCCAGACCTTCTCCAAACATTTTAAAAACAAATTCAAACATTCTACTGGAGGTTTCTAAATTAGGTTCAAGATAGATTCCGCTAAAAAAAGGCTTAAAAAATTTACTGATAATTTCTTCGGAAAAACCTTTCTCCTGAAGATATGCTAAAGTGGTAGTTTCCTTTCTTTCGAAAATATCGTTAACCGATAGCTTTTTAAGATCGGTATAAAGACTTAAGATCTTCAATTTATCTGAAAAGGTGCCAATGCCTGAGAAAATTGTAGGCATAATTAAAGATGAAGCCCGCAATGGATCTCCAATTGTTTTAAGCTTGGCATTTTCATAAATAACTGCGCCCGGTAATAACTCCTGTAATTCTAAAGATTGATAATCTAGATACTGCAATGCTTTTGGATAAGCACTAAGTAAAACCTGGAAACCCCGGTCTAATTGGTAGCCTTCTACCAAATCGGTTTTAATTCGTCCTCCAACACTATCTGAAGCCTCATATATTTCTGGAGCGTACCCGTGATCTTCCAGCACTTTAGCAGCGATAAGTCCGCTAAGTCCGGCACCTACAATTTTTATTTTATATTCAGATTTCTCCATATTTCGTCTTTATTTTATCAAAAATACAGCTTTTAAAAAAGACCTGAGAATTTACAAATGTTAAGGCAGGACTAAGATTTAGCTTCTATCAATTTCATTATTAAAACTAAACTAACAAGGTATAAGCAAGCCTCAAGCAACCAAATCTTAAATATCGAAGAAATAAAAAACCCACAGTTTGAAAGCTGTGGGTCTCATATAAATTATAAAGTTATTCTTAAGCAGTTTGTAGCTCAAGATCTTTTTTCGATTTTCTATATAGAAAAGAATTATAAATATTTCTTTTGGCAAATCTTACCTGCTTATCTGAACTTATGAATTTGATAAAAAGTTTTTTGTTTACTCCAAAATACTCGTAGGTAGTACCGTTAGTAAAAGATATTTCCAGGAGGTTCCCTTTATGCTGATAGTCGGCAATTCCCGCTTCGCTTATTGTTCTGTTATATTCCTCGAGGTTAGCTTCTATAGTTTGCGGGGCAATACTTACTAAAAAGTGGTAACCATCAATAATTTCTTTACTTTTTACTTCAGCTTCGGCGTGCTTTTCATCGGTTTCTCTAAATTTATCGGGATGCCATTCTTTAACCAGGTTTCGGTAAGTGCTTTTAAGTTGTTTAAGATCTATCTCTTTTTCAACATTAAAGAGCTTTTTATATTGATTTACACGCTTCATTACTATTAATTTTAAATAAGCGGCAAAACTACTTCTTTTTATTGGATAGTAGACTGGTTATTTTCAAGGTATTTTTTCAATATAATTAGAGGTTCTGGATATAGATCCAATCTAGCAACTCATAGGTAATTATGCCAGAAATAATAGCGACTAGCAGTTTTATCCAATTAAGCTTAATCCAAATTATAACTTTTTTCATCAAACCACCCTCCTGATTTTTCTCAAATCCAATCCTCAAAGGTATTCTGAATTCTTGAATAAATTTTACGGGAATCCACATTCCTAAAGCGAATCCAGATACAATTGCTCTACCTTGGTCCTGGCCCAGGGTGTTTTTCGTAAAAATTTTAAACTGGATTTAATAGATGGATCCTGAGTAAAACATTTTATATTTATTCTTTTACCCATTTCTTCCCAACCATAACGGTTTACCAGAAATTCAAGAATATCGGCAAGCTTTACGCCGTGAAGCGGATTATTTGGTTGCTGGCTTTTCATATTCAAATGTTCTTCAGAAGAAAATTATAAAATAAGGCTTAAACATATCGCACTCTTACTTTTTTCTTTTTTAGCCTAGAATTATTGAGCAAGCCAATAAGTTCTTCAGCTCTTTTCTCGGGAACGGCTACAAATGCGCAATCTTGCTTAAGTTCAATAAGGCCTAATTCATCTTTTTTGAGATTTCCTTGCTTAAGAAAAAGTCCGGCGATATCTCCTTTTGAAATTTTATCTTTTCTTCCTCCAGAAATAAAAAGAGTAGTTTTTTCAACATTGTCCTCATTGCTTTTTGATTCCTGAATTTTATAATCATTGGTTTCAATAAAATCTGGAAGCTTTTTTCTTTCAGAAAGCACATAGGCAATACCTTCCTGATGCATTCTGGCGGTACGGCCGTTTCTATGCGTAAATTCTGAAGCTTTAAAAGGTAATTGGTAATGAATTATAAAATCAATTTCTGGTACATCTATACCTCGTGCTGCAAGATCTGTAGCGATAAGCAACCTATGAGTCCCATTTCTGAACTTGATAAGAGATCTTTCCCTATCTTTTTGCTCCATTCCTCCCGAAAATATACCGTGTTCTATTCGGTTTTTATTCAGAAAATCACTCACTTCGGCAATGCTATCCTTATAATTGCAAAAAATAATTCCCGAACCTTTAGCTTTCCCCGATAGCAAATTAACCAGGCTTTCCAGTTTCTTTTTAGGATTTACATCAATGGTTTTAACTTCTAAAGAAGGTTGTTCTCCTTTTAAATAATTAATACTCTTAGGATTGCTTAAACCAACAAACCCAGGCACCTCGATATTTTGTGTAGCCGACGTAAGAATACGTTTTTCCAATCCTGAAAGTGCTGCTATAATTTCTTTCATTTCATTCTCAAAACCGACTTCTAAAGATTTATCAAATTCGTCTAAAACAAGAGTTTTGATGTATTTTGTAGCAAAGGTTTCTCTTCTAAAATGATCGGCAATTCTTCCCGGGGTGCCAATTAATATTGCCGGGGCGTGTTGTAGTTCTAATTTATCTTTAGAAAAAGCCCTTCCGCCATACACTGCATTCGCTTTAAAGCCAGCTCCCATTTCCCTGGTAACTTGCTCTATTTGAATAGCCAGTTCTCTTGAAGGAACTAAAATTACAGCCTGCACCTCTGCTAAATCTGGATCTAAATCTTCCAGCAAGGGTAATAAAAATGCTAATGTTTTTCCGGATCCGGTAGGTGATAGTAAAACCGTATTTTGGTTTTCTACAATTGTTTTATAAGCTTCTTGCTGCATAGCATTAAGCTGAGAAATCTCCAATTTGTTAAGGATTTCCTGTAAATTCTTAGTTTGCATGTATTTGAGAATAATAAAGTCTTATATCGACTTTAAAGGGAAGCACCCGTTTAGGCGATAAAATAATGTGAATTTCTTTAGGGTAAGGTAAGATCAAGTTGAAATTTAAAAACTGACAAGAGTCTGTTCTGTTTAATGTTCACCTGTAAAAAAAGAAAGGTTCAGCAATAACATATTACCGAACCTTGTATGAGATTAGCGAATTATTGCTGTTTTACACGAACAGCATTCATTCCTTTCATTCCTCGTTCCAGTTCAAAACTTACCTTATCGTTTTCATCGATCTCATCGATCAAACCGGTAACGTGAACAAAATATTTTTCGTTATTTTCTGAATCGATAATAAATCCAAAACCTTTAGAATGATCAAAAAAGGAAACTTTTCCTTTTCTCACTGGATCTTCCTCTGGCATGTCTTCTTTTTTCGGAACGCCAATTTCTATACTTTCGGCTTCAACTTCAACTTTTTGAGAAGGATCCGGTGGAGTATCTGTAAGATTCCCATCAGCATCTACATACGCGATCATATCTTCAAAGTTACCTCCTTTGTTAGAATTCTCCTTGCGCTCCTGCTTCTTAAGCTCCTTTTCTTTTCTTTTTTTTATTTTCTTTTTTTCTTTTTCAGTCTTACTGAATGTCTGCTGCGATTTGCCCATTCGTTATGTTTAGTTAATAATTAGGTGAGTAAGCTTGGAATTACCTGAAGAGATTCCTGGTAGTGATAAGGCATCTATCTATCTTCAATGAAAGTAAAGAATCCCTATAAGGATACCGCTTAAACTTCTACAAAGATAAGTGATAGAAATTAAATTACTTAATTTGAAGGGGATAAATAATTTATGATTTCGCAGATTGCCCTTTTCTCCTATTTTTTACGTTTCTTTTTATCCCACCAAACGTATAATATAAAAATAGCCAAACTAACTAAGGATCCCCATAGAAGCCCAGTTTTTAAACCATCTGTACTCTTTCCTATAATTGCTATAAAGATAGTTAGTGGGGCAATACCTACAAGCGTGGCTCCAATAAACCGCCAGTAACCCATTTTAAGAATTCCCCCCACAAAACTTATGGCATCATTAGAAAGAAACGGATTTATCCGGGTTACAATAACTGCCCAAAAGCCGTAATCTTCAATAAAATCCTCAATTTTAATTTTGTTTGAAGGCCCAATCAATTTCTCCACGATCACAGGACCAAAGTAGCGCCCAATAAAGTAACCTACGCTTGAAGCTGTGAAGATAGCGGCAAAAATGATTAGGCTTCCAAAAATAGGTCCGTAAGCCAAAATGGAAACTACCATTAATGCTACCGATGGGATCACAATTAAAAACATTTGCGCAACCATAGCCAGGATAAGCATAGTTGGCCCCATCCATCCAAAATCTGAAACCCATTTAGTGATTCTTTCCTCGTCATTGCTGGTTAGTACAGCCCAGGCTTCAGTAAAAAATTCCCGAACACCGGGAACAAAAAAATAAGCTGCAACCAGAGCAGCTATAATAATTCCTGATACAATTAGCGGGGCTTTACTTTTCTTTACTGAAGTAGTTTCTACAGATTCAGCCATAAAGTCTATTTATTTTCTAATTTAACTCTTAAAATATTCGCGGGTTGTCTTCGGCTTTCATTAGAGATATACAAACGATTCTTTTCATCAAAATCCAGAGCTTCAGGTTGGGGAAAAGTTTCGGTATTTAAAATATGAATTTTAACCTCATTACCTTCCTCATCTAAAATGATCAATTTAGGCTGGTTTCCTTCTAAAACGTATAATTCACCGGTTTTAGGATGAAATCTAATGGCAGAAGGCCTAATTATTCTAGAGGACCTCCCTCCTACTAATTTTCTGTAAACGTCATCACTACCATCTAGAGTGAAATACCTTCCTTTTTTTAAGCTTTTAGTAGAAAGATCAAAAGCATAAATTCCTTTAGTATCTTTTCGATTATTATATTCTTTTACCGCAAATAGTAAACGATTATTTGCTACATCAATTTCCAGGCTTTCTGTTTCATTTATGTCTAATCCGGAAATCTGATAAGTATCAATTTTAGGAGCTTCACTTCTAAAGTTTTTAATCTCATAAATTTTACCATCGCTGCGAAGTACGTAAGCCGTATCTTCTGCCACGGCTATTCCCTCGTAATCGCCAGATCCACCAAACTCAATCCTGGAAGTTATTTTTGATTTCTCTAAATTGAAAATAAAAATTACACCATCTTCATCCTGAATGCAGGCCATTTCACTATTCCCTAAATAACTTAAGCCCGAAATTTCATTAAGTATAGACGGTAATTCCCATTTTTCTTCAATAGTATAGGTTTTATTATCCTCATCAAAAGATATATAACTGTTGTCTTTAAAAGTCCAGTAAATAAGTCCGGCCAGGATAAAGATTGCAGCTATAATCCCAAAAATAATTCTATTCATTTTCATAACTATCCTAAAGTAGATTTCTAAAATAGGTTTATTCTCAAGGTTTGCCAGCATAATTAAATATTATTAACAGGTTGCTTTAAAAATTAGCTTAATAAACTTGCCGGAAATCGCGCCAAAAACCACTTAATTGTTAAAAACAAGTTAATTTAGTACTATTTATAACATAGTACTGTAACAAACAAGATTCAATATAGTCTATTAGATATAACCTTTAAACTTTATGAATTATGAAAACTTTTGAAAACATCAGCAGACCATTCTTTAATCAGGAAAAAAACAGCACTAAAAAAAGCTGGAGCAGAAAAAGACGCTATTTAAAATAATCTCAAAAAATTAGAAACCATGAAAACTTTCGAAACCATCAGCAGACCATTCTTTAACCAGGAAAAAAACAACACCAAGAAAAGCTGGAGCAGCAAAAGACGCTATTTAAAATAATCTGAAAAAAATTAGAAACCATGAAAACTTTACAGACCACCCGTCCATTTTTAAATCAGGTAAAAACCAATAATCGTAGCAACCGGGATATCAAACGTCGCTACTTTAAAACTTAATATTATGAAAATTCATGAATATATAAATCGAAACTTTGCAAGTACTCGGGAAGCCCAATTATATGGCAAGAAACCGAGTAGTAAATTCCAGGAGAACTTTACACGGAACAACTGGTGCTTAAACCATCAACCTATTAGTTAATCTTAAAACAGATCCACTATGAAGTTTTATAAAACTTAGCCGGGACAACTTAATTTGTGACCGGCTTTTTTTATGTCCTTTAAAATTCAATTTCTCTGAAAGTCTGAACTTTAAAAAACTTAAATAATCTTTAAATATATAATCCTATTTGCATGGTATTTGTTTATTTGTAGCAATTAAACCTACTATGCTAAACAAGATTAAAAGAAATCCCAAATTAAAATGGGCTTTAATAGTGCTGGCAAGCCTTTTCACCATCTTCGTATTGTTTTTTGCCAGTATTTATTTTGGAGCCTGGGGCGAACTCCCCTCCTCTACCGAATTAAAAGAACTTAAACAAAACAGGGCTACCGAAGTTTTAGCCAATAACGGTGAACTTATTGGAAAGTTTTACGTTTTCGATAGGCAGCCAATTACCTATAAAGAACTCCCAACCCATTTAATTAATGCACTTGTAGCGACTGAAGATGCCCGGTTTTTTGAACATGATGGAATAGATAATCGAAGTCTTTTAAGAGTGTTTTTTAAATCTATTTTACTTCAGGACGAATCAGCCGGCGGTGGTAGTACCATTAGCCTTCAGTTGGCTAAAAATATCTACGGAAGAAAAGATTACGGCCCGTTAGGCATTGTGGTTAATAAATTCCAGGAAGTAATTATTGCCAAAAGACTGGAAGATGTATACTCAAAAGAAGATATTATCAGGCTTTATTTCAACACGGTTCCTTTTAGTGATAATACCTTTGGAATAGAGAGCGCGTCTATGAAGTTCTTCGGAAAACATACTTCAGAGATCAATCTTGAAGAAGCCGCAGTTTTAGTAGGAACATTAAAAGCTTCCCATTCGTATAACCCCAGAATTTTTCCTGAAAGAAGCCGCTTGCGAAGAGATGTAGTGCTGGAGCAAATGGGAAAATATGGATATTTAACTGAAGCTGAAGTTAAGGAAGCAAAGCAAAGAGAATTAGTACTTAATTATAAGAATTACAGTCATGATAAAGGTTTAGCTCCATATTTTAGAGCACAGGTAAGAAAAGATGTAAGTCAAATCCTGGATACACTTAAAAATAAAGACGGAAAAAAATTCAATATTTATAGAGATGGTTTAAGTGTGCACACTACCCTAAATTATAAAATGCAAACTTTAGCTGAAGAAGCTCTAAAAGAACACCTACAGAACTTACAAAAACAACACGAAGCAGCCTGGGGAAAGGCTGCACCCTGGTTAACCAACCAGCAAATTGTAAAAGATGCCCTTAAAAAAACATCGGCCTGGAAAAGGCTCGAAAAAGAAGGGAAAAACGATAGTCAAATAATGGCAGAACTTAATAAGACAAAGCCTACCGAATTATTTGATTACGATAAAGTTGAGACAAAAAATGTAAGTACCAAAGACAGTGTTGCTCACTATTTGAAATTCCTAAATGCCGGGATGCTGGCCGTAACACCACAAACCGGCGCAGTACAAGCCTGGGTTGGGGGGATAGATTTTGAATATTTTCAGTACGACCATGTTTCGCAAAGTAAACGCCAGGTTGGTTCTACTTTTAAACCATTTGTTTATACGGCCGCCCTGGAAAATGGCATTGAACCCTGTCAATACTTTTCCGCCAGGGAAGTGACTTATGCCAATGGCTGGACGCCTTCAAATTCAGGTAGTAATGAGGATGATCCTCATATGAATTACAACTTAAAAGAGGCCTTAAGTAAATCTATGAATACCATTGCGGTAAAAGTACTCATGGAAACCGGGATTGAAAATGTGGTAAACCAGGCTAAAGCCATGGGAATTGATTCAGAGCTACCGCAGGTACCGTCAATCGCTTTGGGAACAGCTTCCTTAAGTTTAACCGAACTAACCGAAGCCTATACTCCTTTTGTAAATGAAGGAAAAACTAGTAGCGCGTTTTATATCACAAAAATCGAGGATGGCGAAGGAAATATTTTAGCCGAATTCAAACCTGAAATTTCAGAAGATCGTTCTATTTCTGAGACCAACAGGAAGATCATGATAGAAATGATGAACGCCACGGTAAACGAAGGTACGGCTACCAGGCTACGAACAACTTATGGTTTAAGAAATGATATCGCCGGAAAAACCGGGACAACCCAAAATAATAAAGATGGTTGGTTTGTAGGTATTACTCCTAACCTATTGGCCGTAACCTGGGTTGGGTCTGACGATCATAGAATTGGTTTTAGAAATACCTATGTTGGGCAGGGAGCAAATTCAGCGCTACCGGTTTTCGCAAAACTCATGCAAAAAATGAATAGCGATCCAGCTTTTAATGAAATAACCCAGGTGAGATTTTCACCGGTTTCTTCAGAAATTAAAGAAATGATGGATTGTGATCCTGAAAAGAGAGATGGCTTCTTTAAACGCTTATTTGGTGGCGGAGATAAAGATGAACCCAAAAAGCAAAAGAAAGAGGAAAAAAAGAAAAAGAAAGGTTTCTTTAAACGTTTATTTGGCGGAAAAGACAAAAATTAAAAGAGACTGTTTGAAAAGTCTAACTTTCGTCAAGCTGAACTTGTTTCAGCTTCTAACAAGTTTTAATTATCTAAAACCTTAGATTCTGAAACAAGTTCAGAATGACGATTTACTAAATTTTTCAAACAGTCTCAATACTTATCTCAGCCAGTGTGGCTTTTGAGATATTTTAAGCAGGAATACTATCCTTTTCTTCTCTCTTCCAGAAACGGTGTTTTCCTATGGCTTTCACAAATTCTGACGATTTACCTTCACCTACAATTACACCATCTTCTTCAAGGTTTTTCTTATCCAGATCTTTCCAGAAATAGGTTTCTTCCAGTAAACCATTTTCCTGTGCAACTGCAATTGGCTTGCAATGTTTATAGCCTTCATTCAGGAAATGAATAGCCTTTGGAATCTTCTTCAAGGCTTTATGCGCTTTCTCACCAGAAGGTACATAAAAGGCATCAAAAACAACCGAAGCTGTGGTTCTAAAAGCAGCATCTACTTTTAAAGATTTTCCGCCTGCGGTTTTTACTTCGGTAGAATTTGGACCCACAATATTTACCATAGCACCTTCCTTCTCCAAAGCTTTCTTCATATCGTTTACCGAGTTATCATCTACTCCATCGGCGCATAAAAAAGCTACCTGGCGGGTTGCAATATTTCCGAAGCCATTATGCATCATACTTAATGCAGGATCTTTTTCTATAGAAGGATTACTCTTAGTTGGTTCATAACGTTCCGGATCATAATCTGCGGGCACTCCGTGATTTAATTGTTCTTTCTTCTTAGGCACTTTAATTCCCAGGTTGGAAGCTACTTCTTTTGCTAAATCTTTATTTACCTCATTCAATAGGCCCAGCATCCTTTCCTGCACCTCGGTTTCGCCCACTTTTCCTAATTCGAAGCTGAAAGCATTTATAATATGTTGTTGCTCAACTTCGGTCTGACTATTATAAAATAAAGTTGCCTGGCTAAAATGATCTTTAAAGCTTTCACTGCGTTCTCTTACCTTTTTTGCATCTATTTTTTCAGGATAACTATCAAAACCTCCTTCGGCTATTTTTGCCTGGAAAGGACAGCCGCCTCGTAATGAATTTGGCTGATAGCTGGTTTGACCTTTATTAATTTCCTGTCTCATATGCCCGTCGCGCTGGTTATTATGCATCGGCGCGATTGGACGGTTAATTGGAATTTCGTGAAAGTTTGGTCCGCCAAGTCGTTTTAATTGTGTATCCGTATAAGAGAATAATCTCCCCTGTAATAGTGGGTCGTTGCTAAAATCTATTCCCGGAACAATATGGCCCGGGTGAAAAGCAACCTGTTCCGTTTCCGCAAAGAAATTATCGGGGTTTCGGTTTAATACCATTTTCCCTATTTTCTTAACCGGCACTAATTCTTCAGGGACTAATTTTGTTGCGTCCAGAATGTCAAAATCATATTTATGTTCATCTTCTTCAGGAATTAATTGTACGCCAAGCTCCCACTCTGGAAATTGCCCACTTTCTATAGCATCCCAAAGATCTCTTCTATGGAAATCTGAATCGTTACCCGAAATCTTTTGTGCTTCGTCCCAGGTCACCCCGTGTGTTCCCAGCAGTGGTTTCCAATGAAATTTTACAAAGGTTCCCTTTCCATCTTTATTCACAAATCTAAAAGTATGCACCCCGAATCCTTCCATCATTCTTAAACTCCTTGGAATAGCTCTATCTGACATTGCCCACATGATCATATGCGCAGACTCCGGCATTAGAGAAATAAAATCCCAAAAGGTATCGTGTGCTGAGGCAGCCTGCGGAATCTCGTTATGTGGTTCTGGCTTTACTGCGTGAATAAGATCTGGAAATTTTATAGCATCCTGTATAAAAAATACTGGAATATTATTCCCAACTAAATCGTAGTTTCCTTCTTCAGTATAAAATTTAACCGAAAAGCCGCGAACATCCCTGGCTAAATCTGTAGAACCTCTAAATCCTGCCACAGTAGAAAAGCGGGTAAAAACCGGTGTTTTTTTAGAAGGATCCTGTAAGAAGCCTGCCTTGGTATATTTTTCCATAGATTCATAGACCTGGAAGTAACCATGAGCAGCAGAACCTCTAGCGTGTACTATTCTTTCCGGAATTCTTTCATGGTCAAAATGCGTAATTTTTTCTCGAAGAATAAAATCTTCTAACAAGGAAGCGCCACGGTCTCCTGCTTTAAGTGAATTTTGATCGTCGTTAATTTTTACTCCCTGGTTAGTGGTTAGAAACTGATCTTTGCTAATTTCCCGGTTTCTTTCCAAATCCTTAAGCTTCTCATTTTCTGAAGCTTTTTTGCTACCTTCATTTTTCATAATCATTTATTTATTGGTTATTCTAAAATTGATAAATAAATGCCGGTTTAAAAATTTAGGGCTGTTAAATAATTCCTATAATTAAAGCAATTTGATTAACAGAATATTAGAGAAAGGCACTTCTGTTACGAAAAACAGTTATCCCATGAAAATCTACGGTGAGTACACATAAAAAAACCGGTGAATTTTACAATTGCACCGGTTAAATAATTTTGGGGAGATTATTCTTAGAATTCCTTATTGATAGCCATTCTTAATTTTCGGGAATAATCTTCTTCTAGCCAATCGCGATAATTCTTGGTACTTTTACTAATGCAATAAGAGTATTGTTTAATTCTTGAAGAAATATCGTCTTTAAGTTCTTTTGCCAGGATACGAGCATCAAAAACATCTTCAGAATTCTCCACGCACATTTTTACGTGTTGATCCATAGACCATTCTAAAACTGCTTTAGATCTTAATCCTTTTTTGATCACTTTATCATAAGCTTTTTCCACATCAAAATCTACATCTTCGGTATTAGAAAATTGTTCTCTAATTTCCGGAGGCATCACGTATTTAAATTCCCGCTCTATTTCTTCATCACTCAATAGGTTTTCAAAATAGAAATCTGGAGCTCTAAAGATTTGCTTCCAATCTACCGGTGCACTCCATTCTCCAAATCGAGCCAGGTTATTACCCAGATCTATCACGTTAAATTCAGATTTTCCGGGGAGAACCCTTGAGCCACGTCCAATCATTTGAAAATAAAGGGTTAGTGATTTTGTTGCCCTGTTTAATACAATGGTTTCTACCGTAGGTTCATCAAAACCGGTGGTAAGAATACTTACCGAAGTTACAATGGCATCTGGCGTATGCTTAAACCATTTCAGGATATCTTTTCTATCCTGTTTACTGGTAGTATTATCTAAATGCCGAATAGGTAAACCGGCATTTCTAAAGGTTTCATAAACTTCTATAGAAGTATTAATACCGTTATTGAATATTAGTGTTTTCTTCCCCCGAGAACGCTCGTAATAGGCGCTTAGCAGTTTTTCCTGCATGGAAATATTGGAATATAATTCTTCAGAAGATTTTACGGTATAATCTCCATTCATTCCAACTTTTAAACTGGTAAGACCTACATTATAACTATATGTATTTGCCCTGGCCAAAAAGCCTTTTTCAATAAGCGAACCTATGGAATCACCAACGATTAATTCGCGGTAATTATCTTTCATAGGCAACTTGATATTAGAACTAAGCGGCGTAGCTGTTACGCCAAGAATAAAGCACTTTTCAAAGAATTTAAATAATTTTCTAAATGAATTATAATGGGCCTCATCTATAATAACTAACCCAATATCCTTAATTTCCAGTTTCTCGTCGTGTAACCGATTATTAAGGGTCTCTACCATGGCCACAAAGCACATATAGTCTTCCTGGTCTGGTAATTCTTTTACCTTAGAGTTTATAATTTTATTGCGCACTCCAAAACCATCTAACATATTAGAGGTTTGCTTACACAACTCTATCCTGTGGGTAAGGATAAGTACTTTCTTTTGAGTTCGCTGAATATATTCCCGCACCATTTGCGAAAATATAACCGTTTTACCTCCACCCGTAGGCAATTGGTAAAGCAGGTTATAATGCTCAGGATGCTCATCTATCACATTAAAGATTTTGTCTATATCTTTTTGCTGATAGTCATAAAGTTCCTTATCAACTTTTTTGTCTTCTATTCCAAAGGTTTCCACCGCCATAATTTTTGTTCAAAACTGCAAGTTTGCAAAAATAGCTGATTTCTTAGGTTTAAAGAAATATTTAGGATAGAAATACGAATAAGCACCTCAAAAATGATTAAATTTAAGTTTCATTTTCACTCCCTTCGGTAGGTCCCATTTTTTTCAAACTGCGTGATTATGAAGCTGAAAGGAGGAGCAAACGGAATTGGTTATAATACCATAAGCAATAATATTCTTTTTAAGGATTTTGATGAAAGTATCCTGGCGGAAATTGCTTCAAACTTTGTTGAAGAGAAATGGCCGGCGCGCACTTGTAGCAACTGCTACCAGTTAAGACACAAATTTCATATTATAATTTCGGGACGTTTAAAGGTATTCCAAACCGATAAAGATACCGGCCGCGAATTCACGCTATTCTTATTAATTCAAAATCAATTTTTTGATGTAATATCTTTAGTTGATAACTGCAACCATAAGAGCTATTACGAATCTCTGGAGGAAGTAAAAATGCTTTCTACTCCTACCATTACCATGCGCAAGTGGTTAAAAATGTATCCTAAGCTTAATGAGAGATTACTTACCTACGTAAGTCAGCAACTTTTAAGCTTAGAAGATTATGCTGTTAATCATACTTTTTTCGATATTCCAGCCCGGCTTGCGAAGCTTATTTTAAAAAACCTTAATCATAAATCACAGAAATTAGAGTATATCAATGACCTCTCTAATGAAGAAATTGCGAATTTAATAGGATCTACCCGGGCAGTCGTAAACAGGCATTTTCAGGATTTCAAAAAGGAAGGAATTCTAAAAATAGGTAGAAAAGAAGTAGAAGTTATCAACCTTCCACTATTGCTCAAAAAGGCAACCAATCAATAATTAAATAAATAAGTTAAAAATCGTTAAACTCTGGTTTAATGCTACTTAAGTAGTTTTGCCTCGAGTAATGCTAGATTATCTTTGGTATTCAATTATTTATTAATCTTTAAATGAAACTATTATGAAAAAGCTAATCTTAAGCTTATTATGTTTTACCATTGCGGGGATGGTTTATGCACAAGGTGTAATTAAGCTAGACGAATTAAAGATGGAATATGATCCTACATCTTTAGAAATTGATGAGTCTTCAAATTCCCTAACATTTAATGTTAGTGAAGACTATATAGGGCAATTTCACGCAAACCCTTTGAAATATGCAAAACAAAACTTCAGTATTGAAGATTTTATTGAAGCCAACCAGGGCAAAGATTATAATAAATACACCGTGACCTTTGTCACCAATAAGGGGACTTTAAGGGTGAATTATAATGAAGATGGAGAAATTACTTCCAGTAGTCAGCGCTTTATAGATGTTAATCTTCCTAATAAATCTATTGTAAAAGTTTTAAAAGCTAATGAAGGATATAGAATTGTAGGCACCAAACATTTAGCCTATTCAAAATCTGGATGGACTGTGGATAAGGAATTTTACAAAGTAAAACTTGAAAATGGAAAAAATAAGAAAAATGTAAAAATGAATATTAGCAGAAACGCCTCAGGTGTGGCTGTTGCTACTTTAGAATAAAACTGGGTTTTTATTTTACTCCGGAAGTTGATAAACACAACTCCCGGAGTATTTTTTTAGTCAAAAATATTAGATGATAAATAACGGTCTCCACGGTCGCAAACTATACTTACCACAATACCTTCATCCAATTCGTTACATAATCTAACAGCGGCGGCAGTTGCGCCTCCACTGCTCATTCCAGCAAATATGCCTTCTTCTGTTGCAAGCTTCTTGGTCATTATCACAGCTTCATCTTCGCTTACTTCCATAATACGATCTACCTTTTTTGGCGTAAATATTTTAGGTAAATAAGCTTCCGGCCATTTTCTAATTCCTGGAATTCGAGAATTATCGGTTGGTTGCACCCCTACAATTTGAATTTCTTTATTCTTTTCCTTCAAAAACGTAGAAGTACCCATAATGGTCCCCGTTGTTCCCATGGAAGAAACGAAGTGAGTTACTTTATGCCTGGTATCGTTCCAAATCTCCGGGCCGGTAGTATTATAATGCGCCTGCCAGTTATCGTTATTACTAAACTGATTGATCATAAAATAATCGCCACTAGCCATTTTTTCTTCAGCATAATCACGGGCACCTTCAATGCCTCCTTCGGCATCGGTAAGTGTAACTTTAGCGCCATAGGCACGCATAGTTTGAACGCGCTCTATTGTGGAATTTTCAGGCATTACCAATTCAATATCAAGCTTAAAAATTCTGGCTACCATAGCCAGGGCTATTCCTGTATTTCCGCTGGTAGCTTCAATAAGCTTGGTTTCTTGAGTGATATCTCCCCTATCTAAAGCGCTTTTAATCATATTATAAGCTGCGCGGTCCTTTACGCTTCCGCCGGGGTTTTGGCCTTCCAGTTTAAAATAAAGCTGAACCTTTGGGTTATCAACTAAAGTTTGCGCTTTTACTAAAGGTGTATTTCCTATGAGATCTAATATCGAATCGTTCATTACTTACTCGTATTTTTTATATTGATTTGAGGAGTGTGGGAAACCATAGAGTTTTTTGGCACAGAAGCCGTTAACCACACATTTCCTCCAATGATACTATTGGCTCCTATAGTTGTTTCCCCACCTAGAATAGTGGCGTTAGCGTAGATTGTCACATTTTTTTCTATGGTAGGATGCCTTTTAATATTTTTTAAGTTGCGATCTACGTAAAGTGCTCCAAGTGTAACTCCCTGGTAGATCTTTACATTATCCTCTATAACTGCAGTTTCCCCAATAACTACTCCTGTAGCATGATCTATAAAAAATGGAGTGCCAATTTGCGCCCCGGGATTAATATCGGTTCCGGTAAGACCGTGGGCACACTCTGCCATTAGACGCGGCACAAGTGGAAGCCCAAATTTATAAAACTCGTGGCTAAAACGATAAATAGCAATGGCGAAAAATCCCGGGTAGGAAAGAATAACCTCTTCTATAGAATTTGCCGCAGGATCGTTTTGTGAGATCGCTTCAGCATCTTTATTGAGTTTTTTTAAGATTCCGGGTAACATATCTAGATAATCCTGCCAAATATCTCTACAGGGCGTCTCTGGCTTCCAGCAAACCAAATCTGCCAGTTCTTCAAAGTCTTTTCCTAATTTCTTAATATTTTCCTCTACCGGTGTCTCTTCATCAAACAACGTGTAAAAAAGATTATTGGTAAAAGCTTCGGTTTTATCTTTTATACTGAATTTTAAATTCGGTAGGTTTTTCTGTGCTTTTATCTTCTCTATAACTTCACTCTGACTCATTTAAAACTGCAATTTTAGAATGATATTCCTTGTTTTATTTCAAATGTAAACAATAGCAAATCAAATTGCATTTAATTTATTATAAATGCTTTCAATAAGCTTATATGATTTCTATTAGCTTATCATTTTTTAGAAATTTAAAGCCAAGTTAACATTTTCACAATTAACTAAAAACCAGTTCATTATAGTCATACCTTTATAAGATTAATCAATTAATTTTAAATAAAATGGCACAGCCAGGAAAACACAAAATGGAAGATGCAAAGAAGGAGCCTAAAAAACAGGCAGCACCTAAAAAGCAACCAGCCAAACACGAAAAATCCAAAAAATAAATTGGATTAATTTTTAAATGAAAAAATTCCAGGCCACCTCAAAAGGGTGGCTTTTATATTTTAAAGAATTTACAGCTACTGGCTATTACATTATTTCCCTGTAAGCTTACCTTTGCACCTTTGAAAATTTGAAAAGTACATTTTGAAGGAATATTTTAATTTTTTACGCGGAAATTTTAAGAAAGTCAGTTTTGGATGGTTGCTCACCTTTTTATCAAGTTTTGGCCAAACCTTTCTTGTTTCCCTGTATGTTCCCGAAATTGTTCAAGCCTTTGCCATTACCGAAGGTACCTTTGGTGCCATATATGCCGGTTGTACCGTAGCGGCTTCAATAATTATGTTAAGTGTAGGCCATACCGTAGATCACAAACCGGTAAAAAAAGTTACGGCCTTTACCGTCTTGAGCCTGGGACTATCCAGTATTTTGCTGGGACTTTCCTATCATATAGCGGTACTTTTTGTGGCTTTGATCGGGCTTAGGCTTTGCGGCCAGGGGCTAATGAGTCATATAAGTATGACCATTATCTCTAAGTATTTTGATAAAAACCGCGGAAAAGCGCTTAGTATTTCCTCGCTAGGCTATTCTATGGGAGAAGCTGTGTTCCCAATAATTATTACCTCTATTATCGCCTTTTTTGATTGGCGAATTGCTGCAATTGTTAGTGGTGTTGCACTACTACTATATTTAATAAGATTGAAGTTTACTAATCTACTGGATTTTGACCAGCAACTTTCTACCGAAGGAAAACCATCTACCTGGTCGCTTTTAAAAGATTACAAAGGCGTAGTTTTCGATAAGCGCTTTGGAATTATGATGCCTGCCAGTTTTATTCTGAGTTTCACCAACACGGCTATCTTCTTTTATCAATATGTTTTTGTTGAAGATAAAGGATGGTCACCACAACTCTACGCTACATTTTTCACGGTTTATGCGATTTCGAGATTTTTATTCTCACTACTCGGCGGAACCTGGGTTGATAAATTTAGTGCGAAAAAAATGTTCAGGGTTTATCTTATCCCAATGACATTAGGTTTGATCCCTTTTGCATTAATGGATAGTATTATTGGAGCGCTTCTATTTTTAATCACTGCCGGAATTACCACGGGAATGGCAGGCACGGTTAAAACATCCCTTATTGCCGAAATTTACGGAACCGAAAAAATGGGCGCCATACGAAGTGTCTTTACTATGTTTATGGTAATTAGTACCGCCTTAGGCCCTTTACTGGTTGGTTTTATGATTGATGGTAATTTCGATTTTAGCACTATCATTCTTCTCTTATTTGCTGCGATGCTATTAATTAGCCTAAACTCACAACGAATAAAGAATGTTACAAAAGTCTCAACGCTTTAAACTAAAGGATCCTTTAAGGGTTTTAAAGCCTTCAATTATAATGTGATACCAATAATCGTTAGAGGGAAGAGCGCGACTTTTTAAGGTGCCATTCCAATTAAAAGTTTCCCCTGCGCCCGCTTTTAATAATTTTCCATAGCGATCAAAAATTTTTATTTCTGAAGAAGGAAAATATTCAAGCCCGTTGATGCTGAAAGTATCATTATAACCATCCCCATTGGGGGTTATGAATTTTGGAATCACGATATGCGGAAATTCCCTGGTTACCGTATTACAGGCAGAAAGATCACGCATGTAAATCGTATAAATTCCACCGGGAACAGCTGTGAATATATTGGAAGTTTGATAAGAACTCCCATCTAAAGAATATTCAAAATCCCCTTCGTTAGCCGGGGTTACAATAATATTCCGCAAATCGGAATTTACGCTTTCTATCGCCGCAATATCTACCTGCTTAACTTCAAAATTCTTCGTGGTAGAACAACCTTCGGCAGTGGTAAGAATCACACTATAATTCCCGGGTGTATCTATTTCAATTTTTTCTGTAGTCTCGCCGGTAGACCATTCATAAGTAAGTCTGGATAAACCGGCATCGAGAATAAGATTTCCACCATCACAAAGCTGTAAAACTTCATCATCTACCTGAGGACTTTCATTTATAGTAAAAATTATAGCTATACGTGAACTGGGTTCACAATCAAAACCTTCATTGATAGCTTCAACATAATATATTCCTGGTGTTTCCGGCAAGTAGGAATCGGTATTTTCGGCAATAAGGTTGTTATTTTCATCATACCAATTTGCGGTTTCATTTTTTTCAACTTGCACATTTAATTCAGGAATTTCATCTTCGCTACAAATACTAACATTGCCATCACTTTCCGGTGGTTCAGGAGTTTCTAGAATATTCACGGTAAAGATCTCTGAAACAGAACTGCATAAATTAGTGTTTAAATTCACAGGATCTTCAGCAACTTTTACCCTAAAATATCGAGTTGAATTTAAAGCTGAAGTATTGTAAACTTCATCATTTTCACCTGGTATATCGCTCCAGTTTTCATTATCAATACTTTCCTGCCATTGGTAAGCATGAGAATTGTATACCGAAAAATCTGGTGTAGCTTCAAGGTTAAGACTTACCGGAGCGTCTTCGGCACAAACGTCTAATCTGTTATTCCTATTTTCTGAAGTCACGGTAGTAAGATCTCCGCAAGACCTAAAGATTATATCATCTATGGCCAGGTCATTTCCGCAGCCTCCTTCTCCATTATTAAACATTTTAAGAATCACAGCCTCCTGCCCTACTTCGGTTTGAAAAGTAAGCGCATATTGCTCCCATTCGGGAGAATTTAGTGAGGGAATATTCCCTGTGTTTCCTTCTTTTAATAAATTGGAATCGGTTTCGTCCCAGATCTCAAACCGAACATTTATAGGAATTCCTCCATTTTCGCAAACCATACTGGACCTATCGTAAACATTCATTAAAAAAGCTGAAAACTCATAAGTGGTATGCTCGCAAAGTCCGGAAATCTCGGTTCGGTAAAAACGGCCGGAATTAAATGAAGCATTTACAATTAATGCGTTACGGTTGGAAACCGTGCTGGGTGGTAAACTGGAATGCCAGGAAGTAATAAAATTTCCAATTTGATTGGATACCGTATACTCTCCATCCTGCGGATCCTGGTTTACATAGATATAATTGGTAGTGCCTGGAGGAAGTTCTGAAGAAGCTTCAAAATCTTCGTGAAAGATGGGATCGCCCTTACTACCTTCACAAAAACCTAGCTGGGCATAAGCGTTAGTGCAAAATATAAGTAAAAAGAAAAGCAGGAAAAATCTCATTCCTTCAAAAGTACACAATTAAGGTGCAGCCTGAAATTGCATTTCAATTTTTTCAAACCGGTAAGCATTAGGCCAATTCTGGCTTTCGGCTTCGGCAGCAATTTTTAGAATTCTAAGCTTGAATTCTGCTAAAATTCCTTCTTTCAGAATAAACTTCACCGCTTCTTCAAAAGATTTGAATATACTTTTACAGAAAGCTTCTTTTAAATTGCTTTTTTCTTCGGCAAAAGTTTGGGCAATTTCAATATTAAAAAGCATTAGATCTGCAGTTAAATGCGGTTCTACACCAAGTTGCTTAAAATGTTTGATTTCCTTTTGCGCAATAGATCTTCGGGCTTTTGGTTTGCGCCGGGTTTCAGGAAAATATTCTTTAGAAATCTTTAGTTTAGACTTCCGCATCAATTCTTCTTCCCTTGGATTAAACACAAAATCGTAAAAAACTTTTACCGGCTTAAAGCGCTCATAAAGGTCTACGATTTGTTCCTCTAATTGTTCTTTGTCTAAATCCTGGAGATATTTTTTTAACTGGCGTTTACTCATTTAGCTGAATTTTGTTTTAGCTATGGTTTTTTGAAGATTTTCTGAAATTTCTAATAACCATTGTACCTGGCTGCTTACCAATTGTGCTTCCTGCAATCTTAATTGTACGTCTTTTTGATCATTTTCGGGCTCTTCTTTTAATTGATTTTCCCTTTCTGCAAGTAGCTTTTTATAGGTTTTAAGCAAAGCTGAAGCCGCCTTTTCTGTTCGGGCAGGATCAAGGTCTTTTAACTCCTTAGTTTCCTCAAGGCCTTTTTTAGCATTTTCAAGATTTGTACAAATATGAGAAACAAAAATCTCGAAATTTTTGGAAGCAGCAGTAGTTTTATGGTTTTGAATAAAAGTTCCCAAAGATGCCAAAGCAGAAAGAAAAGTTTGATTTAAACCCACAATTTTATAAAGTTGACCCAATTCTTTTTGCTTGAATTTTGGTTCCTGCGTCATCCTTTGAAAAGAAGCACTTAAATTTCCCATTTCCAGAAATGCTTTTTTTCTGGAAAGTTTATATGATGTTGGTAAAGCTCCTTTTTCGTGGTAAAAATTATCAATTTCTTCCAGGTATTTTTTATTTGCGCTAATACTTTCTTTAATCACACTTTTAATATGCTGTGATTCCCAGGCCGGCCAAAGAAGAAGATTTCCCAGGGCAGCCAGGCCGGCACCCAAAATGGTATCTATAACCCTAAACTGAATTACATTGAAAACATCAGGTTTTAGAAGCGAGTAAATAAAAATAATACTTAGCGTAATAAACACCGCCGCTGTACGATAATTGCGCTGCAACAAAGAGAAGGCTAGCGTAAGGGAAAACAGCCCAAGAATGCCATAAACTACCTGGTTCTTAATTACAAAAACAATACCCAGGGCGATTACAGCGCCTATTAGTGTTCCTACAATTCTTTGTTTAGAGCGGTCTTTGGTTAGACCGTAATTAGGACGCATAATCACTACGATAGTGAGGATTATCCAATAAGCATTTTCAAATGAAAAATATAATCCGATGCTAAAACCTATTAAAACTACAATGGCCAGTCTTAGGGAATGTTTAAAAATTGGAGAACCAAAATTAAAGTTCTCTACGAGTAGTTTAGGATCATAATCCTGCGGAGTGATAAACTGTGAAACTTCCTTATTTTTTAATAAACCCGGTTCTCGAGTATCTAAATTATGTAAAACCCTTACTATGGTATTGATCTTTTGTCCCTGTTTTTCTAAATAATCGAATAAATTTTGAAGCAAAAATGACTTTTCGGTATTTTCCGAAGAAATAAGCACGCGCACTTCTTTAAAGTTTTCTTCAATCCCTCTTAAATACTCCCGAATTTCTTTGGTGGAAGATTCTTTTTTCTTCTCAATAACTACCGAAATTTCATCCAGCTGAAAAGCGATCCTTTTAATTAGTTTTTTAAAGCGTTCCAGTAATTCCCGGTCTTCCCCCAGGACTTCATCCATTTTTTTATAATCTACAGGATTGGCCATTGCCAACTCTAAAATATCTACCAATTCTATAAAAATCAGCAGTCTTTTACGCGCATAATTGGAATTCCCGGAAGCTCGTCTTGCGGTAATGAGTAAATTCCGCAGACTTTCGTGCTTTTCGTTAAGATCACTTTGTAATAAGAATAGCTCTTTCTGAAGTTTTTCTCTTTCGGCGGTTTCCGTAAGTAAATGCGCCCTTGTTTTTAGGTATTTGGCAGTTAGCTCCAGGCATTCGGCTAAAAGTTGCTCTGTATGGTGTTTCGGATTTATGGAAGTCCAAAGGTTACTTAAGAGCAAATACCACAAACCACCACCTGTAATAAGAAGGCCTCTTTCCCAGGGAAGAATTTCAGTAGAAATATTCGCAAAACTCAATACAATGGCAAATAAACCTGCAAAAGCCACCAGGGAAGCTCTAAAACCATAAACCGCCAAATAGGCAATACCGAACATTAACAGACCTAAAAGTGGTAAAACCAGCCACAGGTACGTCGAAGCATAAGCCATAATTATTGAGACAACTCCTGCAAGTGAAGCCGCTAAAATTACTCCAATATTCCTGTGTCTAAAGCTTCCGGGGATGTCACTGGGCGAACTTAACAAAGCGCCCATTGCCAGGACGGTACCTATCTCAAAATTTCCCAACCAAATAAAAATCCCTACAGGAGAACCTATTGCCACCGTAAGCACCATAGCCTTAGAAAAGTCGGTGCTTCTTAGGTATTTGAGGAATTCCTGCCAGTAATTAGGGATAATATTGGGCAAATCTTATGCTTTAATTTTCGGTAAAGTTACGGTGTATTATAGATTATAAACCAATACTTTAAGAAATGATAACATTTGAAACATAAATTAGATTACTGTGCATCTTGCCACCAACTTATTCTTTTCGGTTTAATCCATTTCTGTTTTTCAGAAGTAATCAGCTTAAAAAATGATTTTAAGTTTAAATTAATAATTGTGAGTTGCAGGGTTCTAATCTTCGCAGTAATTTGAACAGTAAATGAAATGTTGAAACCTGAAAAGAGGATTCAAAAATTAAATAAATCAGATTTAAGATGAATAAGAGCATACTATTAAAAAACCGCCCAAAAGGAAAACCAGCCCTTTCAGATTTTGAAATCACCGAAATTGAAAAACCTTCACCAAAAGATGGAGAAATTCTATTGCAGACGAAATATATTTCGGTAGATCCTTATTTACGCGGAAGAATGCGGGATGAAGAATCTTATATTCCTCCATTTGAATTAAACAAGCCCATAGAATCTATGTTGGTTGCTGAAGTTATTGAAAGCAAAAACAAGGATTTTAAGACCGGAGATGTTGTAAGCGGAATGTTGAAATGGGAACTTTTTCAAACTCACACGGGTGAGAATTTGAATAAGATTGACATCAAACTGGCCAAACCAAGTGCCTACCTGGGCATTTTAGGATTAACCGGACTAACCGCTCATTTAGCGCTAAAACATATTGGAAAACCTGAAAAAGGTGAAACCCTCGTGGTTTCTGGGGCTGCCGGTGCTGTTGGAAGTGTAGCCGGACAAATTGGAAAAATTAAAGGCTGTAGGGTTGTTGGAATTGCCGGAAGTGATGAAAAGATTGATCATATAAAGGAGAAATTCGGCTACGATGAAGGCATCAATTACAAGACCACGGAAAATATGCAAAAAGCGATTGAGAAAAATTGTCCTGATGGTGTAGATGTTTATTTCGATAATGTAGGTGGTGAAACCTTGGACGCAGTTATGATGAATATTAATCGTTTTGCCCGAATTATTAATTGTGGTGCAATTTCTATTTATAATGAAAAGGGAATGCCTACCGGTCCGAGACTTGAAGGAATTATGATTAAAAAAAGTGCGTTAATGCAAGGCTTTTTAGTACGTAATCATTTTGACGAATTTGAAAGTTCAATTAAAGAATTAGCAGGATGGTTAAATGAAGGAAAACTTAAATACGATGAAACTATTGTAAAAGGTTTCGATGAAACACCGCAGGCATTTCTAGATCTTTTTGAAGGAAAAAACACCGGAAAAATGGTGGTTGAAATTTAAGAAAGAACCTCTAAATATTAGACATTAAAAAAGCGTGTTTGAAAAATTCCAAACACGCTTTTTTATTTAATAAGGAAGCTAATCTATTGCTCCTGATCTGTTGGCATAATATATACATCATTAATGTTAGCTCTTTTCGGCTGACTTAATGAATAATAGATTGCTTCAGCAATATCTTCTGCCTGCAATGGAGTTAATTCTTTAAACATTGGCTCCATATCTTTCTTGATCTCATCATCGGTAATAGTATCTGTTAATTCTGTAGATACAAATCCTGGATCTATTGAAGTTACGTTTATTCCGTAATGAGGAGCTAATTCTGCTCTAAGTCCTTCAGTAAACATTTTAACCGCTGCTTTGGTAGCGCAATAAACAGCTCCACCTGGATAATATTTGTGTGCTGCACTAGAAGATATGTTCACTATATTCCCGCTTTTTTGTTCCATCATTGTTGGTAGCACTGCAGAAACACCATTAGTTACTCCTTTTATATTAACATCAATCATCTTATCCCACTCATCGGTATGTAAATTCTTAACGTAAGAAAGTGGCATTAAACCGGCGTTATTTATAATTCCGTCAATCCTTCCAAATTCTTCTAAAGTTGAGGAAACAACCTTTTTAAAATCTTCTTTCTTGGTAACATCAGCAGGAACAACTAAAGCCATTCCGCCATTTTTTACGATCTCATCTTTTAAAGAATTCAATCTATCTTCACGGCGTGCACTTAATACTACATTAGCGCCTTCCTGAGATAATTTTTTAGCGGTAGCTTCTCCAATTCCACTAGAAGCTCCAGTTATAATTATAGTTTTTCCTTTAATACTCATATCTAATTTTTTTGGTTTTACTCAAAAGTTAGCGCAGAGTATAGTAACCACCCAGCAATTTTAGATTTTTAGTATGGGTTTAACGGCATAGCCTAACATGCATCAATATTAGATTATAAAAGCTCTTAAAAAATTGGGAAATTTAGTCCTTTAGATATTCGGTGATTTCTTTTATTGTAGCCCGGGCACTTCGGCCAACGCCAATTAAAGTAGCAGAAGCATAGCCTGTCCAGCCGCCATAACCTACCAACCAAAGTCCGTTAGTATTTTTAGCTCTGGTACCTTCGGTTTTAATTTTACCCTTAGCATCTGGATCCACTATATTATTTAAATGATCTGTAGCATAATGAAAGCCGGTACACCATATTATAAGGTCAAAATTTTCTTTAGTTCCATGTTCCCAAATTACGCCATTCTCAGTAAACTCGGTGAAACTCCCTTTGGTTTTAAGCACTCCCCTTTCCCTGGCTTCCTTCACTGTGGGCACCATCACAATATTTCCAAGATTATAGGCTGCGGGATCGAATTTCTTCCCTTCCTTTTCGGCTTTATATTTAGCCGTAGCTACATTAAAAAGTACTCTGCCATCTACATCGTCGGGTAAATACTCGGGGTCTTTTAAAGTGGCCCAACTGGTATCCGCTATTTTAGAAACTTCAGCTAGAATTTGTGCACCGGAGTTACCTTCCCCAACAATAAGCACATTCTTATTCTCAAGATCATTTGTATTGTTATATTGAGCCGAATGAATTTGTTTTCCGCGGAAAATATCTATTCCTTTTATCTTCGGAATAAAAGGCGCCTTCCAGGTTCCGGTTGCTGAAATCACTGTTTTTGCTGAAAAATCTCCTACTGAAGTTTTAAGCTTAAAAACACCTGATTCTTTTTCTACATCTTCAACTTGAACCGGGCGCTTAACAGGAAAATCATAACGTCCTTCGTACTTGCACAAATAATTAATTACGTGATCTTTGGGTGGAAACCCATCTTCGTTCTTAGGCATTAGCCAACCTGGAAGTGAAGACTGATCTGCTGGAGAAAAAAGCCGTAGAGAATCCCAGGTTTTTTGCCAGGCACCACCGCACTCTTCCTGCTCATCAAGTATTAAATATTTCAGTTTTGTTCGTCTTAAATAATAGCCACAGGCGAGTCCGCTTTGGCCACCTCCAATTATTATTACGTCGTAAACTTCAGCCATTATGCTAATTTTTCTTTAGGATAATATTTCTGTTTCAACCAAAACGCAACACTTACCAAACCAATTAAAACCGGAACTTCAACCAGTGGCCCAATAACCCCGGCAAAAGCCTGCCCGCTATCAATTCCGAAGACAGCAATCGCTACCGCTATGGCAAGTTCAAAATTATTCCCGGTTGCAGTAAATGAAATGGAAGCATTCTGCTTATATCCTGCACCGAAATATTTAGAGACAAAAAAGCTTATAAAAAACATTAAAATAAAATAAACTACCAGCGGAACAGCAATTAAAACAATATCTATCGGGATTTCCACGATGGTTTCACCTTTTAGGCTAAACATCACTAAAATTGTAAATAAAAGTGCAATAAGGGTTAGCGGTGAAATTGCCGGAAGAAACTTTTCTTTATACCAGGCCTCTCCTTTTGCTTTTACCAGCAAAAACCGACTTAAATAGCCTGCCAGGAATGGAATACCGAGATAAATAGCAACGCTTTTAGCAATTGTACCAATGGAAATATCTACAATAGCGCTTTCAAATCCAAAATATGGCGGTAAAACGGTGATAAAAATCCAGGCATAAAAACTATAAAAAAACACCTGGAAAATACTGTTTAAAGCAACCAAACCAGCTCCATATTCGCTGCTGCCCTCGGCGAGGTCGTTCCATACTAAAACCATAGCGATACAACGGGCAAGGCCAATTAAAATAAGACCAACCATATATTCGGGGTGATCCTGAAGAAAAATTATAGCCAGGAAAAACATTAACAAGGGACCTATAATCCAGTTTAGTAATAAGGATACGCCAAGAATTTTTACATTTTTAAAAATCTTAGGTAAATATTTATAATTCACTTTAGCTAAGGGCGGATACATCATTAAAATTAAACCCACGGCAATGGGGATATTTGTTGATCCAACGCTATAAGAATCTATAATACCGGCACTTTGTGGCATATAATAGCCAATAGCTACCCCAATAAACATCGCCAGGAAAATCCATAGGGTTAGAAATTTATCAAGAAAACCCATTTTTTTTCGAGCCATAACTAGATATAATTTTTATTTAGTAAACTACTTCGGAGTAAGCTCACGAAGCATTATTATTGAAAAATATAATTTGATTTCGAGGCAAGCCTCGCAGAATTCAATCTCGCTTATCAAGTAAAAAGATTTGAAATTTTGCAGAAGAATAATTCTGCTCAGTTCTGTTGCGCTTTTAGCGAATTAGCAACACTCATCTTTGTTTGGAATATGAGTATCAAGAAAACTATGAAAAAGCTGTTTTACGGCTGCCCACTTTTCAGTATTAATACAATAGCAAACCCGTGTTCCTTCAATATCACCTTTTATTAAGCCAATATTCTTTAATTCTTTTAAATGTTGTGAAATTGTAGGTTGCGCCAACCCAACTTCCTGAACCAAATCGCCGCAAATGCAGGATTTTGATTTTATAATTTCCTGTAGAATGGCAATTCTTGCAGGGTGACCCAAAACTTTAGCGATTCCCGCAAGTTCATTTTGAGATGGAGTGAATATTTCAGATTTTGTAAGACCCATTTTTCAAATTGTTTATTGCAATATTACGATAAAAGGGAAGATAAAAAAAGAGGCTGTCTGGAAAGTTCTTAAAATTGTCATCCTGAATTTATTTCAGGATATAAAATGTTTATAGTTAAAACAAATTAGAAGCTGAACCAAGTTCAGCTTGACGAAAATTATACTTTTCAAACAGCCTCAATTTATGTTATTTAAAAAATTATTTCTGAGGTGGTTGCGATGGTCTTACCTCTATTTTACTTGGTAGTGTACGCTTATTCATTTTTAAAAGATCTACCACTAATTCACCGATATCTTCCGGTTGAATTTTCCAGGCATCTTCTGCATTTGGAGTATGATCGTTAAAATGAGTGGCCACAGAACCCGGCATAATAGTACTCACATTAATTCCTTTTTGTCTAAGATCTAACATCACCGCCTGGGTAAATCCTGTTAAGCCAAATTTACTGGCGTTATAAGCAGCTCCACCGGCAAAAAAGTTAGTTCCAGCAAGACTGGAAATAGTAATAAGGTATCCTTTAGATTTTTCTAACGCGGCTAAACTCGATTTAACGCTATAAAATACTCCAGTTAAATTGGTATCTATCGTTTCCTGCCATTTTTCTGGAGATAATTCGTCTATAGATCCAAAATGCCCAATTCCGGCATTTGCCACCATTACATCAAGTTGTCCAAATTTATCTACTGCAGCTTTTACTGCTTTTTCCTGACTTTCGTAATTTCTCACATCGGCTTCAAGACCTAAGGCATCAGTTGCGCTTAATTCTTTGGCGGCTTTTTCAGCAGCTTCTTTAGATCTGCTTGTAATGGCCACCTTCATTCCCAAATCTAATAGCGATTGGGCCACGCCGTAACCAATTCCTTTACTTCCACCGGTTATAAATGCAACTTTTCCTTTTAATGAACTCATAGTATTTCTTATTTTTTTGATTGAGTTAAAGCTACTAAACAATGCAATTTTGCTGAAATCTTTAGAACTAAGATATTGTTAATTTTAATCGATCTTCCCAGTGCGGGTTTATCGCTCAATATTTTTCGGTTTAAATAATCCTTATTACAATGCTCAAGCTTATTACCTAATTGATGTGCACTTAATTTCTTTGTTAAAATGTTTTATAAAACCACGAAAGCAGTACATTTGCAAAAAATAGTATAACCTGATTAACTTATTTTCTCTTGAATAATATTAAAGCCCAAAAATTACTCAATAAGATTCAGCGTGATTTAATGCGCAACGGAATTATTACCAACACTTTGGTAAACGACCTGAAAGAATTAAGACCCCTTGTAGTAGAAGAAGGGCAGCCTTTATTGGCTAAAGTAATCAGGTTAACCTATGAACACGTAGATGCTTACGATTCTTTTAACATCGCCATCCCCGGGGATGATCCGGTAGAAGAAGGAGAAGAAGCACCGGTACAGGAGGAAACAACCGGGCAGGAAAGCCTGGATTATTTACTTTCTCTTATGGCCGACCCTTCCAACCGTGTAAATGAAATTGAATTGCGTGAATACGTAAACGCATTCAATGAATATGCTGAAGAAAATTAGATCGTAACTTTTAAAAGTATTGCGGCCTGATATTTGAATGATATCGGCATAAAATCTTATTGAAATACCTCGATAAAAAATAATTTTTGGGGTAATCCCATAAGACGTTAAGTTGAGATAATTAAACGATTCGGCATAAATGTCGGGGCATTTATATCTCACTTAGTAAGTAAACCACTTCGGAGCAAGCTCACGAAGCACTATTATTGAAAAATATAATTTGATTTCGAGGTAAGCCTCGGAGCGTTCAATCTCGATTATCGAGTAAATTGCTAAAGGAGAATTTGATGAAGAAAGATGCGAAATCTAAAAAGAAGTCGCGCATACGCTTGCTACACCAGTATTATAGTTATACCGGTTTTTATAGTTTTGTCTGGAAAAGCGTTAAGAAGGCAATTTTACCTATCGTTCTATTTGTAGCTGCACTTTGGGCTATAGATAGATATGTTCTTGACATAGAACAAATGCTGGTTACCGTTACCGAAACTTATTCTCCATTAGGTATTATTAGTGTTTTCTTTGCTTCAGAATCTTTACTTGGATTAATTCCACCAGAATTATTCATCGCCTGGTCTGGTAAATCTGCCAGTCCTATTTTATACCTTTCTTTATTAGCCCTTGCATCCTATTTAGGCGGAGTCATATCTTACTTTATTGGAAGATGGATGACCAAAATTCCTGCGGTACACGAAGCTATTGAAGTGAAAATGGCGCAACATATTAAAAACACCCGAAAATGGGGTGGATTCTTAATTATTGTAGGAGCTTTATTACCTATTCCTTTCGCAATGACGAGTATTGCTGCAGGTATTATTAAATTTCAATTCCCCAGTTATTTAATGTTTGGGCTATTGCGTTTTGTGCGTTTTTACCTCTATGCATTGGTAATTTTTGAAATGGTTTAAAGTTTAAACTTTTCCCAAGTTTTCTTCTGTCTGAGATCAAAATCCTAATTTTAAGAAACTAACCTTAAAATTTAATTTTTGATATGGATTCTAAATTGAAAAAAATGGCTCGTGTTGGCTATGTCGCAAAAGCCACCGTATACGGGATTACGGGAATACTTACCTTTATGGCCGCTTTTAATATGGGCGGGCAAAAATCAAGTAAATTACAGATAATTGAATTTTTGGAAAAGCAACCTTTTGGTAATGCTTTACTTATTTTAATTGGACTTGGCTTGTTATGCTATGCAGCCTGGAGATTTATTCAGTCTTTAAGTGACCCTGAAAATATTGGAGATGATAAAAAAGGTAAAGGTAAACGAGTAGCATATTTTATAAGTGCTGTTATTTATTTAGGTTTATCTGTTTATGCTTTTATGACGCTGATAAACGCCGGTTCTTCTAGCGGAAGTTCTGGAGGCGGACTCACGGGAACGCTTGGGGTGGTAGTTTTTGCAGTAATTGGCGCCGGACTGGCCATAGCCGGTATCTTTCAATTTAAAAAAGCGAAAACCAAAGAGTTTTTACAAGATTTTGGCTATGATTCTATTAGCGATGAAAAGAAAAGAAAAACCATTAAAAACACCGGTTATCTGGGCTTAATTGCTCGCGGAATTATTTTTGGTGTACTAGCTTATATTTTTATAAGAGGAGCCTTAGCCTCAAACACTTCAAACATGAAAGGTACTACTGATGCATTTTCGTTTTTACAGGAATCACAGTATGGCTCGTGGCTAATGGGGGTAGTAGCTGCCGGTTTTGTATGCTATAGTATTTATGTTTTTATGCTTGCCAGATATAGAAAATTCAAAGCATGATGTTTTGTTAAACCCCTACCAAGAACTCGTTAAAACTAATTATTGGACTGATATTTCTATGTAATTTCGATTGAAATAACCAATAAAAAAATAATTATGTTGACGATCATTTTAAATATTTTATTACCGCCATTGGCCGTATTTATGAAGCACGGTTTAGGCGTAACCTTTTTAATAAGTTTACTACTAACCGCACTGGGATGGATTCCCGGCGTTATTCACGCTTTTATTGTGAATGGTACACGGTAAGTTTTATAGCAGAGATAAAAAAAAGGTCTGGAGATTTCTCCAGACCTTTTTTTATGTTTAAAATTTAATGATAAAACTAATTATCCTCTTTTTCTCTTCTTACCACTTCTTTTTGCCAATCCCAGGCGCTTTTTAAAGCTTCGTCTAAATGCTTTTCAGTTTTCCAGCCCAATTCTTCGTTGGCCTTTTTGGTATCGGCGTAGGCGGCAACAATATCGCCTTCTCTTCTACCTACAATTTTATAAGGTAGTTTTTCTCCTGTAGATCGCTCAAAAGAATTAATAACTTCTAATACCGAACTTCCTTTCCCGGTTCCAAGATTAAATACTTCAAAATTGGTTTTTTCCCTATTTTGTTGAAGCCGTTCTAAAGCCACCACGTGGGCTTTTGCCAGGTCTATAACGTGAATATAATCACGTATACAAGTACCATCTTCGGTTGGATAATCATCTCCAAATACCGAAAGTTCTTTTCGTTTTCCAATGGCGGTTTGGGTAATAAAAGGAATTAAATTTTGTGGAGTTCCTATAGGCAATTCACCTATTTCTGCACTTGGGTGTGCCCCAACAGGATTAAAATATCTAAGGGAGATCGCTTTAAAATTCTTATTTATTTTAGCCGTATCAGTGAGGATCTCCTCCCCTATTTGCTTGGTATTTCCGTAGGGAGATTCAGCTTTCTTAACCGGTGCATTTTCGGTAATAGGTAAAGTATCGGCCTGGCCGTAAACCGTACAGGAAGAACTAAAAATAAAATAAGCATTATCTTTTTGCTGTAATTCCTGAAGCAAATAAATTAAACTAGACAGGTTGTTTTCATAATAAAGCAAAGGATTTTCTACACTTTCTCCAACTGCCTTAGAAGCAGCAAAATGAATTACTCCTTCAATATCGGGATATTTTTCAAAAAACTCTTTTACTTCGTTTTTATTACGAAGGTCTATATTTTCAAAAGCGGGGGTCTTTTGTGAGATTTTTGTAATTCCCGCAAGCACATCTATAGAAGAATTAGACAAATTATCTATTATCACTACTTCGTGACCTTTTTCCTGAAGTGCTACCACCGTATGAGAACCTATAAAACCAAGTCCGCCGGTCACCAATATTCTAGAGCTCATTTTTTATCTTTTAATTCAATTGCAAATTAAAAAAAAGGAATTTCTTAAACCTGCTAAAAAAATATTAATTCCTCTCATTAATTATTTCAAGGAAAACACGGTTCTAAAACACTCAATCCTCTATAAAACTTATCTTTGCAATCTAAATTTTAAATTATGTCCCTAGAAAAGCAAAAAAAGGTTTTTAAATACGTGAGTATCCTGGAAGGACTTTCGTTCTTATTATTACTGTTTATCGCAATGCCACTTAAATATATTTGGAGTATGCCGCAAATGGTGCAACAAGTAGGAATGGCTCACGGGGTGCTTTTTATCGCTTATGTAATTGGCGCTATTTGGTTATTTAGACCACTAAACTGGAATTTTAAAGAATTGTTAGTAGTTCTTGGTTGCTCGCTGGTTCCATTCGGACCTTTTTACGTTGAAAAAAAATATCTTTAAACTATGGGTATAGAGGAAGGATTTAAAAATTTGATTTGTCTTTTTGAAAATTTTCTGATAGACCAGGGTGTAAATTCTACAGTGGCACTTTATCTAAATTTGTTACTGAATATCCTTATCCTTATTCTTATTATAATTGGGGTAAATTACCTGATCAAAAATTTTGTAATCACAGCTTTCAAAAGTTTCAGTGATAAAACCACAACTTCTTTTGACGACTACCTAATAAAAACCAGGTTTCCCAAATATATAGGGCAAATTCTTCCTATACTCATAATTTATCTTACTGTTCCCTATATTCTGCTGGAGTTTCCCCTGGCAATTAAAGCATTCTATTTTGTCATTGACATATATATTATAATTCTGATTGTTTGGATTATAAGAAGCATTTTGCGCGGAACAAAAGGCTATCTCAGGACTTTAGAATCTTTCCATGACAAACCGGTAGAGAGTTATATGCAAGTAATAATGATCATTGTTTGGTTATTTGCGCTACTTTTTATTGTTGCAGAAATTACCGGCAAAGACGTTATTAATTTTATTATTTCCTTGGGTGCCGCTTCAGCGATCTTATTACTAATCTTTAAAGATACTATCCTGGGATTTGTAGCCTCTATTCAGGTTAGTGTAAACGATATTGTAAGAATTGGCGACTGGATCACCTTTAGTAAATATGGTGCCGATGGTACGGTGACAGAGATCACGCTGGCTACGGTTAGAGTTCAGAATTTTGACAATACATTTACCTCAATTCCTACCTACAGTTTAATTTCTGAATCGTTTCAGAACTGGCGTGGAATGCAGGAGTCTCCAGGAAGAAGAATTAAACGCTCGGTTTTTATTAAACAGAACTCTGTAAAATTTATTTCTGCTGAAGATTTTGAAAAATATAAAAACATACAAATAATCTCATCTTATCTGGAAGATCGGCAGAATGAAATCAATGAATATAACGCAAATAATAAAGTAGATACAAAGCTTCCTTTAAACGGAAGAAACCAAACCAACCTGGGAATTTTTAGAAAGTATATAGACACGTATTTAAATAACCATTCTGCGGTTCACAAAGAGATGTACATTATTGTAAGACATCTACAACCCACAGCACACGGTATTCCTATAGAAGTGCTTTGCTTTAGCCGGGATAAGCGTTGGGAAAATTTTGAATATATTACTGCCGATATTTTTGATCACGTAATTGCAGCGGTATCTTATTTTGATCTTCAATTGTATGAGGCTCCATCGGGTGATGATATTCGGGATTATTTTTCTAAACAAACTGGGCAGGGAATTGATTCTAAATAGAAACTAGACTTTTTTAGACCTAAACCTTAAAGCAATTTAGTTCACAATTAACAGGTAATTTTAATTAAACGTTTATCTTTCCGCAGCATAAAGCCAACCAATAAAATTATGACATTAAAAGGATTTCTTCAGGTTTTCGGGATTATAGCGGTAGTAATGACCCTTATTCCACTAATCGCAGCCGACTTTTGGTGGATAAGAATTTTTGATTATTTGCATATTCAATTAACCTTGCTTACCCTTACCGCAATTGCGGCATATTTTATAAGATTTGATATTAAGAGAACCGAAGATTATATTTTTATGGGCGTGCTTTTAGCCTGTTTCCTATTTCAGGTGGTTAAGATCTATCCTTATTTTCCGCACGGAAATTATGAAGTTGGCGATGTTTCCGAAGAAAATTTCAGCAATAAATTTAGTCTTTACGCAGCCAATGTTTTGCAAAAAAACGAAAATCCAGACTTGATCATAGCAGATATTAAAAAACAAAATCCGGATGTTTTATTGTTCACCGAGACTAATACACGCTGGAAAAATGATCTTGCAGAAATCACGGCCTCATATCCTTATAAAGTTGAAGCTCCACTAGATAATACTTACGGGATGTTATTCTATTCGAGATTACCGCTTAAAAATCCGCAAGTTCGTTATTTGGTAGACGATAGTATTCCTTCTATTCACAGTGTCCTGGAATTAAGATCTGGTAAAGAAATTATGTTTCATGCCATTCACCCAACCCCACCAATGCCGCAACACAACCCTTCTTCTACAGATAGGGATGCAGAGATGATGAAAGTGGCATTTATGGCAAGGGATTCCAAGTTGCCGGTTTTAGTGGCTGGAGATTTTAACGATGTGGCATGGTCTGCTACCACTGCCCTATTCCAAAATGTGGGTGGTTTATTAAATACAAGAATTGGCCGTGGTTTCTATAATACTTTTGATGCCGGCAGCTCTATTATGCGCTGGTCTCTGGATCACGTTTTTGTAACCGAAGAATTCAGGGTAGCCGATTTTAGACTAGGCAGCAAAATAGATTCAGATCATTATCCGCTTTATATAGAACTCAACCTTGAGCCGGAAAGAGCCGAAGAACAAAAGCCAGAACCTGCTACAGAAGAAGAATTAAAGAATGCGCGTGAGCAAGTTGAAAAAATGCAAGAAAAGGCAAAAGAAGATGCTCAGGAAAAGAAGTAGGCACTACCTGCCCTATTTTTTTAATTTTCAATTTATAGCTATCTCCACTTTTTCAGGCTTTTTCAGCATTTAAGTATTTTTTATCTAATCTCTTAAATAAAACCCAAAGTAAGTGTCCGAGTTAGTATTCCTTAGTTTTCTTTCTAAATTTAATTATTGTTTAACCATGTTTATAGCCATTATTCGGCTATAAAACAGTGGTTTTAGTTCAATAATATTCAATTTAAAATTTTAGAAGAAACCCAGAATGCTGAATATATCTGAATTATCGGAGAAATCAATTAAAAAAATTTTAACAATCCTTGAAGAAGATGGCAAAATAAGTGCTTCTCTTCCGGGAGGTGGTTTAATTCATATAGAAGATAATTTACCTTATCTTATCGTATATCGTACAAGGAATAATGATGAGGGTACCGAGCGAATAATTGTTAGCGAAGCTTCTTATCTTTTAATTGGAGATAAGTTTTTTGAAGCTTACCAAAGACTTGTGTATGCATTAGCCGATAAACTTTCTACCGAATTCAAATCCTATATGGTTTTTGAGATCTATACGGGAGAACCTAACAATTGCTTTACTATAAAAGCTCCTGCACAAAAATTGCCTACTTCGGTAAAAGCGCTTCAAAGAGAACTCAATAATATAAATGAAATATTTTCTGGCCTCTACTTAAGAGCCGAAATAAAGGATACTCCAAATCGCCAAAAAGAAGGTGACCAGGAAATTCTAAGCATTGATGAGGCAAAGAAGTCGGGAGCGGTAATAGTTGGGTTGGAAATTCCACCGGTTTTTCGTGATGAGAACAACGAAGTTTACCCTGTTTTCCTTAGACAATTTAAAGATTACCTCATTACCAGTATTCATAAGGCAATTTACGATTATGTGAGGGTGCAAACCACCAGCGGGGTGGGAAGTTATCTTGCTTTAGGTAGAAAACACTTAAAAGAAAAGGTATTTGAAATAGATAAAGCGCTTGCCAAGATAGAGCGCTCTTATCAGTTTCTATGGCTGGTTTCCCCTGCCAATATTCAGGATATTAAAAATACTTTCTTTGAGAGTAATTATGAAAAGGTTTTAGATTATCACTACCGGTTACTCCCAATAGATCCGGATCTCTTGAAAAGGGAACTATTTAATCTTAAAATTGAAGATATTGATGATCCTGCCATGTCCCATATTTTTAGGGAAAAGCGTGAAGAACTGGATCAACAAATCACTATGCTAAGTGAACGCGGAACTTCTAATTTCTTTTATAACAGTATTAGGTTATATAAAGGCTTAAGTCCCAAAATAAGCGAAGAAGCGGGTGAAATCTTACGAGAGGTCGATGAAGCTGAAGAAGATGAAAATGCAGATTTTATTGATGCCAAAGGATTTAGTAGTCTTGCACGCCGCGAGTTTGATTATTTTGCTGAACAGGATGAAAATTTTAAAAGTAAAGTTCACATTCGTAAAGATGTGAATATTATGATGGTGAATAAAGGTGAACTCTATATTCCGGCAGATTATAGAATGAATAAAACTGAAGCCACGGCACTTATTCAGCACGAGGTTGGAACTCATGTGCTTACCTATTATAACGGAACGCGCCAACCTTTAGAATTATTAAGCAGCGGACTTGCAGATTACGATCCACTTCAGGAGGGACTTGCAGTAATGTCTGAGTTTTTAGTAGACGGACTTACCGGTAATAGATTAAGGACATTGGCTGGAAGAGTAATTGCAGGATCGGCCTTGATGGAAGGCGCCGAATTTCCGCAGTTATTCAGGTTATTAAAAATGGATTATGGTTTTACCGCCGAAAGAGCTTTTAATATCACCTCCAGGATTATGCAGGGAGGCGGATTTTTAAAGGATATTATCTACTTAAAAGGTCTGGTTCAACTTCGCGATCATCTTCAAAATGGTGGGGAATACGAACCTTTACTGGCAGGAAAATTCGGGTTGAAACATACCAAAATCATCGAAGAATTAACCGAAAGAAAAGTATTAAAAACGAGCGCCTTGCGCCCAAGTTATTTATTAACCGAGAATATAACCAATAAATTAAACTTAATCAGAGAGGGGCTTCCCCTTTCACAAATGATAACCTAATGAAAATTTGCTTTGTATTAAACGATATTGAATCCGAGAGCTGTAGAACCTCTGTTATGTTAATGACTACTGCCCACGCTCGTGGTCATGAGGTCTATGCCATGGGCGTGGGAGATTTCAACTTTCATCATGATGCGCCTATTAGTATTAACAGTACTCAGGTGCCTAAAAATACAAAAACCAAATCTCCAAAGAAGTTTTTGGAAGCTTTGCAAAGTTCTAAAGCGAGAAAAAAGAGGATAGAATCAACTAAACTGGATGTACTTTTTATAAGAAATAACCCTACCGAAGAAGGTTCTGGCCGGGAATGGGCAGAACAAGCCGGGGTTGCTTTTGGAAGAATGATGCAGCAGCAGGGAGTGCTGGTATTAAATGATGCCTATGCCCTTTCTAACGCTTTTATTGATAAGCTATATTTCGAGGAACTTCCTGCAGAAATTAAACCCGATTCTTTAATTACCAGGAATAAAGAAGACATTTTAGAATTCTGGGAAAAGAACAATAAAAAGATCGTTTTAAAACCGCTGGAAGGATCCGGCGGGCAGAATGTTTTTCTTATAGATGAAAATGAAAAAAACATCAACCAGATTATTGAGACCATTAGTCAGGACGGTTATGTTATAGCACAGGAATTCTTACCGGCCGTTAAGGATGGTGATGTAAGGATTATTTTAATGAATGGTCGTGTTATGGTTAAAGATGGCAAACAAGCCATTATTAGACGTGTAAGTGGTGAAGGTGAATTCCGAAGTAATTTCACCCTTGGTGCCTCTGCCGATAGCAGCGATCTTACTCCGGAGATGCAACGCATTGTAGATCTAACTGCTCCAAAGCTTATTAGAGACGGACTCTTCTTTGTAGGTCTTGATGTAGTGAAAGATAAATTAATAGAAATCAATGTTTTAAGTCCAGGCGGTATGGAACATTTTAAAGATATAGGCCTCCCGGATTTTACCGATACAGTAATTGAAGCTATTGAACGTAAGGTTGAATATAAAGAGCTATACGGGCACCAATTTGACAACAGGGAGATTGCCTGTATGGAATAAATAAACTGAAAGGAATTTATTATGAGTAATAAACCAGATAAACATATACCAAGGATAATTGGGAAATATACCAGTAATAAAAACGGCCCTCTACTTTTTGTAACCGCTGGAATTCACGGAAATGAACCCAGTGGCGTAAAGGCTTTGGAAGAAGTTTTTAAACAACTCGAAAAGACCAAACCAGAAATTGAAGGAACTTTGGTAGGAGTTTCCGGAAATCACAAAGCGCTCAATCAAAATAAGCGTTATATAGATGAAGACCTTAACCGGGTTTGGACCAAGGAAAATATTGAGCAGAAAAAAGCTGAAACCCACGAGCAGAAAGAAATGCGGGAAATTATAGATATTCTGAAACAATTTCCGGAAGAAGATTTTACTAAACGTTACTTCCTGGATTGCCATACCACCTCATCGGCGAGTTTACCTTATGTTTCGGTACAGGAAGTGAACGATAATGACGAATGGGCGCATAATTTCCCAACTTTTATCGTACGTGGTTTTAGCGATATTATTACCGGGGATATAGATCATTATTTAAGCCGAACAGGTATGACAGGCTTTGTATTTGAAGCCGGACAACACGAAGACAAAACTTCGGTTGAAAATCACGAAGGGGTGATTTGGCTGGCCCTAAAAGAAGCTTGTAAGCTTGATTTATCTGAAATTGAAACTTATCCGGAATGTGTAAATCGTTTTGCCGAAAAGAATGCCCCGGAGCAAAAAACCTTTGAGTTAGTGCATCGCCACGGACTTGAAGATTCTGACAAATTTGAAATGGAACCAGGCTATGAAAATTTCCAAAAAATTAAAAAAGGAGAACTGCTGGCTAAACAGAATGGGAATGAAGTGAAAAGTGAATGGGACGCGAGAATTTTTATGCCCTTATACCAATCACAAGGAAATGACGGCTTTTTTGTGATCGAGGAGGTTGATGTAAAATAAATGAAAACAATTATAAACCTTACGTCATTCTGTCCCGAAGTGTCGGGATATTACAGAATCTAAGCCCTTGAAATTAAAAGCAGTCCCCACAGGTTTTGAAACCTGTGGGGACTTAATTTTTTATGGAATAATTTACTTCTTTACAACCCCAATTAATTCCCCGGTTCCACAATTTAAACGCAGAAATTCGCGTTTAGAAAGTCCGTATTTCCCTTCAGGTACTTCATAATCTCCAATACCATTTCCCCAGGAGCGTACCATAATTAATTCGGTTCCGTCTTCCGGGTCCAGCATTGGGCTTTTGCATACATTTTCTTCAAAATCCATTCCATCACCCATAGCGAAATTTGTAGGAGCATCTTCAGGCTGACGAATAATATCGTCTGAATCTGGAGTCATCATAGCTCCACAAGACATTAGGAAACAAGCCAATATCCCAATTAAAATTTTTGTTTTCATATTTTCTGGTTTAGTCAATTAAATTTAAACAAAATCAACATTGAAATTTTAAAATTTTAATCTGGAATCAATTTTCAGCGAACTCTACACAAACGGGAGACATTACTTCAATAGGAAGCAAATGCTCTTCAAGTTTTCCCGTTTTCAAATTAATCTTAAAGCTGCTCATTGTAGAAGTGTCCTGATTGGCTGCGTAAAGAAATTTCCCGTCTGGAGAGATCGCAAAATTTCTAGGGGTTTCACCCTTTGTAGAATAATAACCAATTGCACTTAATTTCCCTGAATTCTTATCTACTTTAAAACCGGCGATACTATTATGCCCGCGGTTAGAAGCATAAACAAATTTCCCCGAAGGATGCAAATGAATATCTGCTCCCGAATTTTTCCCACTAAAATCTTCTGGTAAACTGGAAATATTCTGAATAACCTCCAGGTTTCCATTTTCTTCAATTTTAAATACACTAATTGTAGAATTTAGCTCATTCATGGAAAAAGCGAAATTTTCATCTTTAGAAAAACTAAAATGCCTTGGGCCAGAGCCTTCTTCTAATTGTACAAATGGGTTTTCTTTCGGACTTAACTTTCCGGTTTCTGAATTGAAATTATAGATCCAGATCTTATCATTTCCAAGATCGGAGATATAAGCAGTTTTGTTATCTGAAGAAATCGAAACCGAATGTGCGTGTGAGGCCTCACGATTTTCTAATTGTACTTTTTGCTGTTTTTCAAGAAGACCATCTTCTCCCCTTTTATAAACCATTACCACGCCTCCCATATAATTGGAAACAAAAACATACTTTCCAGATTCATCTATCTCAATATGGCAGGGTGCAAAACTTTCAGTAGAAATTTTGCCTATTTCCTGCAGGCTATTGTCCATATTTCTTTTATATGAATATATAAACCCAGAATCTGCATCGCCGCTTCCCAACTCACTTACAGCGTAAAGATTTTTCCCGTCTTCAGTAGCTTTTACAAAACTGGGATTAGTAATCTCAGCTACGGTTTTTTCCGGTTGTAAACTTCCATTTTCAGGGTCCTGCATCGCCAAAAATATTCCTTTAGCCTTTCCATCTACGTGACCTTCTTTTTTGGTGTAAGTTCCTATATAAACAGGGATTTCGGTATTTTGAGCTGCACAGCTTCCGGTTAGGATTACTGCTAAGGTTATTAAAGTAAATCTTATCATAATTTTATTGGCTACAGCCATTTTTTACGTTTAAAATAGAAGATCATAAATAGAAATATAGCGATCATTATTCCCCAAAGCACAAAGTAACTGTGCTCCCATTGCAGCTCGGGCATATATTCAAAATTCATCCCGTAAATACCCGCGATAAAAGTTAGCGGAATAAAAATAGAGGCCATTATGGTCAGTACCTTCATCACCTCGTTCATTTTATTGCTAAGCGTGGTCATATACATATCCATAAGTCCCCAGGCCATTTCTCGATAAAGTTCTATGTTTTCTGAAACCTGTAAAATATGGTCGTGAAGGTCATTTATATAATTTCTGGTTCTGGTTTTAATAAGCCCATTTTCCATATTCTGAAATCTGGAAATTACTTCTTTAAGCGGAAATACTGCACGTCTAACCCTTAAAATAGCTCTTTTAAGATCCTGGATCTCATAAGTAATATCATCACTTGGCTGACTTTCAAAAAGTTGTTCTTCCAGGGCTTCAACTTTTTCGCTTAACTCGTCTACTACCAGAAAATAATGGTCTACAATAGCATCTAAAAGTGCAAAAACAAGGTAATCTGAACCGTTGCTGCGTATACGCCCATATGATTTTTCCAATCTGCCTCTAACGCCATCAAAAACATCCCCGCCTGCTTCCTGAAATGTTAGTACATAATCTTTTCCCAGAACAAAACTTATATGCTCGTTAACCAATTTACCATCCTGGTGATATAGCATTTTAGCAACTATAAACAAATAATCTTCATACTCATCTATTTTTGGGCGCTGGGTAGTATTTACAATATCTTCAATAATTAAGGGATGGAGATCGTAATATTTCCCTAGTTTTTCTATTTCGGCTGTATTGCTTAAGCCATCTATATTAAACCAGGTAATTCGATCTTTAGCCTCAAATTTAAAAGCATCTTCGGTAGTTGAGGAAGTAAGTTTTTCGAAGTTATTTTTATTGTAATCTATTACTTCAAGTTTAGTTTCGCTAGATTCCTTTCTTCCTACGTAAGTTACCGTTCCCGGAGGCTGATTTACAGATTTCATTTTAGGCCTGCGTAAACTTTGGGTCAGTTTTTTTACCATGTTGCTACTTTGTAGGCCTAAAGGTAATAAAGTTTTATTTTGCCGAAATATTAAAAGTTTGCTGAAAAAATCTTTAAAACCAATTTTAATTTTGAAAGGATTTACTGAATAGCTATAAAGTGTATTATCTCTAAAAAACTGAGTTATATCATATCTAGATCCTTAAAATGGAAATAGTTTTATTATTACGTTTCAAGTAAGAACTCTTTAGCGCCGGACTAGTATGAAAAAGTCGAAACTCGATATATACCTTTTACTCCCTATCAAGAATTTTATCGAGAAAAAAACCTCAGTGGGTTTATTGCTTATTTTTTCGGCCTTACTTGCTATGATCGTAGCTAATTCTCCCTTATCTGATGCCTATCACAGTCTTTGGAAACAATATATTCACTTAGGAATAAACGACTTTATAATAAAGAAAAATCTCCTGCATTGGATTAACGACGGACTTATGTCTATTTTCTTTTTTATGATTGGGCTAGAACTTAAACGCGAGATCCTGCAGGGGGAACTTTCAAGTTTTAAAAAATCTATGCTACCTATAGGAGCGGCAATTGGAGGAATGATCTTTCCCGCGCTTATCTTTTTCTACTTTAATACCGGTTTAGATTCCGTTTCTGGATGGGGAATTCCTATGGCTACAGATATCGCATTTGCCCTCGGAATTCTATACCTGCTTGGAGACCGGGTTCCTTTTCCTCTTAAAGTATTTCTAACCGCCATCGCTATTGTAGATGACATTGGCGCCGTGCTGGTAATCGCATTTTTTTACACTTCAGATATTTCTATACAAAGTCTTGCAATTGCAGGGATCTTTCTACTTATCCTGGCTGCAGCAAATTTAATAGGGATTAGAAACACCTTATTTTATGCAGTGATGGGAATTGGTGGATTATGGCTGGCAATTTTACTTTCAGGAGTGCACGCTACTATTGCGGCGGTTTTGGCGGCATTTGCAATTCCCAATACAAAACGTATCAACACCCCATTATTTCTTCGGAAATCTAAACTCCTGGGTTATGAAATACAACAAGAGTTTAGAAACAGGAAGAAGAACCCTAAAGAGGCCGAAGAAAACATTACTCATACTATTGAAAAATTCTCTTCCTTAACCGAAGATGCTACTCCCCCATTACAAAGGCTGGAACACGCACTTCATCCATTTGTGAGCTTTGTGGTGCTACCTATATTCGCATTCGCAAATGCCGGGGTGAGTCTTGGAGAAACCTCCTTTGATTCATTTTTAAGTCCGGTAATGATTGGGGTTGTTGGCGGATTAATTTTTGGGAAATTCATTGGGGTGGTTTTATTCTCCCGCCTTATGGTTTGGTTTAAAATAGCAGATCTTCCCAAAAAAGTGAAATGGAAACACGTCTACGGAATTGGTTTTCTGGCGGCTATTGGTTTTACCATGTCACTCTTTATAACCGACCTGGCTTTTGAGAATGAAAATTATATGTCACAGGCAAAAATTGGGATCTTGCTGGCTTCTTTAATCGCAGGAATTATTGGCTATTTTTACTTGAGAAAAATTAGTAATGGAAGCTAATACACTCAAACCTGATTCCCATCATATTATCTACGCCTAATTTCCCGAAAATTTGCAGCTAAAATACAGAAAAAGTATGAGCAGCTGTTTTCACTGTGGTGAAGAATGTAAAGAGGAGCATCTTGTTTTTCAGGAAAAAGATTTCTGTTGTCACGGCTGTAGAACCGTTTTCGATATCTTAAACGAAAGCGATCTTACCTACTATTACGATCTTCAGGAAAAACCTGGGATTTCCCCGGCTGCCTCAGAAGGTAAATTCGATTTCCTGGACAATCCAGAAATAGCCGAAAAGCTATTAGAATTTAATGAGAATAACACCCAGATAGTGAATTTCCTGGTTCCCTCTATGCATTGTAGTTCGTGTATTTGGGTTTTAGAAAATCTTGGAAAACTAAACAACGGAGTAAAATCGGCCCAGGTTGATTTTCCAAAGAAAACAGTAAGAATAAGTTTTTCTTCGGAAAAAATAAGCCTTAAAGAACTGGTTTACCTGCTAAGCAGAATTGGTTACGAACCCTATATTTCCCTGAAAGATTACGATGAAAAGGATCATAAAATAAACCGAAGCTTAATTTATAAGCTTGGTGTTGCCGGATTTGCTTTTGGAAACGTCATGTTTCTTTCTTTCCCCGAGTATTTTGAAGTGAAAGAGTTCTGGCTGGATCAATTTAAATATTTATTCCGTTGGCTCATGTTTGCTTTCTCATTACCGGTAGTTTTTTATTCGGGATCAGATTATTTTATTTCAGCATTCAAAGGTTTAAGAGCTAAAATCTTAAATATAGATGTCCCTATTGCTCTGGGAATCGCAGTACTTTTTATAAGAAGTACTACAGAAATACTATTAGACCTGGGAACTGGTTTTTTTGATAGTCTTACAGGCCTGGTTTTTTTCCTTCTATTAGGGAAGTTTTTTCAGCAGAAAACCTATTCCTACCTGTCTTTTGAAAGGGATTACAAATCCTATTTCCCTATGGCAGTTACTCGTTTAACAAAGAATAGTTCCAAAGAAACTATAGAGGAACAGGTACAGGTTTACAAAATAAAATCTGGAGATCGTATTTTAATACGAAACGGCGAATTAATTCCAATCGATGCGGTTTTAATGAAAGGGGAAGCCAATATAGACTACAGTTTTGTAACCGGGGAAGCCCAAGCCGTTAGAAAGGAATCTGGGGAAACACTCTATGCGGGTGGAAGACAACAAGGCGGTATCCTGGAAATTGAAGCTATAAAGGCGATAGACCAGAGTTACCTTACCAAACTCTGGAGTAATGAAGTCTTTAAAAAAGAAAAAAAAGGCCATTTTCAAAGTTTAATCAATCAAATTAGTAAACGCTTTACTGCCGGGGTTCTTAGCATTGCTTTTATTGCCACGTTATTTTGGTTGGTTTATGATCCTTCAAAAGCCTTAAATGTTTTTACGGCGGTCTTAATAATTGCCTGCCCCTGTGCTATCGCACTGGCCACACCATTCACGCTTGGAAATTTGCTTCGCATCTTCGGAAGAAATAAATTTTACTTAAAAGAAGCCGGAGTAATTGAACAAATAGCAAAAATTGATTGTCTTGTTTTTGATAAAACCGGAACGATTACCTCAAATAATAAAACCGAGATTTTCTACGAAGGTTTAAAACTTAATGCTGAAGAAGAAAGCTTGTTAAGTAGCAGTTTAAGAGCTTCAGGGCATCCATTAAGCAGGCAACTCTACGAGATCCTGGATAAAAACAATATTCAAAGTCTGGATGAATTTAATGAACATACCGGGAAAGGAATTAGCGCTGGAAGTAATGGCAGTAAAATGAAGATTGGTTCAGAAACATTTGTAAAAGAAAACCTTACTGAAACCAAAGAGCTTAATAAAACTACGGTACATATTAGTAGCAACGAAGAATATAAAGGCTGCTATGTTTTTAAGAATTCCTACCGTGAAGGTCTTGCTGATCTATTTAAAGAATTAGGGGAAAACAAACAGCTTTTTATCCTTTCTGGAGATAATAATGGTGAAAAGGAAAGACTGGAAAATATGCTGCCTTTAAATACCAAATTTTACTTCAATCAAAAACCAGACGATAAGCTCAATTTTATAAAAAAGCTGCAGCAGGAAGGTAAATCGGTGATGATGATTGGCGACGGACTTAACGATGCAGGGGCACTTGCTCAAAGCAATGTTGGGATCGCAGTTTCAGAAAATATTAACGTTTTCTCTCCGGCTTGTGATGGTATTCTTGAAGCTTCTAACCTCACCAGACTAAACAAATATTTTCAACTTTCAGAAAAAGGAATAAAGATCATTAAATGGAGCTTCGCGCTAAGCTTATGCTATAATGTAATAGGCCTGGCTTTCGCGGTTACAGGGAATTTAATGCCGGTAATCGCAGCCATACTAATGCCTTTAAGTTCTATTAGTATAGTATCCTTTACCACTTTGGCCACCAACCTCGCAGGGAAGAAATTAAAACCTGGATTAGCGGAAACCTGATCTAAATCATATTTTTAATTTTAACACAGTTTTAAGTTTGCTGAAAATAATTCAATAGAAATGAACATCATTTACCTCTTACTAGCTTTAAGTGTATTGGTAGCCCTCATCTTCTTTATAGCCTTTATTTTTTCAGTTAAAAAAGGGCAATATGACGATGTGTACACACCATCGGTAAGGATGTTATTTGACGACGAATTAGTAAAACCAAAATCTGATAAATCCAATTCCACCAAAAACAAGAAATCTAATTAACTATGGAAGTAGAACAGTTTCATTACGATAATAAAATCGTAAAAAAGTTTACTATGGCTACCCTTTTCTGGGGTATCATAGGTATGAGTGTAGGGCTGCTGCTCGCCTTTATGTTTTTATTCCCTAACATAACCGATGGAATTCCATGGTTAAGTTTTGGTCGTTTAAGACCATTGCATACCAACGCGGTGATTTTTGCCTTTGTTGGAAATGCAATTTTTGCAGGGGTATACTACTCTACCCAGCGTTTGCTTAAAGCCAGGATGTATAGCGATTTCTTAAGTAATTTCAACTTTTGGGGCTGGCAGGCTATAATTGTGGCAGCGGCGATCACGCTCCCTATGGGTTTTACCAGTTCTAAAGAATATGCTGAACTTGAATGGCCAATAGATATTGCTATTGCTTTGGTTTGGATTGCTTTTGGAGCCAACCTTATTGGTACCATGATCAAAAGACGCCAACGTCACTTATATGTAGCTATTTGGTTTTACCTGGCCACATTTGTAACCGTAGCTGTACTTCATATTGTAAATAATATTGAAATTCCTGTTACTGCTTTTAAAAGTTACTCTTTTTACTCTGGAGTTCAGGATGCTTTAGTTCAGTGGTGGTACGGGCACAATGCGGTGGCATTTTTCCTTACTACGCCTTTCTTAGGTTTAATGTATTATTTTGTTCCAAAAGCGGCTAACAGACCAGTTTACTCATACCGACTTTCTATTATCCACTTCTGGTCTCTTATCTTTATTTATATCTGGGCTGGCCCACACCATTTATTATATTCAACGTTACCAGACTGGGCGCAAAACCTTGGTGTAGCCTTTTCTGTAATGCTTTTATTCCCATCCTGGGGAGGTATGATTAACGGACTATTAACCTTGCGTGGTGCCTGGGATAAAGTACGTACAGATCCTGTTCTTAAGTTTTTCGTGGTAGCTATTACCGGTTACGGAATGGCAACTTTTGAAGGTCCTATGCTTTCCTTAAAAAATGTGAATGCTATTGCACACTTTAGTGACTGGATTATTGCTCACGTGCACGTTGGCGCACTTGCCTGGAATGGATTTTTAACTTTTGGTATGGTTTACTGGCTGGTACCAAGATTATTTAAAACGAAACTCTATTCCATCAAATTAGCAAATGTTCATTTTTGGATCGGGACACTTGGTATTATTATTTATACTCTCCCAATGTATGTTGCAGGATTCGTTCAGGCTTCTATGTGGAAACAATTTAATCCTGATGGAACTCTTACCTACGGAAACTTCTTAGAGACTGTAAGTTCAATTATCCCAATGTATTGGATGCGTGCAATTGGAGGTAGTTTATACATTGTAGGAGCTTTTATTTTACTTTATAATATTGTAAAAACTGTTAGACAGGGAAGTCCTGTTGAAGATGAGTTAGCTGAAGCTGCCCCACTTCAAAAAGTAACCCGTAAAAGAACAACCGGAGAAGCTTACCACTCCTGGTTAGAAAGAAGACCGGTAAAACTTACCATCTTCGCTACTATCGCGATTTTAATAGGTGGTATCGTTCAAATTGTACCTTCATTAATGGTAGATGAGTATGTACCGGTAATTTCCAGTGTAAAACCATATACTCCGTTAGAACTTGAAGGTCGGGATATTTATATACGTGAAGGCTGCGTAGGTTGCCACTCACAGATGATTAGACCTTTTAGAAGTGAAGTAGAACGTTACGGGGAATATTCCAAAGCCGGGGAATATGTTTACGACTATCCTTTCTTATGGGGTAGTAAACGTACCGGGCCAGACCTTATGCGGGTTGGTGGAAAATACTCCGATAACTGGCACCTAAACCATATGTACGATCCGCAGAGTACTTCTTCAGGTTCTATTATGCCATCTTACAAATGGATAGTTACAGGTGAGCTTGATAAAAGCGATACTGAAGCTAAAATGGAAGCTCTTAGTACTCTTGGCGTACCATATACTTTAGAAGAAATTGAAAATGCTCAACAATCCATGACAGAACAGGGAATTCAAATTGAGAAAAACCTGTATGCTGATCCAGATTTTGTAGATACCTATGAAGCCGAAAAAGAATTCGCAGCCCAAAACGGTAATGAATTCGTAGAAATGAGAAACCGGGAAATTGTAGCCCTTATCGCTTATCTACAGCGCCTGGGTACCGATATTAGAGCTAAAGATGTAGAAGTTTCAAACACTAAAACCAACTAAGCATGTTTAAATTCGTAAAAGGCCATATGGAAAGCATAGACGGGGTGATGATCTACCCGTTAATTTCCTTACTAATATTCTTCATCTTTTTTGTAGTGCTTTTCCTTTGGGTAATTACCGCAAAAAAGAAAGACATAGAAGAGGTAAGCAACCTGCCCTTAGATACTAACCAGGAAAATCAGGAATTATGAAAACTACATCATATTTAAGAATTGCAGGATTTTTAATTCTGGCCCTGGTGCTAATAGAACTAACAATAGAGACAGAAAGTGGCTGGGCAATTGAGCAGTATCCGGTTATTTGGGGAATTCTTGCAGTGGTGCTTGTTATAGCAATCGCTATAGAAGTTTCAATCACGGCTTTAGAAAATATGGTTTTCCGAAGTTTAAAACCAGATGCGCAAGAACGTTATACCAAACTTAAAGCTGAAAATTCCGAAAAACAGTTTTCAGGCATAAAGAAATGGTATAAAAAGATGCTGAATCAAAAGCCTGTTGAAAAGGAAGAAGAAATTCTTTTAGATCATAATTACGACGGCATCAAGGAACTGGATAACGATCTTCCTGCCTGGTGGCTGTATGGTTTTTACATCAGTATCATATTTGCTTTTGTCTATATGGGTTATTACCACATTTTTGACGGAGAAACTCAAAGGGAAGAATACCTTGCTGAGGTAGCAGAAGCCAAAGAAGAAATTGAAGCTTATAAAGAAGCGAATCCAGATCTTATAGACGCCTCCTCTGTTGAATTATTAACCGAGGCATCAGATCTTAAAGCTGGTGAAGAAATATTTATGACCAGCTGTATGGCTTGTCACCGTGCAGATGGTGGTGGTGCTATTGGCCCTAATCTTACCGATGAACATTGGATTCTTGGTGGTGGAATAAGCAATGTTTTCCAAACAGTTTCTGAAGGAGGCCGTGACGGAAAAGGAATGGTTGCCTGGAAATCTGAATTAAGTGCCCAGGAAATTGCCCAGGTGTCTAGTTATGTTATAAGTCTTGAGGGAACTAACCCTACAGATCCTAAGGCACCCGAAGGTGAAATTTGGGAAGCCGAAACAGAATAATATAGAGTAGTTTACCTGGCGAAAGGCCACGAGAAATTGAAAGAAAAAATTTTTAGATTTTAAGGCATCCCGACTCTTCGGGACGGAGTATTAAATCTCGATTATCGAGTAAAAAAAGAAGGTTTTGGAAAATAAAGAAAAATTCAGGGATAAGATAGCCACGGCAGACGACGCGGGTAAAAGACTATGGGTTTTTCCGAAGAAACCTTCAGGGAGATTTTACGAGTATAGAAAATACGTTAGTTATGTATTGCTCATATTACTTTTTGCCGCTCCTTTTGTAAAAATAAACGGCAACCAGTTTTTAATGTTTAATATTCTAGAAAGGCGTTTCAATATTTTTGGATTTCCTTTCTGGCCACAAGACTTTCATATTTTCGTGATCATGATGGTAATCGGGGTGGTTTTTATCATTCTTTTTACTGTAGCCTTTGGAAGGATCTTTTGCGGTTGGCTTTGTCCGCAAACCATTTTTATGGAAATGGTTTTCCGCAGAATTGAATACTGGATTGAAGGAGATCGTGGAAAACAAATACGTTTAGACAAACAAAAATGGGATGCCGAAAAAATTAGAAAACGTTCTCTAAAATGGTTCGTATTCTTTGTGATCTCGTTTCTAATCGCCAATGTTTTCCTGGCTTACTTAATAGGCAGCGATCGGTTGATTCAATATGTAACAGCGGGACCACTAAATCATTTAAGCACCTTTGTTTCCCTTATTATTTTCACGGCGGTATTTTATTTTGTTTTCGCCTGGTTTAGGGAGCAGGTTTGTGTTATAGCCTGCCCTTATGGAAGGCTACAGGGCGTACTTTTAGACAACAAATCTATAGTTGTTGCTTACGATCATAAACGCGGTGAAAAAGAAGAAGGAAGAGCCAAATTTAAAAAGAACGAAGACCGGGAAGCATCAGGAAAAGGCGATTGTATAGATTGTTTCCAATGTGTGCAGGTTTGCCCTACGGGAATAGATATTAGAAACGGCACGCAACTGGAATGTATAAACTGCACCGCCTGTATTGACGCTTGTGATAATATGATGGAAGCTGTAGACCTTCCTAAAGGTTTAATTCGCTACGCCAGCGAAGAAAATATTGAAAAGAAAGCAAAATTCAAGTTTACACCAAGGTTAAAGGGTTACAGTATAGTTTTAGGAATTTTAACTGCGGTTTTGGTGGGGATGCTATTTGTGAGAAGCGAGGTTGAAGCCAGAATCCTTAGATTACCGGGGCAGTTATATGAACGAAAGGCAGATAATATAGTAAGTAACGTTTTTACTTATAAACTGGTAAACAAAACCACAGCCGATTTTGAAGATATTGAATTCAGGTTGTTGTCTCACCAGGGTGAAATAAAACCGGTAAAACAATCAAATATTATGGTGCGGGGACAGGAATTAACCGAAGGTACACTGTTTATAGAAATAAATACCGCTGCACTGGAAGACGAAAAACAAAAGCTAAAGATTGGTATTTATAGTGGAGATAGATTAATAGAAACTACCAGCACTATGTTTATGGGGCCACGTAGTTTTAACTAAACCAGCATGATGCTGGACGCTAAAAAAATGATTATAAATTTAATAGTATCCCAATTCTGGGTAAATAAATATACAAATGAAAATAAACTGGGGAACAGGGATCGTAATTGGAATGGCACTTTTTATAAGTTTCATTATGTACCTGGTAATAAATATGCTTACCGATAAAAAGTTTGATCACGATTTGGTGACTGAAGAATATTACCAGGAGGAATTACATTACCAGGAAGAGATTAATGCGGAAACCAATGCATTCTCACTGGAAGAAAATATTACAGATAAACGCGTAAAAGACGGCTGGCTTATAGAATTTCCAGAAAACCTGGAACTTTCTAAAATTTCAGGGAATCTTAATTTTTACCGCCCATCGAATGAAAAACTGGATTTTAATATTCCACTGGAGCTAACATCACATCAGGTATTTATAAAAGACGAGCAGTTAGTAAAAGGTCGTTGGAATATTAATATTCACTGGGAGTACGAGGAAACACCTTATTTGTATAAAAACGAAATTGTTTATTAAATGTTGATTTCGGCATTAATATTTGGACTGCTTGGAAGTTTTCACTGCGTGGGAATGTGTGGCCCTATAGCATTTTTATTGCCGGTAGATCACAAAAACAATGTTAGAAAGCTTGGGCAGATCTCACTTTATCATTTTGGCAGATTAAGTTCTTACGCGATCATCGGACTTTTGTTCGGGTTGTTGGGTAAAAGTTTTAGTCTTTTTGGGCTTCAGCAACAACTTTCAATTCTGGTTGGAGCTTTAATGATCCTGGTAATTCTGCTTCCGTATAAAAAATTTAGTAAGTATAACGGTTCAAAACCTATTTTTAAAATTGTTTCAAAAGTAAAGAGTAATCTCGGGAAGCAATTAAAACGAAAGTCACCCGATACTTTTTATACCATTGGTTTTTTAAACGGTTTTCTACCCTGCGGACTTGTATATATGGCGGTTTTTGGTGCTATAGCTTCGGGTACAGCCCTGGAAGGAAGTTTATATATGGCAGTTTTTGGCCTGGGAACGATCCCGTTAATGACAACCGCAATTTATTTAGGCAATTTTATAAATCTAAATATTAGGTCTAAAATTAGAAAAGCGGTTCCCGTTTTTGTGATCCTTATAGGGCTATTATTTATCCTTAGAGGAATGGGGCTGGGAATACCTTACCTCTCCCCTATGGAAATAACTCCAGAAATTACAGCAACACAAAGTTGCCACTAACCTAAAAACACTTGTTATGAAATTATTAAACACAATTGCACTGGTAAATTGGGAAATGGGAAGTTTTCTTATTGCTATTTTCGGTGTTGTTTGCGTCGGCCTGGTGCTTATCGTTTTAAATATGATAAACAGCGGTAAGGATAAAGATTAAACAACTTCAGAGAAAGCTCACGAATCATTATTATTAGAAAGTATAATTCGATTTCAAGACATCCCGACTCTTCGGGACGTAGCATTTAATCTCGATTATCGAGTAAAATAATTTACTCTTAACTTAAAATGAAAGAATAAAAAAGTCCGTTAGGAAATTTTCCCAACGGACTTTTTACATCGGTTTTAACACTTAAATTAAACCGTCATTGAAAAAAGTTGAGTATCAGGTTTCTTCGCCTGCATTCTTAGATCAAAAGCCATACAAATGTTGCGTACAAAAGCTCTTCCTTTTTCTGGAATAGTTAGTCCGTTTTCTGAAAAGCTTACAAGCCCATCTGCCTCCATTTCCCTTAATTTAGTAAGTACCTCGGGTAATTCTTCAAAATAATCTTCTGGAGATTCCCAGCTGGTTTCTAAATGACACATTAAATTGAGAATGTGTTTTCTTATAATTAGATCTTCTTCATTTAAAATATGTCCACGGAAAACAGGAATAATTCCATCGGAAATAAGACTCTGGTAAGCTTCTACCGATTTCTCATTCTGTGCAAAACCATACCAGCTATCACTTATAGCAGAAACGCCTAAACCAATCATAGAAGCTCCGGAAGATGTAGTATAGCCCATAAAGTTTCTATGAAGTTTTTTTTCTTCTAAAGCTTTATATAAAGAATCGGTTTTAAGGGCAAAATGGTCCATCCCAATTTCTACATAACCGGCAGCTTCCAGCATTTGCTTTCCTACTTCATACATTTTCCGTTTTTCATCGGCTGCAGGAAGATCTGAATCATTAAAACCACGTTGGCCGTTTCCTTTAATCCAGGGTACGTGCGCATAGCTATAAAAAGCAATACGATCTGGCATTAGTAATTTGGTCTTTTCTATGGTTTCAATAATATCGTTTTTGGTTTGAAAAGGTAAACCAAATATAATGTCGTGTCCCACCGAGGTAAAACCGGCTTCCCGGGATTCTTCCGTAGCTCTTTTTACATTTTCAAAGGGTTGAATTCTATGAATTGCTTTTTGCACCTTCTCGCTATAATCCTGTACGCCATAGCTTACACGTTTAAAGCCTAAATCTGAAAACATTTTTAAATGCTCTTTCGTAGTATTATTAGGGTGACCTTCAAAACTCAATTCTGTTTCACAATCCCTGTTAGCTTTCCGGAACAGCATATTCAGTAAGAATTTAAGATTTTCGGGAGCAAAAAAAGTGGGTGTGCCTCCGCCAAGATGCAATTCCCTAATTGTAGGCTTTTCACCAAGAATCTCAAGATAGAGATCCCATTCTCTCAACAGCGTTTCGATATATGGAGATTCTACTTTGTGCTTTTTTGTAATACGTTTATTACATCCACAAAAGGTGCACAAACTCTCACAAAATGGCAAATGAATATAAAGGCTTATTTCTTTATTTTCACTAAAACTACGTTTTAAACTTTCTTTCCAGGCAGCCAAAGAAAAGCTATCTTCTTGCCAATAAGGAACTGTAGGATAACTTGTATACCGTGGCCCCGGCACATTATATTTACTAATTAAATTTGAGGACATATAAAGTGTGGTTTTGTACAAAAATATTTCACTTTATTTCGAATTAATATGAGGAAAATCAGCTTCTCGGTAAACTTCTTGTAAAGGATTTTGAAGAATATTTTAATCTATTTATTACCAGGTTATTGCCATTTTTTGAGTTGAAGCCACGTTAAAAATTAACCAGAAAAACCTATAATTATTTATTAAAAAGGTTAAACGCTTTGCAAATTTATCCTGATTTACTGCACTTAATTTACTGGTTAGAGAACTTTTTCTATCTTCAATGTTTCAAACCAACTAACCAAAAAATGAACAAGGCACACAAAACATTGCTTTTTCCCTTAGTTGCCCTTTTAGTAGGCGCCTATTTTCTTTTCTCGGGATTAGCTGATGCAAAAGGCTTTCTGGCTCCCCTGGTAACGGCAATAATCCTGGCGCTTTTATTAATTCCACTGGGTAACTTAATAGAAAAAAAGCTCAATCGTACTTTTTCCTCTTTACTGAGTACTATTCTATTATTTCTATTTTCAATAGGAGTTTTTGTGCTGCTCTCTTTTCAAATTAAAAGTTTTGTAGACGATTGGGGGAAAATTAAAGAAACGATGGCTCCAAAAATAGAACAGTTACAAAATTACGCCTACGAGCATACCGCTTTAAGCAGTAAAGACCTGGAGAGTTATAAAGAAAAGAATGATATACAAAGTATGTTAACCTCCAGCGGAAATTCGGGAGAAAAAGCTTTCAATTTTATTAATTCGGTCACCAGTTTTATTAGCAATTATTTACTCACATTTATCTATATATTTTTTCTGCTGAATTATAGAAAACGTTTTAAAACCTTTATTCTAAAATTATTTTCAAATCAGCGGAAAAAAGAAGTAAAGCAAATTATCAATGAAACAGCACGGGTAGCCCAGTTTTACCTTAGAGGAAAATTAATCTTAATTGTTATCCTTTCTATTCTTTATAGTATTGGCCTGGGGGTTTCTGGGGTTAGTAATTTTATTTTAATCGCTGTTATTGCTTCCTTTCTCACCTTAATTCCATTTATAGGAAATATCATAGGAATGGGCCTTGCTTTGGTTTTTGGTTATCTCACCCAGGGCGAAACCAGTATTTTAATTGGAGTTATTCTAACTTTTACTATAGTACAATTTATAGAGAGCTATGTTTTAGAGCCATTTATTGTAGGAGACAAAGTAGATATTCATCCTTTTTTCGTGATCCTTGCCATTATTCTGGGCAACATGATCTGGGGTGTTATGGGGATGATTTTGGCTATTCCGGTTTTAGGAATTATAAATGTAATCTTCAATCACGTTCCTTCATTAAAACCCTTCGGCTTTTTGCTAAGCACCGATAATTCAGACGAAGATTAACCCACATTCTAAATGCAAAACCGTGTAGCAAAACAATTTGAAGGCTTTTTAAATACACCGGCTCTTTGGAAAAATTATTTCCAGGAAATTCAACAATTTGAATTACCGCAAATAGGGGATCCGCTACAAAAACCTATCGCTGAAGACCTACCGTCGCTTTCTACTAATTTTGTAATGGGCAAAAGGGTAGAACGATTTTTTGAATGGATAATTCGGCAACATCAAGGCTATAAACTGCTGGCAGAAAATATGCAAATTAGTCGGGATAAAATCACTTTGGGTGAACTCGATTTTCTACTGAAAGATCTCATAAACCAACAAGTGTATCACGTAGAAATGGTTTACAAATTCTACGTTTACGATCCATCATTTTCTGCGGAAAATCAACGCTGGATTGGCCCGAACCGAAAGGACACTTTATTACAAAAAACCAAAAAATTAAAGGAAAAACAGTTTCCCCTTCTGTTTAAACCTGAAGCAGAAGATCTTTTAAGATCTCTAAATTTAAATGCAGAAGAAGTACTTCAACAAACCTGTTTTAAAGCAAATCTATTTGTTCCCAGGGAACTTCAGGATAAACAATTTTCAGAAATAAATAGTGATTGCATAGCCGGGAGCTGGCTTCATTTTAAAGAGTTTAAAACTTCCAGTTACAAGAATTTTGAATATTATGCCCCTAAAAAACAAGATTGGCCAATACTGCCACAACACGGTGAAACCTGGTTTAGCCATTCCGAAATAATCCACCAGATAGAGATCTTATTCGAAAACAAAAAAGCGCCATTAATCTGGGTAAAAAAACCGGGGAATAATTTCGAACGTTTGTTTGTAGTTTGGTGGTAGTAAATAAAGCTGGATTTACCGAATAGTTACAGGAAATTATCTCTTAGCATTTATAGCATGATAATCGAGTGGAATTATATTATTCCCTTAAATTTGCAATCCAAATCAAATTTCCCGCATGGACCAAAACACAAGTGAAGCGATAAAAGCATCCTGGCTTAGTATTTTCGGAAATACTTTGTTGGCAATCGCTAAATTTGTATCCGGAATATTTGGAAATTCTTATGCGCTTATCGCTGATGCTATAGAGTCTACCACTGATGTTTTCTCTTCTTTTCTCGTCTTACTTGGTCTCAAATATTCCAGTAGGCCACCAGATGAAAATCATCCTTACGGTCACGGAAAAGCCGAACCGCTTATGACCTTTGCGGTTGTAGGATTTTTGGTGGTTTCAGCGACCGTAATTGCTTACGAAAGTATTCAGCATATACAAACTCCACACAAAGTTCCGGAGCCTTACACCCTTATTGTACTTGCCGCGATTGTTATTATTAAAGAATATTTCTACAGAAAAGTTTCTAAAAAGGGGGATGAAACCAAAAGTACTTCTTTAAAAGCTGATGCCTGGCACCACCGCAGTGATGCAATTACTTCCTTAATGGCATTTATAGGGATCTCTATCGCGCTTTTTATGGGAAAAGGTTACGAAACGGCAGACGATTGGGCCGCGCTCTTTGCTTCGGGATTTATTCTTTATAACGCCTATCTTATTCTTAGACCCGCTTTAGGTGAAGTAATGGACGAGCATATGTATGATGATATGATTGGCGATATTCGTGAGGTTAGTATTAATGTTCCCGGCGTTTTAGATACCGAAAAATGCAACGTTCGTAAAACCGGAATGATCTACCACGTAGATCTTCATATTATCGTGAATGCTCAAATTAGTGTTAAAGAGGGCCACGATATTGCACACAATGTAAAAAATGAACTCCTCGCCCACTTTCCTGAAATTTTCGACGTACTTATTCACGTAGAGCCGAATATAGAAATTTAAAGTGCCGCCTTAAGAAAGTTTTAGCGTTAAAGCCCTGCTAAACCCCATTGAAATGTAGTAAAATCAACTTATCTTCATTAGTGAATTAACCAAAAAAATGAAATTATGAGTTTGATAAATGATAAGGATTTGGAAAAATTAATCAACGTACAGGATAAAACCTGTGTTTCCATGTTTATCCCTACCCAACGTGCCGGTAAGGAAGTTTTAGAGGAAAAAAATAAAACCCATTTGAAATCCCTTTGGAAGGAAGTTGGAGCCCAACTCAAAGAAAAGGGTGTGAGTGAAGATAAAATTGCAAAAATGGGCAAGCCTATTGAAGCTTTATTGAATGATAAATCTTTTTGGAGACACCAAAGCGATGGTCTTGCGATTTTTGCAGCAGAAGATTTCTTCGAAAAATATACCCTTCCGGTGAATTTTGAGGCCCATACCTATATTTCCGAAGAATTTTATATTAAACCGCTAGTACCTATATTTAATGAAGACAGCCGTTTTTATTTACTGGCACTTCAATTGGAGGATGTAGAGCTTTATGAGGCAACCACTTATAGTATAGGAAAAGTTGTAGTAGATGATCTCATTCCATCGAGACTGGAAGAAAGAGTTGGTTTCGATTATAAAGAGAAACATTTAAATTTCAGATCTCAAAATACTGGTGGTGAAAATACTATTTTTCACGGCCATGGCAGTGCGGGTGAAGAAGTAAGGAAGGAAGAAATCAACAAATATTTTAGAGCGATAGACAAAGGTCTTGATACGGTGCTACACGATGAAAGAGTTCCATTAGTAGTTGCTACACAGGATTATCTTTTTCCTATCTATGAAAAAGTAAATACTTATAATCACTTAATTGAAAAAGTAATTCCGGGGAATCCATCAGATACCGATATGTTTGGCTTACACGAAAAAGCTCTAAAAATCCTTGAACCTGAACTGGAAAAGACGAAAAGAGAAAAAACCAGGAAGTTTAATGAACTGAACAATACCGATAATACCGGGGCTTCAGTAACCGATATTCTTCCTGCAGTTCAACAAGGAAAAGTAGATACACTATTCCTGGAAAACCGAAGTGAAATTTGGGGAACCTATAACAATGATAATATGAATGTAACCATTCATGACAATCAGCAAAATGGAAATTATTCATTAATGAATTGGGCTGCAAAAGAAGTCTTAAAACAGGGCGGAAATGTTTTCCTTATCCCGGAAGCACAAATGCCAGATAAAAATTCAAAAATGAATGCACTTTATCGCTTTAACTAGTGAACTACTTGTTTAAAGCAATTTTATCTCGTTTAGCGAGTGAAATTATTGAAATATCAAAAAAGGAAAAGACGGTGTACAGCCGTCTTTTTTATACAAAAAAAGTATCTTTACTCGATAATCGAGCATTAAATGCTCCGTCCCGAAGAGTCGGGATGCCTCGAAATCAAATTATATTTTCCAATAATAATGCTTCAGGAGCTTGCTCCGGAGTAGCTTACTTAAAATAACAGATTCTATGGAAACCAACCTAGCAGTACTAATTGATGGCGATAATATCCCATCGGCATATATAAAAGAAATGATGGAAGAAATTGCCAAGTATGGCAATCCAACTATTAAACGAATTTATGGCGACTGGACTAAACCTCATTTAGTAAAATGGAAAAATGTTTTGCTGGAAAATGCTATTAATCCCATTCAGCAATATGGATATACACAGGGAAAAAACGCTACAGATTCAGCGATGATCATCGATGCAATGGATATTTTATATTCAGATAAAGTAGATGGATTTTGCCTGGTTTCCAGCGATAGCGATTTCACCAGGCTGGCAACACGACTGCGTGAAGCTGGAAAGAATGTTATTGGAATTGGTGAAAAGAAAACACCCGAGCCATTTATTGTAGCTTGCGACAGGTTTATTTATATAGAAATTTTAAAGAATTCTGATAAAGATAGTGACCAAAGCAGCGAAAAAGGTGGAAAAAGCTCTAAAAAGAAAAATGTAGATAAAATTACTCCTAAGGTTGTTCGTCTTATCTCCCAAACTATTTCAGATGTTGCAGATGAAGACGGATGGGCGTTCTTGGGAGATGTAGGAAGCTTACTTCAGAAGAAGCAACCTAATTTTGATTCTCGTAACTACGGCTTTCAGAAATTAACTCCTATGATTCATTCAATAGATAAATTTGAAATTGAATCGCGTACCAACCAAAACAGTAAATTCAAACTTATTTATGTTAGAAATAAGGATTAGTTAAAAAAATAAAATCCCCTTTTATACTAAAAAAGGGGATTTCTTATTAGGTGTTAAGTGCTCTAATCTAATGTCTTTTTTCTAAAACTTCGGCGATATCTTTTAAAGAGTATCCTTTTGCTTTTAGCAATATCAGGTAATGAAAAAGTAGATCGGCGCTTTCGTTTAAGAACAACTCTTCGTTATCATCTTTGGCTTCAATTACTGTTTCAACGGCCTCCTCACCTACTTTTTGAGCAATCTTATTCATTCCGGCATCAAAAAGCGAAACCACATAAGAGTTTTTATCTTCTCGCAACTCAGGCTCCACCTCGCTCATTCTTTTTCGTTTCGCGATAATTCCTTCCAATTGAGAGAGAAAACCGAAATTAGGCTCATTATCCTCTGCCCAGCAAGTGTCTGTTCCTTTGTGGCAGGTTGGACCCTCAGGATTAACTGAAATCAGCAAGGTATCATTATCGCAATCATTTTTAATGTTGACTAAATGAAGGTAATTGCCACTTTCTTCGCCTTTGGTCCATAAACGATTTTTTGTCCTGCTGAAAAAAGTGACTTTCTTGGTTTCATTGGTTTTTAAAAATGCTTCCTCGTTCATATACCCCAGCATCAATACATTTTTAGTTGATGCATCCTGAATGATGGCAGGTACTAATCCGTCGTTATTTTTATTAAAATCGATATTCATATTTATTTTTTTATACGTCATCCTGAATTTATTTCAGGATCTAATATTTACTAAATAGGAAAAGAGATAAAAGAGCAGAGAATAAAGATTTCTCTATTCTATTCTCTTTTTTCTCTATTCTTGAATCTTATAGTCTAACTTCCACTCCATTTCTACGAAGTTCTTCTTTTAAATCTCTAATTTCGATTTCTTTAAAATGAAAAACACTGGCTGCTAGTGCCGCATCTGCTTTTCCTTCAATAAAAGTATCGCAAAAATGCTGCATATTTCCGGCACCACCTGAGGCGATTATTGGAATATTTAATTCTGAAGATAAAACTGCCAGGGCTTCATTAGCAAAGCCTTCCTTGGTTCCGTCGTTATTCATTGAAGTAAATAAAATTTCACCGGCACCACGTTCTTCGACTTCTTTGGCCCATTGAAATAAATTAATATCGGTAGGTACCTTTCCGCCAACCAAATGTACCAGCCATTCACCATTTACCTGTTTGGCATCTATCGCAACTGTAATACACTGACTCCCGAATTTAGCGGCAAGCTCATTAATTAGATCAGGGTTCTTCACCGCCGAAGAATTTATAGAAACCTTATCGGCTCCATTTTTAAGCAAAATATCTACATCTTCTACTGATGAAATTCCACCACCAACCGTAAAAGGAATATTCACTTTTTCAGCAACCCGTCTCACTAAATTGGCAAGCGTTTTTCGTTTTTCTTCAGTAGCCGAGATATCAAGAAAAACCAATTCATCTGCTCCAGATCTAGCATAGATCTCAGCCAGTTCTACTGGATCACCGGCATCGCGTAAATCTATAAAATTTACACCTTTAACGGTTCTTCCGTCTTTAATATCCAGGCAGGGTATAATTCGTTTTGTAAGCATTTTAAAGGTTTTGTATTAAATAAATACTTTTTAATTCCCCCTTTGGGGGCTAGGGGGCTATTATAAATTTCTCCAGTTCTTTCATTTTGATACGACCTTCATAAATCGCTTTTCCTATTATAGTGCCTTCGCAGCCAAGTTCAGCCAATTCTGGTAATTCACTAAAGGTAGAAATTCCTCCGGAAGCTATAAGTTTTAGTTTTTTATCTTCTGATGAAGTTTCTTCCAGAATTCTGCGGTAAAGTTCAAAGGAAGGACCTTCCAGCATCCCGTCTTTAGAGATATCAGTGCAAATTACATAGTTTATTCCCTCTTCCTGGTATTCCTGAATAAAAGGAATCAGTTCTTTATTAGATTCTTCCTGCCAACCGCTAACCGCAATTTTTTCATTATTAGCATCAGCTCCCAGAATTATTTTATCTGAACCAAATTTTTGAATCCAGGATTTAAAAATATCAGGATCTTTAACAGCGATACTTCCACCGGTAATTTGATACGCTCCACATTCAAAAGCGATTTGTAAATCTTTATCGGTTTTTAATCCGCCGCCAAAATCAACTTTTAAGCTGGTTTTTGAAGCGATCTCTTCCAGAATTTTATGGTTTACGATATTTTTTGATTTTGCACCATCCAGATCTACCAAATGCAAATACTGAATTCCGTGTGCCTCAAAATTTTTAGCTACTTCTAGCGGATTTTCATTATAAATTTTCTTGGTATTGTAATCACCTTTAGAAAGGCGAACACATTTACCTTCAATTATATCTATAGCGGGAATTATTCTCATTTTTTTTAAAAAAGTTAAACGTTACTTCAATACTTTTTTGCCACGAATGCACTAATATTTTGTTTTACTATCAATTTTGCTTCTCTATGTCATTACGAGCGACAAAGGAGCGTGATAATCTTTTGATAGAAGTTTTCTGGTTGAACAGATTACTTCAGTCGTGCCTCCATCGCAATGGCGTAGTCTTTAAATCTACTTTATCGTGTTGGGTTGGGTCACTTTCAAAAAATTCTCCAGAATTCTCTCCCCTGCATCGCTGCTCTTTTCCGGGTGAAATTGTACACCATAAAAATTATCCTTTTGAATAGCCGAAGTATATTCTACTCCATACTCGGTTGATGCTATGGTTTCTGCACATTCCTTTACATAAAAACTATGTACTAAATACACGAATTCTCCTTCTGAAATTCCAGTAAAAAGGTCTGATTTTAAATCATAAATTTTATTCCATCCAATTTGTGGAACTTTTAATTGGTTATCAAATTTCACCACATCAGCGTGAAAAATTCCAAGTCCGTCTGTATCTCCTTCCTCGCAATAAGTACACATTAACTGCATTCCCAAACAAATTCCTAAAACCGGCTGTTTTAGTGTAGGAATCACTTTATCTAAACCGGTAGACTTTAGCATTTTCATTGCGCTGCTGGCCTCGCCCACTCCGGGAAAAATTAATTTATCTGCTGACTTTATTTCTTCTGTATCACTGCTTAAAATAGCCTCATATCCAAGTCGCTTTATGGCAAATTTGATACTTTGAATATTACCTGCTCCGTAGTCTATTATTACAATCTTCATATTCTATTATTTATTGAGTATTAAGTTTTCTTATAATATCTAATTACTCAATACTCATATCTAAAATCTTTTAAAGCATTCCTTTAGTTGATGGAAGTATCATTTTTTCAGCATCGCGTTTTACCGCTACTTTAATTGCTTTGGCAAAAGCTTTAAATATCGCTTCGATTTTATGGTGCTCGTTTTGCCCTTCAGCTTTAACATTGAGGTTAGCTTTAGCACCATCGGTAAAAGATTTAAAGAAATGATAGAACATTTCTGTAGGCATTTTTCCCACCATTTCACGTTTAAATTCAGTTTCCCAAACTATCCAGTTTCTACCACCAAAATCTATGGCTACCTGTGCCAGGCAATCGTCCATAGGCAGACAAAAACCGTATCGTTCTATCCCAAGTTTATTACCCAAAGCTTTACTGAAAACCTCTCCAAGCGCAATTGCCGTATCTTCTATTGTATGGTGCTCATCAACTTCTAAATCTCCTTTAACATTCACGGTAAGGTCCATTTGTCCGTGTCGTGCTATTTGATCCAACATATGGTCGAAGAACGCGATTCCGGTACTAATATCAGATTTTCCGGTACCATCTAAATTTAGTTGAATAAAGATATCGGTTTCATTGGTTTTTCTTGAAATTTCAGCTGTTCTATCGTTCAATTTTAAAAATTCATAGATCTCTTTCCAACTATCGGTTTTTAAAGCGATAGTTTCTTTAACCTTTTCCTGATCGTTTTTAACTTCGTCAGTTGCAAGATCTTCGTGAGTATCTATAAAAATACCTTTACCTCCAAAATTATAAGCAAATTCAACATCTGTAAGTCGGTCACCGACCATAAAAGAATTCTTTAATTCGTAGTTCTCCTCGTTATTTAGATATTTCTCCTCTAAAAGTCCGGTATTGGGTTTTCGGGTAGGAGAATTATCTTTTGCAAAAGTACGGTCCATCAACACTTCACTAAATTCTACTCCTTCATTCCTAAAGGTTTGAAGAATAAAATTTTGAATAGGCCAAAAGTCTTCTTCAGGATAGTCTTCTGTTCCCAGACCATCCTGATTGGTCACCATTACCAACTCAAAATCCAGTTCTGTGGCAATTTTCTTTAAATAATATAAAGCTTCCGGATAAAATTCCAGCTTTTCAATACGGTCTACCTGGTAATCTTCCGGCTCGTGAATTAAAGTCCCATCACGATCTATAAATAATACTTTTTTCATAATCTATTTTTTCTACGATGGTCTAACCACCACGTCAAATTGAACTTGTTTCAGCTTATAACATGTTTTTTATGCTAACAACTTAGATCCTGAAACAAGTTCAGGATGACGCTTACGTTTAATCTATATCTTTCAATACCTCAAGTAATTTATAATTCTCCTCTCCAGTCCCAACCGTAAACCGTAACGTATTTTCACAAAGCGGCTGAGTGGTTCGGTTTCTAATTACTATGCCTTTTTCTAATAGTTGGTCATAACGTTTATTGGCATCATCTACTTTGACCAATATAAAATTAGCGTCAGATGGATATATTTTTTCAATAAAATTAACTTCAACTAAAGCTTTACTTAAAAGAGCTCTTTGTTTCAGTAAATCAGCTATTTCCAAGTCTACGACTTCCTTGTTCAATACTCGATCTAAAGCTCTTAACTGAGTTAATTCGTTTACATTATAAGGTGGTTTTATTTTATTTAAAATCTCAATAATTTCTACGGAAGCGTAGCAGATTCCCAATCTAATTCCTGCCATTCCATATGCTTTGGAAAGCGTTTGGGTAATCACCAAATTTGAATATTGTTCCTTTTTATTAAGCCAGCTTTCTTCGTTTGAAAAATCAATATAGGCTTCATCGATAATTACGATACCATTAAAATTTTCGAGAATATGTATGATCTTTTCTTCTGAAAAAGAGTTTCCAGTAGGATTGTTCGGCGAACATAAAAAGATCATTTTTGTGTTTTGATCTACCGAATTCAGGACTTCTTCAACATTTGGTTCAAAATCAGCATTCAGTAAGATTTCCCTATTCTCAATATTATTAATATTAGCCAGCACCTTATACATTCCATAAGTAGGCGGCAATGTGATAATATTATCCTTGCCCGGTTCGCAAAATGCTCTAAACAATAGATCCAGAACTTCATCGCTTCCATTTCCCAATAAAATATGTTCTGTTAAAACATTTTTAATTTTTGCCAATTCAGCTTTTAGGCTGCGTTGTTGCGGATCTGGATAACGGTTAACATCGGTTTGAAACGGATTTTCATTGGCATCCAGAAAAACCATTTCTGAGCCCGTAGACTGGTACTCGTCCCTGGCGGAAGAATAAGGTTTTAAACCAGCCACATTTGGCCTTACCAGCTTATTTATATTGAATTCTTTCATTTTTCTCTTGAGGCATTCAGATTATCTTTTGCGTCACCCTGAACTTGTTTCAGGGTCTAATTTTTCTATAATTTACAATCTTAGATTCTGAAATAAATTCAGAATGGCGTCTTAATAGGGTTTTCAGTTAACCACATTTGTTTATTTCAATTCTTTTAATCGTAATGTCACCGCATTTTTATGCGCTTCCAAACCTTCGGCTTCAGCCATTAATTCTATGGCAGGACCAATTTCCTTAATTCCTTCTTCTGTTATTTTTTGAAAAGTCATACTCTTCATAAAACTATCCAGGTTTACACCGCTGTATTGCTTGGCGTAGCCATTAGTTGGTAAAGTATGGTTTGTTCCTGAAGCATAGTCTCCCGCACTTTCCGGGGTATAGTTTCCTATAAAAACCGAACCTGCATTCTGAATTCCTTCAGTAAAAAAGGCCTCATCATCAGCACAAATAATAAAGTGCTCTGGCCCATATTCGTCGATTAACTCCAGCGCATCTTCTTTCTTTTCCACATAAATTAGCCTCGAGTGAGCTATAGCCTTTTCAGCAATACTTTTCCTGGGTAAAACTTCTAACTGACTTTCTACCTCTTTCTCTACCTCTTCAATTAAATTTTTGGAAGTAGAAACAAGAATTACCTGGCTATCTGCACCATGCTCTGCCTGGCTTAAAAGATCTGAAGCAACAAAAACAGGATTGGAAGAATCGTCTGCAAAAACTAATAATTCTGATGGTCCGGCAGGCATATCTATACCCACATTATGGCGAGTAGCCAGTTGCTTGGCAACGGTAACAAATTGATTTCCGGGACCAAATATCTTGTAAACTTTAGGAACACTTTCTGTTCCAAATGTCATAGCCGCAATTGCCTGGATTCCCCCAACTTTGTATATTTTGGTAACGCCACATAGTTCGGCGGTGTATAAAATGGCTGGATGCACATTTCCATTCTTATCTGGCGGGGTACAAAGCACAATTTCCTTACAACCAGCAATATTTGCAGGTGCGGCTAACATTAAAATAGTAGAAAACAAGGGAGCACTGCCCCCGGGAATATACAAACCAACTTTTTGAATCGCCCTTTTTTCCTGCCAGCATTTTACGCCATTGGTAGTTTCAATTTCAATCCTATCGGTTTTCTGGGCGGTGTGAAATTTTTCGATGTTATTTTTAGCCAATTTTATGGCTTCTTTTAATTCCTCGGAAACCTCATTTGCAGCGGCATTTACTTCTTTTTCTGTAACCTGAGTATTTGGGAGGTTTATGCCATCAAAAAGTTCGGTATATTTTGAAACTGCCGCGTCCCCTTTGGATTTTACTTCAGCAAAAACCTGGTTTACCGTTTCTTCAATATCTTCTACCGTTTGGGTTGGCCTTTTTAAAATTTCAGGCCATTCGGCTTTAGTAGGATTAAAAAACTTTTTCATCTTAAAGTACCATTTTTTCAATTGGCGCTACTAAAATACCTTCGGCACCATTTTGTTTTAATTCATCTATAACTTCCCAAAAACGCTCTTCATTAATTACTGTATGGATAGAACTCCAACCTTCTTCAGCAAGCGGTAAAACAGTTGGGCTACGCATTCCAGGTAGTAATTTGATAATATTCTCTAAATTCTCATTTGGCGCATTTAAAAGAATATATTTAGAAGTACGCGCATTTAAAACCGATTTCAGCCTGAACTGCAATTTCTCTAAGATCTCTTGACGAGCTTCAGAAATTTTTGGTGAGATAGCAAGAACAGCTTCACTCTTCAGCATTACTTCTACTTCTTTTAGCCCATTTTTGAAAAGCGTGCTTCCGCTGGACACAATATCACAAATACCATCTGCAAGCCCAATATTTGGAGCTATTTCTACTGAGCCATTAATAATATGCAATTCGGCTGTAATTCCTTTCTTTTCGAGAAATTCGTTTACGGTATTAGGATAAGAAGTGGCGATCTTTTTACCATCAAGGTCATTAATGTCATTATATTTCATTGATTTTGGTACAGCGAGAGAAACGCGACATTTTGAAAAGCCAAGTTTTTCGCCCTGGATAATATCTTTACCTTTTTCAATTAAAACATTCTCTCCAATAATGGCAACATCTACCACACCGTCTCTTAAATATTGTGGAATATCGCCGTTCCTAAGATACATTACTTCCAAAGGAAAGTTACGGGATGAAGCTTTGAGTTGTTCTTTTCCATTATCTATAGAAATGCCTGCATCCTTTAATATTTTAAGGGAATCTTCGTTTAACCTACCTGATTTTTGAATAGCAATTCTTAATTTTTCCTGGCTCATTTTTTTAATTTTTCTTTTAAACTTTGGTTGTTGGCTATAAAATAAAAAACCCGTTTGAATAGCTCAAACGGGTTTTAAATATGCTGAAATCACAACACACCAAATTTACCTCGCCTGAGCGCAGTAGTAAATATGATGGTGATGTAATTGAAAATTCTTCATTGTGATTACAAATCTAAATATAAATTTTAAACTGCAAAACAGCTTTCTTATTTTTTATGAATTGTTTTACTCGATAATCAAGAATTAAATACTTCGATACCTGTTCGATTCTAAATTACTCGTCTTAATATTTCGAAATCTAACTTGAAGTAATTTTCTGAAAATATGGGGAAATTAATATTACCAGCAAAATTCAGTTATTTCTATATACTAATCATCTATGGCACTAAATAGCATTTGCCGGAATTTCCAGGCTGTTTCATCACCTGTATTTCCTTGTGTTTGCTTCAACAAAATACCGATTATTTGCTCTTCGGGATCGGCAAAATACTGGGTGTTAAAATAACCTCCCCAATCAAAAGTACCGGCACTTCCCTGCCCTCCTGCAATTTCTCCTGTTTTGCTAACAACGCCAAAAGCAAGACCATAATACTGATTTGGAAAATTAAATTTTTCTCCTGTATGATTTCCCATTATAATATCTACCGTTTTTCGACTTAATAAACGAGTCCCATTATATTCTCCTCCATTTAGATACATTTGAAGGAAACTAGCATAATCTTCTGCCGTGCCTGAAAGTCCCGCACCACCAGAAAAGAAAGTACCATTTTCTGTTAACGGATAATTGGTATTGTAAAATGTATTCGGAAAATCTTCCCATTCTCCATCTTTTTTATGCTGTATAGCCACTAAGCGATCCTTTTTAGATGAAGATTGATAGAACCTGGCATCATCCATTTGCAGAGGATCGAAGATTCTCTCTTGTAAAAATTCATCAAAACCTTGCCCTGAAACTACTTCAATAAAATAACCCAGAACATCCAAACCTAAACTATAAGTGAATTTTTCACCAGGTTCGTGATGTAAGGGTAATGCTGCCAATTTTTTTACATTTTCTCCAATGCTAACTTCTTCTTCAGTGAACAATTCGGTAATCCCGGCTTTGGCATAAATCTTTTTAATACGTTCGTCACCGTCTATCGCTCCATAACCAAGTCCGGAAGTATGCGTTAGCAAATGCCTAATAGTTATTTCATTTTCAGCTGGCGTAGAAGTAAAACTGCTGTCAGCTTCATTAAAATTTTTTAGAATTTTAGGATCTTTAAATTCAGGGATATATTTTGAAACAGGATCATCTAAACGGAACTTTCCTTCTTCCCAAAGCATCATTACCGCGGTAGCCGTGATAGCTTTTGTTTGAGAGGCTAATCTAAAAATCGCATCTTTTTCAAGTTCTTTTCTTGAGGCATTAGCTTCACCGTAAGCTTCATGAAAAACAATTTTCCCATCTCGGGCTATTAAAGCAACCGCTCCCGGTATTTGGTTTTCTTCAATTGCCGATTGGAGCATTTCTTCAATCTTCTGAATTCTTTCTGAAGACATACCTACTTCAGCAGGAGTAGCTGATTCCAGTGTTCCGGAATCAATAACGGAAGTCGTTTGGGCAGAAATAGCAAGGCTTCCTATAAAAATAGAAAGCCTTGCGATATTTAAGAAAATAGATTTCATTCTATATATTTTAATTTCCTCCACCTAAAATTAAGGGTAATCCTCCTTCACCTGAACCAATAACCACAGTTTTAGCGTTATTAGATTTAGCAAGTTCAACCGTGGCCTGGATTCCTTTTTCCTTTAAAATGTTAGGAGTTAAGGAAGCATTTAAAATCTCGTTTGCACGAGCCTTACCTTCGGCATCAATACGCTGACGTTCTGCTTCCTGAGTAGCTTTAGTCAACCTAAATTCATACTCTAAAGATTCCTGCTCCTGGCGTAACTTACGCTCAATTGCATCTTTAATGTTTGGAGGAAGAGAAACATCTCTTACCAGAACTTCATTCACCTGAACATATTGGTCTTTAAGTAAAATTTGAGTTTCTTCTAGAATCTCTTTCTGAATAGCTTCTCTTTTACTGGCATATAATTGTTCTGGATTATATCTTCCAACAACCGATCTTGCAGCCGACCTTACTGCAGGTTGCAGCAGACGACGTATATACTCTTCACCTTTTTCGCGGTGTAAGCTTCCCAGATTTTCATAAGAAGGTTGGAACCAGGTAGAAGCATCAATATCAATTTGAAGTCCATTAGAACTTAAAACCTGCATTTTTTCCTCCAGGGATTGTTGTCTCACTTCATAAACAAAAACTTTGTTCCAGGGAGCTACAAGGTGAAAACCTTCATTTAAAGGCGGCTCATCGGTAACGACACCGTCATCAAAAGTTTTATAAAGAACGCCAGCCTGGCCGGAACCAATGGTAACAGTAGATTTAGCGACAAAAATTATTAAAATTACGACTCCTATAAGAATAGGAATTGCGAGCTTGGGTAATCTTTCCATATATAATTGTATTTAAATTAATCCTTTGTATTTCCTGAAAAACCATTCTGCGGCAAGTATTGAAACAAGCAGAAAGAGAAGGTAGCACCAGTCTATCAAAGGTACGTTTTTTTGCTGACTTTTTTGAACAGGTTTGTATTTATCGGTACTTAGAAGACCATTTATTAGCTCCTGAATTTGATTTGGATAATAAACTTTAGTTTCTGAATTTTTGGCTAAAGCCTCCATTGCATTTTTGTTAGCCGAAATAAATTTTTGTTCAATATTATATGCTATAATTTCGAAGCTCCCAGAACGAGAAAGCTGGGTACCTTTTTCGGTAATTTTAAAATCATAAGTGCCTGGAGCTAAACTTCCTAAATCAACTTCGTAGGCATTATTCTTTAAAATAAATTGGGACTCAATATTTTTTAATGAATCTTCTACTGAAATATTCAAATTAGCATTGGGGGCAAATTGATAATTTTGATCAAAGAAATTAGCGCTAAGCTTCACAGATTCATTTTCATAATAAAATGACTTATAATCTAAGGTTAACCGTTCGCGTTGCTTTGCCGATGCCAAATTCTGAATAAGTTTCCCAAAGAAATTATCGAACTTCTCGAAAGACTTATTTTCCAGGAAGCTTGTAGAACGCCATCTCCAGATATTTTCTCCAAAAATAAAAGCATTTTTATTCTGCCCGCTACCCTGTATCGCTATTAAAGGCTGTGAGGTTTCTACATTCTCAATTTCCTGAAAATAGATACTTTCTAAACTATTGCTCTCAACGCTAATTTTACCAAATTTATCCTCCAGCGGAGGAAATTCAGAAAAACCTACTTCCTCAAATTGAAATTGATTGAAATTAGGGTTTTTTACCGCGAAAATTTCCTGCATCTGATTGGTAAAATCTTTTCTCACAAAATCCTGAATATTATTTAGAAAATTCCAGTTAGTTTTTGTTCCTGAGATTATGAGGTGATTTCGATTATTGTCATCTAGCTCTTCAAAAACTGATGCAAAACCTGAAGTGGGTTGATACAAAATAACCAATTGATAATTCTCTATATTTAGCACATCGTCCTGAATATATTTAATATCAAGTTGCCTTTGTTTATTGGTTTCTATTGCTTTTTTAATAGCTCCCAGATCTGGATGAGGAATAGCACTTATCAATAAAATCTCAGTTCGCTCATCAATTACCTCTACCGCAAAACTTTTAGCATTATTCGCTGTGTTTTTTTCAGTTTCCAGGGGAACAATTTCAGCTTCATAAGAAAGAACTCCTAATTTTGAAGCCGATAGCTCTGCCTGGATAATAGTGGAATTATTTTCTGAATCCAGAGAAATATTTTCAGAATAAATGGTGTTTTTCCCGGCTTTGATTAAAAATCTTGTGTTTATGCTCTGTTCTCCGGAATAAGAAATAAAAGCCTCTACCGGGAAGCGATTATTTAGAAAAGCATAGTTATTTACGTTTAGTCGAGATAACTCCACATCTAAATATTTTGTGGTATCACCTACTACAATAGGGTAAATATTTGTGTTATCATTTGGTTTGAAATATTGAAAATTTCTTCCGGAGGTTTGATTTCCGTCAGAAATTAATGCAATGGCGGTTTCCTTACCTCTGGATAATTCTTTAACCGATTCTAATGCTGAAAAAATATTGGTTTCAGATTCATTGAACTCATTACTTTCTCCCGCTTTCAAATCATTTCCGAAGTTATATTGAACAAGCTCAAAACGCTGATTTATCTTTTGGTTCGATTTCAACTTTTCCAGAATTGACTTAAGCATATCTTCCTGCGCCAGATGCTTTATAGATTCAGAATCATCTACGGCAAGCACCAGATTAGGTTTTTCTAAAGTATAGCTGGTAAAAGTGAACTTAGGATTTATGAGTAATAACAGCAGCACAAAAACGGAAAGAAAACGCAATGCAAAAAGAATATAAGCATCCTTACCTCTTTTTTTTGATTTATAGAGGTATTGAAAAAAAGCAAACCCCAGCGCGAAAATTGCAGCCAGGGCGATAAATAAAATTGTTGATAGATCCATTAAAGTTAAGGTAGTTAATAGTTATTGGCTAAAAGTTAAAAGTTCTAATAACAATTAACTTTTAACTACTAACTTATCTAGGTGTGCATTCCGCCATCTACGTGAAGTACCTGGCCGGTTATATAGGAACTGAGATCACTACCAAGAAAAACACAAGCATTTGCTATATCTTCCGGGCTGCCGCCACGTTTTAAAGGAATTGCCTGTCTCCAGCCATCCACTACTTTTTCGTCTAATTTTTCGGTCATTTCGGTTTCTATGAAACCGGGAGCGATCACGTTTGTTCTAATATTTCTAGAACCCAATTCCTGAGCCATAGATTTAGAAAAACCTATTATACCAGATTTAGAAGCCGCGTAATTTGCCTGGCCCGCGTTTCCGGTTACTCCAACTACAGAACTCATATTAATGATACTACCTTTGCGTTGCTTCAACATAGTGCGTTGTACCGCTTTGGTCATATTAAAAATAGACTTAAGGTTTACTTCAATAACCTTATCAAAATCTTCTTCGCTCATTCGCATCAACAAATTATCCTTGGTGATACCGGCGTTATTTATTAAAATATCTATACTTCCAAAATCTTCTGCCACATCTTTAATAAGCTGTTCTGCTTCCTTAAAACTGGCAGCGTTAGATTGGTAGGCTTTCGCTTTTACTCCAAGTTTGCTCAGTTCGTCGGCTAATGCGTTAGCTGATTCGGCCGAAGAATTATAGGTAAAAGCTACATTGGCACCGTGTTCAGCAAAGACTTTAGCTATTCCTTTTCCTATTCCGCGGCTACCACCGGTTATTATGGCATTCTTTCCTTCTAATAATTTCATTTTTTGGCTTATTTTTTAATATAAATCAAATATAATAATACTAAACTTAGGGTATAAAAAAACCTCCTGAAATCTCAGGAGGTTTTTATTTATCTATGACGCTTACATTTGTACTGTAGCAGGCACTTGTTTTTCATAATTAAATAAGAAATCAATATCCATTTCCTGAACTTCGCCCAGTTTCGACAGGGCATCAATATTTACTTCTTCTTTATCACCGATAACCAAAACATTATAATTCTGACCTTTAATATTTTCATTAAAGAATTTCTTTAAATCAGCCAGGCTCATATCCTGAATAGTTTCATACATCTCTTTGCGCATATCATTATCCAGGCCTCTTTTCTTTAAAGACTCGTAACTCCAGAAAATTGAAGTTTTGGTAATACGCTCGGCAGCAATCTTTTTAAGAGTGGCCTCCTTAGCTGCCTGAAATTGCTCTTCGGCTTCCGGCATGTTGGTCATTAACTCCATCATAGCATCTACGGCCTGTGGCATTTTATTAGCCTGGGTACCAATATAAGCCATCACATAATTTGGTTTATCAGCCTCTGAAGCCATTTGATAGCTCGAATAAGCCGAATAAGCCAGGGATTTAGACTCTCTAATTTCCTGGAAAACTATAGAAGAAAGTCCGCTACCAAAGTAAGTATTGAACAATGAAGTAGCAGCCATATTTTCTGCATCAAAATCTTCACCTTTTGCTAAGAACAACATTTCACTTTGCACCATATCGTAATCTACAAAGTAAACATTGCCCCCGGTTTCTTTTTCGGAATAAGTCTTAGCTTCTGGATATTCTTTTAAATCAGATTGAACTTTGTAATTTTCATCTAAAGTAGCAACCACGTTTTCTACATCTTTTCCGTAGTAAAAAATACGTTGCTTATAATTACGTAAATCTTTTAACTTCTGCACCAAATCTGCAGGATCTTTTTCCTGAAGTTCTGAGGCGGTATATACATTTCTTAAACGTGAATCTTCTCCATATTTACCGTAATTCATCAAGCCGTTAAAAAGAATATTTCCCTTTTGGGTTTTACCATCCTGGCGTTCCTTAAGTATTTGGTCTACGTATTTGGCGTAAGCTTCTTCGTTTACTGTTGCATTCTCCCAAAGATGATTTAAAAGCTTCATACCTTCTGGCAGGTTTTCTTTTAATCCGCTTAAACCAACATAAGTTCTATCGGTTCCAGAGTTTACAAAATAGTTAATCCCCAATTTATAGAATTCCTGCTTCACCTCTTCGGGAGAATATTTATCTGTTCCCAAATAATCAAGATATCCAGCTGCCAACGATAATTCCTTATCGTTATCCTGTCCCATATCGAAAATAAAATAGAGATTGAATAAATCGTTAGTTTCATTTAAAATATAAGAAACCGGAAGTCCACTTTCTGTTTCAGATTCTTTAATTGCTTTCTTGTAATCTACAAATTGCGGCTGTAGCTCTGGAGATTCGGTTTTATTGAATTCTGCTATAAAATCTGATTCTTTATCTCTGTTTAGCTGAATAGGGGTAATTCCTGGATTTTCAACTTTAGCAATATTTGGGTCTTCCCCTTTACGCTTGTAAACAGCAACATAATTATCTTTATAATGATTATTAGCAAAATCTACTAATTCCTGTTTTGAAATAGTAGCAAGCTCGTCAAGAAATTTTAAGTTTTCTTCCCATTCCTGAAAATGAATAAACGCATCTAAATGTGCATAAGCTACTGCCGATGCATTTTCGTATTGACGAATATTAGATAATTTAAGATCGTTTATAACCGCTTCAATAAGCCAGTCTTCAAAATCTCCACTTTTAATCTTTTCTACTTCTCCAATCAATAAATCTTTTACTTCCTCTAAGGACTGGCCTTCTTTTGGCGTTCCCGACAGCAAATGGAAACCATAATCGTTATCAAAATTTGCAATCGAATATGCACGTTGTACTTTTTGCTGCTGATTAAGGTTTAAATCTATTAAACCTGCCTGTGAATTTGCTAAAATATAATCTATTAAGACTACCTTTTTTTGATCTTCACTACCAGCACCATTTGTTCTATAAGCTAGATAAACAGATTCTGAAGTTGGTCCAAAAACCTCTTTCTTTATAGGTGCGGTAATTGGTTCGGCCTCCGAAAAAGAAGGGTGGTTTACTTCTTTTTGCTCATAACTTCCAAAAGCATCACTCACTTTTTGAATAGTCGTATCAAAATCCAGATCTCCAGATAGGATAACCGCCATATTATTTGGCACATAATATTTATTAAAATAGTCGTGAATTGCCTCCATAGAAGGATTCTTTAAATGATCTGACTCTCCTATGGTAGTTTGAGTTCCATAAGGATGATTTGGATAAAGGCCTTCTATAACTGCCTGGTACTGCTTGCGCCCATCACTATCCTGGCCCCGGTTAAATTCTTCGTAAACAGCCTCTAATTCAGTATGGAATAATCTCAAAACCAATTCACTAAAGCGTTCGCTTTCTACCGTTAGCCATCTATCAAGCTCATTAGAAGGTATTTTATTTACATATACGGTTTGTTCACTGGAAGTGAAAGCGTTTGTACCTTCAGAACCAAGAGAGCTAACCATTTTATCGTATTCGTTAGCAATAGATAGTTTAGAAGCTTCTTGAGAAACCGAATCTATTTTTCTGTAGATCTTTTTCTTTTTCTCTGCATCTGCAGTACTTTTGTGCTCTTCGTAAAGATTTGAAATTTCTTTTAAAAGTACCTGCTCCTTTTCCCAATCCTGGGTGCCAATTTCGCTGGTACCTTTAAATACCATATGCTCTAAATAATGAGCAAGACCGGTATTATCTGCAGGATCGTAAGTTGAACCAGCCCTAACCGCAATAAGGGTTTGTATTTTTGGTTCCTCCTCGTTTTTACTCAAATAAACCTTAAGGCCATTATCTAGCGTATAAAGGCGTAAACCTGTGGGATCGTTAGCGTAAGTTACATAATTAAAGCCCGCATCATCGGTGTGATTTTCGGAAGCTTTTTCTTCCTTTTTATCATTGTTACAAGCCGTAGCGAAAATGAATAAAAAGGCAAATAAAGGAAAATAGAATTTCTTCATACTAAATAAAAATTGGTTAAAAACAAAAAGTTCGCTAATGTTAGACATTAGCGAACTTAAAACGTTACATTTTTATTTAGATTTTCACATTTAGCCTTTCATAACCTCGGCTACCTTTTTCCCAATCTCTGCTGGAGAATCTACAACGTGAATTCCATTTTCTTTTAGAATAGCTTTTTTAGCCTGTGCGGTATCTTCGCTTCCACCAACAATTGCTCCCGCGTGACCCATTGTACGGCCTGCTGGTGCAGTTTCACCGGCTATAAAACCTACAACCGGCTTTTTATTTCCGTTTTCTTTAATCCATGTAGCGGCATCAGCCTCTAATTGACCTCCAATTTCACCGATCATAACGATACATTCGGTTTCATCATCGTTCATCAATAATTCTACGGCTTCTTTTGTGGTTGTTCCAATAATTGGATCTCCACCAATACCAATAGCGGTAGTAATTCCAAGACCTTGTTTTACAACCTGATCTGCAGCTTCGTAAGTTAAAGTACCAGATTTAGATACAATTCCTACTTTACCTTTTTTGAAAACAAAACCTGGCATAATACCAACTTTCGCTTCTCCAGGAGTAATTACCCCAGGACAGTTAGGACCTACCAAACGGCAATCTCTATCCTGAATATAATCGTAAGCTTTTACCATATCTGCAACTGGAATACCTTCAGTAATTGTAATAATTACTTTAATCCCAGCATCTGCAGCTTCCATAATTGCATCTGCAGCAAAAGCCGGTGGTACAAAGATTATAGAAACATCTGCTCCTGTTTTTTCAACAGCATCAGATACAGTATTAAAAACCGGCTTGTTAAGGTGTTTTTGACCTCCTTTACCCGGAGTTACACCTCCAACAACGTTGGTTCCGTATTCTATCATTTGTTCAGCGTGAAAAGTGCCTTCGCTACCGGTAAATCCCTGAACTATTATTTTTGAATTTTTATTGACTAAAACGCTCATAAATTTTTTGATTTTTGCGATTACAAAAGTAGGTTTTTAAAAATAAAACCTAAAGTTTTTTGAATGTTTATTAGGCTTTTAGTCTTAAAATTGAACTAAAGTTTTAGCCTAAAACTATATTATTTGAGAAAGCTAAATATTTAAGACCAAGGACTTTCGTCTACCTCTTCTCCAAGTTGTGAGATTTGGACACCCCTAAAAAGCTTATTGTCTTTTAATTCCCAGATAGCCATGAAATGGGCAAGTGGCATTTCTTCATCGGGATTTTCTATAGTTTTTACGTGGTAAGTAAACTGGATAGCGATTTGATGGTCTTCTTCTACGACCTTTTCAATCTCGGCTTTCAAAGACTCAAAGTTTTTTGCCATATCATCTCTAAGATTCAGTATCTCATTGAAATCAAGCTTTTTAAGTCCGGTGGTACCGTACCAGGTAAGATTTACATTGGGATGTAAGTAATTGTCTAATACTCCTTCTTCCCCCTTAAATAGCGAGGTATAAAAATTCTCAACAATCCCTTTACTTTTTATGCCCATAGTTTTTTATTTTAATTTTTCCAGCAATTTAGGTAATTGCCTTAAAAGTGCCAACTCTTTTAATTTAGCTCTGGATTCCATTGCAGGATTCCCTGTGTATATTTTATTAGCCTTGGTAGATTTAGTGATTCCAGCCTGGCCCATAAGAATTCCTCCTTTTTCTACGGTAATTCCGCTGCGCATCCCAACCTGGCCCCAAACAGTTACTTCATCTTCAATAGTTACAGCACCGGCAATTCCTACCTGGCTGGCAATAAGACATCTTCTACCAATAACGGTATCGTGACCAACCTGGATTAAATTATCCAGTTTAGTCCCTTCTTTTATGGTAGTATCTCCGGTTACGCCTTTATCTATAGTGCAATTAGCACCAATTTCAACATTGTCTTCTATAACAACACGGCCACCGGATCTTAGTTTGTCAAAACCTTCTGGCCTGGTTTTATAATAAAAAGCATCACCACCTAGAACACTTCCGGAATGAATAATGACGTTATTTCCTATAACCGCATTATCATATATACTTACATTGGAGTGAATTAGGCAATTACTACCAATTTTCACATTATTTCCAATAAAAGTATTTGGTTGAATATGCGTACCCTCTCCTATTTGAGCTGAATCTGAAATAGATTTATCCGATTTCTGAAAGGGTTTAAAATATTGGGTAAGCTTATTAAAGTCTGAAAAAGGATCTTCTGAAATCAGCAAAGCTTTACCCTCAGGACAATCTACTTTTTTATTGATCAAAATTACGGTAGCAGCAGAATTTAAAGCTTTATCGTAATATTTTGGATGATCTACAAAAACAATATCGCCCGGTGTTACCACGTGAATTTCATTCATCCCTTTTACGGGAAAATTGGCATCACCAATATATTGAGCATCTATAATAGTGGCTATTTGTTGCAGCGTATGTTCCTGTGGAAATTTCATATTGATGAATGTTAATATAGAAAAAATAAAAAATCCTTTAACGTCAAGCTAAACTTGTTTCAGACTTTATCCCGAATTTGCTTCGGGATTCTAACATAAAATTAATTTTTATTGTCCTAGATCCTGAAATATCCCGAAACTTCGGGACAGGATGACGATCTTGTGAATTTGCAATCCTTTATTTCTGAAAGAATTATTCTTTAATTCTTTCTTTATAAGTACCTTTTTCGGTTTCAACTTTTATTTTGTCGCCCTCATTAATAAATAATGGAACATTTACTTCTGCGCCGGTTTCAACGGTTGCCGGTTTTGTGGCGTTTGTAGCTGTATTACCTTTCACTCCCGGTTCGGTGTGTGTTACTTCCAGCACCACACTAGCAGGCATTTCTACGGAAAGAGGCGCGTTATCTTCGGTATTGATTATAACTGTTACCACTTCGCCTTCTTTTAATAGTTTTGGCTGATCTAAAGCTTGTTCTACAAGACGAATTTGGGTATAGTCTTCAACATTCATAAAATGATAAAATTCACCATCATTATATAAATATTGAAATTTATGAGTCTCTACACGAACATCTTCAATTTTATGCCCCGCTGAAAAAGTATTTTCTACAACTTTTCCGGTAGTTACACTTTTAAGCTTGGTACGCACAAAAGCAGGACCTTTTCCAGGTTTTACGTGCAAAAATTCGGTTATCTTATAAATATCGTGGTTGTAACGAATACACAATCCGTTTCTAATATCACTTGTACTTGCCATTTGAATCAGTTTTAATTTGAACTAAAGTATCCTTTCATGATACCTCGTTGCGAGTTTTTAATGAATTCTAATATTTCGTCCCTTTCTGCGGTTGCCTGCATTTCAGCTTCAATAATAGCAACAGCCTGGGTGTTATTATAGTTTTTCTGATACAGAATTCTATAAATATCCTGTATCTCACGAATTTTTTCGGTTGTAAATCCTCTTCGGCGTAAGCCAATAGAATTAATACCAACATAAGAAAGCGGTTCTCTTCCTGCTTTTACAAAGGGTGGCACATCTTTTCTAACCAACGAGCCGCCAGTAACAAAGGCATGTCTACCAATACTACAAAACTGCTGAATTGCCGCCATTCCTGCAAGAATCACGTAATCTCCAACATTTATATGACCGGCTAGAGTACTATTGTTAGAAAAGATACAATTATCTCCTACAATACAATCATGTGCTATATGGCAATAAGCCATAATCCAGCAATTTTTCCCGATCACGGTTTTCATTCGGTCTGTGGTTCCCCTATTAATGGTTACACATTCTCGAATAGTAGTATTATCTCCAATTACCGTAATAGTATCTTCGTCGTCAAATTTTTTATCCTGCGGAATAGCAGAAATAACGGCTCCCGGAAAAATACTGCAATTCTTTCCAATTCGGGCACCTTCCATTATAGTTACGTTAGATCCTATCCAGGTTCCCTCGCCTATTACCACGTTATTATGAATTGTGGTGAAAGGTTCTATTACTACATTCTTAGCAATTTTGGCTCCGGGATGGACGTAAGCTAAAGGCTGGTTCATATAATTTATTTTGATTTTACAATTTGCGCCATAAGTACAGCCTCGGTAGCTAATTTTCCATTCACATAGGCATAACCTTGCATTTGGCAAATACCGCGGCGAATAGGCGCAAGTAATTCTAATTTGAATATTAAAGTGTCTCCAGGTACTACCTGTTGTTTAAATCTTACATTATCTATTTTCATAAAATAGGTAAGATAATTTTCTGGATCTGGAACAGATTTCAGTGCAAGAATACCTCCGGTTTGAGCCATTGCTTCTACTTGAAGTACACCAGGCATTACCGGTTTTCCCGGGAAATGTCCCACAAAGAAAGGCTCATTCATAGTGACATTTTTCATTCCAATCACACAACTATCGGTGCAGCTGTAAATCTTGTCTACTAAAAGAAATGGAGAACGATGGGGTAAAATATCCATAATATCGTTCACATCCATCATAGGTTTCTGGTCCAGATCTATTTTTGGAACATTATTCCTTTTTTCGGCTTTAATAATTTTAGCCATTTTTTTCGCAAACTCGGTGTTTACATAATGTCCCGGTTTATTTGCAATTACTTTTCCTCGAATACGGGTTCCTATAAGTGCAAGATCTCCTAGAACATCTAAAAGTTTATGTCTTGCCGCTTCATTTGGATAATGCAAGGTTAAATTGTCCAGAATTCCATTTTGCTTAACAGCAATATTGTCTCGTTGAAAAGCCTTTCGAAGTTTCTTCAAAGTATCTTCGTTTATCTCTTTATCTACGTAAACAATGGCGTTATTTAGATCGCCACCTTTTATTAAGCCATGATCAAGAAGCGCTTCCAGCTCATGCAAAAAACTAAATGTTCTCGCATTGGCAATTTCATCCTTAAATTCTGATAAGTGGGAAATAGAAGCATTTTGTGTCCCTAAAACCTGGGTACCAAAATCTACCATAGCGGTTACCTGGTACTCATCGGCTGGCATTACTATAATTTCGCTACCACTGTCTTCATCGTGGTAAGAAATTACCTGATCTACAACAAATTCTTCTCTTTCGGCTTCCTGAGCCACTACTCCAGCTTTCTCCAATGCTTCTACAAAGAATTTTGAAGAACCATCCATAATTGGTGGTTCAGAGGCATCGAGTTCAATTACAATATTATCTATATCCAACCCAACACAAGCTGCAAGAACATGTTCTGAAGTTTGAATTTTTACCCCATTTTTTTCCAGGTTAGTTCCTCTTTGGGTATTTACCACATAACTTATATCTGCTTCAATCTGCGGTGCTCCCTCAAGATCCATTCTTTTAAAAACATAACCGGTATTTTCTAGAGCAGGTTTAAAAGTCATTTTTACTTTTTGACCAGTATGCAGCCCAACGCCTTCAAGAGAAATCTCTCTATCTATGGTATGTTGTTTCGCCTGTTTATATGCCATTCTTAATCTTTTTTTCTAATTGGTTAAGTGTATCTATGGTTTTAGGTAAGTTTTTAAAATGAACATAAGATTTATTAAAATCTCCATAACCGAATGCGGGAGAACCCTGCAGCATTTCATCATCTTTTACATTTCTGCCAATACCAGACTGGGCTTGAATTTTAACCCTGTCTCCTATTTGCAAGTGTCCTGCAATACCAGCCTGGCCACCAATTAAACAATTTTTACCAATTTTGGTAGAACCTGCTACTCCAGTTTGGGCGGCAATGGCGGTGTTTGATCCTATTTCAACATTATGGGCAATCTGGATCTGGTTATCCAGCTTTACTCCTTCTCTTATTATCGTAGAACCTAAGGTAGCGCGATCTATGGTAGTACCGGCCCCAATATCTACATTATCCTCAATAATAACGTTCCCTATTTGCGGAACTTTAGAATATTTACCGGTTTCATCCGGGCTAAAACCAAACCCATCGGCCCCCACAATTGCGCCACTATGTAAAACGCAATTATTCCCGATAATTGTTTCTGAATAGACTTTTACCCCGGGAAAAATGATAACATCGTTCGCGATCTTTACATTATCTCCAATGTATACGTTGGGATAAATTTTCACATTATCTCCAATTTTTACATTGTCCCCAATATAAGCGAAAGCACCTAGATAAAGATTTTCCCCGAATTCTGCTGAATCTGAAACAAAACTGGGCTGTTCAATTCCCTGCTTATTTAACTTTATTTGATTGTAATATTCAAGAAGCCTGGAAAATGCTTTGTATGCATCTTTTACCTTAATAAGAGTTGTGGTTATAGGTTCTTCGGCTTTAAAATCACTATTAACTATAGCGATAGAAGCCTGAGTGGAATATAAATAAGAAGTATACTTAGGATTGCTTAGAAAGGTTAGAGAACCTTCCCCTCCTTCTTCGATTTTAGCTAATTCAGATACTTCGACCTCAGGATTACCTTCAATCTCTCCGTCGAGAATCTCTGCTATTTGTGCTGCTGTAAATTTCATTCTGGCAAAAGTAAAAAAAAAGCGTTAATGTTTGGCCTTCGGGTAGCACATATAATACTTAACCACGGTTTTTGAAAGCGCTTTTAAATTCAATTGGTCTGATGCTTTGGCTACATCACTAATCTTCCCGTTCTTATGCAGTATGTTGATATTATTGTTTTCACTTTTATAAGCAGTGTTGGTTACTTCCCCGCTAAACACAAAGTAATCTGCTTCTTCTGCTGAAATATTTTGTTTTTCCTGAAGCGCTTTTCGGCGTTTTTCGAGTTTTTCGGCAGATGGTTTTTTCTTTTTGATCTTTACCTTTAAAAGATCCCGGTTAATGATCATTTTACACAAATTACTCAACACAAAATCTTCATGATCCTGCCACTCTTTCATTGCCGAGACAATATCATAATCATCTAGCCGGGCAAAAACCGATAGAGTTTCCGAAGTAAAATTCTCCGCACCTATTTTATTATACAGAAAATACGAAAGCGATTTGCTAGCATTCAATTTTTCACCTTTTTCAATAAGTTCTTTGGCGCGTTTTAAAACTCTAATTAAAAGTTGTTCTGCTACCAAACTGGTTTTATGCAAATACACCTGCCAGTACATCAACCTTCTGGCGACTAAGAATTTTTCTACCGAATAAATTCCTTTTTCCTCAATCACCAAATCATCATTAACCACATTTAGCATCGTGATAAGGCGTTCACTATTAATGTTTCCTTCAGCGGCACCGGTATAAAAACTATCTCGCTTTAAATAATCAAGCCGATCCATATCAAGCTGGCTCGAGATTAACTGGTTTAGAAATCTGCGATCATAAGTTCCGCGGAAAATCTGAAGTGCCAGCGTTAAACTTTGGTTAAAGTCGCGATTCATTTCCTCCATAAATAGCAATGAAATACTTTCGTGATCAACGCCTTCTACAATGCTGTGTTCCATAGCATGGGAGAACGGGCCGTGCCCAATATCGTGGAGCAAAATTGCAATTTGTAGCGCTTCTTCTTCGGCCTCTGAAATCATAACCCCTTTATGCCGAAGTATCTGCACTGCTTTTTGCATTAAATGTACACAACCTATGGCGTGATGAAAACGGGTATGATGGGCGCCGGGATAGACCAAATAAGACATTCCCATTTGTGAAATTCTGCGTAAGCGCTGAAAGTAAGGATGCTCAATAATACTGAAGATTCGCTCACTCGGGATGGTAATAAATCCGTAAATTGGATCGTTTAGTATTTTAAGTTTATTAGTTGAAGTCAAGCTTTGTAACGTATTAATTTAGAACAAAGATACATATATAGACTTTGGAAGCTAAAAAACAGTAATTAAGTTATAAAAAACAGGGTTTTTCTAATAACTTAAGAAGAAATCAATAATTAAAAACCGACTATTTAAAGGCCGAAAAATCATAAAGCAGCAATCTCGATTATCGAGTAAAAAATATAAGATATGAATAAGATAAAAATACTTTGGGTAGATGATGAAATAGATTTACTGAAACCGCATATTTTGTTTCTGGAATCTAAGGATTACGAAGTGGTTACCAGCCAAAGTGGGACTGAAGCATTAGAACAAATTGAAGAAGAAAGTTTTGATATAGTATTTCTTGACGAAAATATGCCGGGACTTACCGGTCTGGAAACCCTTGCTGAAATTAAAGAGAAAAGAGAGAATCTTCCTGTTGTAATGATTACCAAAAGTGAGGAAGAGTATATTATGGAAGAGGCTATTGGTTCTAAAATAGCCGATTACCTTATTAAACCGGTGAACCCAAACCAGATTCTTCTCAGTATTAAAAAGAACCTGGATCACTCCCGACTTATTTCTGAAAAAACAACTTCTAACTACCAGCAGGAATTCAGGAAGATCGCGATGGATTTAAGCCAGGTAAATACTTTTGAAGAATGGGCCGAACTTTATCAAAAATTAATTTACTGGGAACTTCAACTCGAAGGTCTGGAAGACAGTGGAATGTTTGAAATTCTGGAATCTCAGAAAAATGAAGCCAATACCCAGTTTTGTAAATTTATAGACAAAAATTATCCTTCCTGGTTTGAAAAAGATGCTGATGCGCCAATTATGTCGCACACTATCTTTAAGGAAAAAGTAATTCCTGAAATCACTAAAGATCAGCCTACTTTACTTGTAGTGGTAGACAACTTAAGATACGACCAGTGGAAAGCCTTAGAACCGGTGATTTCAAATTATTATAAAAAAGAAAAGGAAGAACCTTATTACAGCATTTTACCCACAGCAACACAATATGCTCGTAATGCGATGTTTTCGGGTTTAATGCCTTCTGATATGGAAAAAAGATTTCCGCAGTATTGGAAAAACGATACCGATGAAGGTGGAAAAAATAACCACGAGGCAGAGTTCTTAAATGAACAACTAAAAAGACTGGGAAAAACTTACAAACACGAATATCATAAAATCACGAGTTTAAAAGCCGGAAAGAAACTTGCTGAAAACTTTAAAACGCAAAAAGATAACGACCTTACCGTTGTGGTTTATAATTTTGTGGATATGCTCTCCCACTCCAAGACAGAAATGGAAGTTATAAAAGAGTTGGCGTCTAATGATAAGTCGTATAGATCTTTAACACATAGTTGGTTCAAAAATTCCCCATTACTGGATATTATTCAACAGGCAAGACAACTTGGGTTCAAATTAATAATCACCACAGACCACGGCACTATAAATGCCAAAAACCCATCTAAAGTTATTGGGGATAAAAACACCAGTTTAAACTTAAGGTATAAAACAGGTAAAAGTCTTACTTATGAAGAAAAAGATGTCCTGGCCGCTCCAGATCCTAAGAGTATCCATTTACCAAGCATAAACATGAGCAGCTCTTTTATATTTGCCAAAGGTGACCTTTTCTTCGCCTACCCAAATAATTACAATCATTATGTAAGTTATTACAGAAACACCTATCAACACGGCGGAGTTTCTTTAGAAGAGATGATTATTCCATTTGTAGTTATGAATCCAAAATAGGGGATTAATCCCTGATTTCTAGCAAAATATAGGGAGTATTAATTTATTCCCTATCTTTGTTATGCCAAAAATCTATTTTATTAATGTCTATCACCTACAATTTAGCCCAAATTGATGAGGCTGTTGATTATATATTAAAACATACAAAAAGTAAGGTCTTACTTTTTTATGGTGAAATGGGTGCAGGTAAAACCACCCTAATAAAATCTCTGGTAAAAGCTTTAAAAAGCGAAGATAAAGTTGCCAGTCCTACTTTTTCGTTAGTTAACGAATATCACACCCCCCACGAAAATATTTATCACTTTGATTTCTATAGGCTCGAAGACGAAAATGAAGCTTTAGATATAGGTATTGAAGAATATTTAAACTCCAATAATTGGATTTTTATTGAATGGCCGCAAAATATTAGTAGTTTTCTTGAACATGAATTCCAAAAAGTGAATATTTCTGTAAAAGACGAAAAAAGAAGACTGTTAAAGTTATGTTAATTAAATCTAAATATTATCTTAAAGCAACAGAAAAAGTGGTGTTAGCAACAAACTGCGATTACATTATAGTTGAAAATTGAAATTAGGGCAAAAATAAAATTATTGCCCATTATAGATATTTATTTTTTATTAGTATAAAATATTTTTTCTTGAAATATCCTGATTTTTTTGCTTAAAAAAAGGCGCAAAAGTACGATTAATGTATTAATTTTTAGTGTTTTATAATTTCCTAGGTTTGCTTCAGTAAACAAAACGAAATAACAATATAAAACCTCAATATTATGAAACTTAAAGCAATACTTTTTACAGCAGCAATTTTTGGAGCAAGTTTTTTTGTAACTTCATCTTCAGATAACGATAACAATAATAATGAGCCAATCAAAGAACAAGCAGTGGATAGGAGAACGATCAAAGTTCCTACTCACGGGTAGTATTATAGGTCTTATAATAGCCTTTTCACCTTATTTATTCTATTTATATGAAATTTTCCCAAGCAGTCCCGTTTGGGAAAATTCTTTTTTTACATATGAAAGTAAATATTATGAGAACGTCCTGACGGCAGCCTGGACCTATCTAGGCAAAATTGTGCCGCTTTTATTACTTTCTATTTGGTTTTTCACCTGTAAACATTGGTGGTATCATGTAATTTTGGTTCCAGTAATAATGTATGGTTTTCAACTTGTAACAGCTTTTTACGAAGATGCTTATACTGATTCAAATATTATGATGGACACCAATCAACTTATCTATCTTGCTCCCTTTTTTATTGTTATTCTCTCAATTGTATATCTAATTCGTGTGAAAATCTTTGATCGAATTTACGGTATTGATCTTAGTGAGATCGATGAAACCGATGTCTCTGTCTTTTCTCCTATTTCCGAAACCGATCGTCGTGAAGTAAAATCTTTTCAGGAAGAAGAACAATATTGGGAACCTGCACAGGAAGATTACTATACGCAACTTTAATTAATGCTATTTTTAAAAATAGTCGTAATTTCCATATTTTAAAGTTTTAGCAGTTAACTATGGGCAAACAGGTCTCGCCTTTTACCAAAGAACAATTAATTCCGCAGGAAGAAACCCTGGAAATCTATAAAAACAAGGGACAGTTATTTATTGGAGTTCCCAAAGAAACCTCTTACCAGGAAAAACGCATATGTTTAAGTCCCGATGCAGTTGCAGCGATAACCGCTCACGGCCATAGGGTAATGATAGAATCTGGAGCCGGAAAATGGGCAAGATTTAGCGATAAGGATTATTCCAACGCTGGAGCCGAAATTACAAAAGACACCAAAAAAGTCTTCTCCTGCCCTACCATTCTTAAGATTGAACCACCTTCTATTGAAGAATTAGACCTAATCAATCCGCAAACAATTTTAATTTCTGCGCTTCAGCTTAAAACGCAATGCAAAGAATATTTTCAGAAATTAGCTACAAAAAGAATTACTGCGCTTGGCTTTGAATTTATTAGGGATGATGATGGGAGTTATCCCATTGTACGTGCGCTAAGCGAGATTGCTGGTACCGCTTCCGTTTTAATTGCTTCAGAAATTATGAGCAACAATGTAAACGGTAACGGCTTAATGTTTGGGAATATTAGTGGTGTTCCGCCCGTAGAAGTTGTTATTCTCGGCGCTGGAACCGTTGGTGAGTTTGCTGCCAGGTCTGCCTTAGGACTCGGTGCAAGCATTAAGGTTTTTGACAGCTCACTTACCCGACTCAGAAATATTCAGACCAATCTAAATCAAACCTTTTATACTTCTACAATTCAGCCTAAAAACCTCACTAAAGCTATAAAACGCTGTGATGTTTTAATAGGTGCTGTTCGCGGTAAAAACCGTTCACCAGTGCTTATTACCGATGATATGGTGAGCAGTATGAAACGTGGCGCCGTAATTATAGATGTGAGCATAGATATGGGTGGCTGTATAGAAACCAGCGAGATCACTACACACGATAAACCTATTTTCACCAAACACAATGTGTTACACTATTGTGTGCCAAATATTCCTTCGCGCTATGCGAGAACCTCTTCACTTTCAATAAGTAACATTTTCACACCTTATCTTTTACATATCGCTGAAGAAGGTGGCCTGGAAAACACACTGCGTTTTGATAAAGGTTTACGAAATGGTTTGTACTTTTACCACGGAATTTTAACCAATAAATCTATAGCCGACTGGTTCGATCTTTCTTATAGGGACATCAATCTACTTATTTTTTAAGATTATTAACCACCAGTGCTTCTTCAAAATATTTTAAATGAAATTAATTCATAGAATTGGATATTTCTCCGTTGGACTATTCTTCGGAATAATGCTTTTAATGTTTTTTTTAGGCGGAAAGAAAACGTCCTGCGATTATTCTCCCGAAGCCCGGGTTTTAAAGAATATAAAAATAAAAGAGCGCAAGTTTTCTGCGGAAGCTTTTAGCTTTTTTGAGAATAATAAATTAGACACAGCATTAGTTTCTCAAAGCCTGGAACATGGTGATGTAGATTTTAGCCGAAGCAATACCGATGCAGAGCCTTGTAATATTTACCTGGTTACAAACGAAGTAAATTCAGCAATCCTTGAACTTCAAATAGAAAATTGCGATAGCACAGCGACTATTCAGAAAGCAATTTTAAAAGATTAAAATCAAGTACCTCGGGGCAAGCTCACGAAGTATGAATTGGATAAAAAATTTTGAACTTTCGAGGCAAACCGCGAGGAATTAAACCCTCTGAAGGGATTAAAAAGAGTTTGCCTAAAGGTTACCTCTTAATAGACAAACTCTTCTTTTATGAGGGTGTAAAATAAACTCTGTCTGAATAGAATTATTTATTAATTTCAATCAGACAGAATTATGACAACAAAAGAACAACAGGAATTCGAGAAAAAGGTGCTTGACCAGTTTATGTCAGGCAAAAGCCTTTTTGGTGCAGACGGAGCCTTTGCACCGATGCTAAAGAACGTAATTGAGAAAGCCCTTCAGGCAGAAATGGACTCCCATCTGGATAGTGATGAGCGTGCCAAGGGGAATAAGCGTAATGGCAAAGGAAAGAAAAAGCTTAAAAGTGGCTTTGGTTCCTTTGATATTGAGACCCCTGAAGATCGTCAAAGCAGTTTTGAACCG
>NZ_FVZF01000015.1 GCF_900168265.1 Salegentibacter salarius | reverse complement strand
CTATGGGGCATTAATCCAAGTTTCCCTGGGCTATTCCCCGCTAAAAGGTAGGTTGTATACGCGTTACGCACCCGTGCGCCGGTCGTCATCAGAAAAGCAAGCTTTCCTATGTTACCCCTCGACTTGCATGTGTTAGGCCTGCCGCTAGCGTTCATCCTGAGCCAGGATCAAACTCTTCATCGTTGTTTCTTAAATATAATTACAACAATCAATTGTCTGTACTCAAAGATGACTTATCTAGTCTTAATTCTAAATTATTTGTATCATTTCTCTCTCGAAAAATGTACGCGCTGTCAATTCAATAAATCAATGAACTTCCCCGATCTTACTCGGGATATTCTTGTCGAAATTAAAGGACTCGAACCTCTCTATTCTCTTACCCACCCGGGATTTCTTTTCAATATTTCTGGGAACTTGTTTGCGCTGTAAGCGGCTGCAAATATACAATGCTTTTTCTTTATCCGCCAAATCTTTTTTAGAAAAATTTTTGACTTTTTTTTTAAAGCTTTCCATTCTCAAAAGAACTTCAAAACAACTGGCGTTTTAATTAAAAACCTTCGCTGTTTTTGCGGCTGCAAATATACACCCTCTTTTGATTCTGGCAAGTAAAAAATAAATTTTTTTACTTTTATTTTTTTAAAGCTTTATTTCCTTAAAAAATCACCGTATCCCAATATGCAATGAACTTCCCACTTTACTCCCCAACCCTCGTTGTGTCTCAAAGCGGGTGCAAATATACTGCTGTTTTCTTCCCCCGCAAGCCGCAAATAACTTTTTTTTAAAGAAAACTTAAAACTAAACTATAACTCTCTCTAAAAAAGGAACTTGTAAGATAAAAAATTTTAAAGAAATATTGGCGAGACAAAAGTGAATGTTTCAGCATAAAGAAAAAGTACTCCTTTTTAATATTTCAGCAATAAATATTCTCCTTTATATATAAGTATATTGCGCAGGCAAAATCAACCTATTATCTTTGCGCTCATTAAAACTACATATACATGATTAAGGTAAGCTTGCCCGATGGCAGTATAAAAGAATTTGAAAAAGGTACCACTCCAATGGATGTTGCTAACAGCATTAGCTCTGGACTGGCCCGAAACGTAATTTCAGCAAAATTCAACAATAATATTGTAGAAGTTTCTACGCCGTTAACAACAGATGGCAGTTTAACCTTATTTACCTGGAAAGACGATGAAGGTAAAAAAGCCTTTTGGCATTCTACCTCTCACGTGATGGCCCAGGCGATAGAAGAAATGTATCCAGGTTCTAAATTAACCATTGGACCGGCCATTGAAAATGGATTCTATTATGATGTAGATTTTGGTGAGCACAAGATTTCTGAAAACGATTTTAAGAAGATCGAAGAACGAATGCTTCAAATTGCTCGCGAAAAACATGATTTCAAACTTCGTGAAGTTTCTAAAGCTGATGCCCTCTCCTATTATAAGGAACAAAATAATCAATTTAAAGTTGAATTAATAGAAAACCTGGAAGATGGCGAGATCACTTTCTGCGATCACGACAACTTTACAGATCTTTGCCGAGGAGGTCATATTCCAAATACCGGCTTTATTAAAGCGGTAAAGTTAATGAGTGTTGCCGGAGCTTACTGGCGCGGCGATGAAAACAATCCGCAGTTGACTCGTGTTTATGGAATTTCATTTCCGAAGCAAAAAGAATTAAAAGAATATTTAGAACTGCTTGAAGAAGCTAAGAAAAGGGATCACCGTAAGCTTGGGAAAGAACTTGAGTTATTTACTTTTTCTCAAAAAGTTGGACAGGGACTTCCATTATGGCTACCAAAAGGAGCTGCTTTAAGAGAACGACTGGAAGATTTCTTAAAAAAGGCACAGAAAAAAGCAGGTTACGAGATGGTGGTAAGTCCGCATATTGGTCAAAAAGAACTTTATGTAACTTCAGGCCATTATGCTAAATACGGCGAAGATAGCTTTCAGCCAATTCATACACCTCACGAGGGTGAGGAATTTTTATTAAAACCTATGAACTGCCCTCATCACTGCGAGATTTATAACGCTAGCTCCTGGAGTTACCGTGATCTTCCAAAACGTTTTGCTGAATTTGGCACCGTTTATCGCTACGAACAAAGCGGGGAATTACACGGATTGACCAGAGTAAGAGGTTTTACGCAGGATGATGCTCATATTTTTTGTACTCCAGATCAATTAGATGAAGAATTCAAAAAAGTAATAGACCTTACCTTATATGTATTCGATTCATTAGGTTTTGAAAACTTTACCGCACAGGTTTCCTTAAGAGATCCGGAGAATAAAGAAAAGTATATAGGATCTGACGATGTTTGGGAAAAAGCCGAAACTGCCATAATTAATGCAGCTAAAGAAAAGGGTCTTAATTATGTTGTTGAAACCGGTGAAGCCGCATTCTACGGTCCTAAGTTAGACTTTATGGTGAAAGATGCACTTGGCAGAAGCTGGCAACTTGGCACCATTCAGGTAGACTACAACCTGCCAGAAAGATTTGAACTTAGCTATAAAGGAAGTGACAATGAGACACACCGTCCGGTAATGATTCACCGTGCGCCATTTGGTAGTATGGAACGTTTTATCGCTATATTATTGGAACATACAGCCGGTAACTTTCCATTATGGTTGATGCCCGAGCAGGCTATGGTGCTCTCAATCAGTGAGAAATATGAAAAATACGCCCAAAAAGTTTTAACTTTGCTGGAAAATAACGAAATTCGCGCTTTGGCGGATAACCGAAATGAAACCATTGGGAAGAAAATAAGGGAAGCCGAAATGAACAAATTCCCATATATGTTGATTATAGGGGAACAGGAAGAACAAGATGGTACGGTTTCTGTACGAAAGAGAGGGGAAGGCGATATAGGCACTATGCCAGTAGAAGACTTTGCCGAAATTATAAATAAGGAAATTAAAAAAACGTTGAAGACGTTTGAAGTTTAACCAAAAATAGATCAGCCATAGCAATACGTAGAAAAAAATCGAAGAGACCGCTTAGAGCAGTCAAAGAGGATCAACACCGGATTAACCAAAAAATCAGGGCAGAAGAAGTTCGTCTTGTAGGTGATAATGTAGAAATGGGCGTTTACCCAACTAAACAAGCATTATCTATAGCCGAAGAATTAGGCCTGGATTTGGTAGAAATATCTCCAGATGCTAAACCACCAGTGGTGAAAGCTATGGATTATAAAAAGTTTCTTTACGAACAAAAGAAGCGCGAGAAGGCTATGAAAGCCAAAGCGAGCAAAGTTGTGGTAAAAGAAATACGTTTTGGTCCTAATACAGATGATCACGATTACGAATTTAAAAAACGTAACGCAGAGAAATTTTTAAAAGACGGAGCTAAATTAAAAGCTTTTGTATTTTTTAAAGGACGTTCTATCGTTTTTAAAGATAAAGGTGAAATTCTACTGCTAAGATTAGCGCAAGATCTTGAAGAACTTGGAAAAGTAGAACAAATGCCAAAGCTGGAAGGAAAACGTATGACTATGTTTTTATCTCCCAGAAAAGCAAAATAGTATAATAAGAGAGTTATAATATAAAAAAGAGGATAACATGCCTAAAATGAAGACAAAATCTAGTGCTAAAAAGCGTTTTAAGCTTACCGGTACTGGGAAAATAAAAAGAAAGCACGCGTTTAAAAGCCACATCTTAACAAAGAAGTCTAAAAAACGTAAGCTAGCCTTAACGCATAGTACATTAGTACACGATGCAGATAAGGACAATGTTAAACTTATGTTGCGTTTAAAGTAACAATAAGCTCTTAACGGTTTAATTAATTTAAAAACCCTGGAGTTGGGCAACACTTCGACTGCGCTTAGTGTGACGGTTTGAAGTTTAAGTTAAAAGTGTCGATTATCGACCGCCTGCTACAAAACACATAAAAATATGCCAAGATCAGTAAATTCAGTTGCAAAAAGAGCCAGAAGAAAAAAGGTTCTTAAGCAAGCAAAAGGTTACTTCGGACGTCGTAAAAACGTTTGGACAGTAGCAAAAAATGCGGTTGAGAAAGCTATGCTTTACTCATACAGAGACCGTAAAGTAAAGAAGCGTAATTTCCGTTCACTATGGATTATGCGTATTAACGCTGCAGCCCGTGAACACGGTATGTCTTATTCTCAATTTATGGGAGCTGCCAAAGCTGGTGGAATAGGTTTAAACCGTAAGGTACTTGCCGATTTGGCAATGAACCATCCAGAAGCTTTTAAAGCAATTGTAGATAAAGTAAAGTAATTACAAATTAGTTATACTCTCTTATTTAAAAATCCGGTTCTTTATTGAACTGGATTTTTTTATGCTTTTATTTTCTTAGGATATTGAATTATCGAATACTTTCAAAGTTTCTTAAAAAATGACCTTCAATTTTTTTGCCACTAATACACAAATATTCTTATAGAACTTATTAGTGAATTCGTGGCTTCTTTATTCCCTACACAGTTCCCTGCAACCGTAATAAACTTAAACCCCGTAAAGGTTTAAAACCAATTTTCGAGAACCTCCATTATTTCTATGCTCTGCCAAATAAATTCCCTGCCAGGTTCCCATATTTAATTTTCCATTGGTTACAGGGATCTGAAGTGAACTACCCAACAAGGAAGCCTTAATATGTGCCGGCATATCATCTGGACCTTCTAAAGTGTGTTTATAATACGGCATTTTTTCCGGAACCATTTCATTAAAATGACTTTCGAAATCTTCACGCACAGTAGGATCGGCGTTTTCGTTAATAGTTATTCCTGCTGATGTATGTTTTATAAACACATTTAATATTCCTGACTTGATTTCTTTTAATTCCTCCAGTTGACTTTCCACTTCTTCGGTTACCAAATGAAATCCTCTAGACCTCGCTTTTAATTTTATTTCCTTCTGAAAAAATTTCATAGTTACTTCTTGTTATTTTCTTTTAGATAAATTCCTGTTGCAGTTAAAATTCCGACTGAAATTAATAATAGTCCATATACCGAAGAAGGCAATCTAATTACACTAGTCAAATATAATATGAGAAATACCACTAAAATCAAATTGACGATACTTAGAATTTTCAACAAAAGACTTAGTTTCATCTTAGGTCTTCTGTGGTTTTTTCTTTGCTGCTGGAAAAAGTACATTATTTAAAATTAGTCTATAGCCCGGTGAAGTTGGGTGTAAATCAAGTTCGGTCTTTGGATCCCCTACCCTATGCTGATAATCTTCAGGATCGTGGCCTCCGTAAAAAGTAAAAAATCCTTTTCCTTTTATTCCGTGAATATAACGAGCTTCGCCATTTAATTTACTTTCTCCCATCACCAAAACATTGGCTTTAATATTATCTGGATTATAGGCTGTTGTTTGGCCCATAAATCCTTTAACCAATCGAGTGTGGTTCTGAGTTAACATAGTTGGTACCACATCCCATTTTGCTGAAAAATCCATTAGGGTAAAATAATCAGTTTCCTTCGGAATATTTCTTTTAGCAGTCATATCTATAGAAGAAAACTCGTAAACCATTGGGCTTCGTTCCAGGGTAAAATCGGTAAACGCGAAAGTATTACTAAAATCTATTTTAGATTGATAACCGGGTTCACTGGGATCACCATCAAACATAGTTTCGGCAATATCTACTCCTTTTGCAGCGAGGGCAACATCAAAACTATCGGTAGCGCTGCACATTGCAAACATAAAGCCGCCGCCAACAACATAATCTCTAATTTTTAAAGCAACATCCCGTTTTTCTTCGGAAACCTTATTATATCCTAACTTCTGTGCTAAGGCTTCAGCTTCTTCTTTTTCCTGAATATACCAGGGCGTAGTTCTAAATGTTCTATAGAATTTCCCGTACTGGCCGGTGAAATCTTCGTGGTGTAGGTGTAACCAATCATATAAAATGAGCGCATCATTTAATACGGCTTCATCATAGATGGTTTCATAAGGAATTTCGGCATAAGTAAGTGCCATAGTCACCGCATCGTCCCAGGGTTTATTTCCCTGTGGAGAATACACCGCAATTTTTGGGGCTTTCTCTAGTACCACAGTCTCCATATTCTGTGAAGGACTACTGATTTCTTCTAAAATCGACTGGGTTTTATCATCACTTATTATTTCAAAAGAAACTCCACGTATTTGGCATTCTTTACGTAATTCTTCTGTGTCTGAAATTAAAAAGGAACCACCGCGATAATTCAGCAACCACCTAACTTCTAACTCTTCTTGTAAAGCAAAATAGGTTATTCCGTAGGCTTTTAAATGATTCTTTTGAGAGTCTCCATCCATAGGAATAAGCAATTGTGATGCTGAAACCCTAAAAGAATTTAAAGCCAGGAAAACAAAAAAGACCAGAAAAACGGTAAATTTCCCGCTTTTCTGGTCTTTTAAAACAATATCATTAAACTTAGTCTTACTTATTTTTTCAGAATTTTTAGAATGGAACTTCGTCATCGTCGTCATTATTAAACCCACTATTCATTGAACTACCAAAAGCTTCGTTCGCACTTGGGTTAGGCAGGTTTGGCGAGCCAAACTCATTCTCTTCATTCTCGCCGGTATTCATTTTGGAATGATATTCAAAAGGCGAATCGAACTCTTCTAAGTTATCAAATTTACCAAGATGACCAATAAATTTAAGACGTATATTTTCCAGTCCACCGTTCCTGTGCTTGGCTACAATAAATTCACCCTGCCCATCGGTTGGTGTTCTTTCTTCATCGTCCCATTCTTCAATTTTATAGTATTCTGGACGATAAATAAAGGATACGATATCGGCATCCTGCTCAATCGCTCCAGACTCCCTAAGGTCAGAAAGCAATGGTCGCTTACTGCCACCCCTGGTTTCTACCGCACGCGATAGCTGAGAAAGTGCAATTACCGGGACGTTTAATTCTTTAGCCAAAGCTTTAAGGTTACGGGAGATAGTGGAAATTTCCTGCTCCCTGTTTCCGCCACCTTTTTGGCTTCCACCGGCCGTCATTAACTGTAAATAATCAATTACAATAAGTTTGATTCCGTGTTGAGAAGCCAACCTCCTGGCTTTTGCCCTAAGGTCAAAAATAGAAAGTGAAGGCGTATCATCTATAAACAAAGGAGCATTTTCAAGATCTTTTACCTTTACGTTAAGCTGCTCCCATTCGTGCTTTTCAAGGTTTCCTGTTCTTAGTTTTTCTGAAGATAGTCCGGTTTCCGAAGAAATTAATCGGGTAATTAGCTGTACTGCCGACATCTCCAAAGAGAAAAATGCCACCGGCATATTCTGGCCTACAGAAATATTCCTGGCCATAGATAATGTAAGCGCCGTTTTACCCATACCTGGACGCGCCGCAACAATAATAAGGTCACTGGGCTGCCAACCTGAGGTTAACTGGTCTAACTTATCAAATCCTGAAGGAACACCACTTAAACCTTCTTTATTCGAGATTTCTTCAATTCTATTCTTCGCCTGGATCACCAAACTTTGAGCAGTCTCGGTAGATTTTTGAATATTCCCCTGAGTTACTTCATACAATTTAGCTTCAGCGCTATCTAAAAGGTCAAAAACATCGGTAGATTCATCGTAAGCTTCCTCAATAATTTCGTTTGAAATCTTAATAAGGCTACGCTGAATATATTTCTGAAGAATTATACGGGCATGAAACTCAATATGTGCAGAGGATGATACTTTTTGGGTTAACTGAATCAGGTAATAATCGCCACCAGACTTTTCAAAATTACCTTCTTTCTTTAATTGGTTAGAAACGGTTAATAAGTCAATCGCCTCTGTATTTTCGAAGAGCTTATGTATTGCTTCAAAAATTAATTTATGGGAATTTTTATAGAAAGCATCAGGGCTTAGGATATCAATTATTTCATCTACCCCTTTTTTATCTATCATCATCGCCCCTAATACAACTTCTTCTAAATCAACAGCTTGTGGCGGAAGCTTACCTTTTTCAAGGCTAATAACATTACTTTTTTTTGCCGAAAATTGCTGCGGGGCGGTCATTTTATCCATATTACGAAAGTATAAAATTTGTTAAGAGCATCTTAATATTAGATCGGTTACTTAATTAACCGGTAATCAACAATTCACCTGTTGAAAACTTAATAATAGTGTTGATAAGTGCAAAAAAAACCGAAACCAGGGTTTCGGAAATTAATTAGGTTATGATATGTAAGGTCTTAGCCTTTAAAAACCCCCATATCTAAATACTTATCCATTCTCTTATTTACTAGATCTGTTGGTGATAAGTTTTTAAATTTATCATATGCTTCTAAAATTGCATTTTTAACCGTATCAAAAGTCTCTTCTCTATTACTGTGAGCACCTCCAACTGGTTCCTTTACAATCTCATCTATAAGCTTTTGTTTTTTCATATCCTTGGCGGTAAGTTTTAAAGCATCTGCCGCTTGTTCCTTATACTCCCAGCTTCGCCAAAGTATAGAAGAACAAGATTCAGGAGAAATTACCGAATACCAGGTGTTTTCAAGCATCATCACTTTATCTCCAACACCAATTCCCAAAGCACCACCACTGGCTCCTTCACCAATAATAACAACAATTACCGGCACTTTTAGCCTTGTCATTTCAAGAATATTTCGGGCAATAGCTTCTCCCTGGCCGCGCTCTTCAGCTTCCAGACCCGGATATGCACCCGGAGTATCCACAAATGTCACTACAGGAAGACCAAACTTCTCTGCAGATTTCATTAAACGTAAAGCTTTGCGGTAACCTTCAGGATTTGCCATCCCAAAATTTCTATACTGTCTGGTTTTAGTATTATAGCCTTTTTGCTGACCAATAAACATAAAACTCTGGTCTTCAATTTTTCCAAGACCACCAATCATCGCTTTATCATCTTTTACATTTCTATCACCGTGAAGTTCTAAAAACGTATCACCGCAAATACCATTAATGTAATCTAAAGTATAGGGACGGTTAGGATGCCTGGAAAGTTGAACCCGTTGCCAGGCCGTTAAGTTCTTATATATATCCTTTCGGGTAGCCTTTAATTTCTTCTCGATTTGCCTGCAGGTAGCCGTAACATCAACATCGCTCTCTTCACCTATGTTACAGGCTTTTTCGTACTGCTCTTCCAACTCTTTAATGGGTAATTCAAATTCTAAATATTCCATAAGTTGTTATGGTTTGTTTTTTATTAGCCTACAAATATAACAAACTTTAAAAGGAAGAATTATACTGAAAGTGCATTAAATTTTTAGAAATTTCTTCAACTACCTCTTAGCCCTGTAAAGTAGAAAAATAGCAAGGACGCCAAAGCTGATATTTGGAAACCAAACCGCAATTAATGGAGAGAAGGTAGATTGCTCTGCCATGGTGCCAAAAACTTTATCGAAAAATATAAATATAAAAGCAAGCGTAATCCCAACGGCTAGGTTAACGCCCATTCCCCCACGCCGTTTCATAGAAGATACAGCCACGGCAATAATCGTTAAAATAAATGCTGAAACCGGGATACTCCATCTTTTATAAGCGACCACCAGGTATCTATTAATATTTCCAGACCCTCTGCGACGCTCTTGTTCTATAAATTCGTTTAGTTCGGTATAATTTAGAGTTTCAGCGATATAGGTTTCAGGGGTAAGTTCATCAAATTCAAATGGCAGTATCGTATCCAGCGTATTTTGATGAAAAATAGAATCTCCGTTAACCCCAACAATACGTTTATCTACATTTCTCAAAGAATAAGTGGTGTCTTCCTCGTTAAACCTTAAACTAGAAGCGCTAATTTTAAATTTAAGCTCGTTACCTTCAAAATGCTCCAGGGTGAAATTTCGTGCCGATTTCCCTATAGGTTGAAAATGGCTGGCATAAATAAACTCATTGTCGTTTATTTGCCGGTAAACGTCCCTGGTCTCCTGGGTTTGCTCGTTCTTCTTGAGATATTCGTACTTAAATTCATTAAAACCTTTACTGGCTTTAGGCGCCAGGAACATTCCAAGAAATAAAGCTAAAACACAAACAATACTGGCACCAATAAGATAGGGTCTTAGAAATCTCCAAAAGGAAACACCACTACTTAAAAAGGCTATAATCTCGGTATTATTAGCAAGTTTCGAGGTAAACCAAATCACCGATAGAAATAAGAAAAGTGGAAATAATAAATTGGCAAAATAGATCGTAAAATCTACATAATAAAGCGCCACTTCTATAAAAGGCACTTCATTATCCAGTATTTTACCAATTTTTTCGGCAAGATTTACTGTGATCCCAATTGGTATAAATAACAACAGCATCAGGAAAAATGTTCCCAGATAGCGTTTTAATATGTACCAATCTAATATTTTCAAGGTTTACAGTCTTTTGTCCATTTGTTTTACCATCATATTCTTCCAGGTGGTAAAATCTCCAGCTAAGATATGTTTTCTGGCTTCACGCACCAACCACATATAAAACCCGAGGTTATGAATTGTAGCAATTTGCTTGCCGAGAAGTTCATTCACACTAAATAAATGCCTAACATAAGCTTTGCTGTATTCGGTATCTACAAAAGTGATTCCCATTTCATCTATTGGAGAGAAGTCGTCTTCCCACTTTTTATTTTTGATGTTAATAGTACCGTGGGCCGTAAAAAGCATTCCGTTACGGGCATTCCTGGTTGGCATCACACAATCAAACATATCTACTCCCAGTGCAATATTTTCCAGGATATTAATAGGAGTTCCCACGCCCATTAAATATCGCGGTTTATCCTCCGGAAGAATTTCAGTAACAACTTCTGTCATCGCGTACATTTCTTCAGCAGGTTCTCCTACCGAAAGTCCGCCAATTGCATTACCCTCTGCTCCAACTGAAGCGATATATTCGGCAGATTGTTTTCTTAAATCTTTATATGTACTCCCCTGGACAATTGGAAAAAGCGTTTGATCAAATCCATAGAATGGATCTACTTTCTCCAGATGATTTACACATCTATCCAGCCATCTATGCGTCATATGCATAGAGCGTTTCGCATATTTATAATCGCAGGGATAAGGGGTGCATTCATCAAAAGCCATAATAATATCGGCCCCAATAGCACGCTGAATTTCCATTACGTTCTCTGGAGTGAAAGTATGGTATGAACCGTCTATATGAGATTTGAATTTTACACCTTCCTCCTTAATTTTTCTCCTATCAGAAAGTGAATATACCTGGTACCCGCCACTATCGGTTAAAATATTTCTATCCCAGTTCATAAACTTATGTAACCCCCCGGCTTTCTTAAGAATTTCGGTTTGTGGACGTAAATAAAGGTGGTAGGTATTTCCTAATATAATATCGGGATTAATTTCTTCTTTAAGTTCCCGCTGGTGCACTCCTTTTACCGAAGCTACGGTACCAACAGGCATAAAAATAGGAGTTTCAATCTTACCGTGATCGGTTGTAATGGTCCCAGCACGGGCTTTACTACCGGCATCGGTACTCAACAAATCAAATTTCATAGTGTATTTTAAGTGAGTGCAAAGATACTCAAGTAAACTACCTTTAGGCAAACCCACGAAGCATTTTTTTGTTTTCGAGGCATCCCAATTTACAGGGACGAAACATTTAAATCACGATTATCGAGTAAATATTAGGTAAACTATCTCGGGGCAAGCCCACGAGGCATTCTTTGGAAACAAATTTTTAATTTCGAGGCAAGCCCCGGGGTATTATACCCTTTGGCGGTGCCAATAAAAGAAGTTAAAACGGGAAATTGTTAGTTACTTGAATAGTTTTCTTGATAACTGACTCGCAACCACTTTGACAAAGCTTTATAAAAACCTATTTTTGTGGCTATTATTTTAACAACACAATTTTACTTTAATGTCAAAAATCAAAGAATTAGAAGATTTTGCCACCCAGGTTCGCCGGGATATTTTAAGGCAGGTTCACAAAGTGAATTCGGGACACCCGGGAGGTTCGCTTGGTTGCACAGAATTTTTCACCGCTTTGTACCAGGGCGGGATTATGGAGCACAAGCCCGAGTTTAATATGGACGGGAAAGAAGAAGATATTTTCTTCCTTTCTAACGGCCATATTTCTCCGGTATTTTATAGTGTTTTAGCCCGTAGCGGTTATTTTCCTGTAGATGAATTGAATACTTTTCGCCTTATTGATTCCAGGTTACAAGGTCACCCTACCACACACGAAGGCCTACCGGGAATTCGCGTAGCTTCAGGTTCTCTGGGTCAGGGAATGTCAGTCGCTCTTGGAGCTGCTCAAGCTAAAAAGCTAAATAAGGATAATCATTTGGTATTCGCCCTTCTAGGTGACGGGGAATTGCAAGAAGGCCAGAACTGGGAAGCTATTATGTATGCTGCCGGAAATAAAGTAGATAATCTTATTGCTACGGTAGACCTTAACGGCCAGCAAATAGATGGAAGCACCGAGACCGTTTTACCTATGGGTAATATGAAAGCTAAATTTGAAGCTTTTGGTTGGGATGTGATGGAGATTGAAGATGGTAACGATATGCAAAAGGTAATTGATGGTTTAACCGAAGCAAAATCTCGCACCGGAAAAGGAAAGCCGGTTTGTATACTTATGACTACGGTGATGGGTAACGGCGTAGATTTTATGATGCATACCCACGCCTGGCACGGAAAAGCGCCTAATGATGAACAATTGGAAACCGCGCTTACACAAAATCCTGAAACTTTAGGAGACTATTAAAATAGATTTCTGACAAAGTGGAAATTAAAACAACATAGATTTCCGCCTGCGCGGAAATGACAATAAAATTTAGAATGAAAACATATATAGATACAGGAAAGAAAGATACCCGCTCCGGTTTTGGTGCAGGACTTACCGAACTTGGCAGAACCAACCCTAACGTAGTAGCACTTTGTGCCGATCTTGTGGGATCTCTTAAAATGCAGGATTTTATAGATGAAAATCCAGAGCGTTTTTTCCAGACGGGAATTGCTGAAGCCAATATGATGGGAATGGCTGCCGGCCTTACCATAGGCGGGAAAATTCCTTTTGCCGGAACTTTCGCCAATTTTGCAACAGGTAGAGTTTACGACCAGATTCGTCAATCTATCGCATATTCAGGTAAAAATGTAAAGATCTGTGCTTCTCACTCTGGAGTTACCTTAGGAGAAGATGGTGCCACACACCAGATCCTGGAAGACATTGGCCTTATGAAAATGTTACCGGGAATGACGGTAATTAACACTTGCGATTTTAACCAGACCAAAGCAGCAACTTTAGCAATTGCAGAACACGACGGCCCGGTTTACCTTCGCTTTGGAAGACCAAAAGTAGCCAATTTTACTGCCGAAGACCAGAAGTTTGAGATTGGAAAAGCAGTTCATTTATATGAAGGCGAAGATGTAACTATTATTGCTACCGGCCATTTGGTGTGGGAAGCGATACAGGCTGCACAGAAGCTTTCAGAAAAAGGAATTAGTGCTGATGTAATTAACATTCATACGATTAAGCCTTTAGATGAAAAAGCCATCATCAGGTCGGTTAAGAAAACCGGATGTGTGGTAACTGCCGAAGAACACAATTTCCTTGGCGGACTTGGAGAAAGTGTTGCGCGTACTTTAGCCGAAAATAATCCTGCACCACAAGAATTTGTGGCCACTCAGGATACTTTTGGAGAAAGCGGAACACCAGAACAATTAATGGATAAATACGGACTTAATGCGGAAGCAATTATTAAGGCCACAGAAAAAGTATTAAAGAGAAAATAGAAAATCTTTTTTAAGTATTTTAAGGGGCTATTTTAAAAGTTATTAAAATCGTCATCCTGAATTAATTTCAGAATATAATATGTTTATTTTTAAAACATGTTAGAAGCTGAAACAAGTTCAGCTTGACGAGACAAGACTTTTTAAATAGCCTCTTTTCATTATAAATAGAATAATGGGCACTATTTGTGCGTTATCAAAACCTAACATAAAACAATCTACTATGAAGAAATTAATGTTTATCGCTGTTTTTCTGTTTTCCTCTATAGGACTTATGGCACAGGAAGCAGATTTTGGAATTAAAGGAGGTTTCAATTATGGAGCTACCGGCGATCTTGAAAGAGAAAGTGCGGTTAACGATCTTGATGATATTATAGAAGGAAAAGAAAAATCTGGGTATCACATTGGGCTTTTCAGCCGATTCCAGATTGTCGGAATTTTTATTCAGCCAGAATTAATGTTCACTCGTTTGAACACCGAATATGAAAATTTCGATTATAAAATCGATAAAATAGATGCTCCAATTTTGCTGGGAGTAAATGTTATAGGACCTCTTAATATAAAAGCCGGGCCCTCATTTCAATATATTATAAATAACGAGCTAGAGGATACCACGCTTAAAATTGGTGATGTTGAAAAAGATATTACCGTAGGTTACCAGGTAGGCGCAGGCATAAATCTTGGGCGCTTAGGTTTTGATGTGAGATATGAAGGAGCGTTTACTGAAAACACTGCTTTTAGCGAAGATGCTCAGGATAACTTTTCGATAGATTCAAGACCATCTCAATGGATTTTGAGTTTGTCTTATGCTTTTTAAATTAGATTAGAAGAAGCTGACAAAATAAAAAAGGCTGTTCGAAAAGTTTTTTGAATCGTCATTCTGAATTTATTTCAGAATCTAAGATGTTAATAATCGTAACAAATTAGAAGCTGAAACAAGTTCAGCTTGACGAAATTAGACTTTTCGCACAGCCTTTTCTCTTATAATAATTAACCTACCTATTGAAAGGTGTCTGGATCTAAATAATCCGGAGTTCCATTTCCGTTAGCATCCGGAAATTCTACACTACCGTCTTCATTTATAATTATTTCATCGCGGGTTGGAGTACCATCACCATCATCATCTGGATCAGCAAAATTTGGGGTTCCATCCTCATCGGTATCATCGTCTAGAATATCGTTGTTTTCATTAAGGTCTTCCATCCAGCTAGGAATCCCATCACGATCGTGATCGGCTTCGTTTACTCCTAATAACTGTACATTAAAAATCAAAGGGCTGTAAGGTGGAATACTGGGTTGAGAGCTTGAAAAATATCCTAAACCTGAAGGAAAAATAAGTGCTCCAATTCCGTAATCATCATTAAAATCTACGGTGTTATCAGGATTAACGGTATAACCGGTAGCACCTTTAAATTCTACAATTCCTGCAGAAAAGCCTTTAATTAAGGTAGTAAGATCAAACCAAACCGGAGTACTGGCATTATCAAAAGCACTAAGATTTAATAGTTCTCCCCGGTAATTAACCAAAGTAGAATCGGTGAATTTAGGTTGTTGCCCTTCCCCTTCTCTTACTTTAAGAACATACATATTATATTCTACATCATTATTCACCACCGTTTTCATCTCGAGGTTTTCTTCTTCAGAAAGCGGCGTTTTATCGGCATTTTCTCCGGCTATAGTATCAAACCTAACCATATAATCAAAATCATCAGAAGGGTTTTCAAACTCCTCATAATTGTAGAAATGGGTGTCCAGGAAATTATTAATAGAATCTTCATCAGCTATAGCCTGCTCTTCAGGATCCCTTTCTTCGAATTCGGGGGCATTTCCGTTATCATCTTCGTCACAGGAAATTAAAGTTAAAGCTGAAATAAAGCTTAGAATAAAAAATTTGTTTAATTGCATTGTCTCTATTTTTGGCGCGCAAGATACAATATTCTTGTATTTTTGTTTAAGAATAACGCAGTTTTAAAGGAGAGATTTTATGAGAGTTGACAAGTTTTTATGGTGCGTAAGATATTTTAAAACCCGCAGCATTGCCACCAACGCATGTAAGCAGGGAAAAGTAAAAATGGATGGCACCAGTGTAAAGCCTTCTAAAGAAGTTTTTCCAAATGATAAACTTAGCGTACGCAAAAATCAAATAGATTATCAAATTGAAGTTTTAGACCTTCCCGCCAGCCGGGTCGGCGCTAAATTGGTTAATCTTTATCTAATAGATGTTACACCAAAAGAGGCTTTTGAAAAACTGGAGCTTTTAAAGTATTCTAAAGATTATTACCGCAAAAAAGGAACCGGCAGGCCTACCAAAAAAGATCGTCGTGATATAGACGATTGGTTTGAAAATACAGATCCCAATCCAGATGACATCAAATCGTAGTTTTTCTAATGAATTCTGGTCTCAACGTTATGAGCAGAACCAAACCGGCTGGGATATTGGTGAAATTTCCAGGCCGTTAAAAGCGTATATAGATCAGCTGGAAGATAAAAACCTAAAAATATTAATTCCGGGAGCCGGAAACGCTTATGAAGCAGAATATTTATTTAAACAAGGTTTCAAAAATGTTTACGTTGCCGATATTAGTGAAAAGCCACTTCAGAACTTAATAGCTCGCGTACCCACTTTTCCCGAAAACCAATTGCTGAATATTAATTTCTTTGAAATTGAAGATAAGTTTGATCTCATTTTAGAACAAACTTTCTTTTGTGCGTTACCAATAGATTCCAGAAAGAATTACGCCTTGAAAACCGCTGAACTCTTAAAGCAGAATGCTCTATTAAGCGGATTACTTTTTAGTTTTCCTTTGACAGAAGACGGACCACCTTTTGGCGGTAGTAAAGAGGAATATTTAACGTATTTTAGTCCGTATTTTGAGATTGAAATTCTTGAAACTTGTTACAATTCCATCAAACCAAGGCAGGGAAACGAATTGTTTTTTAAGTTTAGAAAGAAATAGGGATGACGCTAGAAGAAGATCTCTTACAAGTAATTAAAAGCCTGTATTGAATTCCCATATTGGGATTAAAATTATCAAGAAAATGAAAGAACGTGTACTTATTTTAAATCACGACCAAATTCAGCATAAAATAAAACGCATAGCCTACCAGGTTTATGAAAGTAATATTGATGAAAAAGAAATTATCCTGGCCGGTATCGCTAATAAGGGCTATCAGTTGGCTACACACTTAAAAGAAGCTTTGGAGAACATTTCACCACTTAAAATAAAGCTTTGTGAAGTTCATGTGAATAAGAAAAATCCGCTGGAAGAGATCACCACTTCGCTTGAGCCTGAAATTTACCGCGATAAATCGGTTATCCTTGTGGATGATGTATTAAACTCGGGAACTACCTTAATTTATGGGGTAAGACACTTTTTAAATGTTCCGCTTAAACAATTTAAAACCGCTGTTTTAGTAGATAGAAATCATAAGAAATATCCGGTAAAAGCAGATTTCAAAGGAATTTCCCTTTCTACCTCTTTAAATGAAATGGTTAAGGTTTCTTTTGAGCCCAATAAATTTAAAGCCGAACTTTTATAGCCGCTCCATAATTTGAGCTACAATAGTTTCAGGAGTTTTCTCATCTACAGTGATACTCATATCTGACTGGCTATAATAGTAAGCCCGTTCAAAAAGATGTTTTCTAATAAATTCCTCTAAAGCTTCCCTGGTTTCGAGATGACTGATTACCGGGCGATGAATCTTTTCAACAAAAAGCCTGTCAGTTAAAGATTGGATGGAAGCTTTTAAATAAATGCTCGTAGTATCTTTTTGCTCGCAAATTCGCTCAAAATTATTTCCATAACAAGGAGTTCCTCCGCCTAATGAAATGATCATATTGGAAGTATCTTCTAAAATATCATCCAAAATCTGCGATTCTAACTTTCTAAAAAATAACTCTCCTTTATCTTCAAAAATATCGTTGATACTCTTCCCTTGTATCACTTCTATTTGATCATCGAGATCTACATATTTGTAATTCAGTTTCTTAGCGAGCATTTCGCCTATTACCGATTTACCTGAACCCATATAGCCGGTTAAAAATATTTTCATTGTTAAAGTACTTATTATTAGGAAGATCCAAATCTAATATAAATTTATCTCAATTTAGGCTTGAAAAATAAATTAATGAATGTATATTTGCACCCGCATTCGCAAAAAGACGGATGCTTTTTATTGATCTGGTAGCTCAGTTGGTAGAGCATCTCCCTTTTAAGGAGAGGGTCCTGGGTTCGAGCCCCAGCCAGATCACTTTTAAAGTTCAGATTTTGTTGGGCGAGAAGTTTATTCCGATTTAAGCGATAGCGAAATATCGGAAAGCCTCAGCCAGATCACTTTTTAAGTTCAGAATTAAAATATTGAAAACCGATCTGGTAGCTCAGTTGGTAGAGCATCTCCCTTTTAAGGAGAGGGTCCTGGGTTCGAGCCCCAGCCAGATCACATTTTTTTAAGTTCAGATTTTGTTGGGCGATAAGTTTATTCCGATTTAAGCGATAGGGAAATATCGGAAAGCCCCAGCCAGATCACATTTTTTTAAGTTCAGAATTCTTAACTCGTAGAATTCGATTTCTTGCTACAGCCCTTGGAAATTTACTTTTTCCAGACTTGTTTTAAGCCCGGGTGCTGGAACTGGTAGACAGGCATGGTTGAGGGCCATGTGTCCATTAGGGCGTGCGGGTTCGACTCCCGCTCCGGGCACTTTCAAATTACTTACCCTACTATTTTCTTAATCAAACCAAAAAACTTATAAGGCGGATACTTTAAAGGTATATCCAGTTTTGTTGAAGAATTCACCACTCCCCTTTCGTGTGTAAAAGCCAGGTAACTTTCTTTGCCGTGATATTTCCCCATCCCGCTATTCCCAACGCCGCCAAATGGTAATTTATGGTTCGCCACGTGTATAAGCGTATCATTAATACAGGCACCGCCAGAACTTGTTTCCTGCAGCATTCTTTTTGCAGTTTTATCTTTTCCGAAATAATAAAGTGCAAGTGGTTTCTCATTCCCATTAACATAGGATATAGCTTCTGTGAGCTCTTCAAATTCCATCACCGGTAAAATAGGCCCAAAAATTTCTTCCTGCATAATTTCATCTTCAGGATCTATATTGTTTAAAATTGTAGGTTCTATATATTTTTCCTCTAAATCTATTTTTCCACCATAATAAATATCTCCGTTAAGGTATTTCTTTAAACGATTCATTGCCGCAGGGGTTACAATTCGGCCGTAATAATTACTATTGGCAATATTTTCTCCCAACATTTCTTCAAAAGCCTTAGAAATTTCAGCTAAAAGATCTTTCTTAACTTCTTTATGAACTAACAAATAATCTGGAGCAATACAAGTTTGTCCTGCATTCATAATTTTCCCCCAGGCAATGCGCTTCCCGGCGATCTTTAAATTTGCATCTTTATTTACAATACAAGGGCTTTTACCTCCCAACTCCAATACAACCCTACTCAAATATTCAGCGGCAGCTTTCATCACTATTTTACCAACGGTTGGACTGCCGGTAAAAAACATGATATCAAAAGGAAATTTAAACAACTCCTGGTTAGCATCCTTTCCACCCTGAACTACCGTAATATATTCGGAAGAGAAATGTTCTGATATCATTTCTTCAATAACCTGTGCTACATTTGGAGTATCTGGCGAAGGTTTTAAAACCGCACAGCAACCGGCAGAAATCGCTCCAATTAAAGGATTAAGTGTAAGCTGAAAGGGGTAATTCCAGGGTGCAATTATTAAACCAATGCCCAAAGGCTCGAAATAGATCTTTGAGCGCGAAGGTTTAATTTGTAGAGGTGTGCCTACTTTCTTTGGTTTCGCCCAGCTTTTTAAATTCTTAATATGATAATTCAGTTCTTCTATAAGCAGGCTGGTCTCTGTAAGAAATGCTTCCTCTTTAGATTTATGTAGGTCTTCCCACAAAGCTTCATTCACTTTATCTTCATACTGAAGAACAGCTTTCTTTAGTTTCTTTAACTGCTGAAGCCTAAAATCTATACTTTTTGTTTCCTGAGAAGCGAAAAAAGTTCTTTGCTTCTTATATATTTCGGCTATATTTTTTGCTGAAGTTTCTTCCATATCCTTATCTTTTTCGGCCTTTAAATTCATCCATAGTTTTATACACCCCAATTACCCTTCCTACAAACCAGTCGTAAAACCAGATAGGAAAAAGTCCCTGAGAAAATCTTACAAAACGCATACTCCACGGCATACTTAAATAAATTCTATTATTTTCGATGGCCTTAATTATCCTTTTAGCCACTTTATATTGATCCAGAATAGGAATGTTAGATTTTACGCCATCAAACATTCCTGTATTTATATAATATGGAGTTACGGTGGTAACCCCTACCCCGGTTTTAAGTTGTTTCATCTCCAAACGTAAACTATCAGACCAACCGGTGGCAGCCCATTTACTTCCTGCATAGACAGCCATTTTAGGATTGGAGACCAGGCCTGCCGAGGAAGTGATATTACAAATATGCCCTTGTTTCCTTTCCATCATCCCGCTTAAAAAAGTTCGCGCAGGTTGCATGGGAGCAATGGCATTTACATTCATGACCTTTTCTATATTTTCCGAAGAATTTTCGTGAAAATAACCTCCAAATACAATTCCCGCATTATTTATAAGAATATCAACGGGACCAATTTCATCTTTTACCTGTTTTGCAATTTCGTGAATCCAGGCAGTATTAGTAATATCTACGGTATATCCATAAACTTCCCCGAACTCATCAAATTCTTTAAGGGTTTGCTGTAAATTAATCTTATCTACGTCCCAGATTACTAACTTACTACCACGTTGCAGTACTTCGCGTCCCATTAATTTACCAATGCCAGATGCACCACCGGTTATAAGCACAATTTTAGAAGAAAACTTCGTCATAAAATTTACTGTTTAACTTTTTAACTAAACAATTAAACATTTTAACAGTTCAATAAAGTGTTTAATGTTCAAATTTAGTTAGATTTGACTATCTTAAACACAATATGGAACTAATTAAACAAAATTTCAGCATAAAAGACCTTGAAAATTTAAGCGGAATCAAGGCTCATACCATAAGAATTTGGGAAAAAAGATACAATATCTTAAATCCCGACCGTACTTCTACGAATATAAGAACGTACGATAGTACTAACTTGCAAAAGATTTTAAACGTTGCTTTCTTAAATGAACACGGCTATAAGATCTCTAGAATTTCTAAATTAAGTGAAGAAGAAATTTCTAAAATGGTACGGAGTATATCTGCTCGCGCAAGTAAAGAGAATCGCGCTCAAAATTCGTTTAAGCTTTCTATGATGAATTTTGACGAAGACCTTTTTAATAGCACTTATGAAAACCTGCAGAAAGATAAAAGTTTCCGTGAAATTTTTCACCAGGTATTTCTTCCGCTATTAGAGCAAATTGGAATGTTATGGCAAACCGATACCATAAAGCCAATTCACGAACATTATATAGTAGATCTCATTAAACAGAAACTCTACTTGAATCTTGCAGAAATTAAAAAAGAGGTTGAACCAACTTCAGATAAACTTTACGTGCTTTTTCTTCCAGAGAATGAAATTCACGATATAGGAATTATTTACCTGTATTACGAACTTCTTTATCACGGGAATAAGGCCATTTACCTTGGACCCAGTTTACCTTTAAGCGATCTCGATTATTTATTGGAGCGACATAACAAAATTAGCTTTGTAAGTTATTTTACTACCGCACCGGGTGATGTAGAAGATTTCATCAATGAGTTTAATGAGCAGGTTTGCGAAAAGGAAAAATACGAACTATTACTTTTTGGACATAAAATAAGGGAAATACAGCATAAAGAATTACCCCCTTTTGTGAAAACTCATACCAGTTTAAACCAATTTATAGATAACTTATAGAATATTTATGAAAAAGAAAGTTGCTATTATTGGTTCGGGATTCGCTTCTCTTGCAGCCGCTTGCTACCTGGCTAAAGACGGCTATGAAGTAGAGATTTTTGAAAAAAACTCGAATATAGGCGGGCGGGCACGCCAGCTTAAAAAGGATGGTTTTTGTTTTGATATAGGTCCAACCTGGTATTGGATGCCCGATGTTTTTGAACGTTTCTTCGCCGATTTCGGCAAAAAGCCTTCAGATTATTATGAACTGGAAAAATTAAGCCCGGCTTACAAGGTTTTCTTCGGAAAAGAAGACAGTATTACCATAGAAGACAGCCTGGATAAAATTTGCGCTGCCTTTGAAGCTGAAGAACCGGGAAGTTCCAAAAAACTGAAAGAGTTTATTAAAGAAGCCAAAGATAATTATGATATTGCTATTAAAGACCTGGTATATCGCCCAGGAGTTTCTCCTCTGGAATTGGTAACCCCAACTACAGCCGGTAAAATAGGTCAGTTTTTTAGCACAATCTCTAAAGAAGTTAGAAAAGAATTTAGCAATACAAAGTTGGTTCAAATTCTAGAATTTCCGGTTTTATTTCTTGGCGCTAAAGCTAGTAATACCCCGGCCTTCTATAGTTTTATGAATTACGCAGATTTTGGCCTGGGAACCTGGCATCCAAAAGGCGGAATGTATAAAGTTATTGAAGGCATGGAAAGCCTGGCTAAATCGCTAGGTATAAAGGTTAACGTCAATGCGCCGGTTTCAGAAATTTTTGTTGAAAATAATACTGCAACCGGTATGCTGGTTAATGGAAAGAAAATTAAAGCCGATTATATTCTTAGCGGTGCCGATTATCATCATACCGAAACTTTATTGCCGGAATATAAAAGACAATACAAGGAGTCTTATTGGAAAAAAAAGACCTTTGCTCCTTCAGCCTTATTATTCTTTGCCGGTTTTGATAAGAAATTAGAGAATGTAACTCATCACACCTTGTTTTTTGATACGGACTTCGAGAAACATGCGAAAGCAATTTACGATGATGCTGAATGGCCTGAAAATCCACTTTTTTATGCTAGCTTTCCATCAGTTACAGATGATGCCGCTGCACCGGAAGGTAAAGAAGCTGGAATATTTTTAATTCCACTGGCTCCAGATGTTGAAGATACTCCTGAAATTAGGGAGAAATATTTTCAGAAAATTATAACCCGTTTTGAAAGTTTAACCAATCAAAATGTAACCGATCATCTTCTTTTTAAAGAATCTTTTTGTGTAAAGGATTTTAAAGAAGAATATAATAGCTACAAGGGTAATGCCTATGGCCTGGCGAACACCCTTTTGCAAACTGCATTTTTAAGACCTAAATTAAAGAGCAAAAAAGTGCATAAATTATTTTTTACCGGGCAGCTGAGTGTTCCCGGACCCGGTGTACCGCCTTCCCTCATTTCAGGAAAGCTTGCCGCCGGATTAATTCAAAAAGAAGATTAAATTATGAAAGCCATTTTTGACACGGTTTCACGGGCTTGTAGCAAAACTGTTACTCATCATTACAGCACCTCGTTCTCTACTGCAACCAGGATGCTAGCCCCCTCAATACGCCAGGATATTTACAATATTTACGGCTTTGTGCGCTTTGCCGATGAAATTGTAGACACTTTTCACGATTACGATAAGGAAAGACTTTTTAACGATTTTGAAGTAGATCTTTATAAAGCCATTGAAGATAAGATCAGCTTAAATCCTATTTTAAATTCTTTTCAGGAAACCGTGCATAAATATGAAATAGATGAATCTCTTTATCGCTCATTTATGAAGAGTATGCGCCTTGATTTGCATAAATCTGATTATCTTAGTGTAGCCGAATATAAAGAATATATCTATGGCAGTGCAGATGTGGTTGGCCTTATGTGTTTAAAGGTTTTTGTAAATGGAGACCAGCAGAAATATGAATCGCTAAAGGAATCTGCGATGAGTTTAGGCTCTGCTTTTCAAAAAGTGAATTTTTTAAGGGACCTAAAAGCCGATTTTGAAGATCTTAGCAGAAGTTATTTTCCAGGTACAAACCTTGAAAAATTAGATGAAGTTAGTAAACAACGAATTATAAAAGAAATTGAAGAAGATTTTAAACACGGTTTAAGCGGAATTGCGCATTTACCGGTAGAAGCAAAATTTGGTGTTTATACCGCTTACATTTATTATAGAAAATTATTACATAAATTAAAGAAAGTACCATCTTTGGAAATTAGAAACAGCAGGATACGTGTTCCAAATTATCAAAAAGCAGGTCTCCTGGCCAAATCGTACATTTCTTATAGATTAAAACTTATTTAGTATGACTACTTTATTATGGATCTTAGTTTTTCTGGGCACCTTCGCAGCAATGGAAGGAATGGCCTGGTTTACCCATAAATATATAATGCACGGGCTTCTTTGGAAGCTACACAAAGACCATCACCATAAAGATCACAGTCACTGGTGGGAACGAAACGACCTTTTCTTTATATTTTATGCATTAGTGAGTATTGGTTTTTTCCTGCTATGGCGTTATGAAGATGTTTGGATAGGATTACCTATTGGTCTTGGAATTTTAGCTTATGGGATCACTTATTTTACCGTTCACGATATTTTTATACACCAGCGTTTTAAAATGTTCAGGAATGCAAATAATCCTTACGCCAAGGGAATAAGAAGAGCTCACAAAATGCATCACAAACATCTTGGAAAAGATGATGGCGAATGTTTTGGGATGCTGTTTGTACCTTCAAAATATTTTAAAAAATAAAATAATTATAATATAGCTTTTATAAGCCTATGCTAGGTCCCAGGTATTTTTATGTAATTATTGGCGGAGGACTCGCAGGCCTACAGCTCGCCCGGCAACTTAGCCGGGATGTTTTTTTTAAAGGAAAAAAGATTGCTATAATAGATTCCGATTTTTCCATGCCGGTTAAAACCTGGTGTTTTTGGGAAAAAGGCAAAGGCAAATGGGACGATCTACTCACTAATTCCTGGAATAAAGGCAAGTTTATATCTTCAGAAGAAAATCTTGATCTCCAATTATCACCTTATACTTACAAGATGATAAAAGCTAAAGATTACCACCAACAATTACAGGATGAAATTGAGGAATCTGGGGACATTGAATTTATTACTGATGAAATTCAAAAAATAGATCCTGTCACGATGAAAGCCAGAGGTCAGAAAAAATCTTATGGCGCCACACATTTCTTTGATAGCAGGGTAGACCCTTCTTACCTGGAAAGCAAAAAACACACTACTATTTTTCAGCATTTTAAAGGTTGGGAAGTAGAAACCGAAATACCGGTCTTTACGCCAGAATCCTTCACAATGATGGATTACCGAATTAAATATCCGGATGCTACTGCGTTTACTTATATTCTCCCATTTACCGAGAAAAAGGCTTTGGTTGAATATACCTTCTTCTCTCCTTTTTTAACTGAAGACAAGGTCTATGACGAAATGCTTCAGCAATATTTTGAAAAGATTTTAAAAACAAAAAATTTCAAGATTAGAAGCACAGAAACAGGCGTTATCCCAATGACCGATTTTCCTTTTGACAAAGCCAATACTGAACAAATAACTAAAATAGGTACCGGCGGTGGTTGGGTAAAACCTTCAACCGGTTATTCATTTAAAAATACCGAAAAGCGTATTGCGAAGATTATTGAGAATATTAAAAGCGGAAAACGCCCCGGTGAGAATTTAATCAATAATAAATTCAGGAAATATGATGCGATCTTTTTAGATGTGCTCGCGCAGAACAACCAAAAGGGAGAAGAGATTTTTACAAAATTCTACACTAAAAATTCTCCCCAGGATATTTTCAGGTATCTAGACGAGGAAACTTCAGTTTCAGAAGATCTAAAAATTATGTTGTCTCTTTATAGTTTCGACTTTGTCGCGTCTTTTTTCAGAAAAACTTTTTAGCATTATTCAGCTACAAGCTGATTCAATAAATTTCTAAAATTCTGACTATTCCAATCTGCTGCGCCTTTTTTATCCACTACAATAGTTCCATTTTTATTAATTACATAGGTAGAAGGCAGCGTATAGCCATCTAAAGGTTTTGGATCTTCAGAAAGCATTCGGTAACTGGAAAAACGATAGCCTTTACGCTTCAGAAAATTATTAGTGGTTTCGTGATCTTCTCCAGAAATAAAATAGAATTCCACTTCATCTTTATAATCGGTATAAAGTTCCTGGAAACTTGGCATTTCAGCAATACAGGGAGGACACCAGGTGGCCCAATAGTTTACAATAATCACTTTCCCTTTAGATTCGGCAAAATCTACTCTTTTACCCGATTCTGTTTCTAAAGTCCAATTATAGGTTTCAAGCTCTTTTCTATCTTCTTCATCGGTCACAGAAGGGCTGAATGCAAATATCTTATTTACTACAATTTGAATGGGTTTGCGAGTTTGGGGAATAATCATCGCGAGGATAATTACAATAAAGATAATATTACTCCATTGATTCTTGAAAAGCTTCTTCATTACCAAATTTTAATACTTAGACGTAAAAAGCAAAGGTACTTAACATCTGAATTTTGGGCATAAAAAAGAGGCTGATTAATATTTATTTCTCACCACGTCACCCTGAACTTGTTTCAGGGTCTAACTCCTAAGAATTTTAGATTCTGAAACGAGTTCAGAATGACGAAACGATCAAATATTAATCAGCCTCTTTATAAAATATAACCCTAAACTAATTTAAGCAGCGTTTTGCTTCTTAATTAAGTTAAGTGCTGAACCGTGCTTATACCACTCAATTTGAGGTTTGTTATAAGTATGGTTTGTTTTAATAGTGTCTTTGCTACCATCGGCATGTACGATTTCTACCGTAATTTGCTTGTCTGGAGCAAAATCTTCAAGGTCTATAAAGTTGAAGGTATCGTCTTCCTGAATAAGGTCATAATCGGCCTCATTAGCAAAAGTCAATCCTAACATACCCTGTTTTTTAAGGTTTGTTTCGTGAATACGGGCAAAAGATTTAACCAATACAACTTTCACTCCCAGATGACGAGGCTCCATCGCCGCGTGCTCTCTAGAAGAACCTTCACCATAGTTATGATCTCCAACAACTACCGTTGGAACACCTTCTTTTTTGTACTCTCTTTGTACCGCTGGAACACCATCATACTCTCCGGTAAGCTGGTTCTTCACAAAGTTCGTCTTTTTATTAAATGCATTAACTGCTCCAATTAGACAGTTGTTAGAAATATTATCTAAGTGTCCTCTGTAACGCAACCAAGGTCCGGCCATAGAAATATGGTCAGTTGTACATTTTCCGAAGGCTTTAATTAGCAATTTAGCGCCGGTAAGGTTTTTACCATCCCATGGCTCAAATGGAGTTAACAACTGAAGTCTTTCGCTATCTTCAGCTACTTTTACTTCAACAGAGCTTCCATCTTCATTTGGTGGTACATAACCATCTTCTTCCACATCAAAGCCATCTGAAGGTAATTCAATTCCTGTTGGCTCATCCAACATTACTTCCTCACCATCTTCATTCATCAACTTATCGCGAGTTGGATCAAAATCAAGACGTCCTGAAATTGCAATTGCGGCAACCATTTCTGGAGAACCTACAAAAGCGTGAGTATTTGGGTTACCATCGGCACGTTTTGAAAAGTTTCGGTTAAAGGAATGCACAATTGTGTTTTTCTCTTCGCCCTTTCTGTCACTTCTATCCCATTGGCCAATACAAGGTCCACAGGCATTGGTGAAAATTGTAGCATCAAGATCTTCAAAAATCTTTAGCAAGCCGTCGCGCTCTGCAGTAAACCTAATTTGTTCAGATCCAGGATTAATACCAAAATCTGATTTTGCCTTTACTTTTTTATCAACCGCCTGTTTTGCGATTGAGGCAGCCCTGGTTAAATCTTCGTAAGAAGAGTTGGTACAGGATCCTATTAATCCCCAATCTACATTAATTGGCCAGTCGTTTTCCTTCGCTTTTGCGGCCATTTCTGAAATCGGAGTAGCCAAATCTGGAGTAAATGGACCGTTAAGGTGAGGTTTTAATTCTGAAAGATTAATCTCAATTACCTCGTCAAAATACTGTTCGGGATTTGCATAAACCTCATCATCTCCGGTAAGGTGTTCCTTAATTTCATTAGCAGCATCTGCAACATCTGCACGATCTGTAGCTTTTAAGTAACGCGACATCGACTCATCGTAACCAAAAGTTGAAGTGGTTGCACCAACTTCGGCTCCCATATTACAAATAGTTCCTTTTCCGGTAGCTGACATAGAGCGAGCTCCTTCGCCAAAATATTCTATAATTGATCCGGTTCCACCTTTTACGGTAAGGATGCCGGCTACTTTTAAAATAACATCTTTAGAGGAAGTCCATCCCGAAAGTTTTCCGGTTAATTTAACTCCAATAAGTTTTGGGAATTTAAGCTCCCATGGCATTCCGGCCATTACATCTACTGCATCAGCACCACCAACACCTATGGCAACCATTCCAAGACCACCGGCATTTACCGTGTGAGAATCAGTACCAATCATCATTCCACCCGGGAATGCGTAATTTTCCAATACCACCTGGTGAATAATTCCTGCTCCCGGTTTCCAAAATCCTATTCCGTATTTATTAGAAACAGATTCCAAGAAATCAAAAACTTCACTACTAGATTTATTAGCAGCTCGCAAATCTATTGCAGCTCCCATTTTGGCCTGGATAAGGTGATCACAATGCACTGTAGTTGGTACTGCAACCTGCTTTTTCCCGGCTTGCATAAATTGCAATAAAGCCATTTGGGCAGTTGCATCCTGGCAGGCAATCCTGTCTGGCGCAAATTCTACATAGTCTTTTCCTCTTTGGTAAGCCTCCTTGGCAGCACCATCCCATAAATGCGAATAAAGAATTTTTTCTGAAAGGGTTAAAGGTTTTCCAACCACCTCGCGTGCAGTATTCACACGTTCGGCCATTTGGCTGTACACCTTTTTGATCATATCAATATCGTATGCCATATTATTATATATTTAGTTCTAAAAAAGTCTAGCAAATTTAAGGATTTCGAGTGGATTTTGAAAATAAGAAGTGATTATCAAAATTTAATGAAAATAATTTTACAATTCGCAATTATCAATGGTTTAAATTTAGCTAAGCCTAATAATTAGGTTGAAAATTATGAATTTCATAAATTAAATGAACCAGATTATAAAAAATCTAATCTAAAGCGACAAAGAAAGTAGAATTTAAACCCATTCTTGATAAGAACAGTTTCCAGAAGATTATTTAGCCTTCCTAAACATATTATTTTGAAGATGAAGCAACTTGTTTCTTCGGAATAAATAAACCACCGGCGCGAAGAAGGGCACAAAAAACATAGAAAGAATCCAGAATGTTTTATCTTTTAAATTCTGCTTGATCATATCAATAAGTATGAATAACCAGAATATAAAAAGTATGACTACTGTTGTCCAGTTAATAAAACTAGTTGTTTCTTTATTTAAATCAAGAACATTAGCAACAAAATCGCTTCCCCACAAAATATAGAAAATCACGCTAACTAAAACCCTGTATTTAATAAAGGTATGCATCATTAAAATAGGTCTCGAATTATTTTTTCTTCGGAAATTCCTTCGGCTTCAGCTTTGTAGTTTTTAATAATTCTATGGCGTAAAATTCCAATAGCAACGGCTTGCACATCTTCAATATCTGGGGAGAATTTTCCGTTAACCGCTGCGTGAGATTTTGCGGCAAGGATAAGATTTTGAGACGCTCTTGGCCCTGCACCCCAATCCAGATAGTTTTTTACAAATTGCGGTGCTTCGGCAGCATCCGGCCTGGTTTTTCCTACCAGTTTTACCGCGTATTCCACCACATTATCGGCAACAGGAATTCTACGAATTAATTGCTGAATTTCTACGATCTCTTCCGCAGAAAATAAAGCATTAATCTTCTGGGTTTTATCTGAAGTTGTGCTTTTTACCACGTCTACTTCTTCCTGAAAACTTGGATATTCCAGTAAAATAGAAAACATAAACCGGTCTAATTGCGCTTCAGGCAATGGATAGGTTCCCTCCTGTTCTATTGGGTTTTGAGTGGCCAACACAAAATAAGGATTGGCTAGACGGTAATTATGCCCGGCAACAGTTACAGATCTTTCCTGCATAGCTTCCAGTAAAGCAGCCTGTGTTTTGGGAGGAGTTCGGTTAATTTCATCGGCCAGAACTATATTTGAAAAAACCGGACCTTTTATAAATTTAAAATTCCTGTTTTCGTCCAGTATCTCTGCACCAAGAATATCACTTGGCATAAGATCTGGCGTGAATTGAATTCTTTTAAAATCAAGTCCTAAGGCTTGAGAAATAGTGTTTACCATCAATGTTTTTGCTAAACCGGGAACCCCCACAAGCAAAGAATGTCCTCCTGAAAAAACAGAAAGCAGGATTTGGTCTACAACCATATCCTGCCCTATAATAATTTTAGCAATTTCTTTTTTTAAATCCTGGTGTTTAACTACCAGTTTTTCTACAAGAGCAACATCTGACATTGATAAATTACTAATTTTTTAACCAGTTACTACTATACTCACAATCTTTAAACTTACCGTTCACTTTAATATAAGTATCACCAATTTTTTCTTTTTGCCATTCTTCAATAGCTTCCAGCTGCTTGTCGCGTAGTGCCAGCTCTTTTATTTTAGAAAAATCTGTAGCATAATTGGCTTCGTGCTCAGAAATTCTATCGTTTACTTTTATCAGCTTAAAATATGGGCGCCCGGTTCTATCCTGGTCACGCAATCTTAGCGAAAGTTCTCCTTCCTGTAACTCTCCTACCTCATCATATAACTTAGGGTCTATTTTAGATAACTCAAAACGAGTGTCCCCTGTTCTTGGGTTAATTAGTTTCCCACCGTCTGCCCTGGTTTCTTCTTCATCAGAAAACTCACGAGCAGCTTCGGCAAAATCCAAAACGCCTTCGTTTACCCTCTTTCTAATACTGTCAATTTTTGCTTTAGCTTCTTCAACAGAGGCATTTGTTACATCTGGAATAAGCAAGATATGTCTTAAATCTACATTTTGACCTCTAATTCTATCTACCTGAATAATGTGGTATCCAAATTCAGTTTCAAAAGGTTTACTTACCTCTCCTTCCTGAAGACTAAAGGCAACATCTTTAAATTCTTTTACAAAATTATCTTTTCTGGAAAGCGAAATTCTACCACCATCCCTGGCACTTACAGGATCTTGTGAATACAAAACAGCCTTAGTAGCAAAACTTGCGTCGTTATCCAGAACATCGGCTCTAAATTCATTTAGACGCTCTATCACTTTTTCTTTTTCACTTTCTGGAATTTCAGGCTTTATAACAATTTGAGAAAGTTCAATTTCTTCTCCAAAAACCGGGCGCTCATCCTCAGGAATACTTTCATAATATGCTCTCACTTCTTCGGGAGTAATTTCTACCGTTTCAATAATGCGTTGTTGCATACGGCTGGCTAACTGGCGCTCTTTATTAAGTTTGAACAATTCGCTTCTAAATTCAGCTTCATTTTCTTTGTTGTAGAATTCAAGTACTTTTTCCATTGAACCTACCTGGCGAACCATTTCAGAAATTTGCTGATCTATATAATTGTTCACCTCAGCATCCATAATAATAATACTATCCTGAATAGCGTGGTGCGCATAAAGTTTGTTTTCCATTAAAGAACCGGCAAGCTGGCAATCGGTAACATCAGCGGTAGACATTCCCTGGCTCTGCATATCCTTGTACATCATATCTACATCGCTGTCAAGAATAATATAATCACCAATTACAGCCGCAATTCCATCTACTTTTCTACGTTCTGAGTTATTTTTTTCGGTAACGGTATTTTTTGCGATCTCATCCTCAGGCTGGATAGAAGTACTATCAGTCACGATCACATCTTGAGAGTAACCGCTAAACCCAAGTAAAATGGCTAAAAGAAAGCCGGTAGTATTAATTATAGATTTCAAATTGTTCATTTTTAATTGCATCTTTTGTAATATCTTTTTCAAGTTCCTTTATCAAATTTAATTTTTGCTTGTTGAGCAAAATCTTTTCTATGGTTGGTTCGGCATATTCAAAAGGAGCATCCTGCCCTCGTTCCAACACATCTTTTACATAGATCAAATATACACCTAATGAATCTTCTACCTGAAGAAAATTAGATTTGTTTAAGAGTTTATCCCTATGATCTAAAGTTAAAGCAGGGATTTTATCGTAAACCGTTTTTAACTTAACCCAAACCGAATCATTAAAAGAATAATTTTTAAACTGAAGAGAAATTTTGTCTAGCTCTTCAATATCCTCCTCATCAAAGCTGGTTAGGTAAGATTTTATTTCATTTATATTGGTGTTATTTTCGGCCAGGCTTACATACCTTAATTTCAATAGATCTTCGGTAAGCTTAAAATTGCCCTTATTTTCTTCAAAATAAGCTTCCATCTCCTCCACTGGCACCGTACTATCTAACTGCCTGCTTACTACCGCGTCTTTGTAAGCACTTGTATAAAGCTCATTTTTATAATTTTCTATGAGATCTCTAAACTCTTTTTGTTGACTTTCGGGAAGATTCAATTGCGCCCTGTCTATAAGTAATTGTTGCGTGGCCCAGCGGTTTATATAATTAGAAACAATAATAGCGCTATCTTCCGGGGAAGTATTTTCGTTTATTAGCGCGTTAATATCCTCTTCATACAAATAAGCATCGTTAACCCTTACTATAACTGTACGATCTTCTTCTTTTTCAAGATAAGAGCAACCCGCAAGCATAAAACCGGCCAGCAAAAAACATATAAAAACAGTTGATATCTTCAAAATCATCAGTTATTGAGATAGCAATTTACATACCATTTTCAAATGACTAAACGCCTGTAATTTGCCAGTAAGCAAAAATAAGAATTCATTTAGGTTCCACAAGCTTATGTTTAAACGATTACAGCCAGTTAAAAATTATAATTGTTTTATCTTAAGTATCTTTAAATGAATTTTAAAAAGTATTTTTTTGAATTCTTTAAAAATCGATTGATATGAAATATACTACTGAAATTAAGATAATAAAGCCACGTACAGAAGTTGTTGAGAAATTTAGCAATCCAGATAATATGAAACATTGGCAACGCGGGTTTATTTCTATGGAACCTATTAGTGGAAATTTAGGAGAAGAAGGCTCAAAGAATATGCTGAAATATAAAATGGGAAAGCGGGATATTGAAATGGAAGAAAAAATTATTAAAAACGATCTTCCAACGCAGTTTCACGCAAATTATTCAGCAAAAGGCGTTTACAATATTCAGGAAAACTTTTTTGAGGAAACTCCAGAAGGGCATACACTTTGGATTTCTCACAACGAATTTAGGTTTAGTGGCTTTATGAAATTAATGGGCCTCTTTATGCCGGGCGCCTTTAGAAAACAATCTTACCAGTATATGAAAGATTTTAAAAATTTTGTAGAAAACGACCAAAGTGTTTTAAACAAGAAATAGTTTTAAGTTTTAATATGAATAATTAAAAGCTGCTATTATATTTGCTAAAAACAATTTAATTATGATACGAAGCAGTTTATTAATTGCCTTTTTAACTTTTAGCATTTTTGCAAGCGCACAAACTAAAGTAGGAACTATAGACACCGATTACATTCTTTCGCAAATGCCCGAAATGGAAGCTGTAAATAAAGGTTTAGAAACCTACGATAAGGAGCTACAACAAGATTTCCAGGCCAATGTTAAGCAATACGATACCCTGGTAAAAACTTACCAGGCTAATGCCGAAAGCCTTGCTGCAGAAGCCCGCCAGGAAAGTGAGTCTAAAATTATTGAACTTGAGAACCAGATCAAGCAGTTTAGACAAAGAGCCCAGTTAATGATGCAAATGCGCAGAAATGAGCTTACTAATCCACTTTACAAAAAAATTGACGCTGCAATGCGAGCTGTAATAGACGAAGAAGGATTTACTCAAATTCTACACGCCGGCGGAAATAGCATTGCTTTCTCTGCAGAAGAATATGATATTACCGAAAAAGTAATGAATAAAATGGGAATTGAAATTCCTGTTGCAGCTGAAGAAGAATAGCAAGAAATTAGATCCTGAAATAAATTCAGGATGATGTATTATAAAAGCCCTCTCAGATTATAAAATTTGAGAGGGCTTTTCAATTTATAAGACAATACGTCTACCTGCTGTAATTAGGTGATTCATTAGTAATGGTAACATCATGCGGATGCCCTTCACTAATTCCCGAAGAGGTAATTTTCACGAATTTTGCAGTCTCCTTTAAGGTTTCTACATCTTTAGCTCCACAGTAACCCATTCCGGCTTTTAGACCGCCAACAAACTGGTGAATACTTTCTTCAAGTTCGCCTTTATATGGAACACGTCCAACAATACCTTCAGGTACCAATTTCTTAATATCATCTTCTACATCCTGGAAATAACGATCTTTAGAGCCTTTTTGCATCGCCTCTACAGACCCCATTCCACGATAGGATTTGAACTTTCTTCCTTCGTAAATAATGGTTTCACCCGGAGATTCTTTAGTTCCTGCAAGTAATGAACCTAACATCACACAATCGGCTCCTGCGGCTAATGCTTTTGGAATATCTCCTGTATAACGAATTCCACCGTCAGCAATAACGGGAACGCCACTACCTTTTAGCGCTGCGGCTACTTCAAGCACAGCTGAGAATTGTGGAAATCCAACCCCCGCAACTACCCTGGTAGTACAAATAGAACCTGGTCCAATTCCTACTTTAACCGCGTCTGCCCCGGCTTCAACTAAGTATTTTGCAGCCTCTGCAGTAGCTATATTTCCTACTACCACCTGCAAATCTGGGAATTTAGATTTAATATCTTTTAAAACGGTCACCACTCCCCTGGTATGTCCGTGTGCCGTGTCAATAATTATTGCATCTACACCTGCATTTACCAAAGCTTCAGCACGGTCTACAGCATCAGCAGTTACACCAACGGCGGCTGCTACGCGAAGCCTTCCGAAGCTATCTTTATTCGCATTAGGCTTTAGCGTAAGTTTGGTAATATCCCTAAAAGTAATAAGTCCAACTAATTTATAATTATCGTTAACTACGGGAAGTTTTTCAATCTTATATTCCTGTAAAATATCTTCTGCCTGATCCAGGGAAGTTCCCTCTGCAACAGTTACCAAATTTTCTGAAGTCATAACCTCAGCAATTGGACGTTTAAGATTTTTCTCGAAACGCAAATCCCTGTTCGTTACAATTCCCAACAATTTTCCGTCTTCATCTACAATAGGAATTCCGCCGATACTATGCTCGCGCATACTCGCTTTTGCATCGCTCACATTAGCTGTGATCGGCAAGGTCACGGGATCTATAATCATTCCGCTTTCTGCTCTCTTCACTTTTCGCACTTTAAGCGCTTGTTGTTCAGCAGTCATATTCTTATGCAAAACACCAATTCCACCTTCACGCGCCATAGCAATAGCCATCCTGGATTCGGTTACCGTATCCATAGCTGCCGAAACAATAGGAACGTTTATTGAAATATTTTTAGTGAATTTTGTGCGAATGCTTACTTCTCGGGGTAGTACTTCAGAATAAGCAGGAACAAGCAATACGTCGTCGTAGGTAAGGCCTTCTCCTAAGATTTTGGATTCGTGTGCGATCATAGCAATTAAAGATTTAATTGCGTGCAAATATACGGTTAAAAACTGAAATAGAGGAGTTTTCCGGGTTTAACTCTCATCTAATTTCATTCAATTTATTATCGCTTTTGTGATCCAGCCTTATGACCGGGTTTAAAATAAATTAAGCCGAAAAAAATCTTTAAAACTTAAACTGAAGACTTGAATACCAGCTAATTGGTTGCGCCGGAATAATCCCTGGACCTGGATAACCTGTAGCCCTCCTCGTGAAATATGAATTATCTAAAAGATTATTAACCCCGGTTTCCAATTTAAACTTCCCAAAACTATAGGAAGCCGAAAAATCTAAAATACCGTAAGCCGGGATACTTCCTTCTATTCCACGTTGATTATCATTAATATCCTGCGGGGCATTCGTAGCATCTGTGTACTGTTTTGATAGGTGGGTATACTGAAAACCGGCTAGAAAATTAGAATATCCAAAATTCAAACCTGTTTTAAGGTTCACATAAGGGATAAATTCCACCTGGTTCCCTTCCACATTAGTTTCTCCAGAAGCAGTATATTCAGAATTTGTAAAAGCCGTGTTTACAAAAAGATTCAATCGATAATTTTCAGCTTGTTCAAAAAAGGTATTGCGAATATTCCAATCGGCAAAAGTCTCTACACCATAGATAAATGCATCTCCAATATTTCCGCGTTTTCTTACTATAAAACCATCTTCAACCCCCAGTACTTCTCCAATTCTATCCTGATACCATAAACCGAAAATACTGGCGTCATAAGACAAATAATTCTTCAACCTTCCTCTAATTCCAAAGTCTGAAGTAAAACCTCTTTCTTCTGAAATATTTGGATCTACCACAAAACTGGGATTTACTATCCTAATATCACTAAAGGTAACCGACCTATAATTCTGAGAAAAATTCCCGTATAACTCATTCGAAGCATCCAGGTTGTAACTGGCTCCAACACCTAATAAAGCAAAACTCCTTTCCAGATCTTTTTCCTCTTCCCTGGTTTCGTTAATTAAAGGATTATCGGCCAGATCAAGAATTATTTCTTTGTAAGAACCGTTTGCCTGCGTATTAATATATTCTATTCTAAAGCCCGGAGTAATAGAAAGTTTATTGGTGAGATTAAAAATGTTCTCTCCAAAGAACGCCAGGTTTTTATTTGGGAAATTGTATTCTGATTGCCTTGGGTAATTCGGGAATTGGTCGTTAGTAAATGTAAATTCCGGCCTGGCTGAAGTAGTTCCGGGACCTTGTTTCTGAAAATTGTTAGCATCGTAATATTTACTTCCAACCAGTAAAACCGATTCTTCATCAAATAAATTATACCTTGTTAGCAACCTCGCCTCTGCTCCCCAGTTAGAAAAATCGTCTACCAATAATTCCCGTGGTGCAGAAAGATCGTCTGGCTGTGAAACTCTATTCTCTCTAAAACCAACAGCTTTTCGGGAAGCATCTAAACCAAATACATTCAGGCTAAAATCTGTTTTATCAGAAAAACTGTGCTCAAATTTTAATGCATATAAATTCCAGTTTACGTCAAACCAGTTTCTTTCCCTATTGCTATAATCTGGGTTTTCATAAAACTGTGCATCGGTAAGACCACCGGGTTGCTGAGCCAGATAATCTAAATAAGTATATTCAAAACTAAGCTTGGTTCTATCGTTAAAATCCCAGGCAAGATGAGAAAAGAAGTTATTAGAATCATACTCTGAATTTGGCCTAAATCCTTCTCCCGATTTATAATTATAATAGGTATAGTAGCTGAATTTCCCAATAGTGCCTGCCAAACTATTAAAACTGGTAAAAAGATTATAAGAACCAAGCGATTGCCTGGAAACCAACTCCAATTTCTTATCGTGAGGAGGTTCTTTAAATTTAAAATTAATGAGTCCGCCAAACTGTGTTCCATATTGCAGCGATGCAGCGCCACGAACCACCTGGATTTCTCTCAGTGCTTCCGGTGGTGGTGTATAATAACTTTCCGGGTATCCAAGTACATCTGCAGAGATATCATAACCGTTCTGGCGGGTATTAAAATTCTGAGTTCGGTTAGGATCAAGACCACGACCACCAATATTTAATTGAAGCCCAGCATCACCATTATCGTAAATATTTAAACCAACCACCTGGCTGTAAATTTCCCTGGCATTATTTGCAGCGAGATTCCCGGAGACCTTATCCATTACCACCACCTCACTTTTTTTCCCTGCGTAGATCGCAGTTCCCTCTACCTTTCTAAGTTTTCGTAAAGCGAAAAGCTGTTCCCTCCTATTAGTGATCATCACTTCGCTTAAACTTTCGGCTAAAGGCGAAAGGCTAAATTCCATTTCAAGATCTCCATTTATAGTTATTTGCTTTTCCAGGATAGCATATTCGTAACTAAAAACAGCAAAATCATAAGTGCCTGAGCTAATATCTGTAAATTCAAAATCACCATTTTCATTGGCTACAGTTACTTCAGATTCCGTTTTATTCCAAACTTCAGCATTGGGAATGGGCTCCCCGGTTTCTGCGGAAATCACCTTTCCGCTAAACGTATGCTGGGCGTAAACGAATGATCCCAAAAAGAATAATATACTAAAGACCTTTAATTTCATCTTCAAATGGTAAAATGAATGTTTTATGTTTAAAAGAGTCCGCGAAATTAAGCAAATTAACTTCCGGGTCTATATAAGGAGTGCTCTTTCTTCCATTGAGAGCCACATAACTATCTACATAGACCTCTATGTTTTCGGGACCGTCCTTTTCAAAATGATCGGCTAAAAAACGAGCATATTGAAGAATAAAATCTGGCTGAAAAGACATTTGTTTCTCTTGAAAGGGAGTAAGAAAATCTGAATTATCTACATAAAACCGATTTCCGGTCTCTGCATTTACCACTTTAAACTGCGCGTAGCCGGCTTTTTCCATAAGCATTACCCTCCAGGAAAATCTAAAACCTTCTTCAGTCCAGAATAATTCTCCGGGGTATAATAAATACCTCCACGGAAATAAAAGCTGAATAATAAAAAAGACCGAAAGCACTCCAATACTAACTTTTTTCTTTATTCCTGAAAATTGATAGATTTTTAAATTATCAAATCTTTGTTTTGATATGCTGAACCATTTCGATACAAAATTCAATATTTTATGGTGAACCTGCGGACTAAAAAAGATCAATGCGCTAACGATCATAATAAATGGAAACATCCCTATTGGGAAAAGCACACGTGTAAGCAAATGGAAAACAATCACCATCAAAAAAGCAACAAAGCGGGTTCTTTTCCATAGCAATAGAAAAGGGATAAAGAGATCATAAAGCATACCGCTCCAGCTAAATGCATAATGCACCCATTCCTGCTGCATTAGATCTCCCAGTAAAGGAAGATCATATTTTGAAGGCAGCCATATTTTTAAAGGCATAGCTCTGAAAAGCCAATCGGAATTAATTTTTGCAAGTCCCGCATAGAAATACACAATTCCCAGCAATAGTTTTATTGCATCTATACACCATTGCGGTATCTTTTGAAAGGCCCTGGCAGGATTTCGCCAGGCATCTATAGAAAAATAGGCATTTGCCGGTAAAAATATCATCAGAAAACTAAGGATACTGATGAAGTAGTAATGATTTAGATAAGTGGTTTTATCCATCAGTTCGATATACGTGAAACTGAGGAAAAATAAAATGATAGCCAAGCGGTATTTATAGCCAGCAGCCACCATTAAAGCTGCAATACCACAAAGAATAAAAAGCAAATAAGTGAAATCTCCCAGGGGTTTCACCCATTCAAATCCATAATAAGAAAAGAAGAATTTTGGGGCGATATATAATTTTTCGATCCAGCCGTTTAGCCAGAATCTAACTATACTGGCAAACATCATAATACCAAAAAACAAACGAAAAACCGCCAAAGGGGCGGCTTCCGTAGTCTTTTTTAGATATTTGCTCAGAGAAAGTTGCATCAACTATTTAATCTCCGTCAGAATCTACATAATCTACGCTAATAGAAAGTGCCTGCATCATATCTACTTTCAACAGCACCACTTCTTTTTGAAGTTCATCAAAAGCAGCTAACATCTTAGAATTATCTGATTCTACTTGCGATTTAAGGTTGCTATCCAATTCTGAACTTTGAGCTCTTATTGCTGAAAATTGATCAGCTATAGAAGCAGTTATACTTTCTGAACTTGTCCCGTCTTCCATATATTTTAAATACTGATAGTAACTGGGACCATTTTCGCCTCCATTAATTTTAACGCCGTAATAGAAATCTTCAAAACTATTTAAAGCTTGTAAATACAGGTTTTTGGAAATATCACCGGCATAAAGAGCCTCTACATTTGTTGGGGAAGGAGAACCGGTAAAAGCACCGGCCGGATAGCCGATCTTCCCAGACCTTAGGATCTTCTCAAAATACATTACATAATCATTGGTAAATCGGTCTACAGATCCTGTGCTAGAAGAGCTCGTGTTATTTACAAAAGTATCTCTATAATCACCCTCCCAGGAAGCTGTAACTTCAGTAGTTAAAGCATTTATCCTTTCGGCAACTGCTATGATATAATTAATATACTCTGGATTTGCATTGAACACTTCCAGGGTTTCTTCTGTTGATCCATAGGAATACAGTAAATAATCCAAAGCCGGAAATCCTTGTTCTGCAAAATTTGATGGTAGCTCAAGATTATAACTTCCGGAAGCTATTTTAGATTCAATATTTTCTGTTTTTGTAGGATAGGTATTAAGAAAGCTGCGATAATTCAATTCTTCAGCTTTTCCTATCTGGAACATTTCAACGGTTTGAAATTCCTGATAAGCTACTTTGTATTGCGCTTTAAGAACATTTAGCTCGGTAGTTCCGGGATTTTCAGCAAAAGCTTTTGCGATATCTTCCAATTTCTGACTTTCTTCCAGGAAAGCTACAAAAGAAGGCACAATAATATTATCTGCCCAATTTGCCAGCATTTCACCTCTGTCAAAATTATCGCCGCCATTAGAATCACCTCCATTATCGCCACCATCTTCTGTACTACAGGCAACAGCAAATAATAAAGTTGCAATCAATAAAAATTTTGAAATCTTAATCATAGCTATAAATATTAAAAACCGGAGCAGACAAGGTCTTACTCCGGCTAATTTTCTTAATTAAACATCTGCTACAGTAAAATCAAAAGGAGCAGCAATCTCTTCAGAGATACTATCCAGGGTTTCTGGAGTTACCTCCCAAAAACCGTTTCCATTCATTAACTGTTCTAAATAACCCTCTACATTTCCAGCAGAAATATACGGTGCGCCAGTCTCTGGGTTATGAGTAAACTTAAGACTATAAATAAAACCGTAACCTTCAGACAGGGAATGAAAAGCAGCTCCATTCTGGCCATCTGCCAATTGATTTTTACCGGCCTGCAGGTAATATATCGCCCTAACAGCGATAAGGGTTGAAATATTCTCGCGAATAATTTTCACCTGCTCATCACGGGTTTGATAATCTCCCGCAACGATTGCGGCTCTACCGGTTTTAAAGGCCTCAAAAGTTTCTTCTGCAATACCTTCAAAATCACTATCACCATCTACGCTACCCATATATTTAAATAATAGCGCATCATTATTATCGTTTAAAACTGAGTTAGGATCTTCTGCCGGGATAGAAGGATCTCCATAAAGATATCCATAAGCTTCGTCCCATTTGTGTTCCATGGTAGTATAAGCTTTTCCTTCTTCAACTAAACCGGCATCATTGTTCGCACGATTATCAGCTTCATCCAAAACTGCCTGAGAAAGGTAGTTATTCAAGATTTGATCGGCCAACAAGCCACCGATTAAACCTTTTGCAAAGGCCTGGTTCATTTCCAACCCTTTTGCATTTATATATCTAACACTTGTACCCTGAGCAATCTGGCCCGCCATTCCAGCTTCAGCCAACTCATTCCTATTGTTTTTTACCGCAGTAAACTGCTCTGTAATATATGAATCGAAATCACTTTTTATTTCTGCACTTTCAACCGTATTTGCTGAGAAATACAATTTAGAAGCAGCTACTTTAGATTTTACACTTTTAGAAGATTCGTTAAGGCGTGCATTTTCAAAAGGAGCATTTTCATTTGCAAACATATTAAGCAAAAGATCTTCACTTCCATTTTCAAAGTCGGTAAACTTAGAGAGAATTTCAGAAGTCATTTGAAGTCTCGTAGTTTGCCCCGAATAGCTTACTGTAGAAGCACCTTCTCGCTCAAAATTGTAGGTTGCAGGAATTTCTAATTCCGTATTTTCTGGTGTAACATCATCATCAGATGAACAAGAGGCAAGCGTAAGCCCGCCTAAGATTGCTGAGAAAAACAGCTTTTTCATATTGCTTTATTTAGACTGATTAAAATTATTGAGCAGCAAATATAAAAACCCATTTTCTTTAGGGCAAGTTTATTTAGATTAATTTTAAATAACTTTTTCTAATAGTCTTTAAAATTAAAATAAACACTATTAATGGTAGACGTTGAAAATTTTAGAAGCTTCATTGAAGGCAGACTCAAAACTGGTCATTTTAATATTGGAATCTGCCTTTTTAGAGTTGAAGTAAGAGAGCATTTTTTCTGAAGGCATATTACCGGTAAGCTCATCTTTAGCCATTGGACAACCCCCAAATCCCTGGATTGCTCCATCAAATCTTCTGCAACCGGCTTTGTAAGCCGCATCAATTTTCTCGTGCCATTTTGCAGGTGTGGTATGAAGATGTGCTCCAAATTCAATTTCAGGATATTTAGGAATCAAATTTGAAAATAAATACTCAATAATATCCGGAGAAGAAGTTCCAATGGTATCAGATAAAGAAAGAATTTTCACACCCATTGCCGATAACTTTTCAGTCCACTCCCCTACAATTTCCACATCCCAGGGATCGCCATAAGGATTGCCAAACCCCATAGAGAGATAAGCCACCACTTTTTTATTCGAGCTTTCAGCGATCTCAAGGATTTCACTTAAAATCTCAACAGATTCGGCTATGGTCTTATGCGTATTACGCATTTGGAAATTTTCAGAAATAGAAAAAGGATAACCCAAATAATCAATTTCGGGATGTACCGAGGCATCTTGCGCCCCACGGGTATTCGCAACGATAGCCAGCAGCTTGCTTTTTGTAGTAGACAGATCTAATTTGGATAAAACCTCAGCAGTATCAGCCATTTGCGGAATCGCTTTAGGAGAAACAAAGCTTCCAAAATCTATGGTATCAAATCCGCAACGGAGCAAAGACTGAATATACTGTACTTTTTTTTCCGTAGGAATAAAGGTTTTTATTCCCTGCATCGCGTCTCGCGGACACTCAATAAGCTTGATTTTATCCATATCTCCAAAGATAGTATTTTAAGGAATATTTAAAAACCAATGCAAAATAATTCATTTTATTAAATTGATAGCATTTAAAACAGCGTACTATTAATTTTCCTGTAAGCCTATACGATCAAAATCTTCTAAATGAGTATAAAACTTGCAATCCCAACAAAAACTACAATTTGCAGCCATTTTAATACAACCCCAGAATGCTTATGCCTTTTAAGGTAGTTAGAGATTTTTCCCGCCAATAAGGCTACACTTCCAAAGATAAGAATAGTTAAAAGCATAAAGAACGCACCTAAAATATAGAATTGTATCACGGTATTGCCGTTTGGCTCCCAAAGAAAACCGGGAAAAAAAGCAAGAAAAAATATAGTCACTTTTGGATTAAGCACATTCATAATAAATCCCTGCTTAAAAAGAGAAAACAAGGATTTTTCTTTTATTCCTTCCGCAGAATAGGCGATCTCCGGATCGGTTTTAAAAACCTGCCAGGCAAGATATAGAAGGTAAATTGCCCCAAATAGTTTGATGATAAAAAAAAGCGTATCAGAATTTTTAATTATTACTGAAACCCCAAATGCGACCAGGCTGGTGTTAATAATAATCCCGGTTGCAAGACCAAGAGCGGTTACAAAGCCATGCTTTTTACCATTAACCATCCCCTGAACCATCACATAAAAAATATCTGGTCCCGGAGAGATAGTTAGTATCGCCGAAGCGGTTAAAAACGGAATAAGTTGTTCTAACAAAATTTAGCGTCTTTCAGATTTCTTTCTCGTCAACACAAAATAAAGTACATAAAACCAGCTAAAAATCCCGTGTATAACCATTAATAAAACCGACCGGTTACGAGTCCACGAAGTAATTGCGGCTATTACAGTACCAAAGCTAATTCCATTGATGATCACTGATTGCTGAACTTGAGGGGTAGCATTAGAAAAACTATAAGCATCCAGGCTAATTAAAACCAGGGCTAAAAAAGTAAGGTAGAATTTCTTCATTTATTTATTATTTTCGACTTAGAATAGCTTGATTTATCTTTTTAATCAAGCCCGGGCCTTCGTAAATAAAGCCGGTATATAATTGCACTAAACTGGCACCTGCATCAAGTTTTTCCAGGGCGTCTTCAGCAGTATGAATTCCGCCAACCCCAATAATTGGAAAAGCCTTATTGCTTTTTTCTGAAAGAAAACGAATTACCTCTGTAGCACGATTCTTTAAAGGTTTACCGCTTAGTCCTCCCGTTTCGTTCTTATTTTCAGATTGCAAACCTTCCCGAGAGATTGTTGTGTTAGTCGCAATTACCCCGGCAATCTTTGTTTCCTTTACAATATCTATAATATCTAAAAGTTGAGCATCGGTAAGATCGGGAGCTATTTTGAGTAAGATAGGTTTCTGCTTTGGTTTTTTAGCATTTAAGTTTTGCAGGGTATTCAACAAATTAGTTAGGGGCTCTTTATCCTGCAACTCACGTAAATTTGGCGTATTTGGGGAACTCACATTCACCACAAAATAGTTTACGTAATCGTAAAGCGCCTCAAAACACATTTTATAATCTTCTACTGCATTTTCATTTGGAGTGATCTTGTTCTTCCCAATATTTCCGCCAATAAGTACATTTTTATTCTTTTTTAAACGCTCAACAGCTGCTTCTACACCATCGTTATTAAAACCCATTCGGTTAATAATCGCCTTGTCTTCTTTTAACCTGAAAAGTCGCTTTTTTTCATTTCCCGGTTGCGGTTTTGGAGTAAGGGTTCCTATTTCAATAAAGCCGAATCCAAGATCTGAAAGTTCCTGAAAAAGCTTCGCATCTTTATCAAATCCTGCAGCAAGACCCACCGGGTTTTTAAATTTTAAACCGAAAACTTCTCGTTCCAGTCGCGGATCTTCAACTTGAAATTTCTTTTTTATAATATTTCTGAAAGCAGGAATTTTGCCAAGTTTTTTTAAGGTTTTAAAAGTGAAGTGATGCACCCATTCCGGATCAAATCGAAATAACAAAGGCCTAATTGAAGATTTGTACATAAAAGTTGGTTTGTGCAAAAATAGAAGGAAATCATAAAAAACCAGCCCAAATTCTTAAAAGGTTTTGAGGCTGAAATACGAATGTTTAATTTTGAAAATCAGGAACCTTAGTGTTAGCACGTGAGGTATAACTTAAAAAAATAAAAATACGAGGACAGCCTCGGAGTCCCGATATTTTTCGGGATTAAATCTCGATTATCGAGTAAACTACTAACCAATGATTAACAAACAGCGCATCATAGATCGTTTTATCAGTTACATAACTATAGATACCCAAAGCGATCCAGAAAGCCAGACTACACCAAGTACCGAGAAGCAATGGGTTCTAGCCAGGAAATTAGCAGATGAATTGCAGGAAATGGGGATGACCGAGGTTAGTATAGACGATCACGCTTATGTGATGGCTACGCTGCCCGCAAATGTGCCACACCAGGTTCCGATTATTGGCTTTATTTCTCATTTTGATACTTCTCCCGATTTTAATGCTACCGATATCAAGCCGCAAATTATTGAAGATTACGACGGAAAAGATATTGTGCTGAACAAAGAGAAAAATATTATTCTCTCTTCTGAATATTTTGATGATCTGAAACAGTATAAAGGTCAAACCATAATCACAACAGATGGTACCAGCCTTTTAAGCGCCGATGATAAAGCAGGGATTACTGAGATTATGACCGCGATGCAATATTTGCTGGATAATCCTGAAATCCCGCACGGAAAGATTCGCGTAGGTTTTACTCCAGATGAAGAAATTGGTCGCGGGGCACATAAATTTGATGTAGAAAAATTTGGCGCTGAATGGGCGTACACTATGGATGGCAGCCAGATTGGAGAGCTTGAATTTGAAAATTTTAATGCCGCTAAAGCTATTGTTAAAGTACGTGGAAAGGGCGTGCATCCCGGTTATGCCAAAGATAAAATGGTAAACAGCCAGTATATCGCCGTAGATTTCCTCAACTCATTACCAAGGTTAGAGACACCCGAACATACCGAAGATCGGCAGGGATTTTTTCATCTAAGTAGCATGAAAGGTGACGTTGAAGAAACGCAGCTAGAATATATAATTAGAGATCACGATCTGGGACATTTTAATGCGAGAAAGGAAATGATGCAGGATCTGGCTTCAGAGATTTGTTCTCAATATGAGAATGACTGTATTTCAGTTGAAATTAGCGACCAGTATTTTAATATGCGAGAAAAGATTGAACCGGTAATGCATATTATAGAGATTGCTAAAGAAGCCATGAAAGAAGCAAATGTTGAACCATTACTAAAACCAATTCGTGGCGGAACCGATGGAGCTCAACTAAGTTATATGGGACTACCCTGCCCTAATATTTTTGCCGGAGGCCATAATTTCCACGGAAAATACGAATATGTACCGGTAGAAAGTATGCAAAAAGCCACTGAAGTAATCGTGAAAATCGCAGAAATGACTTCAAAGAAATACAAATAAACCGCTTATTTAATAGGCAGAAAAATGGCTGTAAAATCTGTAGAGGAATATATTGAGACTCATCCTTCCTGGCGAAAGGAGTTAGAATCTTTAAGAGCCATAATGCAAAATACAGAACTGGAAGAATGCATAAAATGGGGCGCACCAGTTTATGCACTGCAAGGAAAATATGTTACAGGTATAGCAGCATTTAAAAATCATTGCGCGCTTTGGTTTTTTAATGGCGCTCTATTAAAAGAAAACACGATTTTACTCCACAACGCCCAGGAAGGGAAAACCAAAGCACTAAGACAAATAAGGTTTGAAAAGGGTGATAAAATAGAACCTGAAATTCTTCAAAAATACGTTGTCGAATCTATTGAAAATCAGCGGGAAGGCAAAGAAATAAAACCGGTCACTTCGAACAAATTAGTTGTTCCTTCAGAATTAAAAGCTGCTTTTAAAGAAGATAAGGATTTGGAGAAATCCTTTCAGCAATTAACAAAAGGAAAACAAAGAGAATACGCCGATTATATTGCCGAGGCAAAAAGAGAATCCACAAAACAATCCCGTTTGGAGAAAATTAAACCAATGATCAATAAGGGCCAAGGACTTCACGATAAGTATAAGAGCTGTTAAATAAGATAGCCGTCATTCTGAACTTGTTTCAGAATCTATGATATTAGAACCTGAAACAAGTTCAGGTTGACGTAAGAAATAACTCTTTAAGGGCGTTCTAAAAAATAAAAATCCCCAGGCCTTAGCGCTGGGGATTTTAGATTCTATATTAAAGCAGAAAAATTATTTCTTTTCTTTAATGGCTTTTGCCTTACTTTCTTTTTCTGGCTTGGCCGGTTCGTTGAGTTTTTTACTCATTTCCATAGAAATGGAAGAACGATCAAAAGTTATTTTTCCTGCTCCGGTTTCTATAATTACCGCATTATTCTTTTCGCTAAAGTCAACGATTTTTCCGTGCATACCACTTTTGGTTACCACACGATCTCCGCGTTTTAATTCGGAAGCAAAATTACGTTCTTGTTTAGCTTTCTTCATTTGTGGGCGTATCATAAAAAAATACACCACCACAAACATTAATATTATTGGGGCAAACTGGGTTAATTGATCCATTTACTAACTAGCGTTTTGTTCGGTTTCTACAAAGGCTTTAATTCTAAGACGCTCTGTACCTGCTTCTGTATTTGCGGTTACTGTAACTGTTTTAGTTACCTGCCCGTTTCCAGAACCATTAAATTTCACCAACATTTCACCAGTTTCTCCCGGTTGAATTGGTTCTTTAGTATAAGATGGTACTGTACAACCACAAGTACTTCTTGCATTTGTAATTACCAATGGCGCCTGGCCGGTATTGGTGAAAGTAAAAGTATGCTCTACATTTTCACCTTTTGGAATATTCCCAAAATCATGTTCAGATTCTTCAAACTCCATTTTTGGATAAACAGTAGCCTGCGCATCACGTTCTGCAGCGCTTTCTACATTTTCAGCTTTAACTTTTTCTGAGGCGTTATTGTTGTTATCTTTACAAGAAGTAAATAGCAGCGCCCCCACTGCAGCTAACATTAAGATTCCATTTTTCATAATAGTGAACTTTATAATTTAATTTTTAAAATTAAGAAATTTTATTCATTACATAAGGCCTCGCCCTACTTTATTTAACTTATTATCCTCCTTATATTCTTTAGATAATTTATCTAAAACTCCATTTATAAAAATACTGCTTTTTGGAGTACTGTATTCCTTTGCCAGCTCCAGGTATTCGTTGATAGTAACCTTTACCGGTATTGAAGGAAATTTAAGGAATTCACAGATCGCCATTTTCATAAGGATCATATCAATTTCTGCAATTCGGTCTTTATCCCAGTTTGGGGTTTTACCCAGCATTTCTTTTGCCAATACATCATCATTCAAATAAGTTTTTCTGAATAACTCTTTAGCAAAATCCTTGTCATCATCATTTTTATAGAGATTCCCAAGCTTCATATTTTCAGCAGAATTTGGCTTTAATTTCTGAAGGAACTTTAAAACTGCAGTATTCACAATGGGTAGATCGTCTATCCAGGTAAGTTTTGCATCTTCCAGGTAATCGTAAAGCTTCTCATTAGGAGCAATAATTTCTTTAAAAACAGCGATGATAAACTCTTTATCTTCCTTGAAACTGGATTCGCGAGTTTCCATATAATTTTCATAGATATCGCTTTTCTTTAATGCTTCCCAGATAATCTGCACATAATCATCATCCCTTTTCCAATGGGTTATTTTTCTTGATTCCAGGGCATCCTGTAAACTCTCGTTATTTTTGAAAATCTCAAAAATAGCATTGGAAATAAATTTTTTGTTGGGATCTTTTTCCTCGCTGGTAGCAAGGTGCTTTTGTTGAGATTTTTCTAAAAAGTTTTCGGCCTGGCCTTTCAACTCTTCAATTAGGCTTAATTGAACCAGAAAAAGATCGTACATCTCTTCCATACTCTTAAGCAGGAATTTTTCCTCGGTTCCCAGGTTGTCGTTTTGGCTTTGGTTAAAGGCGTAAAGTGACTGCATTACTTTAACCCGAATATGTCTTCTTGTCAACATAAGTGTAAAAGAACTTTTTAGAATTAGAAAAGGCGAAAGAATATTCTTTCGCCTTGCAAAAATACCAAACTTTTGAAATTGACTACTTCAAATTCTGATTTTTTCTATCATCAATTCGTTGCTGTGCAATTTTAAGTGCAGCAAAGTGTGAGGTCATATCATCTTTATCTGCTTTGCTTAGAATTTCTAATGTTGTATTGTAAATATTTTCTGTTTTACGCATAATTTCCTTCTTATCGTAATTCTCAAGTTCAGCGTAAACATTTATAATTCCGCCGGCATTAATTAAGAAATCTGGAGCGTAAACAATCCCTCTTTCTCTAAGAATTTTTCCGTGAGTAAGTTCATCGGCTAACTGGTTGTTTGCGGCACCGGCGATTACTTTAGCTTTAATGCGCTTTACAGTTTCATCGTTAATGGTTGCTCCAAGAGCGCAAGGTGCATAAATATCTACTTCGGCACCATACACATCAGAACCTTCAAAAATTATAGCTCCGTACTTATCTCTTACTGCTTCAAGTCTTTCTTCGTTAATATCGCTGATATAAACTTTTGCACCATCCTGGGTTAAATGCTCTACCAGGGTTTCACCAACGTGTCCAATCCCCTGAACCAATACGGTTCTTCCTTCTAGATCGTCACTTCCAAATTTATGTTTTGCAGCGGCTTTTAGGCCCATAAAAACACCATAGGCTGTAATTGGAGACGGATTACCGGCACCACCTTTATCTTCAGAAATACCGGTTACGTATTTAGTAACTTCACGTACAGTGTCCATATCGGCAGTTTCCATTCCTACATCTTCAGCAGTGATATATTTTCCGCTAAGCGAATCTACAAAACGTCCAAAGCTCTTCATTAGTTCTGGAGTTTTTTGTGTTTTAGCGTCGCCAATAATAACAGCTTTACCGCCACCAAGATTAAGTCCTGTAATTGCACTTTTAAAAGTCATCCCGCGAGAAAGACGTAAAACATCATTTAACGCTTCCCATTCGGTACTGTAGTTCCACATTCTGGTACCTCCAAGTGCTGGTCCTAAAACCGTGTTATGGATACCAATAATTGCCTTTAAACCTGTATCTTTGTCGTTGCAAAAAACTACTTGCTCGTGGTTATCAAAAGAGAGCTGACCAAATACTGGTGCAGACTTTTTTAGTTCATTTGCATTTAGAACATCAACTTGCATAACTTGTTACGTTTTATAAATTAGCGTTTTCATTTTTTCTGAAAATCACTGTGCAAAAATAAAGAATATTTCAACAAAGAGGTTTTTAAAACGTGTTAAAATAACATATCCTCAAAATTTAGCTTTTTTTACCCTTAAATGAAAAACCTTAAGCACCTAAATAAATATTTCCTTAAATATAAATGGAAACTATTAATTGGTCTCGTGATTACTATTGTGGCCCGTATTTTCGCGCTGTATTATATTCCGTTAATCGGAGATTCTACTGACGCGATAGAGCAATTTATAAATGGCGAAATAAGTACTACGGAAGTACTTAAAACCGAGCTTGCGGTTAATATTGCGCTAATTATAGGCTCTACCTTAATTGCAGCATTTCTTACCTTTTTAATGCGCCAAACCTTTATTGTGGTTTCCAGAGATATTGAGTTTGATCTTAAAAACGAGATCTATAAACACTACCAGGAACTCTCGCTTAATTTCTATAAAAAGAACCGTACCGGCGATTTAATGAATAGAATTAGCGAAGATGTTAGTAAAGTAAGAATGTACCTTGGGCCGGCAATTATGTATACGGTAACTACCTTTACTTCTACCGTTGTTGTTTTAATTTTTATGGTTCAGGCAGCGCCAGAACTCACTTTGTATACGGTTGCTCCACTTCCGGTTTTAGCATTTTCTATCTATAAAATTAGTGTTGCCATTCATAAACGCAGTACTGTAGTGCAGCAATATCTTTCTCGGCTTAACACTTTTACACAGGAAAGTTTTAGCGGAATCGCTGTGATAAAATCCTACGGAATGGAAAAGCAGATCAACCATAATTTTGTGGATCTCGCTAATGGAAGTCGCGATAAAAACATAGACCTCGTTAAAGTACAGGCGTTCTTTTTTCCGCTTATGGTTTTGCTAATCGGGATTAGCAATGTGTTGGTGATTTACGTTGGTGGTAATCAATATATAAGTGGCGAAATTGAAAATATTGGGGTTATTGTAGAGTTTCTTCTGTATGTAAATATGCTTACCTGGCCCATCGCCTCTATTGGTTGGGTAACTTCTTTAGTGCAACAAGCTGAAGCTTCCCAAGAGCGCATCAACGAATTCTTAAAGGAAAAGCCCGAAATAACCAATAAAAAGGAGACACCAGATGAAATTCACGGTAGCATTGCCTTTAAAAATGTAAGCTTCACCTATGATGATACAAACATCACTGCCCTTAAAAATGTTTCTTTTGAAGTTCAGAGCGGGGAAACGCTGGCAATAATTGGAAAAACAGGTGCAGGGAAATCTACCATCCTGGAACTTATAGGAAGGTTATATGATGTGCAAAGCGGAGAAATTAGTATAGACGATAGAAATATTGAAAACCTTAATCTAGATAGTTTAAGAAATAGCATTGGTTACGTTCCGCAGGATGCATTTTTATTTAGTGATTCTATTAAAAGCAATATCAAATTCGGGAAAACCAGTGCCAGCGATGATGAGATATTTGAAGCCGCTAAAAATGCTTCAGTACATAAAAACATCATTGGCTTCAGCAAAGGTTATGATACCGTTCTGGGAGAGCGTGGAATAACACTTTCCGGCGGACAAAAACAAAGGGTTTCTATTGCTCGTGCTATTATTCACGATCCTAAGATCTTATTGTTTGATGATTGCCTTTCAGCCGTAGATACCGAAACAGAAGAGGAAATTCTAAATAACCTCTTTAAAATTTCAAAAGAGAAAACAACTATAATTGTAAGCCATAGAATTTCTTCAGCAAAAAATGCCGATAAAATAATTATCCTGGAAGACGGCGCCATTGTACAACAAGGCACTCATTCCCAATTATTAAACCAGCAAGGCTATTACAAAGAATTGTACGCAAAACAGTTAAATGAAAAAGAAATGTGAAAATTTTTTGCTAGATGTTAAAAATTTTTAGATTTTTGAGCAGTACTAAACCAAAATATTTAAAGAATCTATTTTATGAGCGACAAGGGAATGATGGAGAAAGAAGAAATATTCTCTAAAGTGCTGAGAGCCGGAAGAAGGACTTACTTTTTTGATGTTAGAGCAACTCGTGCTGACGATTACTACCTAACTATTACTGAAAGCAAAAAGTTTACCAACGACGATGGTTCTTTCTTCTACAAAAAACACAAGATCTACCTTTACAAAGAGGATTTTGCAGGCTTCAATGAAATTCTGCAAGAAATGACAGATTTTATCCTCAATGAAAAAGGAGAAGAAGTAATTAGTGAACGTCACCAGAAAGATTTCAAAAAGGAATATGAAACTTCTGAAAATGGAGTCGCACAGGGCGCTTCGCCAGAGAAGTTTACCGATGTGAGTTTTGACGACATTTAAATTTTAGCTTCAAGATTATACAAAACCGTCCCGAGATATTCAGGACGGTTTTTTTATATTTATATCCCAAATAAAAAACCACATGCAAAAACTTCTACCTTTTCTAATTTTCTGTATTTGTTTTAACTCAATTGCTCAGCAAGAATTTGAAGATCTTAGTCTTGAATATTACCTGCCTCAAGATGTAAGCTATAACGAAGAAATTCCCAAACCCCAGGATGTTATTGGTTATATCCCGGGAGAATGGCACGTTACCCACGATCTACTTTTAAATTATATGCGGGAACTCGCCAGGGTTTCGCCAAGAATAAGTATTGAAAACCGCGGGGAAACCTATGAGGGGCGTCCACTTATTTTACTCACTATTACTTCAGAAGAAAACCACGAGAATTTAGAGGAAATTCGCAAAAATCACCTTGCATTAACCCAGGAGAATGCCTCTTCCTTAAATGTAGAGGAAATGCCTATTGTGGTAAACCAGGGATTTTCTATTCATGGAAACGAAGCCAGCGGCTCTAACGCCGCACTTTTAGCTGCTTATTACCTGGCTGCTGCTGAAGGTGAAGAAATACATGAATTATTAGAAAATACTATAATTCTTTTTGATCCTGTCTTTAACCCCGATGGTTTACAGCGTTTTGCGTATTGGGCCAACACCAATAAAAGCGAAAATATAAATCCCGATCCACAAGACCGGGAATACAGCGAAGTTTGGCCAGGCGGCAGAACTAATCATTATTGGTTTGATATGAACCGCGACTGGCTGCCTGTACAGCTACCAGAATCCCAGGCTCGCATTGAAACTTTTCATAAATGGATGCCGAATATTTTGACAGATCATCACGAGATGGGCTCTAATTCCAGCTTTTTCTTCCAGCCGGGAATTCCTTCAAGAACGCATCCGTTAACTCCAGATCTTAACCAGGAACTTACCAAAGAAATAGGCACTTACCACGCTGAAGCTTTTGACCAACTAGGCTCCTTTTATTATACCGAAGAAAACTACGACGATTTTTATTACGGAAAAGGTTCTACTTTCCCCGATATTAACGGAAGTATAGGAATTCTTTTTGAACAGGGAAGTTCACGAGGCCACGCCCAGGAAACCGATAATGGTGTTTTAACCTTTCCATTTACCATTAGAAACCAGTTTACGGCAGCGCTTTCAACCTTAGAAGCCGCTAAAAATATGCGGAAAGAAATCCTGAACTATCAGCGTAATTTCTATAAAAATGCTCGCAATTCAGCTGAAAATGGCGCCTATGTTTTTGGAAGTGACAAAGATGCTTCGGCAGCTTATGAACTGGCAAAAATACTTAAGAAACACAAAGTAGAGATACACAAATTAGAAGAGGATTTAAAAACCAAAGGCGAAACTTTTAGAAAGAATTCGGCTTATGTAGTTTCTAAAGATCAACGGCAACACAGGCTTGTAAAAGCGATGTTTGAACGCCGCACCGAATTTGAAGACAGTTTATTCTACGATGTTTCGGCCTGGACGCTTCCGCTAGCCTTCAACCTGGATTTTGCTGAAGATATTAAAATAAAGGATGCCGGAGAGAAAATAGAAAAGCTCTCAAAACCGGAAATCCAGCCCCTGGAAAAAAGCAGCTATGCTTATGTTATGCAATGGCACGATTACTATTCGCCCAAAGCTTTAAATATGATCCTGGAAAAAGGACTTCGTACAAAAGTAGGCATGCAGCCTTTTACTTTAGCGAATTCAGAATATGATTATGGAACAATTCTAATCCCGGTTCAAAATCAAAAATTAGATTCAGATAAAATGTATGAATTTCTGCAAAAAGTCTCTGAAAAATCTAATGTGCAAATTGAGGCAATAAACACAGGATTAACCCAGGGCGTAAACCTTGGAAGTAACCAGTTTAAAGCACTTGAACCTGCAAAAGTAGCTTTAATTGTTGGCGATGGAATCACGCCCTACGATGCCGGAGAGATATGGCACTTATTTGACCAGCGTTATAATATGAAAATTACAAAATTGGACACAAGAAGGTTTTCTCGCGCAGATCTAAGCCGATATACCGATATTATTCTGCCAAACTCCTGGGGTAGTGCTTTAGAAAAAAGTGATATAGAAAAACTTAAAGAATGGGTTCGTGAAGGCGGAACTTTAATTGGTTATCGCAATGCAGCACGCTTTTTTGAAAAAGAAGATTTTATGGATCTGGAAATTAAAAAAGATAGCCTGGTAGCCGAAAATATTAGTTTTGAAGAACGAAGAGATTTTAGAGGCGCCCAGGGTATTGGAGGCGCTATCTTTGAAGCAAATATAGATCGCTCACACCCGGTAAACTTTGGTTACAGCAATGATAAACTTGCCTTGTTTAGAAACACTACAATTTTTGTAGAAGCCGATGAACAAAGCTATAACAACCCAATCCAATATACCGAAACCCCTTTACTGAGTGGTTACATTAGCGCTCCCAGGTTAGAAGCTATTGCAGGTACAGTACCATTTAAACATACTGGAATGGGACGCGGTAATGTAATTCTATTTACCGATAATACTAATTTCAGGGCTTTTTGGTACGGCACTAATAAATTGTTGATGAATGCTATCTTTTTTGGCGACGAAATGTAATTTTTGGTTCACATCACGCAACCATTATGGCATTGTTGCATCTATAGGATAGAACCTATACCTTCAAAAAGATGAAAAACTTATTTCTAATATTTTTATTTGCAACCATAACAAGCTGCTCTACCACTTTTAATAGTCCGGCAGACCTTGACACTAAAGAAATTACCGGGAAATGGCAATTAACAGAAGCTCTTGCCGATCCCGGTGATGGAAGCGGTACCTGGCAAACAGTAGAAAACGGCAGGACCCTGGAATTTGATGAAAATGGAATGGTTTATTCTTCTACAAGTTTCTGTTACGGTGAGGAAATTAATGAAGCTATTTTCGATGATTCAGAGAAAATGATTAGCTCAAATTGTGCTGACAGAAATGTTGAACTAAGCTACGAATTGAAAGAAGGTAAGTTATTTGTTACTCCACATAATCCAGGATGCGTTGAAGCCTGTGGTAGTAAATATAGTAAGATAGAAAATTAGGTTTTTATCCTACTCGCAGTCCATTTTGCACTCTAAAATCGGGGTTTAGTAGCACGATATCATTATCTTCTCCTACTGCACCCAAAACCAAACATTCGCTCATAATATTTGCGATTTGTTTCTTCGGAAAGTTTACCACCGCTACGATTTGGCGATCTAACAATTCTTCCTTTTTATAGCGTTTGGTGATTTGAGCTGAAGTTTTTCTTTCGCCAATGTTTTCTCCAAAATCTATAAGCATTTTATAAGCCGGATTTTTAGCTTCAGGAAAATCTGAAACTTCAGTGATGGTTCCAATTCGCATTTCTACTTTTTCAAAATCCTTCCAGGAAATTTTCATTACGTAATTTTTAAGCCCAATTTAGAAAAAAAGCGGGTATTCCGCAGTGAATTCGTAAATTACCTGGAGCGAGCCAGTGTGAAATAAATATGAAATAATATTTTAATTTTGAGGAAAGCCTCGGAGCATTTAATCTCGATTATCGAGTAAATTTAAAAGAAAAAACTATGGCCAGAACTGCTTCAAATATGATCGCTTTGGGTACACCGGCACCAGATTTCAACCTCGTAGATGTAATTACAAGCAATAGGTATTCTCTTAAAGATATTAGGGGCTCGAAGGGCACATTAATTATGTTTATTAGTAACCACTGCCCTTTTGTAAAACATGTAAACGAAGAAATAGTGAGATTGGCTGGTGATTATCGTGTTTTAGGTTTCGGGTTTGCTGCAATCATGAGTAATGACGTAGAAAATTATCCTGCAGATCATCCAGATAATATGAACGAGGTTGCCAGAAAACACCAGTATTCTTTTCCCTATCTCTACGACGAATCTCAGGATGTCGCAAGAGCTTATAAAGCTTCCTGTACGCCAGACTTCTATCTTTTTGATGATAAATTAAAACTAATCTATCGCGGCCAATTAGACGATTCCCGCCCAGGAAATGGAATTCCGGTAAACGGAAGACATTTGCGCGATGCTATGGATGCTGTACTTTCTAATAAAAAAGTCCCCGAAAATCAAAAACCCAGTATGGGCTGTAATATTAAATGGAAGTATGCGCCGGAATCCTAAATTTAAAACTTTGTTCAGTTTCAATTACTAAAAAATTACAATCAGTTAATCTTATCACAAAGCAAGTAAATCCTATTGGTATAATAGGTTTTACTGAATATTATTCTTTAATTTTATAGTACGAATCACTAAAAAAGACAATATTATGAGCGAATTAAAATTAGGAGATAAAGCACCAAATTTTGATGCCGAAACTTCAGAAGGAAAAATCAATTTTTATGATTATTTAGGAGATAGCTGGGGAATTTTATTTTCGCACCCTGCAGATTATACACCGGTTTGCACCACCGAATTAGGAACGGTGGCAAAATATAAAGATAAATTTGAAGCGCGTAACACTAAAGTAATGGCTTTAAGTGTAGACGGTGTAAAATCACATAAAGGCTGGATAGACGATATTAATGAAACCCAGAATACCACGGTAAATTTTCCAATTATTGCAGATGAAGACAAAAAAGTTTCTAATCTTTACGGAATGATTCATCCAAAAGCCGATGATACGCTTACGGTACGGTCAGTTTACGTGATTGGACCAGACAAAACCATCAAGTTAATGATCACCTACCCGGCGAGTACAGGTAGAAATTTTGATGAACTACTTAGGGTTATAGATTCGTTACAACTTACCGCCTACCAGAAAGTAGCCACACCGGCTAACTGGAAGCAGGGAGAAGATGTAGTGATTAGCCCTTCGGTTTCTAATGAAGATGCAAAGAAGATGTTCCCAAAAGGTTTTAAAGAGGTAAAACCATATCTTAGAATGACGCCACAGCCGGATTCTAAGTAAGACGAACTACTTTTGTATGTCATCCTGAATTTACATCGAGATTCTAAGCTTTTATAATTTGCAACAACTTAGATCCTGAAATAAATTCAGGATGACGTCATAAAAAAATACCTCACAGGTTTTTGAAACTTGTGAGGTATTTTTTTATTTAAGTTCCCCCTTCGGGGGTTAGGGGGCTTTTATTTCACTGCAACTAGCTCCACATCAAATACAAGGGCTGCATTTGGTGGAATAACACCACCGGCACCACGTTCTCCGTATGCCAAATGCGAAGGAATTACGAAACGAGCCTGGTCTCCCACATTTAAAAGTAGAATACCTTCGTCCCATCCGCTAATTACGTGCCCTACTCCTACCGGAAATTCCAGCGGCTGATTTCTTTTATAAGAAGAGTCAAAAACGCTACCATCGGTTAGCATTCCTTTGTAATGTACAGAAACGGTTTGACCTTTTTCAGGTTTTGCTCCTTCTCCCTTTTTTTCAATTTTATATCGAAGTCCGCTTTCTGTGGTTTTAAAACCCTGGGATAGTTTTCCCAATAATTCTTCCTCCCTTTTCTTAGCGGCTTCTTCTCTTTTGGCTTTGGCGCCATCAAATTGTCTAAAAGACTCTACAGCGTTAAAATTTTCTGCTTTTTCACCAGATCTAATAATCTCTAGCTTTTCAATTTCATCACCCTGCTGAATGCTATCTACTACATCCTGACCCTGAATCACGCTACCAAAAACAGTATGTTTCCCGTCTAACCAGGGAGTTTCTGTATGAGTAATAAAAAACTGACTTCCATTAGTTCCGGGACCGGCATTTGCCATAGAAAGTTTTCCGGGAGCATCGTGTTTTAGTTCCGGGTGAATTTCATCTTCAAATTTATAACCGGGACCGCCAACTCCTGTTCCCTGTGGGTCACCGCCCTGAACCATAAAGTTAGGAATCACCCTGTGAAATTTAAGTCCGTTGTAATAAGGTTTTCCCTGAGGAAAAGCATCATTTTCAATTTTACCTTCGGCAAGTCCAACAAAGTTTCCAACCGTTCCCGGTGCTTTTTCGTATTCCAATTCTACTAAAATCTGGCCTTTAGTAGTATAAAATTTAGCGTATAATCCGTCGTTCATTTTCTTATATTTTTTGAGAGGCAAAGGTATCCATTTTTAGTCTAATGCTTTTAATATACCTTTTCTCCATTTAAATATGTTTCTAAAACTTTAATTTCAGGGATTTCTGAATTCTTAACTTTCATAATATCCTTATCCAAAATAATAAAATCGGCAAATTTCCCGGCTTCTATACTTCCTTTTTCTTTTTCTTCAAAATTTGCATAAGCCGCCCAAATGGTCATTCCTTTTAAGGTTTCTTCCCTTGAAAGGGCTTGTTCTTTCATAAAACCATCTTCGGGAAAATTATCGGTATCCTGTCTTGCAACCGCAGCATAAAAAGTAAGAAACGGACTTACCTCTTCCACGGGAAAATCGGTTCCCAAAGCGAGAATTCCGGCTTGATCTAATAATTTCTTATAGGCATAAGCCCCCTGTATTCTTTCTTCACCTAAACGATCTTCGGCCCAGTACATATCGCTGGTTGCATGGGTAGGTTGAACAGAAGGAATAATATTCTTGCTAAAATATTTAAAATCTTCTTCATCTATTACCTGCGCATGTTCCACTCTCCATCTTCGATTTTCATCATTCGCTAAAAGTTGATCATAAGTTTCTAAAACCATGTAGTTTGCCGAATCTCCAATAGCGTGTGTATTCAGCTGAAACTTTGACGCAGCTACACGTTCTGCTGTTTCTTTAAAATCTTCAACAGGCGAAAGCAAAGCTCCAAAATGGCCGGCACGATCACTATATTCTTCCTTCAAAGCAGCGCCTCTTGAACCAAGAGCGCCATCACCATAAAACTTCACAGAGCGTACATTTAATCTTTCGGTCTTAATAGGATCTTTATCTAAATAGTGATTAAGATTTTCCTCTGTATTACTAATCATAGCATAGAGCCTAATTTTAAGGCTTCCATCTTTATGAAGGCTATCGATAAGCTCTATGGTCTCTTTATCTATCCCAGCGTCTACAACTGTGGTCAATCCGTATTTAAACGAGAGTTTTTGCGCATCCATTAAAGCGTTTACCTGCTCTTTGGTAGAAGGAGCAGGTTGGGCATTGGAAACAAGCCCCATAGGATTGTCTATAATAATACCGGTTAATTCTCCGTTTTCCTGTTCAATATCTCCACCGCTAAAAGATGTTTCGGTGGTAATCCCGGCTTTATCTAAAGCAGCCTGGTTGGCTAAAAGCGCATGGCCGTCTATTCGAGTTACAGCAACAGGGGTATCGGGAAATAATTGATCTAAAGTATCTTTATTCGGAAACTCTTTATTCTCCCAATCATTTTGGTCCCATCCTCTACCGGTTATGAATTCCACATTTCGCTTATTCTGAAAATCAACAATGCGCTGCACTACCTCTTTAAAACTCCTGGTCCCGGCAAGGTCTACACGTTGTTGTTGCAGCCCCAGTCTATAAAAATGAGCATGACCATCTATAAAACCCGGGAAAATACTTTTGCCACCGGCATCCAGTTTTTCTGAGACTTTATATTTTTCCTGAAGTTCTTCAGCTGTTCCTATCTCAAGAAATTTTCCATCTTTTGTCACAAAAGCTTCCACAGTACTAAAATCATCATCTACCGTATAAATTTCAGCATTATAAACCAATAGATCGGCTTCTGCTTTATTTTCAGAATTACAGGAAATTAAGGCGATACTTAAAAAGCAAAAAAGTAATATGTTTTTCATTTATTTATAATTTTAGATAAAAATAAAAAATGCGCCCGGTAAAGGCGCATTTTATTCAATTATTTAATTTATTAAGCGAATTTAAAAGACCGCATTAATAATTTGATCACGTATACTTTTATTAGCTGCAGCAGCAAGCGCTACCGAAACGAATAGACCAATCATTGCGTAAGCAAAATCTTTAAAGATCATCTTACCAGCCTTCTTACGGTGCTTCTTACCTTTTTTGTTTCTGGCCAAACTTATCGCTATTTCTCTACCGCCAATAATACCAAGGAATACCCAGGTAGTACTCATAGGCACTGTACTGATAAACAATTTATAGATAAGTAGAATTACATAAGTTAAATCTACTAAAGTTGCTGCACGAATATCTGATATTCTAGATTTTTCACTAACTACTTCCTGGATCTTATCTCCTCTCAGGTAAAACAAAAGTCCTAAACCTCCAAAAATGGTAAGTGCAAAGACTACAAATTGAAAAGCATCAAGGCTTCGTGGCAAGAATACGGCTATATTGGCGCCATCCTGCATTACCCAAACTCCCCAGAGCGTACCACTTACAATCCACTGAACGGCGGTCCAACTATTATTGAATTTCCTACTTTTAAAGTACTTTTTAATAAAATTATAGGAAAGATACCATACCAAAAATGACAGTATAAAGGCCATAATATAACCTGTCCAACTCTTCCAAACCACCGAGGTAATCCCCGAGGTATCGGCACTAAAAACACTTAAAATAAGGAAAGTGGTAGAAACCGGCATCTTAAGCCTGGTTAGAATTAACAAGACTAATGGCGCTATAATTTGAAAAAAGCTGAAAGACTCCGGGTGTGGATATGGAGAGGTTCCATCGGGCTTGAGAAGGCGTTGAAAGGTAACATCTCCATCAAAGTAGAACCAACTAAAGCTTACCACTCCAAGGAAAATAGTTCCCACATAGAGCCATAAAATCCACCAACGCTTAGCCTTATTACTTTCAATAAAAGTTCCAAGAGACTGGATACTATCATTCGCTACTGTTGCATAAGCAGCAAAGAAAAAACCAAGCCACATAGCGGCAGTTTTATTGCCGGTAAATATTCCGGCCATAATAATACCAACAATTACAATTGCAAGAAAAGCTTTTTCCTGAACCATAAAGTCCAGAATATTCAAATATGGACGGGACCGGTCACTCCTTTGAAACTTTTTACCTTTTGCCATTAAGTAGCTTTTTTATTTTTTTAAATATTTTAAATTTTAAGGTGTGGTAATTCCTCCTCAAAAATTGGATACAATATTAATTAGTTCTATTGTTAATTTTGAATTTTCAATGTTGTGTTATTGTTAAGGAATTTTCGACAAAACAAAACCACAATAGACTGAATTTAAATACTTCAAGTAATTTTAGTTGATAAATTGCGTTGATAATAATACAAAAAAGCACCTTAAAAAGGTGCTTTTTGAGATTTTGTAAGGATTTATTTATTAAAAATCGAACTTATAAGTAGCTCCTGCAAGAACTTGTAATCCCTGAACTCTAAAATTAGTCCAACGTTCATAATCGTTATTTAACAAGTTACTTCCTTTTGCAAATACAGAAAGCCTATCGTTAAAACGATAACCTAAATGAGCATTTACATCAAAATAACTATCCAGTGTAATGGTATTTAAGACTGGATCGTTTGAAGCCACTATTCTTTCCTGGTCAAAGCGCTCTCCTATAAAAAATAAATTAGCGCCGGTATACCATTGTTCGTTAATTTGATAATCGGCGTTCAACGAAGCTTTAAGATCTGGTAGGTTCCAGGCTTCGGCTTCCTCATCAGTATTATAATCAAAATATTCAGCATTTATTCCCAATCTAAAATTTTGGTTCACATCAACATTTAGTTCACCGGCAATAGACAGGGTTTTTACATCATCATAAACAACTTCAAAAGAATTCCCATAGGCATAATTTTCTGTCATTATATCATTTGCCCGGGGATTACGCTTCTTAAACAAGGCTTTATTAAATTGAGACTGATAACCAGTTTTAAAATTATAGGAAACTGCATTACTCAATTTCCCTTTTGCACCAACATAAGCATTGTACTCATTATCTGTTGGCCTTATTTCTATACTTGGAGAAACATAAGGGTTCTCCTGTATAAAATTATAATAGGTATTTTGTTGCAAGCCGCCTTCCAGGCCGGCGTAAGGCGTAAAATAATCACCACCCAGTCTATAACTTGCGGTTACTTTTGGATAGATATAAAAATTACCATCACTATTTTCAACATCCTGGCTATAATAGAAAGCTACACCAAGATCAAGGGTAAGATCATCTCTTAGAATTAATAAACTTGGGTTTATCCCGAAGTTCATAAAAGTATAATCATAGTTTCCGAATCCCAGAAACTCTTCTCCCATTTGCCCCTGAACAATATCAGTATAAACATTGGTTGTAATTAACTCATCTGCAATATTTACTTCAAAAGTACCGCGTGCATCAAAATGATTTTCTGAAGTTGAATAGGAATCGCCGGTATGCCTAAACTTTGCCCTGGCATTGTCGAAAAACGAATCGTAAAGCTCTATTTCTCCTCCTGCATATACTGAAAAGTAATTCTGAGAAGGATCTATAGCATTAATTTCATCGTTACTAAAGTTCTCATTTTGCGGTAAACCATACCAATTAAAGAGTTGGTGTTGAGCACCAATTTCGGTCTTCCAACCTAAATCGCGGGTTTTAGAATTATAGCTTAAGTTAAGCTCGGTATCATAAAACTTATCATCTAATGCAATACCATCTATCCCGCCCTGAGATGAATTATGATCTAAATAAATTCCAAAATTATCGCTTCGGTTTACTTCCAGGTTGCTGTAAAATTCAGCTAAAAGATTCCCGTAATTTCCGAAACCAAGACTTGCATAATTATCATAAACCTTTACGCGTCTTTCTCTTTCAACAGTGGTAGCACGCCCTTTTGCCGGGGTAAAAGTAGAAGCCACCGGAACTGAAAATATACTATACTGCACAGGTCGTTTTTCTGTTCTCACAGAATCTGACTGGCTAGGGGTTTGCTTTATTTTGTTAGCGTCTTTTACCGTAGGCGTATATGGTTTTACCACAGTCACGGTTTCACTATCTATAGGATCTTGAGCAAAAAGAACCCCGCCAATTAAAAACATACTTAAAAAAAGGCTCTTTTTTATTGAAAACATTTGCATATAGAAATTCTTAAATGTTAGGTTGAAAGTTGAATTAATTATTTGCTTCTACTGAAGAATTGGTTTTTGCAGCTTCTGTCTTTATTCTTGAAAGTTCCTGCTTGGCCTCCTGCACAATCTCAGGGTAATTTTGGAAGTTCTTAATTACATTTTCCAAAATATAAGTGGCCTGGTAAGTATCGTCTAACTCGTAGAAATTATCTGCCATTAAAACCAAACCTTTAGCACCCCAGCGTTTATAGCCAGAAAAATCTTTAGCCAAAATTTGAACTGCAGCATTGGAAGCTTCGTAATTTCCGCTTTCATTTTTAAAATAAGCATCATAATATAAAGCTTCAGCAGCCAATTCTCCTTTAGCTGTTTTTTGTACTTCTGAATAAGCACTTTTTGCTTTACTCATATTCCCTGAAGCAAAAGCAGCACGAGCTACAATTACACGAGCATCATTTCGCGCTTCTGAATCTGACTCTGAATTAGCCAAAACCTTGTCAGCATAGTTTGCCGCTTTATCTGGTTGATCTAACTCCAGGTAAGATTTCATAAGATTGGACTGTGCGAAAATTGTATTCTGCTCAGAGCTGGCTTGTTTCTCAAGCTTCTCTAAGTAACCAACCGCTTCACGATAGTTTTCATTTTCCAGCAAGATTTCAGATAATCTTGAAAGCGCCTGCTCGGTAAATTCATTTTTAGGCTTATCGGCTACAAAACGATAATTCGCTGCCGCTTTATCTTTATTTCCACCTCTGTAATATAACTGACCTAAATAAAAATTAGCGTTTATAGAATGTATTCCGTTAGGGAAACGTTGCAGGTAATCTTCAAATCCACTAATTGCGCGGTCATATTGATTATTGAAATATTGATTTTCAGCAGATTCATAAGTAGTGTTATCTAGATCGGCATCAGTTACTTCAACAAAATCTATATTTCGTACCCAGCTTGCGTATTCATCTGTACGGCCAAGATCTACATAAACCATTCTGGCAGTAGAAACTGCCTGCTTAGCTTCCGGCGTATTTGGATAATCATTAACTACTTTCTTCAATCTTTCTAAAGCCCGATTTCCATTATCGGCATTGTAATGAATTAAGGCCTGGCGCAACATTGCTTTAGGAACAAATGCGCTTTGTGGCACTTCTCTAATTAGCCTATCGTAAGCAGATAAAGCTTCGCCGGTATTATTGGCAGAAACATAGGTGTTCCCCAACTCATACATAGCATCGTCTCTAAAAGAAGATCGCGAATATTGATTTATAAAGCTTTTAAGCTCAGATATTTTAGTGTCTCTTCTATCTATAAAACCATAGCTCATCGCCTTTTGAAATGCAGCATAGTCGTTATCACCACTTAGCGAAAGTGCTTTATCATAAGCTTCAATTGCCGGCCAATACTGGCTACTTACAAAATAGGTATCACCAAGACGCAATAAAGCATCATTTCTACGAGCAACTTCATTAGAGCTATTTTCAGAATAGCGTTTAAAGAACTCTATGGCACGAGAATATTCATTCTTTTTAAAGTAAGCATACCCAAGATTATAATCCAGGTTTTCCAATTCTTCTGTGCCTTTTGCAGCATTCATACCGGCAAATTCACGATATCCAATTATAGCATCGTCAATTCGGTTAATATTATATTCACTTTCGGCTTTCCAAAAGGTTGCTTTTGCAGTTATTTCCTGATCTCTCGGTTCAGAAAGTGCTTTTTCAAAATTAGTGATGGCTTTTGCATAATCACCATCCTCATAAAGCTGAAGCCCGTAATAGTAAGCTACTTTCTGGTAAGCTTGCTTATCACTAAAATTTCGGTTATTCTCCAGTAAACGCATCGCTTCTTCATAGTTACCCGAAGTAAGGAAAGAATCGATCAACAAACTTTCCATAGCTGCCCTGTTCTCTGAATCTGGATACTTTTCGATAAAATTAATCAAGACCTGCGAAGGACTTTCGTAACTATTCCCAATCTCATAACTCAGTTTAGCGTAATTCATATACGCGTCTTCCTGAATTTTTGGATTAAAGTTCATCTCGCTGGCATTTTTAAAAGCATTTAAAGCCTGCTGCTTTTGGTCGGATTCTAAATAAGATTGCGCTAAGTGATAATAAGCGTTTTGCGCAATTTGATTTTTCCCGTCTATGATCTTATTGAATTCAGAGATCGCGTTTTCATAATCTCCCTGTTTATAATAAGCGTAACCCAGTTGATAATAATCGGTATTATTCCATCTTCCGCGTTCACCATCATATTCCTTCAAATATGGCAAAGCCTCTTCATATTGTTCTAAGTTGAAATAACTCTCCCCTATTATCTTATTGAGTTGAGAACGCTCTAAGCGATTAGCACTTTGTAATTGCTCTTTGGCCAGTTTAATAGCTTCCTCAAATTTGCCTAACTTGAAGTTCATATCGGCCTGGAAGTAAGAAAGGTCTTCGCTATAACGATCATTACCGCTTACCGCTTCAAAATTTTCATTGGCCGCTTCATAATCGTCGCCTTCATAAGCCATATAACCTATATAATATTTAGCCTGGGAACCAAATTCTTTAGAATCCCGGACTCTTTCTAAATACGTTCGAGCCTGATCATATTGTTTCGCTTTAAAATAAGCGTACCCGTTATTAAAGTAAAAGCGTTGTCGTTCTGCCCGGCTCATACTGTTTTCATCAACTTTATCATACCATTTGCGGGCCAATGAATATTTCCCGGTTTGAAAATAATAATCGGCTACATCTCGATAAGCTGAATTTGTCTTGGTACTGGTAGGGTATCTACTCACAAAACGCTCCATTAGTCTGTCGGCGCCGGGCTGATTTAACCTTACAGCGGCGTTGGCGATATAGTAAGCGCAATCGCCTTCAATTTTCTCGTCTTCGGTTTGCTCTTTAACTTCATCAAATAAATTTTGAGCAGCCAAAAATTGCTGATTATTATAAAGTTCAAGGGCTTTGTTAAATTCGGCGAGATCGTGCGTATAAGTAGCCGATCGCTGGGAAATTCCGTTAAAAGAAAAGAAGATTAAAACAACAAACAGTAAAATTTTGTTAGGTGTCATTTATAGATTTTTAAGTTGATGATTCAAAGATAATTTAAACCTTGCTTTAATAACGCCCATATAAAGTGATAATTATGTTAATGTAAAAAAAAGTAAACCAGCAGCTTTTGAAAAATGTATATTTACCAATAATTTTATCCCAAACTAAGCCTAAATATTTATGTCCAATACCGTCCTGGAATTAAAGAATGCTGCTATTTACCAGCGAGAAAGCCTTATTTTATCTGAAGTTGATGTAGAAGTAAATAAAGGTGACTTTGTATATCTTATTGGTAAAACCGGTACCGGAAAAAGTAGTTTTATGAAAACACTTTATGGCGATTTACCACTTACCGAAGGCGAAGGGACAATTGTAGATTATAATTTACGAACGCTTAAAGAAAAAGACATTCCTTTCTTGAGAAGAAAACTAGGCGTGGTTTTCCAGGATTTTAAGCTTTTAACCGACAGGAATATTAAAGACAACCTACTTTTTGTTTTAAAAGCTACCGGCTGGAAAGACCAAAAAGCAATGGAACATAAAATAGATGAAGTTTTAGATAAAGTAGGGATGAAATCTAAAGGCTTTAAATATCCTTATCAACTTTCTGGCGGGGAGCAGCAACGTGTTGCAATTGCACGTGCACTTTTAAATGATCCCGAGCTTATTCTTGCCGATGAACCTACCGGAAACCTGGATCCACAAACTTCGGTAGAAGTTATGGAGGTACTTCAGGATATAAGCAAAAACGGGAAAACCATTTTAATGGCTACACACGATTATGCTTTATTGCTAAAATATCCTTCAAAAACTTTAAAGTGTGATGGGCAACGTGTTTTTGAAGTTGTTCAAAAATCGGTTTAAGGCTGAACTTCATCAGCTTTTACCCTGTGCGGTTTTCTATTGATAAAGAGATAGTAGAAATTAACGCATACAATTACTGCGTTGGTAATAATTACCGGCCAGGAATCTATTAAAACTCCGTAGACAATAAAGAAGACACAGCCCAGGCTGTTTACGACTCTAAGCTTTATGATATTCTTCATAAAGAATGAAATCGCTACAAAAAAAGAGGAAAGGTAACCTATCCATTCTGTAAGACTAATTCCCAGAAATTCCATATAAAAAAGAAGAGTTTGTTTGAAAAGTTATCGAACTCGTCATTCTGAACTTGTTTCAGAATCTAACATTTTAGACCCTGAAACAAGTTCAGGGTGACGGAGAAAACAACCTCCAAACAAACTCTTTAAAGTTGAGTGATTAAACTATTTTATTTCTTTTTCGCTCGTTTTCTGTAAGATAGATTTTACGCAATCTTAAGTGACTTGGAGTAACCTCAACATACTCATCTTTCTGAATATATTCTAAAGCTTCTTCCAAAGAGAACTTAAGTGCTGGAACAATCTTCGCTTTATCATCTGCACCAGAAGAACGTACGTTAGAAAGCTTTTTAGTTTTGGTAATATTTACCGCCATATCATCCTGACGTGAATTTTCACCAATTACCTGGCCTTCATAAATTTCTTCTCCCGGATCTACGAAAAATTTCCCTCTATCCTGAAGTTTATCTATAGAATAAGGAATTGCTTTTCCGCGTTCCATAGAAATCAAAGAACCGTTCTGTCTTTGTGGAATTCCACCTTTTAACGGCTGATACTCTTTAAAACGGTGTGCCATAATAGCCTCACCTGCAGTAGCGGTAAGCAACTGGTTACGCAAACCTATAATTCCCCTTGAAGGAATCATAAACTGAATAATCATTCGCTCGCCACGGGTTTCCATGCTTAGCATTTCTCCTTTTCTCATTGTCACCATTTCTACAGCTTTTCCTGAAACTTCTTCAGGTAAATCTATAGTTAGTTCCTCTACCGGCTCACTTTTCTCACCATCAATCTCCTTAATAATAACCTGTGGCTGACCGATTTGAAGTTCGTAACCTTCTCTTCTCATCGTTTCGATAAGAACAGAAAGGTGCATTACTCCACGACCATAAACCAAAAATTTATCGGCACTATCAGTTTCCATTACCCTAAGGGCAAGGTTTTTCTCTAATTCCTTGGTAAGCCTCTCTTTAATATGCCTTGAAGTCACAAACTTTCCGTCTTTCCCGAAGAAAGGAGAATCGTTAATTGTGAAAAGCATACTCATTGTAGGCTCATCAATTGCGATGGTTTTTAGACCTTCAGGATTTTCAATATCGGCAACAGTATCACCAATCTCAAAACCTTCAAGACCAACAATAGCACAAATATCACCTGGCTGAACTTCTTCTACTTTTTTACGCCCAAGACCTTCAAACGTAAAAAGTTCTTTAATTTTTGTTTTTTTAATGCTACCGTCTCTCTTAACAAGTGAAACCTGCATTCCTTCTTTTAAATGCCCTCTTTGCACTCTTCCAATTGCAATTCTTCCTGTAAAAGAAGAGAAGTCTAAAGAAGTAATAAGCATTTGTGGAGAACCTTCCTGAACTCTAGGCGAAGGAATATGTTCCAATACCATATCAAGAAGTGGCTCTATATTATCTGTTTTTTCATTAGGATCGTCGCTCATCCAATTGTTTAGGGCGGAACCATAAACCGTTGGAAAATCAAGCTGCCATTCTTCAGCACCCAACTCAAACATAAGGTCAAAAACCTTCTCATGTACTTCATCTGGAGTACAGTTAGGCTTGTCTACCTTATTTACTACAACACATGGTTTTAACCCAAGATCTATAGCTTTTTGTAACACAAAACGTGTTTGCGGCATTGGACCTTCAAAGGCATCTACTAAAAGTAAAACCCCATCGGCCATATTCAATACTCGTTCTACTTCACCACCAAAGTCGGCGTGACCAGGAGTATCAATAATATTGATTTTGGTGTCTTTATAGACTACCGATACGTTTTTAGAAGTAATAGTAATACCACGCTCCCGCTCCTGATCGTTGTTATCCAGGATAAGATCTCCGGTGTTCTGGTTGTCCCTGAACAAACGGCAGTGATACATAATTTTGTCTACCAGGGTAGTTTTACCGTGGTCTACGTGCGCGATAATCGCGATGTTTTTAATAGCTGTCATATAAGCGCCTCATTTTTAAGGCTGCAAATGTACGGCTATTTTTAAAGAAACAAGTATCTATTGCTACTTATTCAAAATAAAATATTTTAACCCAAACTATCTGTAAATCAAAAGTTTAATTTCCGTGAAGATATTTTATAAAATCAGGAGTTTACTTTTAGCTTTTTGTAAACGAAAAAACCGAAATAAATTAGAGCAATAGTTCCAAAACCTATTCCCAGTAAAGGTTCTTCAGGTCTTTGGTAAATGAAGAAAATGGTAGCTGCGGTCATTATTAGCGCATTCACCAGCAAACGCTTAGCGGTGTAATAATTTTTAAACTGTTCTGTAATACTTCCCATAGCTTTAATTTTTTTCAAAGCTATGAATTTAAAAGCAATCTTTAACTTTCGTCGGCCGAAGGACCATAAGTGGCCGGCACCGGGATATCCAATAACCGAAAATAAACTCCCAATTGCGCCCTGTGATGCGGTAACTGGTTAAACACCATCATTCTTAAAACGCTATATTTTGGCATATCCATTAAAACCTTCCCGTCCTGGATCATTTTCCAGTTCTTTTCATATTCCTTATCTGGCTTTCGTAGAGCAGCTTCAGCTTCAGCAGTATTATTTCGTAAAACTTCAAGGATTTCTTCTACACTAGCAAAATCAGGAGCTTTATAACCAGCCATATCCATATCATCCATTTCCATAGTTCCGGTGATCCAACTGGGAATTTCAGCAAGGTGATTAGCCAGTTGCCTAATACTCATAGATTTTTTATGCGGGCGCCAATTCATTTTATCAGCAGGAATTCGTTTCAGGAATTTTTCAGTAATCACTACTTCGTGTTGAAGCTCAGATATTAGTATGTTTTGAAGTTCCATAATTTTAAAATTAACAGGGTAAATTACAATAAAAACTTATCACTCCTTAGGATTTAAAAGCAAAAAGCCCTCGGGAAAACACGTATTTTTGGAATTGTTCCTACCGCTTAATTCTATTATATTTGCGCAACCAATTCCTTTTTTATGAAACTTGACAGAATTCCGCAGTTAAAACATACAGCTTCCAACAACTTCTTTTTACTTGCCGGGCCTTGCGCTATAGAAGGCGAAGAAATGGCACTAAGAATTGCCGAGAAAGTTGTAGAAATCACTAACAAACTGGAAATTCCCTACGTTTTCAAGGGATCTTTTAAAAAGGCAAACCGCAGCCGAATTGATAGTTTTACCGGAATTGGAGACGAAAAAGCTTTGAAAATTCTTCGAAAAGTTTCTGAAACTTTCGAAATTCCTACCATTACCGATATTCACGAAGTAAGCGATGCGAAATTAGCTGCTAAGTATGTAGATATTCTTCAAATCCCCGCTTTTTTAGTTCGGCAAACAGATCTGGTAGTTGCCGCGGCAGAAACCGGAAAAGTAGTCAACCTTAAAAAAGGACAATTTATGAGTCCTGAAAGTATGAAACACGCGGTAACGAAAGTGACCGATTGTAATAATGAGCAGGTAATGGTTACCGATCGCGGCACCATGTTTGGCTACCAGGATATGATTGTAGATTTTAGAGGAATTCCTACAATGCGCGAATTTGCTCCTACGGTTTTAGATGTCACCCATTCCCTCCAGCAACCAAACCAAAGCAGCGGTGTGACCGGCGGAAGACCAGATATGATTGAAACCATTGCCCGTGCAGGCGTGGTAAATAAAGTTGACGGCCTATTTATAGAAACTCATTTTGACCCGGCCAACGCCAAAAGTGATGGTGCTAATATGTTAGACCTTAATTACCTGGAAATATTATTAAGTAATTTAGTTACAATAAGAAAAACTGTAAATAAATTATAATTTTCTAAGGCCTAAAGCAGACTTTCTTTTAACTACCACTTACTTTATTAAAAAACCGTTGCATAAGCTCCTGGTTTGATTTTTATTACACGGAGTTGTTATTAATATTCATCAAAATCTAAGACTGTTTTTCTCCAATTGAATCTCTTATAATCCAAAACTTTGGAAGGTTTTTTATTCCCCTTCATTTTTGATTTTACCGTAGTAGTAAACAAAACCTATAGCTCTCTTAACGGCTCTTTTATTTAATTAAATAAATGTTAATACAAGCTCAGTTTAAAATTTTTCGATTTAAATTAAGTTAATTTGGCAATTAACCAAGCAATATTATCTTAATGAGAAACCAAAGGATTTCAGGGAATCACTTCTCTTTTAATTCGTTTTTAGCTATTATCAGTTTTTTTATAGTAGCTCCTCTAACTGCGCAAAATGAACCCGAAGTTTCTGTGGGTGGTGCTCTTAGGTACAATTATAATCTATCTTCCTGGAAGGATGGCCAAAAAAACCGTGGTGGCGATTTTGGTTATGATATTTTCAGAATAAATTTCGATGCAAAATATAAAGGAGTTTATCTAAATGCCGAATATCGTTTATACTCTGATGCCTTTGGTGGTGGTGTGATGAAGCAAGGATGGATGGGTTACAAATTTAACGATTTAGACGAAATACAAATTGGGCTAACCCAGGTTCCCTTTGGCATTCAGCAATATAATTCTCACAACTGGTTTTTTAACCTTACTTATTATGTAGGGCTCGAAGATGATCACGATATGGGAGTAAAATATATTCATGCCGGTGAAAAATATGAATATCACCTGGCTTTCTTTAAAGGCGCCGAAGAATTAGCTTTTGGAAGTAATACCGAATCCTCGGCGAGCCGTTATTCTTATGATGTAATTGGAAGAAATAAGGAAATCAATCAATTCAACGGAAAATTCGTTTATAAGTTTGGCGAGAAAGCAGCAAATCGTCTAGGAGTTTCTGCGCAATACGGTGGTCTTTACAATTTAGATACCAAAGAAACAGGAGACCATTACGGACTCGCTGCACATTACGAGATCACTCAAAACCGGTGGAATTTAAAAGCACAAGTTTTAACAGCTGCGCACAACCCTATTAATGCTGAAGGTGAAACCAGAGAATCCTTAACTTTTGGAGCATACGGTTTTCCTTATGAGGTTGCTGCCGATTTTAATTTATACTCCCTGGCAATTTCAAGAAACGTCCCTGTTAACCTGGGACCTGTTTCAAATTTGGAATTCTACAATGATTTTGGTTATATGCAAAAGCATAATAATAATTTCACCGATTCTTATATGAACGTGACGGGAGTTTTGGTTACCGCCGGGCAGGTTTATACCTATATAGATTATGCTGCCGGTTATAACCACTCCTGGTTGGGAGGCGATTTTGTAGATGATTTCGCAGAAGGTATTCCTGATGCAAAATGGGAAGCAAGATTCAATATCAACATAGGATACTATTTTTAATTTAATTTCTGAAAACCAATTATATGGCAAAAAAAGTTACCAGAAGCGATGAGAAAAAGTCAATCTTTGGATTGGAAGTAAACGGCCCCGTTTTCTTCATTTCCTCTTTTATCATCATTGTAAGTATCGTCTTAACCCTAATATTTAAAAAACAGGCAGAATCAGTATTTTCAGATATTCAAAACGCAGTGGCCAACAACGCCGACTGGTTTTTTGTAATGTGTGTAAATATATTCCTGGTCTTTCTTATCTATCTTGCTTTGGGCCCTTTTGGCAAAATGCGGATAGGTGGCCTAAAAGCCAAACCGGAGTTTAAAACACTCTCCTGGTTCGCGATGTTATTTAGTGCAGGTATGGGAATTGGGCTATTGTTCTTTAGTGTGGGAGAACCCATAATGCACTTTAATACACCTCCAACCGCTGAAGCCGGAACTGCAGCTGCAGCAAAAGAGGCTATGAATTTCACCTTTTTACACTGGGGTTTTCACGCCTGGGGAGTTTATGCACTAGTAGGGCTGGCACTATCCTATTTCACCTATACCCGTGGATTACCGCTAACCATTCGTTCTATTTTCTATCCTTTCCTGGGTGATAAAATCTACGGAAAAATTGGAGATGCGATAGATATTTTTGCAGTTTTGGCCACCTTATTTGGGTTGGCAACATCACTAGGCTTTGGAGTTCAACAAATTGCTTCAGGTCTTGATCACGTTTTTGATATCCCTAGCGGTATAACCACTCAGGTAATGTTAATTGCCGGAATTACCCTGGTAGCTACCATTTCGGTAGTATTAGGGGTAGATAAGGGAGTTAAATTCCTTAGTGAGTGGAATATGCGTGTAGCTTTAGTATTACTTGGTCTGGCGCTTATTTTAGGACCTACCATCTTTATTTTTAGATCTTTTGTAGAAAATACTGGAAGTTATTTATTTAATTTCATTGAAATCTCTACCTGGAGTGAAACCTTTACAGGTGGCTCCTGGCAAAACGACTGGACCGTGTTTTATTGGGGCTGGTGGATTGGCTGGTCTCCATTCGTAGGAATGTTCATTGCCCGTATTTCTAAAGGTAGAACTATCAGAGAGTTTATACTGGGCGTATTACTTGTTCCATCTCTGGTAACTTTCTTCTGGATGTCTGCCTTTGGTAGTGTGGCTATCCAGGATGCCATGGGTGGTGACATGAGTATTGTAGATGCGGTAAACGATGATATCGCCACTGCGCTTTTTGTCTTTTTTGAAGATTATCCGCTATCTATGGTAATAAACGTGGTAGCCGTAATTCTTATCGCAGGTTTCTTCATTACCTCTTCCGATTCCGGTTCACTGGTAATTGATAGTTTAACTTCAGGAGGAAAGATTGATGCTCCTAAAGGGCAGCGTATTTTTTGGGCTGTAACCGAAGGAACCGTAGCCGCAGTATTACTTATTGGTGGCGGTCTACAGGCACTACAAACAGCTACAATTGTCACCGGTCTCCCATTTGCGGTCATACTCCTCATTATGTGTTATTCTCTCTATAAAGGCTTAAAAGAAGATCATTTAGAACTTCAGGATAAGAAAGAGCAAAAAGAGATGGAAAACTACGAGGAGATCGTAAACGACATCGTTAAGAAAAGAAATATCTCAAAAAATAAAGAACAACAATAAAAAATAGGGATCATGGAGAAATTCAATAATATTCTGGTTGCCTTAGACCTTTCAGACATAGACAATACCCTTATAGATTACGCCTCCTTTTTGGCTGATACTTTAAATTTAGAAAAGGTTTACTTTGTCCATAACATCAAAACATATGAAATTTCATCGCTTTTCGATGAGCAAATGAAAGACATAAATTTAGATGAAGTTATAGGCGATGAATTAAACGAAAAAGTAGAAAGCCGGTTTAAGGGGAAAGCAGAGTGGGAAGTCCTTATTTCAGAAGACCCTTATACGGAATCTCTTATTAATTATATTACTAATAAATACTATATAGACCTGGTAGTTATGGGTAATAAGAAAAGACATAAGGGAACCGGTGTAGTAAGCACAAAATTGCTCAGGTTATTAAAATGCGATATCCTCTCTGTTCCAAGAGATTTCACACCGCAAATTAAAAATATCTGGGCTGGAACTGATTTTTCCAGGGAATCACGAAAAATCTTTAATGTTGCCCAAATGTTGCAAAAAGCAACTTCGGCGCCGGTTACTGCAGCCTATGTATACTCTGTTCCTGTTCAATTTTCACCTTATGTATCTAAAGAAGCCATGGCACCTAAGATCGAGAAACATGCGAAGCAAAAAAGTGAAAAGTTTTTAAGTAAACTTGATTATGACGGGGAAGTAACACCGCTAATTATTCCGGGAAGAGATTCTAGTGTAGCCAGTAATTTATTGGAGCATGCCAAGAAAAATAAGGTAGACATTTTGATTGTTGCCGATAAAGGAGCTAACAATATATCGAACCTCCTGGTGGGAAGCGTAACCGAAGAATTATTTGGTGAAAAACCGGAAATTCCATTATGGATATCTAAATAAGACCAATATTTTATTTGAAAAAACCTGCCAGAAGACCGGCAGGTTTTTTTTATTGATTTTTATAATCTTTTTTGAGATTAATTTAGCTGAATTTCCACCATAACTGGCAGGTGATCTGATGGATATTTTAAATCTTTTGAATCGCTTAAAACAGCATATTTTTTTACTTCAATATTATCTGAAACAAAAATATAATCAATTCTTCTCTTCACGGCTTCTTTAAAATTATAGCCGTTAAAAGTACCTTCAGGCCCAAAATCAAGTTCAGCAAGAGTTTTGGAGTCGTTCATTTTTTCGGATAAAAATTGAATTGCACTGGTTTGCGGTTCCAGGTTAAGATCGCCCATTAATATTACCGGAAGATTTTCTTTATTTAATGCTGAAATTTTTTCCCAAATGAGCTTTGCACTGTTTTCTCTGGCTTTTTCTCCCACATGATCAAAATGGGTGTTGAAAACCCAGAATAATTTCCCTGAATCTTTATCTTTAAATTTAGCATAAGTACAAATACGCTCCATTGCCGCATCCCAGCCTACCGAGATTTCAGCTGGCGTTTCCGAAAGCCAAAAAGTATTATGTTCCAGCACTTCAAACGCTTCAGCATTATAGAAAATAGCGCTAAACTCACCGGCTTCTTTCCCATCATCTCGCCCTACTCCAACATATTTATAATTTTTAATTTCAGATTCAAAATGTTTTAACTGACTTACCAAAGCTTCCTGAACTCCAAGAATTTCAGGCTCATAGAACTTTATCTGGTTGGTAATATGCTCCTTTCGGTTAGACCAGGAATTTTCACCATCATTTTCATTAGCATATTTAATATTGTAACTCATCACTTCCATCTCCTGGCTAAAAAGAGTAGTTCCCGTAAAAATGAAAAGCAATAAAAGGAAGAAAGTTCGGTTTATCATAATTCTGATTTTTGATAAAGTTCGGAATTTTCAAAATTCCAATTGCATAATTCACTAAATTAATAGAAAAAATATGGCAGGAAAACGCAACAATTTTTTAATTATTCTTCTGATTGTGGGAATGCTGCTTTTAATACCGTTAATCGCGATGCAGTTTAGCAACGAAGTGGTTTGGACTGCTTCAGATTTTATTATTATGGGAATTTTACTCCTGGTTACCGGACTGGGAATTGACCTTGTATTGACAAAGGTTTCCAGTAGTAAAAACCGACTTATAATTGGTGGAATTATTCTTGCAGTATTTTTTATGATTTGGGCAGAACTTGCTGTGGGAGTTTTTGGAACTCCTTTTGCCGGAAGTTAAAAAATTAGCAGAAGAATATTTCAAAAACGATCAATGCAAAATTTTGTAGACAAAAACTCTATAGTTCGGGAAATTTGGGGCAAAGGCGATACCATTCTCTTTATTTTCGCCGGGGCTTCGGCTGAATTTGCGCTCAACAAAGCTGTTGATTGGCTTTATTATACCGGCCGTTTACCTCAAGATCCACTTGGCAGGCTTTTCTCAACGGTTTCCTATGCCCGGGAAATTGTTTTTGCTGAAAAATCGTCCGCACTTAAGGCTATAGATCATATAAATTCAATTCACGCTTCGCTGGAAAATAAACGCGGTAAAAATATTCCAGACTGGGCTTACCGGGACGTACTTTTTATGCTTATAGATTATTCTATCAGGTCTTTTGAGATCCTGGAACGCAACCTAGAACTTTCTGAAAAGGAAGAAGTTTTTGATGTTTTTTTCCGGGTAGGTAAAAGAATGAATTTAAAAGATCTACCAGAAAATTTCCAGGAATTTGAAAAGATGCGACAAGAACACCTGGAGCAAAATCTTAAGTATGGAGAATATACCAAAGACCTTTACCAACAATATAGCAAACACCTGGGGTTAATGCGTTACAAGTTATTACTGGAAACACAAAGCCTTATTACGCCAGTTAGCGTTCGTAACTATTTAAATTTGCGAAAGTTTTCTTTCCTAAACCCCGTGATTACTATTTATAAAATTAGCAGAAGTTTAAAAATAGACGGACTTCTTAAATCGCTGATCCTACCTTCAGAATATCAGGAAGAGATAAAATCTTTAGACATTGAAAATGCATAAGCTACATAAGAAAAAAAGACTATTTTCTCAAATTACATCTTTAGACCATCAACAGAGATAATCGGAATTTAAGCCTGTTTTATAATAAAAATTCTTATAAACAGAACCTACACTCCATCTACATAATTTTGTAAATAACTGAATTTTGGAGTTAACCTGCCATTTTGAGTCATTCGCGCTCGGTCTAAGACTCCATTTTTATCATTATTAAAGAAAGCCGGGATTACGTGTTCCATAAACATTTCGCCAAAACCTTCGCTAGCATCTTTTGGTAATTCGCAAGGCAAGTTATCTACCGCCATAACGAGAATACTCTCTTTCTCGCGGAAATCTACTTCGGTTTCAGTTGCAGGATCGTAACCATAAAAAGGCTCAGCTATGGTTGAAGGCCTAATTGTACTGGCAATAGGCTCATTGATATCACAAGAAATATCTGCTATATATTTTATAGTAAAATCTTTAGATTTCGCATCTTCAGCAGTAAAAAACACCGGCGCTCCATCTCCATAAAAATGTCCCGATATAAAGAAATCACTACATTTAGCGAAACGCAAAAAGTTAGAATCATACTTGCCTGGTTCTTTAAAAAACTCTTTCTGATTGCCCGCGGAGCCATCCTTCTTTTTATTATAATCAAGCACATCTATATTGCAATAAACCGGCTCTTCTCCTGTGAAATTCAGAAAATCCTCCACGTTCAGCACTCTGATTTTTAAATGATCTAAAATTTCTTTTGCGCCCCGGGCCACCTTTCCTGCCCCGGTTAATAATATTTTAATTGGCGGAATTTTAATTTTATCGAGTTCTGCCAACATGGCATCTAGATCTGGCAGAGATTCTACTTTAGGTAAACTATATAAATTTTCTTTTAAACCAATTCCCCTAAATCCATTGTAAGTTCCTACGAGGCCGGCATATCGGCCAAAACCAATAAGCCTGTGATTTTTTTGATTTACAATTACCTCGTGGTCGTATAATTCGATATTATTTTTAAGAATCTCCCTAAGCAAATCGCGGTTATGAGGTTGCTTTTTAATGGTATGGGAAAAGAAAAAGTATTTTTTATTCGGAATTAGCGCCGGTAATGGAACTTCTTTTACACCCAGTAAAACATCGCAATCTGAAACATCTTCAGTAACTTCAAAACCGGCATCGCGATATTCCTGATCGGTAAAAATACGAATATCAGAACTTTGCACTTTAAAATTAGCTTCCGGAAACTTTTTTACGAGTTCTTTCAGTTTGTTAGGCGAAAAAACCACGCGACGGTCTGGTGGCGTTTTTTCTTCTTTAATCAGTGCAAATTTTATCATTTCTGGTATGGGTTTTGTTCTTTTATGAATGCCTTTCAAAGGTATGAATTTAAAATTGTATCTTTGTAGGCTCAGATCAGTTAAGACTGACTGGATTTCCGTCTTTGCGGAAATGACGATGTTCTTTATTTATGGGGTCGACTTGGTTTTGACAGCGAGTCTAATTGAGTTGTAAGCACGTCGAGCGCTGGGATATAGCTCGTAAATCTCATATTTCACACTTTTTTAAACGGCGAAGATAACTACGCCTTGGCTGCATAATCCGAATCACAGTAGGATTGCTTAGTCCCTGTAAGACAGGGAGCCAAGATGTCCCGCGAAGGCCTTGATTTACGGCATTCGCATTAGGGGCACCGATAAAGTAAATATAGGAACTGTAGGACCTTGATGCAGTTCTAAAATCTAATTGAGGATACGGAAGAAGTTAGGTAGTTTTCGGCCAGACTTTTTCCCGACAATTTAAGTGAAAACTAAACGTGTAGAAAACATCTGAATTGCTTGTTTGGACGAGGGTTCGAACCCCTCCGACTCCACTTTTAACATTTCAAAATGTTTCAAAAACCCCGAAATCCTAGGATTTACGGGGTTTTTTGTTTTTAAGAATATCAAAATAACCCAAATTATATCAAATAAATCGAGACCAATTCGGTGACCTATTTCAAAATTGAAAAATAGGTCTCGATTGACACATAAACCCCTATTTTACAAATCTTTACGCAAAGTTAAAATTTTCTATCGAGACCCTTTTTTAGGTATATTTATTACGAATCGAGACCTAAAAAATTCATTATTATGAGAACTGACTTTCACTTACATTTTCACCTATTAAATTCAAAGATCAACAAAAGAGGCTTAGCCCCTATATATCTTAGGCTTACCGTAAATGGTAAGAGAAAAGAATATAGTATTACCAGAAGGATAGAACCCGAAAAATGGAATTCAAAACTTGAGAAAGTGATGGGAAAAAATCACATCTCCCAAGAGATCAATACCCATATCAACAATATTCGGCACAGGCTTAATAAAATTCATCAGGTATTATCTGATAATGATGAAATGATCACTTCTTCCAGAATGATTAAAGAGCTAAAAGGCGAAACCAAACATAAATCTAAAATGACCTTAGAGGTATTTAAAGAGCACAATGAACAAATGGATCGCCTTTCTGGTAAAAGTATCTCTAAGAGCACCGCTAAGCGATATTGGACCTGTTATAACCACATTGAGCAATTCATAAACGAGGTTTATAAAACCGAGGATTTCCGAATGAAAGATATAGACTACCAGTTTATTACAAGATTTGAATATTTTTTAAAAACTACAAGAAAGTGTAATCATAACTCAGCCTTGAAATATGTCAATAATTTTAAAAAGATAGTTCGAATTGCACTAGCTAATCAATGGATGGACAGGGATCCATTTTATAATTATAAGGTTCAATATGAAACCGTGGATCGGGAATTCCTAAATGAAGATGAAGTGAAAGCCCTGGTGGAAAAAGAACTTCATTTTGACCGTTTAAAAATTGCGAGGGATATGTTCGTCTTCAGTTGTCATACCGGCTTGGCTTTTGGTGATTTAGAAAAACTCTCTGAAAAGGATATTATTAAAGGTATAGATGGTGGAAGATGGATAAGAACAAAAAGAAAGAAAACTAAATCTATAACCAGCGTCCCCTTACTTCCAATAGCGGAAGAGATTATTGAGCGTTATAAAGATCATCCTGAAATAAAGGACGAGGACTTAATTCTTCCCGTTCCCAGAAATCAAAACTATAATGCTTTTTTAAAAGAGATTGCTGTGTTGTGTGGAATTAAAAAAAACCTTACCACGCACCTTGCTCGCCATACATTTGCAACCACTATTACATTAACTAATGGAGTGCCTATAGAATCTGTAAGCAAAATGCTAGGTCATAAAGATTTAAGAACAACCCAACATTACGCAAAAATTGTGGATAGAAAAATTAGTGATGATATGAAAGCGTTGAGAAAGATATTAGAAGAAAAGGCTGCTAAAGACTCAGAAAAAAACAACTCTAAGAAGGAAAAATAGGGCGTCCTTTTTTCTATTCTTAGTCAAAGGCTTTCACAATTTAATAGAGTCTATTCTTCATTAAAGAGATCATATACCTCCCTATTAAGGTCTGGAATATAATTACCCAAGGCCTTCAAGGCTCTTTCCTGAATTTTACCGAAACTTTCTGATTCTAAATCTCCCCCGGCAATCTCCCAATCCTCAAAGTAAAGAACCTGTGAGAGGTAAGTGTCATCCTCACCATAGTACATAACTGTAACACGAGTCCCACTAAAAGCCAATTGTAAAGAATAGAAAACGTTCTTAAAATAATCTGGAGTATGAATTTCAGGTAAATCCAGAGAAATCATATTGGTTTTCGGGTCATAAGAAAGCCATGTTGGTAAATAAACTTTTCCCAGTTCTAACATTAGAATTTAATTTAAAGACCAGTTCATAAAAGTAATATTTTTTACTTTAAGTGGGTGGTTTTTTCGGAAAGCTTAAAGTGCCCAGACCCCAGTTTGAAGATACTCAAAAAAAAGGATGATTTTCGTTCTTGAAAAATTTTGAGACACATGCACCTATCACCAATATTTCTGAGCCGATTAGTAAAACAAGCAAATCAAGAATTACGTATATTTGAGCCGATTAATTAATATATTCGGCTCATGAAATACAATTGGCAACAACCTGACTGGCCAAAATTTCAGTATTCTACACAACATGTAGAGGATCTCCTTTTTCATTTTTCTGAAAGAAGCGGAAGAATTAATGGAATATTAGAAGGATTACCCCAGGATATTAAAATGGAATCCATAATTGAAGTTTTGGTTTCGGAAGCAATAAAAACCTCAGAAATTGAGGGAGAATATCTTGACAGGAAAGACGTGATGTCCTCCATTAAAAATAATCTGGGGCTTTATACAAAGCATACAACTAAAGATCTTCGTGCACAGGGAATTTCTGAATTAATGGTAGATGCTCAGCAAAATTATCAACAGGCATTAACAAAAAACAGTCTTTTAACATGGCACAAGATGCTTATGAAAGGAAATAGCAGAATTGAAGCGGGAAAATGGCGTAGTCACAAGGAACCCATGCAAATAGTTTCGGGTGCCTTGGGTAGAGAAATAATCCATTACGAAGCTCCACCTTCTAACGTAGTTCCTTCTGAAATGAAAGGGTTTATTCAATGGTTTAATGACACAGCCCAGGGAGGCAAAACAGAAATAAGAAAACCTATCATTCGAGCGGCCGTTGCCCACCTTTATTTTGAATCAATACATCCTTTTGAAGATGGCAACGGAAGAATTGGAAGAGCCATTTCAGAAAAAGCCCTTTCACAATTTATGCGAAGGCCAGTATTACTTAGTCTTTCTAAGACCATTGAAAACAATAAGAAGGATTATTATGACGAATTACAACGAGCTCAACGAAAGAATGAAATTACTCCTTGGATAACTTATTTCATAAATACAACAATTACTGCTCAAAAAGATGCCGAATCTTTAGTTGCTTTTACCCTGAAAAAAACTAAGTTTTTCGACCGGTTCAAAAATAAACTTAACGAAAGACAACTAAAGGCTCTAAAAAGGATGTTCGAAGCAGGCCCGGAAGGTTTTGAAGGTGGTATGAATGCAAGAAAATATGTTTCTTTGAATAGAACCTCGAAAGCTACTGCCACCAGAGATCTCCAAGATCTTTATGAAAAAGGAATTCTTGTTAAAGAGGGCGGCGGACGAAGCACTTCTTATTACCTGAAACTCGAGTGAGCACAAATTTAAGACCCGACAATTCTTTCTTTTCTTTATCTTTAGTTAGCTAATCACAAGAAAGATAAGATGTTATTGGAGCATTTTGCAGTTGGTAGTTGGAATGAGGATTTTTCGGATGATCCATTTTATTTCCTGGTTTCTAAAATTAAACGTTTTTTATAAAAATCTAATTTATATACACAGGTATTGCGCCAAGCTTATTATCTATCCAACTTTAAATATCTACCATCATCGAAATCTATATATTCAATACCATTTTCTGGAGAATAAATTACTCGATTTATAGAGGAGGTAAGCTCAGTATTAAATATCAAAACATCATTGAAATGAAATCCATTAATCTCAATGTTTGTAAATAAATCAGGATTAAAGAAATTACTACCTTCAGAATTCACTATCTGATAATCTTGATGTGTGCCATTTTTAAATAATCTCTTCATAGATAATATCAGCTGATCTTCCTGGAAACCTCTTGAGAGAATTGATCATCCCCCAAAAATTAGGACAGTAAGTTAAGTTCAAAAATAACCTTAATTTTACTGTATTATGACACGAAGAAAATTCACATCCAAGTTTAAAACGAAAGTAGTCCTTGAAGCCTTGAAGGAGCGGCAAACTGTCAAGGAGCTTGCACAAAAATTTGAAATCACCCCTCAGCAAATAGGCACCTGGAAACGCGATTTCCTAAAGGAGGCCGATACTGTTTTTTCCAAGGGTGAAAAATCAAAAAAATCGGAAGCAGAGGAAAAGAAAGACCAGCTTCTTAAAGTCATTGGGGAGCTTAAAGTGGAGAATGATTTTTTAAAAAATGCCTTGCGCTAAAACCTTTAG
>NZ_FVZF01000010.1 GCF_900168265.1 Salegentibacter salarius | reverse complement strand
GTGTTACGTGATAAACCCAGCCTCGAACTTATCTGGCGTTTACTGACGCCCTGGCTGTACAACCTAAAAATCTGTTTTACTTTTCGCATATCTATTTGTTTGTTGGCCATCGTCTTTTTTTACAAAAAAAAGACATTTGGTTCCATACAAATAGAATCGATTTTTTAGTGGCTCACTTTCATCCGGCTACAGTGGTTCACTTTGCCCCGGCCAAGGTGGTTCAGTTTAATCCGGCCAAGGTGGTATACTATGACCGTTTTTTGCAGAAGGCCTTTAAGCATTTGTTCTGTAAGTATAATTTTCCCTGATTTTTCAGATTTAGTAAACAAATCGCTTACTTCAGTAGTTACCTTTTTTTGAAAGCTAACTGTTGAAAATCCTATAAGTGCGGCAGCAAGTATTAACAGGTTTAAGATCGTTCCGAATTTGCTATCGCTCCAATAGCTAATGATTAAAAACTGGGAGAGTATAACTGCAAGAATTGCAATTATCCACCAGTAACGATAATAACTTAAATACAGGCTTAAAGTAACCGCAAATAAGAGAAAGGCGATTAACCATAGGATGCCGAAGGTTTTGGAAATTGGCTGGGAAATAGCATTAAATTCTGAAAAACCGAATGTTTTTAGAAATCCAAAAAGATGGATAATTCCGTGTATTATGATCACTATAGATAAGGCTATTCGCATATTTTCTACTTGAATAATGCTTTAACTCTTATAAAGATAGCAGGTTTTTTTATCTCTGAATCTTTATGGAAGGTATTTTTCATCTAAAAAACCTCTCTTTTAATGGTTTTCAGGATAACCGCATTATAAAAAATGGGGGTTATAATTAGTTTTAGTTCTATTATGATTGGGGTCATAAAATAAGATTCACATGTCTGGTAATTTTACTTCAGAAATTAAAAACAAGCATTATGAAATTATTTGTAAAAATAGGATTGGCTATAGCCCTGGTGTTTTCATTCGCAGCCTGCGGAAATTCAGAAAAAGACAAAGAAAAAGATCTTCGCTTAGATGATTATGGTTCGCAACCAAAAAAAGAAAAAGTTGAAACTGATAATACCTCACAGGATTCTGGAGATCCTTTAGCCAATAAAGGAATTGGCCCGGTAAAATCTATGGAGTTACCCGCTGATATCAATGCTGAAATGGCTGCTAATGGAGCAGATATCTTCAAAAAAATGTGTTCTGCCTGTCACAAAATGGATAAGAAATTTGTAGGGCCATCGCTGGCTGATGTTACCGAAAGACGCTCCCCGGAGTGGATGATGAATATGATTCTTAATCCCGAAGAAATGATCAAAAAAGATCCTATCGCTAAAAAGTTATTGATAGAATCCAATATGGCTGTTATGGCTAATCAGGGTCTTAAAGAAGATGAGGCCAGAGCTATTGTAGAATATTTCAGGCAATATGATGAGCAAAACTGATAGCCCTCATATTTTACTGTAGTTTTCCGCTCTAAGTTTGTAACGAATTAGCCTGAAAACAAACAAAACCTAACTAAACCAACCAATGATGAAAAAACTCCCTTTTTTATTAACGTGTATCCTGCTTTTAAGTGCTACTGTGCTTATTGGCTGTAAGGATAATAAAACTGATGAAGGTGAAACTCCTGCCACGACTACTGAAGCTGAAGATAATGTGGGCTCAAATAAGGGTCAGGCTTTTATAGAAGGCGATAGCGAAAATCCAAACGCTTTGCGCTTAGCCATGGATTCTAAAGATCATACCACTTTGGTAGCGGCAGTACAAGCAGCAGGTGTTGAAAATGCACTTGTTAATGTTGGACCGCTTACGGTTTTTGCGCCAACAAATGCAGCTTTCGAGAAACTGCCCGAGGGCACCGTTGAAGATCTTTTAAAACCAGAAAACAAATCTAAACTGGCTTATATCCTAAAAAATCATGTGGCACCCAGCAATTATCCCATAGATATGCTTGAGAAGAATATCGAAAAAGGGCGTAGCCTTTATATGGCTTCAGGAGAAAATGTAGCGGTTAGTAAGGAAGGAGAAGACATTATTGTTGGAGGAGCTAAAATTGTAGGTACCGTTAAAGTAAGTAACGGATGGGTGCATATAGTTGAAGACGTCATTTTACCAAAAGAATAATCAATCTAATTTCAATTAATAAATTAAAATCCAATCTAATGAAAAATATTTTTAAAATCGCAGTTCTGGGTGTACTGGGACTATTTATCCAATCATGTGGCAATGATGGATCTTCTGGTGAGAAATCAGGAGCCATCACTTCTAACGCGGCCGAACGTGTTTACGTAGCGCCGGGAGAACATGATGAATATTATGCATTCCTTTCAGGTGGATATAGTGGTAACCTAACGGTTTACGGTTTACCTTCAGGAAGAATGCTTAAAGAGATCCCTGTTTTTTCGCAATTTCCAACTAATGGGTATGGATATTCAGAGGAAACAGTACCAATGTTAAATACTTCTTTCGGATTTGTGCCCTGGGGAGATTCTCACCATCCCGATATTTCTCAAACAGAAGGAGAACTTGATGGGCGTTGGATATTTATCAACGAGAATAACACGCCAAGGATAGCGCGTATTAGTCTTGAAACTTTTGAAACCGAAGAGATCATTGAGATCCCTCATAGTGCAGGGAACCACTCTTCTTCTTTCATTACCGAAAACACCGAATATGTAGTTGCAGGTACACGTTTCTCTGTTCCTTATCCACAAGAGGATATGGCTATAGATCAAATGAAAGGGAACTTTAAAGGTCCTCTTACCTTTATCGCTGTTGGCGAAGATGGTAGAATGAACATTGATTTCCAGCTTAAAATGCCGGGATTCAACTACGATCTTTCACACCCCGGGCGTGGAGATTCTCACGGTTGGTTCTTCTTTACTACTTATAATACCGAAGAAGCTCACACCATGCAGGAAGTTAATGCTTCTCAAAATGATAAGGATTTTATTGCAGCTGTAAACTGGAAAAAGATCCAGGAATATGTGAAAAATGGAGGTGGTGAAGAAATAGATGCTGAATATGCGCACAATGTTTTTGACCACAGTACCCAGGCTGCAACCACTACTATGAAAAATAAAGTGCTTACCGTAGATCCAAGAGAAGTAGAAGGAGCGGTATACTTTATGCCAACTCCAAAATCTCCTCACGGTTGTGATGTAGATCCATCTGGAGAGTACATTGTAGGTAACGGAAAACTTTCAACAGATCTAACCGTTCACTCTTTCTCAAAAATGCTTAAGGCTATTGAGAATAAAGATTTTGACGGTGATGCTTATGGTATTCCAATTTTAAACTTCGATTCTACGCTTGCAGGAACTGTGAAAGAAGGAGGATTAGGCCCACTGCATACCGAATTTGATGGAAAGGGAAATGCTTATACTACTTTCTTTATCTCTTCTGAAGTTGTAAAATGGAAATTAGGAACCTGGGAAGTGCTAGATAGACAGCCTAGTTACTATTCTGTTGGTCACCTTATGATTCCCGGAGGAAATTCAAGAGAACCTTACGGAAAGTATATGATCTCTATGAACAAAATTACCAAAGATCGTTACCTGCCAACAGGACCCGAATTAGAGCACTCTGCACAGTTATATGATATTTCGGGAGAAAAAATGGAACTTCTTTTAGACTTTCCAACTCACGGAGAACCTCACTACGCTGCAGGTATTCCAGCCGAAAAGATTAAATCAAAATCTCAGAAAATCTACAGGTTGGATGAGAACGAACACGAATATGCTGCTACCAGTGAATCTGAAACAAAAATGGAGCGTGATGGCAATGAAGTTCACGTGTATATGACTACCGTAAGAAGTCACTTCTCACCAGATAACCTTGAAGGTATAAAAGTAGGAGATAAGGTATTCTTTCACGTTACTAACCTTGAGCAGGATTTTGATGTACCACACGGCTTCGCTATGATTGGTGCAAATACTTCTGAGCTCTTAATTATGCCCGGGCAAACAAAAACCATTACCTGGGAGCCCAAAAAAGAAGGAGTTTGGCCATTTTACTGTACCGACTTCTGTTCAGCGCTTCACCAGGAAATGCAGGGATACGTAAGAGTATCCGGCCAGAATTCAAATGTGCCTTTAAAATGGACTTTGGATGATGAAGAGATTAATTAGTTTATTTAGTTGAAAACTGGTTGTTTTTTAGATTGAGAAAGGCGGGTGGATGGTAAATTTACCCGCTTTCTTTTAAAAATCCCCTTAACAATGAAAAACTCAGGAATTTTAATGGTAATAGGTTCAGCTTTACTGCTCGGTCTGTTTATCTATCCACTCTGGAACATCCAGCTGGAAGCTCCACAATATCCCGATCCCCTGGGGATGAATATTTATATTAGTGGAATTCAGGGCGAAGAAGAATTTGATATTCAGAATATAGATGGTATCAACCACTATATTGGGATGAAGAAGATCCCTACCCCGGCAGAAATGTGGGAATTTAATACTTTTCCCCTTGTAATTGGAGGAATGGCTGCCCTTGGTGCGCTCCTGGGTATACTGGGCTTTTTTAAAGTAATTGGCCCAAACTGGTTCTTAGGCTGGCTTATTTTAATGACTGTTTTAGGCATCCTGGGAATGATGGATTTCAATAACTGGCTTTCAGATTACGGAACTGACCTTGATCCCAAAGCCATTATGAAGTTAACCGATTCTGAAGGTAATCCTTTGAGCTACAAACCGCCCTTGCTGGGATCTCAGAAGATTTTGAATTTCACCGCACATTCTTATCCCAGGGCAGGAGCGTATTTAATGTTTATAGGAATGCTACTAACTTTAGTTGCCTGGTGGGTTGGAAAGAAAGCAAAAGGAACGATGGCTAAATAAAAATTAAAGCTATGAAAAAGATAATTTACCTAATTGTACTCGTACTATTTGTTGCTTGTAGTAATGAACCCCAACCAATAGACTACGGTAAGGATAACTGCGATTTTTGCGAGATGACTATTGTGAGTAAGGCTTATGCTGCGCAGGCTGTAAGTGGAAAAGGAAAGCAGTATAAATATGATGCTATAGAATGCATGGTGAACCACCAGCTTCAGCATAATTACAATATGCCCGTAAACCTGGTTGCCAATTTTGAACAGCCGGGAACTATGATAAGTGTGAACGAAGCAAATTTCGTGATAAACGATAGTATAAAATCTCCAATGGGTGGCAACCTTGCCGCTTTTAAGAAAAAAAGTGCTGTGGTAAATACGGAATCTGGAGACATCTTCAACTGGCAGGAATTAAAGACTATTTTTCTCGAAAATGATTCATTAACAACAAGCTATTGATATTATGTTAAGGTCGTTTTTTCTTTTCTTATTTCTCACTCTAACATCCGTAGTTTCTCAGGCTCAGGAGATAGAAGTCTGTAAAACCTGTGAGGTGAAGACTATTCAGGCCGCGGTAGATATGGCCGAAGATGGTGATATTCTCAGGATTAAAAGTGAGACTTATAAAGAACACGACATAAGCATTATCGATAAATCCCTTACTATAATAGGCGAGGGGTTTCCGGTGATAGATGCCGAAATGCAAGGCACTGCCATAAGTATAAGAGCAGAAAATTTTTCTATTGAAGGCTTAAAGATCATTAATGTAGGGAGAAGTCATACCAACGACTTTACGGGAATCCTGGTTTCCAATTCTAAAAATTTTGAGGTAAAGAACAACAGGCTGGATCAGGTATTCTTTGGTATTCTTTTGGAAAGATCTTCAGAAGGAACCGTTTCAGGAAATATTATTACCAGTAATGCTAAAAGCCAGTCTACTTCCGGTAACGGTGTACATATCTGGAAGTCTGAAGAAATAACTGTAAAGAATAACGAAGTAATTGGCCTTAGGGATGGGATTTACCTGGAGTTTGTAAATAATTCTGAGATCATCAATAACCTATGTAAAGATAACCTACGTTATGGTCTGCATTTTATGTTTTCAGACCACGATCTCTATAAGGGCAATATTTTTGAAAACAATGGTGCCGGAGTAGCCGTGATGTATTCCAAATTTATTGATATGCAGGAAAACCAGTTCAGGAAAAACTGGGGGAGCGCTTCCTACGGACTTCTTCTAAAAGAAATAAATGATTCAGAATTAAGGAATAATATTTTTGAGGATAATACTATCGCTATAAGCGCCGATAATACGAATCGCATAGATTATATAGAAAACGATTTTAGGAATAATGGTTACGCGATAAGAATACGAGGTGCGGTGTATGATAACAATTTTAAACGCAATAATTTTTTATACAATTCCTTTGATGTAGCCTATACCGGGAGACTCAATAACAATAAGTTCAGCAATAATTACTGGAGCGGCTATTCCGGTTATGATTTAAATAGAGATGGAATTGGGGATGTACCTTTTAGGCCGGTGACGCTTTTTTCCTATCTCGTAAATAAAACCCCGGAAGCGATCGTACTATTGAGAAGTACATTTATAGATCTGCTTGATTTTTCAGAGAAAGTTTCTCCAATTTTTACGCCGGCCGATCTTATTGATGCTCAACCCCAAATGAAAAAAATCCAATGGTAAACATTACAAATCTCCATAAAAAATTTGGTCCGCTGGTTGTTCTAAACGGACTTAACCTTAAAACTCCTGAAAGCGGAATTATAGCGGTATTGGGGCCAAACGGTTCCGGAAAGACCACGCTTATAAAAAGTATCCTTGGGATGGTAGTGCCTCAAAATGGAGAAATTGAAGTTAACGGGGAAAGGGTGAAAAAACACTGGAATTACCGAAAAAATATAGATTACCTGCCGCAAATAGCCAATTTTCCCGGCAATTTAAAGGTGCAGGAGCTTATTGATATGATCAAGGATCTTCGTGATAAAGAAGCGCGCGATCAGGAGCTGATAGATCTTTTTAAACTGGAGCCATTTCTGCAAAAAAAGCTTAGTAATCTTTCAGGAGGAAGTAAACAGAAGGTTAACCTGGTTTTATGTTTTATGTTCGATAGTCCGCTAATTATTCTTGATGAGCCAACTTCGGGCCTGGATCCTGTTTCGCTTATTCGCCTGCGGAAGCTTATTCAGCGGGAAAAGGAGAAAGGGAAGACCATTCTTATCACTTCGCATATTATGAATTTTGTTGAAGAAATATCAGACAGGATCGTATTTCTGCTGGAAGGTCAAATCTATTTCAACGGAACGGTAGAGGAGCTTAAAACTTCTACAGGCGAAAAGGATTTTGAACATGCTATTGCCAACATTTTAACCGAGAACCATGCTTAAAATATTAAAATATAGTTTTTACGACCTTTCGCGTAGCCTCTGGAGTTACGTCTACTTCTTTTTTTACTTACTTTTGGGAGTAGTCTTGTTGTTTTTAAACAACGACCTTTCCAATGCGGTAATTACTTTAATGAACGTGATCATTATACTGGTGCCGCTTATTGGGACCATTTTTGGAGTGATGTACTTTTATAATTCGCGGGAATTCACAGAGCTACTCCTGGCGCAACCGGTAAGAAGAAGTTCTATTTTTTTCGGGCAATACCTTGGGGTTGCTATTTCTTTATCGGCCAGCCTTATTCTAGGATTGGGTTTACCCTTTATTATTTACGGCTTATTTCAGTCGGGGGCAATTTGGGATTTCGCTTCTCTTTTGGTTTCGGGGGTATTTCTCACTTTTATTTTCACCGCTTTGGCTTTTAATATCGCTTTATCTCACGAGAATAAAATAAAAGGTTTTGGCCTGGCAATCTTGCTTTGGTTATTCCTGGCCGTGGTTTACGACGGACTCTTCTTACTTTCCCTTGTTTACTTTCAGGATTATCCGCTGGATAAGTTCTCCCTGGTGGCAAGTATGCTGAATCCTATAGATCTTTCCAGGATTCTCATTCTGCTGAAATTAGATATTTCTGCTCTGTTGGGTTATACCGGTGCAGTATTCAAACAGTTTTTTGGAACCGGCCTGGGAGCATTCACCTCAATTGCAGTGCTGAGCTTATGGGTGATACTTCCTGTTTGGAGAATAAAATATATTTCAGCTAAAAAAGATTTTTAAATCTGAATCCAATAGCTTTGTAAATAGGGTAGTTCTGTGAGGCCCTATTAAAATTGAGTGTCTAAAGCTTTAAATTGATTCGGTTCATTTTCAGCAGTGTTGTTTTTTCGGCCTACCGAAAGTTTATCGTGAAATTTGAAGTGAAATTCCGTGAAATTTTAGGCTGTTTGATCCCGATTTTTATCGGGAGAATTCCTGAAATTTAGGGATTGAACGATAAAATTTAGATAAAGTTTCGTAAGCCTAGACTTTTTTGTTTCGTTTTTGGGCAATGCAAATAAGAATAAATTGTATTATAATATTTAAAAATTATGAAGAAGCTAATAAGGGCTTAACGATAAACTTTTCCGCTTTTTATTCTTATTTCACCCTTCTTTTCAAGGCCTTTCATAGCCCTGATTACCGTTTCTACCCGTAGCCCGGTTAGATCGGCTATTTGCTGGCGGGTAAGGTTTACTTTAAATTTAAATTCCCCTTCAATTTGATGCACGTATCGTTTTAGGTAATCCAGGATCCTGATAATTCGATGTTCGGGATCCTGACTGGAAATTTCAGAAACCATAATCGCTTTATAAAAAAGTCTTTTGGCCAGGGTTCTGGTGAGTTTTAGATGCGTTTCAGGATGTTGGGTGAGCAATTCTAAAAAGTTGAGTTTTGGTAGTTTTAATACTTCTGAAGTTTTTATAGCCTCGGCATTTGCGGGATATTTTACATCTGCCAGCAAAGGGGGTTCGCCAAAACTCTGTCCGTCTACAAATAAACCCTGTATAAATTCTTTGCCATCGGCATTATAGTTATTCATCTTGATCTCCCCGGAAATAATTTGAAAGAAATTAAGCGCAATTTCTCCTTCTCCAAAAAGCTGATCTCCTTTATGGTAGATTTCTTTAGAAGCTCCAAAATCCAACAAAATATGTTCTTCAATCATCCTATTCTTTTAAAGTAAACAACTTCGGAGCAAGCACATGAAGCATTATTATTGGAAAATATAATTTAATTTCGAGGCATCCCGATGCTTCGGGACGCAGCATTTTAATCTCGATTATCGAGTAAAACAAACCTGATGAAATTTCCCGGGTTTATAAATGAGGACGGTCATATCTTTTGAGAATGAATGATTAGGAATTTAATCATTTTTCCTCAAATTTAGGCCTAAAATCCATCCTACAGCAATAGGAATTAGCGCACTTACCAAAACCAGGATCAGGAAATACCTGCTAAAAAACGGAAGTCCCAGCCAAAGCACAAGGCCTTTGTAAAAAATAAGTGCTTCAGAAATTAGAAATCCGCTGAGGTACAGGTAAAATGCTTTTTTGGGAAGCTTGATCAATTTCAACCAATTTAAAAAACCGAATAGCGCCAGGGAAACAAAACCAAGAAAAACCCAGTGTAAATAGCCAATAACGAAATCCAGGTTTTCAAAGGCCAGGTCGGCAAAATATGGAATCGCAGTAAGGCTTTGTATAAAGATCTTCCCAACCAATAATATGCCTACGATCTTTAGAATTTGATAATTGAATGGACTCAAGCCGGCTTTCAATTGATTTTTATTCCGAAGGATAAATGCGAAAAGTTGATAGAAAGCAAATAGCAATAAAATAACGCCAAGTCCTCCCAGCAAATAGAAAACTATGGGCGGATTGGTCCAGTAGGTAGAAAGAAAAAAACTTAAGATCACGCCAGAGTTTAACAGGTAGAAAAACCGCTTGAACTCGCGAGGCTGGAATGTCAACCTTAATTTCTGAAAAAGATAAAATACAATACCTAAAATGGCTAATAAAAACCAGGCATTATATTGAAAATGAAGATAGAAATAGATAGAAAGTTTATACCAGATAGAAGCCTTGCCCAGTGTGCTCATAATCGCACCCAAAGCCCAGGGTCCAATGCTGGAAAAAACCATATACCATAAGGCAGCTTTTATTAGTTTAAAATATTGGGTGTGCCTATGCTCGACCGGTGTATTGCGTAGAATAAAGCCGGTATAAAGGTAGGAGCAAAACAAAAAAAGGGTGGAAAAAATTATAGAAACCACCGCATAGCCCTGGAAAGGAAAACTAAATAACATGCCCAGCAAGCTAATGTTGGTGGCCAGGAAAATGTAAAGGTATTTTTTAGGAAACTTTGTATTTGGAAAAAGTAAGCGATAAATAATTCCGGTTAATGCAAGATATACCCAGCCCAACAAAGCGGTATGGGAATGCGCATGAATAATATATTTATAATTCGCCGCAATGGGAGTTACATAAAAAAGCCGGAGTAAGATTCCCAGCAGCGCTGCCAGTAAAAAGTAGGCGATGGCAATGTTTTGATGAGCTTTTAAATCTAAACGCAGCATAGGGGGGAAGATACTAAAAAGAAAAGAAGTTAGCTTAATCTTAGATATTGAACGTTATCACGAACGATGTGAAGTAATCTCTGAATTCTTATAACTGAGCTAAAGATTGCCCGATAATTATCGGGATCGCAATGACGATCTTTACTGTTTTATATAGCGTCACCGGTAATACTTCAAGATAAAATGTTACTTATATGGTATAAAATGATAGAGGCTGTCTAAAAAGGGGGTTCTACGTCATCCTGAATTTATTTCAGGATCTAAGATGTATTAAATTAATTCATGTTAGAAGCTGAAACAAGTTCAGCTTGACGAAAATAGATCTTTTCAAACAGCCTCCTCTTCAACACAATTAAAAACAAACCTCTAAATAAAACTAAATTCCTCTTAGGCTTTGGGGGTCCTAAAATGAAATCTCTCTAATTGTTTAAACTGCGCTCAAGTTCAATTGCTTTTGGAAATAGAATATTGTTTTCTAAGTGTACGTGATGGTGTAGATCGTTTTCAAACTCTTCCAGTTTTGCATAAAAGGCCTTATAAGTATTGCAAGCCCAGTCTGGGCAGGTATAGTTATCGCTTAGATCAGAAATTTGTTTAAAAATAGCGCCGGCTTGATCGTGTTCAGTCTCCATCATTTCAATAGGGTAGTCAATTTTTTCAAATTCCGGTTCTGGCAATGCCGTGCCTTCTTCCTGCGCTCTTACCATTTTTTTGATAAATGGAAATAGAATAAGTTCTTCTTTCTTTAGGTGGGCGCTTAATTCCTGGGCTACCTCGGTAAATAATTGTTGAATCTCAAATAGTTCTTTTCTCTGGCCTCCGTGTACTTTAGCCACTTTTGCTGCATATTGAATAAGCAACGGGATATTTTCCTGCACATACTGGTGATGCACGTTTATAATATGGTCAGTTAAGAAATCCAGTTTCCAGTTTCTATAGTCATAACCGGGGCTAATAGCCGAATCTGTTTCCTGTAATTCTTTTTCCAGTATTTCTAAGCTCACATTAGCTTTCGCCGCAGCTTCAGCTAAGCTAATTCCTCCGCCACAACAAAAATCGATGCCACGTTTTTTAAATAAATGCGCGTTTTTAATATTTTCGGTAACGTAATCGGCTACGGTTTTCACAGTTCCTGTATTCATAATAATAGCTTTTAAGTTGAACAATTTTTCATTACAAATATCTGCCTTGTCCTTCTGCTAATTTATGAGTCAGGTCATAATGGGAAAATCCGTAGATGTAACTTGAATATTTGAAGAGTTTTGTAAGCCTGGACTTTTTTGGCCTGGTTACCCTGAGAGCAGTCAAAGGGTTTTCATCAATGGAAAAATGAAAAATCAAATATTTAAAACGCTATTCACCCAAACCACTCTTCTGTTTCTCTTTCTTCCAATTCTTCCACCGGGTTAAGCGCTAATTTGTTTAGGTTTTTTTTAGCACTTAAATACTTATTTACAATCCTATCGGCATAGCTTGAATTTTGCTGCGGAATCAGGTAATCCTCAAATTGATCTACATTAAAATCATCTGAATTTTCTATATAGCCGTAACCGGCATACCGGCCTTTTTTCAGGTAAATAAAAGATTTTTCGGCTTTGGTTCTTCCTTTTTCCACCAGCAAGCATGAATTTTCATATTGCTGAATATAATCTACCGCTTTAGAAACCCGGTGGTTATATTCGTGCTGCTCTATTTCTCCTTTACACATCCCGCTGCAGTCTTTAATCTTATAATGGCTGCAATGATCTACGCCGGTTTGCAAGCCGCAATACCTGGGACATAACTCAAATTCCTGGCAAAGAAACTCCAGGAATTTTACGGCTTCTTCGCGGGTATAGAACTTCATCCAGCTTACCGGCGAAACCTTATTTTTATGAATTACAAACTGCTCGATCCCTTTTTGGTTGTGATAGGAGGTAAGCGTATATGGGCGGCTTACTTTCTTCTGGGCTTTATTGAATTCGGGGAAATATTTTAAAATTAAGGCCGATTCCCGCAGCAGGGCAAGCACTTCGCTCCCGGTAAGCTCGTAGTCTATACTATACGTGGCCTGCATCATTTTATATTTGCGATTAGATCTTTCCTGGAAATGAGATTTTACCCTACTCTTAATATTTTTTGCCTTGCCAATATAAATTGGGATACCATCTTTATCTTTAAAGAAATATACTCCGGTGGAAGTAGGTAATTTTTCGAAATCTGAATTTTTAAAATTTGGTGGCAGGTACGAGGCCGCGGTTTTCTGATTTAGCATTTTTTCGAATGTCTCGTATTCTGGATCCAGGGCTAAACAACGTTGAAAAAGCGTCACCGTAGCTTCACAATCGCCCTTTGCCCGGTGCCTGTCGTAATGCGGAATATTGAGGGAAGTACAAATATTGCCAAGACTATAAGAAAACAGCCCCGGAATAAGCTTTTTAGCCAGCCTAACGGTACACAGGCGTTTTCGCTGAAAGCTCATATCTAAACTCCCAAACTCGGCTTTAATGATGTTGTAATCGAAATTTACATTGTGCGCTACAAACACACAATCTTTTGTGATCTTTTGAATTTCTGGAGCTATCTCATCGAATTTAGGCGCATCAACAAGCATCTCGTCATTAATATTGGTAAGGGTTTCAATGTAAAGGGGAATCTCGGTCCCGGGATTTACCAGGGAAGTGTATTCGTCTATCACTTCTCCATTTTGAACCACCAGCACGCAAATTTCGGTAATTTTATTGCCTTTAATGCCACCGCCCGTGGTTTCAATATCGGTTATCGCAAATTTGACATCTTTCATACGGCCAAATTAAAGTTATTTCTTAAGCTATAAAAGGAAAAAATACTAAATATTGGATTTATTCCTATTTAGCTTCCCTCAAGCTGTCCCGAAGCTTCGGAATGTTTCAGATTTTATCTAGAATTAACTTCGGGGTATATTAGTTATATCGTCGAGACTATCTGAATAATATATTCCCGTCAAGCTGAACTTGTTTCAGCTTCTAACATGAAATGAACTCGAAGCGACTTACCAGTTTGATTTTTTTTCAAATCGTCATCCTGTCACGAAGCTTCGGGATCATTTCGGAGCCTGCCCCGATTTTTTATCGGGGATCTAAGTTCTGCTAAAGACTCTATCGCAGTTGAAAAAAAATCTCAGCAAATTCCTACAAAATTTTAATCTTCTTCTTATATTGTTAAAAATTTAACAGCGGTAAATTATTATGAAATAATCTACCAAAACAGCCATCCCTACAGGCTGTTTGTTGTATCAAAATCTCATATTTCTGAATTTTTTGGAATAAGTAAGTTTATTCAGGAAGTTTTTGCGTGTGAGTTTTATGAAAAACTTTAAACGCTTATTCGGATAGAATTCCTGTCTTAGAAATAGGGGGATGGTATAATAACGAGTTGAGCGCAATAATTTTAAAGCAATTTTTTATCTTTTAAAACCAACTAACCTTTAATATTATGAAAACCAATTATCTACCAGTAATTATTTTATTATCCTTTTTATTTTTATCCTGTTCTTCGCAACAAACAATTTTAAATAAAAAATCAGCTCAAAATGTAGATTATCATATTTGGGGTAATCATATTGTTGATAAATTGGATGGAGAAATGGAAGAAGTACAAGAGGAATTTAATGATGTCCGTCACAACAAAGGATGGCTGAATTGGACTAACCTTTCAATAGGTATTGTAGGTGGTGCCACAGTTGCCGCTTTTAAACCAAAAGATACTAAGGAACAAATTGGTATTGGTTTGGGTGTAGCGACTGCAGTAATTAGTGCATTACAATTAATTCCTGACGATAACGAAAAAAGACAAAATTTTCTCGACGGAGGTGAAGAATTAAATAATCACTGGAATCAATTGAGACTATTAGATAACATTACACGTCGAGATTTTGAGGAGTTTTTGATTGATGCCGAGAAACTTAATAGATTGGGAAGGAAAATTAGTCATTCTTTTAATATCGATCCTCCCCAATAATCAAGGAACAACCAAGTCGCACAATAACGGTTAATCGCAAATAGACGGAAACTTTAGTAAGAAAATAATTAACTTGACCAAAAAAATAATAATCCAACAAATCCTTGCCCATACTCCGTCTACTGGCTAAAACCATATTTTTATCTGTAGTTGCGTAAGAAGTTACTGAGCTTAAAACTATCCTAATTCCAAAAAAATTTTATTTATGCTTTTAAATTAGTTAATTAGCCTTTAAATAAATCTCGCTTCGTGAACTAACCAAATGACTCAAACCGAAAATAAAATTAAACCATTTTTAAGATGGGCAGGTGGAAAACAAAAACAATTAAAACAGATTTCCCCGTACTTTCCAAAGGAAGATACAGTTAACAAATATTTCGAGCCATTTATAGGTGGTGGAACATTATTCTTAAATAAGAATTTTGATAAATCATATATTTCTGATGTAAATAAACATCTGATTAATACTTATGAAAAGATTAAAAAAAATCCGGGGAGGATTTTTAAAGGTATCCAATTAAAGAATGGGAAAATAAGTGAAGCTGAATATTATAAGATCAGAGAAGATTTTAATAAAAATAAATATTCGTATACTTATAAACAGGCTTCTAATTTTATCTTACTAAATAAATCTAGTTTCAACGGTGTTTTTCGGGTTAATCGGAAAGGTGAATATAATGTTCCTTTTGGTAAATCAAATCCATCCTTACCTACCGTAAATGATTTACTAAACATTTCAAAAAAATTAGAAACTACCGAGATCCAATCTCATACTTTTGAAAGAATAAATGGTATGGTTGAGGAAGAAGATTTAGTTTATTTAGACCCCCCTTATCCACCAATTAGTGAAACAGCGTTTTTTCAGCACTACACTAAAAAAAGGTTTCATTTAAACGAACAAGAAAAAGTTTTTCTTTTATTTGAAAATTTAGCAAATCAAAATGTGAGAACAATTCTTTCATATCCTGATTTACCATTAATCAGGAAAACATATGAAGATTTTAATATTATAGAACTTTCCACATATCGTTCTATACGATCTAAAGGTAAAACAACAAAAATAAATGAATTGGTTATTAGAAATTTTTAATATGAAAAGCTGGTTTAAAAAACAACAGCAGAAATGGCAAGAACTTGAAGATTCATATAAGGAAAGTTTACTTCAGTTCATTTGGATTTTATTTGGAAATATTTTCCCTCTCCTTCTCGGTTGGTTAATTTTTGCTTTACCAGATATAATCTGGAGAGGAGGAGATACATTCATTAAAGATGGCCAATTTTATATATATTCAGTTTCATTAATATCATCTGCAACCTATGTTTTCTGGACTTTTAAGGTTCAAAATTTAGATAAATTTGCATTATTAGGATATGCTTCTGTAATTGTTGGAGGTCTTGCATCTCTATTTTACGCCTTATTTTTAGTAGGAAGCGTTACAAATTATCAATTTATAAAATATTCTTCCTTAATAATATTTGTTTTAACCCTTTTACTCTTTTATAAAAGTATAATAATGAACGGAACTAAATTGGATGTTCACGAAGCCCAAAAGCGAAATATTCAAAGTATAGCCTCAACTTTAAAATAAGATTAATGAAAGAGTTTATCAATTTACCATACATAGAGGTTAAACAACCAATTGGAACGCTATATAATTGCGTTATCGAGAAAGATGATTTAATTAGAATTACTTACACAGATATTCGCCGATTAGAATCTGATTCTGAAGATAGAGATGTTGAAATATATACTGGAATTCAGAGAAATTTATCACATAAAAGAGTTAATGAAATTTCTAAATACGTAAATACTATTGACGCAACTTTTCCTAATAGTATAATTTTACACGTACAGCCCGAAAATATAGAAATTGAAGATGGTTCTTTAAAAATTAAAAATAAAGAGAATGTAGCAAAGGTTTTAGATGGTCAACATCGTATAGCTGGATTAGAAGCATTTGATCAAAAAGATAAAGAGTTTCAAACAATTATCACAATTTTTGTAGGAATGGAATTAGAAGATCAAGCGCTGGTATTTGCAACTATCAATAAAACCCAGACAAAAGTTAATAAATCTCTTGTTGCAGATTTATTTGCTTTTGCAAAATATAGAAGTCCTCAAAAGACTGCTCACAATATAATTAGGGCCTTAGATACTAAAGAAGGTAGTCCATTTGAAGGTAAAATTAAGATTTTAGGTACAGCCAACGATAAAGAAAAAGAATCTATAACCCAAGCTACATTTTCTTCTGCTCTGATAGATTTTTATTCAAAGGATCCAATGATCGATAGAGATCTATATAAGCGAGGTAAAAAACTAGATAAATTTGAAGGTTCAGAATTAGTAAGAAAACCATTTAGGAATATTTTCGTCAAGGAAGATGACGCGTTAATCGCTCAAATATTATGGAATTACTTCCACGCTGTTAGCAAAAAATGGCCTAATGCCTGGAATGAAGTGCAACCTGAAATGATTTTAAACAAATCTACTGGGTTTTTAGCATTGATGAGAATTTTAAGACTGCTTTATCCAAAGTTCGGTAAAATTGGTGAAGTTGTAACCAAGGAAGAGTTCATTAATGAATTCGAAAAAGTAGAAATTGAGGAAGAAGAGTTGAATCGAACAAATTATATTCCAGGTTCTTCTGGGCAGTCTAAACTTTACAGAGAATTAAGGGAGTATTTAGATCTTTAAAAGTTAATTATCCATAGCAGAAAAACTTAACCTTAAACTATGATCTGGCTTAACCTTAAAAAACTGGAACGATTATTAATTCAGAATAAGATCACCGAATCAATTTCTTACCAGTATTTACTGGTTTTCCTGGTAATGCTCACATTGGCCTCCACTTTTCCCGAAACAAATGATTTTTCGCATTATGGCTGGGAGATCTCCTATATTATCCTGGAGTTATTGATCACCATTGTAGGAACTTATTTAGTATTTCAGGTAAATGAAAAAGGAGATAACCGCGATTTCCTAAAACGCTATCTTTCGCTATCCTTTGTGAATGGACTTTGGGTGGTTCTATTCGCTGTATTGATAAGACTGGTTTTTAAAATAATCATGTTTGTAATTCCGCTGGATCTCTGGTATAGTATCAATGATTTCTTTGGGGAAGATTCGGGGGAGTTTTTCTTCGATATTATCCTTTCTATTGTCTTTTATGTGCTGTTAATGGCTTCTTTTAAAAGAGTAAATGCAGGAAGAAACGAGAAGCCAGCTGCCGTACAACCTGATTTAAAGTAGGGCTACGTGAGATCGAGAGGCAGGAAGTGAGTTTTCGATACGATTTTTTAATAACCCCATTTATTTCTCTTCCACCACGTCTTCCCACTCCCAGCCATCTTTTTTAATATAACCCAGCAATTTGCCACGGCGTTTGTTAAAGTCATCATCCTGGGGTATCCCGGGGTCTTCTTCAAAATTATTCTTTAATTCATCGGGCAGATCATTAAAATAATCAAAGTCCGGCGGGTCGTCAGCCGGGGAGGTATAGCCTTCATGAAGCCTTACCGCCAGATTATCCATCGCCCCGCGCAAGACGCGCCAGGTAAATGCATTAGCCGATTTATCTAAATGATAAGCTTCCTGGATATTTAAAGCTTCATCTAATATAGCGAGGTTCAACCTTATATTATGCGATCTTTTATGGGTATGAAAATAGTGCAGAATAGGATAGGCAAGGTGATGCTCCCCGTGTTTTAAAAGCATAGTTTCCAAATTCTGTAAGCGGGAATAGAGCGGCGAAAAATCTTCTCCGTTAAAACCTTTATTGATAATTTCTTTAGGAGATCTTCCCAGTTGATAAATATAAACAGCAAGGGTTCTTTTATCTACAACAGCCTGAAGCACGGGCAGTAAATAGGATATTCCCAAACTTATAAAGATCATACTGTTCATCCCCATAATGTTAGAGATAATACGCCAAAAGTCGCTACCGGCCCTAAGATCTCCGTTTCCTAAAGAGGTGAGCGTATAGCCTACGTAATAAATATTCCCAATAATATCGGCATTTTCACCGGTACTGCTTTCTAAAACCGAGTTGGGGTCTGAAAGGAAAATTAAGCTATAACCTACCCAAATTAGAAAGATCCACATTGCCACGAGGCCTATTAAAATGGTACCACCGGCAAAATTTAGAATAGGTGCTTTTCCCTTACCGCGGGCCATTTTAAAATACACCCACCATATTTTTCTTGCGGTGAAGGAAGACAACCTTCCGCCACCATTAATGTAAAGAATAGTTTTAAAAATGTCTACAAGAGCAATTATAAGAATAAATAACCCTAACGGAACTAGTAGGTAACTCATCTCTATTGATTGGTTGTGGTTTGGCTTTCAAATTAATAAGTATTGCTGAAAACCAGTGTTTAAGGAGACTTAATTCTTTGTGAAATGATGCAAAGAGGTATATGTTTATTACTGATTTTTTACTCCAATTCCTTTAAAATTAGTACCGGTACCTTCGGATTAAAATCAATTTCCTCTTTGAATCTTTGCGAGAAAAGTTTGCTGAAAAAGCCCTGTTTGCGTTTATAAAGTGCCAGGAAATTACTTTCCCTGCTTTCAATAAATAAATGAATACCGGTAGTAACGGTAGTTTGAGTGAGTTTATGGAAGCTGAAATCCAGTTCGGCAAAGTAGGTTTTTAGCATTTCCTTATTTTGTTCCTGCTCTTTGCTAAGCGTTCTCCCATCGCTATCAATATACAGGATCCTGATGCTTGCATTTAAATTATTGGCCATATCTATAAGTGCAGCCACCTCTTTATTTTTAAACGGAAATTTATAATTTGTAGGGAAAACAATTTCCCGGTTTGTTTCCGGAAGGTCTTGCATTTGCTCGGGTAGCACCAAAAAAGGACAATCTTCTACCTTTTGAATTACCTCTGAAATTTCATTTTCAAAAGCTGCGTTAATCGAAACATTTTCCCCACGGGAAACCATCAAGATCAGGTCTATTTTATGGGTGTCTACGGTTTCCTGGATAGCATCAGCAAGATCCTTGTTGCGGGAAATAGTTTCAAAAGTATGCTTCTCGTTTTCCTTTCTAAAATTTAATCCCTGCATAATCTTCTGCAAGCCTTTTTCAGATTCGGCCTTTGCGGCTTCCAGTTCGGCATTTTGATTTCGGTTCAGAGAAATTCTCGTAGGTATTTTATAAGCATTCAATATATAAAAGGTACAGGGCACACTTTTATAAAGATTTAAAGCATAAACGAGGGTATTCCAGGCGTGTTTGGTAAAGTTGGAAGGTATGAGTATTTTTTTCTCCATAGTTTAGAAAGCATTAGTAAGCAATCCCTGTAAATATACTAAATCTAATTCCCGGATATTTTGATTTTTTTCTGAAAGCAGTTTTAAAGAAAATGAGGTGGTTTGAAAAGTTCAGTTTCTTCAAGCTATCCTGAAAATAGACGTCATCCTGAATTTATTTCAGAGCCTGCTCCGAAATTTATTCGGAGATCTAACATGTTTAATTACTAACAACCTAGATTCTGAATCAAGTTCAGAATGACGTATGTTTTTCAAACCACCTCACTTCAATAATCTTTATCTACCAAACAATTTACTCCTGGCTCATCTCGGTAAAATATTTATAGAACCATGGGATAGTTTCTATGCCTTTTAAATAATTCCACACGCCAAAATGTTCGTTAGGGGAGTGGATGGCATCAGTATCAAAGCCAAAGCCCATTAAAATGATCTTGCTTTTTAGTTCTTTCTCAAAAAGGGAAACAATAGGAATACTTCCGCCACTGCGCTGCGGAATTGGGGTTTTTCCAAAAGAAGCTTCATAAGCTTTACTCGCTGCCTGGTAGCCAATATTATCTATTGGAGTTACATAGCCCTGGCCGCCGTGATGAGGTTTTACTTCAACAGTAACCGCCTCTGGCGCAATACTTTCAAAATGTTTTTTAAAGAGTTGGGTTATTTCTTTCCAATCCTGGTTGGGTACCAATCGCATAGATATCTTTGCGTAAGCCTTTGAAGGAAGCACTGTTTTTGCGCCTTCCCCAATATAACCACCCCACATTCCGTTTACATCTAAAGTTGGGCGAATAGAAGCTCTCTCTAAAGTAGAATAACCTGCTTCCCCGTAAACATCATCAATATCAATTTTTTTCTTGTAAGCTTCTTCATCGTAAGGAGCTTCCGCCATTTTAGCGCGTTCTTCTTTGCTTAATTCCTCAACCTTATCATAAAAACCGGGAATAGTTATATGATTATTTTCATCGGTTAAAGATGCAATCATTTTGCTAAGAATATTAATAGGATTTGCTACAGCGCCACCATATAAACCTGAATGCAGGTCTCTATTTGGCCCGGTAACCTCAACTTCCACATAGGAAAGTCCGCGAAGTCCCGTGGTGATAGAAGGTGTGTCTTTGGCGATCATCCCGGTATCGGAAATAAGGATCACATCGTTGGCAAGTTTCTCTTTGTTGTTTTCTATAAACCAGCCTAAATGCTCGCTACCCACTTCTTCTTCGCCTTCAATCATAAATTTCACGTTGCAGGGAAGCTCATTGTTTTTGGTCATATATTCCAGCGCTTTTACGTGCATAAACATCTGGCCTTTATCGTCACAGGCGCCACGAGCATAAATAGCACCTTCGGGATGAATTTCGGTCTCCTTGATTACTGGTTCAAAGGGAGGGGAGTTCCAAAGGTCTAAAGGATCTGGTGGTTGCACATCGTAATGACCATACACCAAAACCGTAGGCAGGTTTTTATCTATTATTTTTTCTCCATAAACAACAGGATGACCCGGAGTTTCACAAATTTCGGCGGAATCACACCCGGCTTCCAATAAATTTTTTTTCACCACTTCTGCAGTTTTTATCATGGAATCCTTGTAGTTTGAATCGGCGCTTATGGATGGAATTTTCAGTAAATCAATGAGTTCGCTAAGGAATCTGTCTTTATTTTCCTCAACATATTTTTTAATATCCGTCATACTAGAAATTTTAACTGAGATAAAGGTAAAAAAAATATTTCCAGACTATTTGTGAATTGAAACATTTATGTATATTTGCATCCGCTTAGTTAAAGCAACACATATTGAAATGCGGGCGTGGTGGAATTGGTAGACACGCTAGACTTAGGATCTAGTGCCTTACGGTGTGAGAGTTCGAGTCTCTCCGCCCGCACAAAGGGATAAGCCGACTTGAAAGAGTCGGCTTTTTTGTTTTGGTACAACATAGGTACAACATTTTAGCAGAGTCATAAATTCATAAAAATTAACATTAATTAGCATTGTTTGGATTTAAGTATAATTATAAATCAAATTGTTATCTTTAAATAAAAATAGAATTTGATTTGACGGAAAATAATTCTACACTTTTCTCTATTATAATTGCCACCTTTATCTTTGCATTAAATGCAACCGCTGATCAATTAGAACCTTTTTCTTGAAGTAATTTTACCTTTCCAAATACTTATTATTTTAACTTAAAATTGTATAATCTTCAATTTTTGAGACTTAAAATCAGGTAGGTTTGGTTATACCTTTCTTTTACTCTATTTTTGCCACCGTTATGAATAAAACAAAGACTTTTAAATTTATTAAAGTTACTCCCCCCTAAATATCCGAGGCATTAAGCCTATACTTTCGGATAATATAATTTATTCATATTACTATCATTTTTTATTTTTTCCTAGTTATGGAAATTATTTTCAACATATATATAATTACTTTTTTAGAAACGACTTTCCGACCGGAAAATCTACTATGTAATCAGCCATTGGTTTTTGTTACTCCACCATAGTTATTCCCACATTATTCCTGATTTCACACTATAACTTAAAAACTACTCTTTGAAACACATTTAGATCTAACAGCATGACAAATTCTAAAAAAATCGTAAACGATTTATTAGAAAAAGCAGACATCACCATTAATGGTGGAAATACTTTTGACTTACAAGTTAGGAATGATAAATTCTATTCTCTATTCCTTAATAAAGGTTCTTTGGGACTCGCCGAGGGATTTTTTAAAGAGTACTGGTATTGCCGGGATCTTACCGGCCTATTTCACAGGCTCTTTTTTAATAAGGAAACCCAATCTTATTTTTCTGAAAATTTCAATATGAAATTGAAGGTTCTAAAAAATAAGTTTCCTGAAGACTTTGAGCATAGAAATTATAATTCAATCACCAAAGAAAACCTGCTCACCTCGATCCTGGGAAATAACCTAAATACTTCTTCGGGGTATTGGCAGGAGGTTTACTCTTCTAATGAATCACAAAAGCAAAAATTCGATCTCATTTGCAAGAAATTAAAAATTGCTTCCGGAGATAAAATTTTGGATATAACTCCTGGTTGGGGAGGTTTTGCTTTCTATGCAGCTTCTAAATATAATGTTGAAGTAGTCGCGCTAAATCCGTCGAACCGGCAATCTAAATATATTAATCAAACTTGTAAATCACTAAATGTGCGCGTTGAGAAGAAGGATTTTTTCTCGGTATTTGAGAAATTTAATAAAATAGTTGGTTGGGACCTCTTTGATAATACTGTTAATGCTGATTTTGACAGAGTTCAGTTTAAAATAGATCAACTTTTATATGAAGAAGGAATCAGTTTATTAAATATTATAACCGGTGATAATAACGGCAATGATCCCTGGCTGAATGATCACATTTTTCCTTCCTCAATTTTACCATCATTTGTACAAAAGAGTAATTTGATTCCCACTGTTTTAAAATTAGAAGATCTTCAAAGTTTTGGATTACAATACGATATTACCGTGGTAAACTGGCTTTTAAACCTTCAAAATGAGAGCGATGAATTAAAAGCTGAATTTCCACAAGACGGTCTTTTATTGTGGGAATATTACTTATCCTGCCTGGCCGCTTCTTTACGAACAAAACGTATTGAAGTTTTTGAAATAGTACTTACAAAGCTGTCATACCCCTTTACCTATGAATCGGTAAGACTCTATCAAAATCATACCTATGGAAAATAAGCAAAAGAAAGGTTTTATAGTCGAAGCGATATTTAAAGAGATCGAAAATTGTGATCGAATGCTGGCTTCCTATGAATCAAGGAAAGATCCACTGTTACATAAAACTGAAAATTGGGGCTGGATTACTTCCAAAGAAATTGAAAGGAAAAAAAATATAGAATTTATGAAGTTTAACTTAGGTAAGCATCTTCAAGAGCTTGTAAGGCTTCTTGATCTAGTAATGCAAAACAAAAAAATCAGATGTGAAAATTGCAATAACGTGATATCAGGAGACTAATATCATCTCCTACAAGCCGTAAATGTATTAGTTGTTCTTTACAACCTATCCCATTAAAGATAAATAACTCAAAAACCATCAATTATAACAGATGAAAAAATATTTAAATTTATTCGATTTCAGTCAAAAAGTTGACTATAAAACAGAAATACTAGCTGGTTTAACAGTAGCCCTGGCTTTGATACCTGAAGCAGTGGCGTTCTCTTTAATCGCTGGTCTGTCACCTTTGACAGGTTTATATGCTGCTTTTGTTATGGGGCTTGTTACTGCAATCCTGGGAGGTAGACCAGGTATGATATCAGGAGCTACCGGAGCTGTAGCTGTAGTGATTGTTTCATTAGCTATTAGTCACGGCCCAGAATATGTTTTTGCAACTGTAGTATTGGCTGGTATTATCCAGGTTGTTGCGGGTTTATTGCGTCTAGGTAAACTAATGCGTTTGGTGCCACATCCTGTAATTTTTGGATTTGTAAATGGTCTTGCCGTTATTATTTTTATGTCTCAATTAAACCAGTTTAAAGTAGAAAATGCTACTGGTGATTTAGTATGGATGCAAGGTTCGCAATTATTTTTAATGCTTGGATTAGTATTGATTACTATGCTTATTATTTGGGGACTTCCAAAACTAACCAAAGCTATTCCCGCAACTCTTGTAGCCGTTTTAGTAACCTTTGGGATTGTGCTTGCTTTTGGAATTGAAACAAAAACTGTTGGTGATATTGCCTCTATTCAAGGTGGTTTTCCTCCGTTTCATATACCTATGGTGCCCTTGAATCTTGATACTTTTTTACTCATTTTGCCCTATGCTGCAATTATGGCCGGGGTAGGATTAATTGAAAGTCTTTTAACCCTAAACATTGTTGATGAAATTACCGAAACTCGCGGTAGGGGAAATAAAGAATGTGTGGCGCAGGGCAGCGCTAATATCCTTTCAGGTTTTTTTAGTGGTATGGGTGGTTGTGCCATGCTTGGGCAAAGTCTTATTAATGTCTCTTCCGGAGCCAGAGCTAGATTATCAGGGATCACAGCTGCAGTTATGCTTTTAATATTCGTAATGTTTGGAGCAGGTTTAATTGAAAAAGTACCTATGGCTGCTCTGACAGGCTTAATGATCATGGTAGCAATTGGGACCTTTGAGTGGGCCAGTTTAAAAACCCTAAACAAAATGCCTAAGTCAGATATTTTGGTAATGGTTTTGGTTACCGTGGTGACTATCGTACTTCATAACCTTGCATTAGCTGTAATAGTAGGTGTTATTATAGCTGCATTGGTATTTGCCTGGGACAATGCAAAAAGAATTAGAGCGCGCAAAAGAGTTGATGAAGAAGGTGTAAAGCATTATGAAATATATGGACCCTTATTTTTTGGATCTGTGCAGGCTTTTAGTGACAAATTTGATGTTCTAAATGACCCTGAAGACGTAGTAGTTGATTTTTCTGAAAGTAGGGTTGTAGATATGTCGGGAATAGAAGCTCTGAACAAATTAACAGAGCGCTATAAAAAACAAGGTAAAAAATTACATTTAAAACACTTAAGCGGAGATTGCAGGAGGCTATTAAGTAATGCGGATGCAATTATTGAAGTAAATATCATTGAGGATCCGAATTATAAAGTAGCAACCGATAAAATTTAAAACCTGAAAAACTTAAAATTTAGCCGTCTTACTTTAAAGGAAGACGGCTAAACTTATGGCAAATTATCTATATACATCCTGAGTTTTCCGGGGGGATATACCACGGTTTTGATGATAATAGATTATGAAAAAAGAAGAATTAATTGAAAGAGTATTTGAAGAAATAGCCAAAGAAGAAAAGGTCCTTAAACTTTATCATTCTTTTCCAGAAGCTCTGCCACGAGAAAAGGATATGAATATAAGCATTGCAAATAAACAAGAATCTAATGTGAACCGTCTGGCAATTAAAAAAACAGAAAAAAGAATAGAAAAACTATTCAAACTTCTGGAGAAATTAAATAGGGCCAAGATGGGGACCTGTAAAAAATGTGGTAAGGAAATTCTGATGAGCAAGGTGAATATTTCCAATGCTTCTTTATGCATGGATTGCGCTAAAATTTAAAAATAGATGGAACAGGAAAATTTAGAAAAAAAGCGATTAAAACACACCCTGGCTAAAATAGACCTCGCCATTACTAACATTACAAAAAGATTGAGCAAACAGGGGCGAGATATTAAGGATGCCAATGAACATATGCAGGAGCATAAACGCGATATGGACCATCTGGAAAAAAATGCCGTTAGAGAGTCGGTTTCCAATATGGCAATGCTGGGGCGGGCATCCCTGGATAAAAAGAAACGTTTGCTACGTTTAAAAAATGTCACCTATTTCGGGCGATTGGATTTTAAAGAAGATAACAAAGCCGCAAAAGATGAAATTTATGTAGGGGTGCATAATTTCAAAGATGAGGATACCAATAAAAATTTGGTCTATGACTGGCGTGCGCCCATTTCCAGTATGTTCTACGATTATGAACCTGGTCCTTCATCCTACGTAACCCAGGAAAAGGTAGTGGATGGCCTGATGTCTTTAAAAAGACAATTCAGGATAAGAAACGGGGAAATGGAATATATGCTGGATAATGATATTGCCATACAGGACGAGGTGCTTCAAAAGGAATTAAAACAGGCTTCTTCCAGTAAAATGAAAAATATTGTTGCTACCATTCAGCGAGAACAAAATGCTATTATCCGTAATGAAGAGGCCCAAAACTTAATTATTCAGGGAGTTGCCGGATCGGGTAAAACTTCTATCGCACTACACCGAATTGCTTTTCTTTTATATAAATTTAAAGATGATATTTCCTCTGAAGATATTTTAATCATTTCCCCCAATAAGGTGTTTGCAAGCTACATTTCTAATGTTCTTCCTGAGTTAGGTGAAGAAACCGTAGAAGAGATCAGCCTTGAAGAAATCGCAGATCATCTTTTTGATTATCAAATTAAATTTCAAAGCTTTTTTGAGCAGGTCTCGGAGTTGTTAGAGCGCACCAATGAAAAATTAATTGAACGTATCGAGTTCAAGTCCTCGCAGGATATCCTTAAAAAGATGGATGAATACCTGGTTCATCTGGAAAATAAGGCTTTTCAACCTCAGGATATTTTTATCAATAAAAATCCGGTTCCGGCCTGGTTTATTGATGAGAAATTTAAACAATACCATCGCCTGCCTATTCTTAAAAGATTTAATGAAGTGGTTCGCGAAATTGTAAATCACACCTTTATGTATTATAAATACGAGGTGAAAGGTAAGGAGCGCACAGAGCTTCATACCACTATTAGAAAAATGTTCCCTTCAACTAATCTTAGGATGCTTTACAAAGGATTCTACGAATGGATGGACCGTAAAGATTTGCTGAAAATGCGCAAAGGAGCAACTTATGAATATAGTGATGTTTATCCCTTGTTATATTTAAAAATGAAATTAGAAGGACTTCCTTCCTTTACGGAAGTAAAACATTTGGTTATTGATGAAATGCAGGATTATTCCCCGGTTCAGTATAAAGTGCTTTCTAAATTATTCAGTTGTAAAAAAACGATACTGGGAGATATTAACCAATCTGTGAATCCATTTAGTTCTTCAGATCTTAAAACCATACAGTCTATATTTCCGGATTCTACGGCAATGACCATGCTTAAAAGTTATAGGTCTACTTATGAGATTACTCAATTTTCTAAAAGAATAAGTGACAGGATTGAGGTTGAAGCCCTAAAGCGTCACGGAAGCGAACCCGGGGTACATAGCTTTAAAACCAAAGAAAAGGAATTGAGCTACATAAAAGAGCTTATTGAAAACTTTAAAAATGGCGATCATAATTCCCTGGGGATTATTTGTAAGACACAAAAGGAAGTTAACAAACTTTACGAGGAGCTAAAAGAAAAGTTCCAGGTAAGCTTGCTCGATGGAAAAAGTGTGGCATTTGGAAGCGGGGTGGTGATTACCACTGCTCATTTAGCAAAAGGCCTTGAATTTGATATGGTAATTGTGCCTAATTGTACCCAGCAAAATTACAAAACCGCACCGGATCGTCAAATGCTCTATGTGGCCTGTACCAGGGCAATGCACCGTCTTGAAATAACAAGTGTAAAGAACCCATCACAATTTTTAAATAGTTAAGCAATGATTTGTCCGTTATGCCAAAACTTATTAAGTAAAGAAAAGGATCCGGAATATTACGAATGTGGTACCTGTAAGGCGCTAGTGAAGAGAAAGGAATTGTGGCCTGATAGCATTTATGAAAAATCAAGATACCTGGAACATAATAATGATGTTACCGATGAGCGTTATCAAAAATTTACGTCCCCCATTACCCATTATATCCTCAAGAATTTTAGTCCCTTAGATAAAGGCCTTGATTTTGGCTCAGGAACTGGCCCCGTAATTTCCAGTATGTTGGAACAGCATAATTATATCGTTAAAAAGTATGATCCTTATTTTGCTAATTTTCCAGACCTTCTGGAAGAAAAGTACGACTATATTTTTGCTTGCGAAGTAGTGGAACATTTTTACAATCCCAGAGCTGAATTTTTGAAATTAAAATCATTATTAAAGCCTGAAGGGGCTTTAATCCTTATGACGCTACTCTATAATGGTGACCTTGATTTTAAGAATTGGCGCTATAGAATGGATCCTACCCACGTCTTTATTTATCAAAAAGAAACTTTCCAGTTTATAAAAGATAGTATGGATTTCAAAAAATTAATTATTGATGGTAGGCTGATTGTTCTGGAGTAATAAAATAAATTTTAGACCCGAATGAAGTTAGAAGATGAAATTAAGAGAAGAAGAACCTTTGGAATTATATCCCATCCCGATGCTGGAAAAACTACCCTGACTGAGAAATTATTGTTATTTGGAGGGGCTATTCAGGAAGCGGGTGCGGTTAAATCCAATAAAGTAAAGAAGGGGGCTACCAGTGATTTTATGGAAACCGAAAGACAACGAGGGATTTCTGTAGCCACTTCTGTTTTAGGATTTGAATACAAGGATATCAAAATTAATATTTTAGATACACCGGGACATAAGGATTTTGCGGAAGATACCTATAGGACGCTTACTGCGGTAGATAGTGTCATTGTGGTTATAGACGTTGCCAAAGGCGTCGAACAACAAACTGAAAAGTTAGTAGAGGTATGCCAGATGCGCAATATTCCCATTATAGTCTTTATAAATAAACTAGACAGGGAAGGAAAGGATGCGGTTGAGCTATTGGACGAAATTGAAATTAAACTGGGCTTGAAAGTAACTCCATTAAGTTTTCCAATTGGTATTGGTTATGATTTTAAAGGCATATATAATATATGGGAGCAAAATATTAATCTTTTTACCGGCGATCCAAAAAAGGATATCGAGGAAACTATCGAAATACACGATTTAAACTCCTCGGTATTAAAAAAAATTATCGGAACAAAAACAGCTGATACCTTTAAAGAAGACCTCGATTTAGTGCAAGGGGTATACCCGGACTTTAACTATGAATCATACAGGTCAGGAAAATTGCATCCGGTTTTTTTGGATCGGCCTTGCATAATTTCGGAGTAAGGGAATTACTGGATTGCTTTGTGAAGATAGCCCCTCCTCCAGAAGCTAAGTCTTCCTCGACTCGCGAGATTAAAGGGCATGAAGAGAATTTTTCAGGATTTGTGTTTAAAATTCACGCTAATATGGATCCAAAGCATAGAGACCGTTTGGCATTTATAAAAGTAGTTTCCGGAATCTTTAAAAGAAACTCGCCTTACTTACACGTAAGAAAATCGAAGTAAATGAAATTTTCTAGTCCCAATGCATTCTTTGCAGAGAAAAAGGAAATTGTAGACCTTTCCTATCCCGGCGATATTGTAGGCGTCCACGATACCGGAAATTTAAAAATTGGGGATACTCTTACAGAAGGAGAAGAAATTTTATTTAAAGGAATCCCGAGTTTTTCCCCGCAGCATTTTAAATACATCAATAATGCTGATCCTATGAAAACTAAACAATTGGAAAAGGGTATAAAGCAATTAACCGATGAAGGTGTTGCTCAGTTATTCGTGCTTGAAATTAATGGACGTAAAGTTATTGGTACGGTGGGAGCCTTACAGTTTGAAGTGATTCAATATCGCTTGGAACACGAGTATGGGGCGAAGTGTACTTACGAAGACCTAAAGGTCTACAAGTCTTGTTGGATAGACCCAGGAAATGAGAATTCAGAAAACTTTAAAGAGTTTAAAAGGCTAAAAAGAAAATATTTGGCCAGGGATAAAGAAAATCAATTGGTGTTCTTTGCTGATTCTGCATTCACTTTAGAAATGGCAATAAAAACCTATCCGGATATCAAATTCCAGGAGATTTCAGAATTTTAAAAAACAAAAATAGTATATGAAAAATATAATTGAAGGAGAAAAGAAATTTGAGTCCAGCAGGTCTATTAAAAATAAAGCCCTAAGGATAAATTTAAATAAGAATATCTATGGCACTTTCGCTGAAATTGGGGCCGGTCAGGAAACGGTAAGGAATTTTTTTAGGGCTGGTGGCGCATCGGGCACAATTGCTAAAACCATTAGCGCTTACGATAAGGATTTTAGTGATGCAATCTATGGCCTGGAACCACAAGGGAGGTATGTTACCGAGGCCCGCTTAAAAGATATGCTCAATTTTGAAACTCAATTAATAGAGGAAAGGATATCCAGGGAAAAACATCCAAAAAAACTATTCTTTAGTTATGCCAATACTGTAGCGACAATAGATTTTGCAAAGAAATATAAAGGTCACGGTTGGTTAGGTATAAAATTTCAGACCCAGCCCAAAACTGATTATAACCAGATTTTAATTCACGTTCAGTTTCATGAAAATAATGCAGCTCATCAGCAAATTACACTGGGTCTTTTAGGCGTTAATTTAATTTACGGTTCTTTTTATTATTATGATAATCCGAAAAAATTATTAAAGAGTCTTTATGATCATATAGACCACGATAAAATAGAAATAGATGCCATAAATTTTCACGGACCTTCCTTTGAAAAGGTAGATAATCGTTTGATTAGCCTTGAACTGCTCAGAAACGGAATTACCGAAGCAGTAATGTTTGGAGCCGATGGAAATAACGTATTGCCCGCAAGTGTACTTTACAAAAAAAACATCCTCACATTAAGAGGTAGTTTCAGGCCGGTAACCAGGGTTAATATGAATATGTATGAAGAATCCTTAAACTTGTTTCTCCAGGAAAAAAAGGTAGAAGAAGAAGATGCCGTGGTTATTTTTGAAATTACTTTGAATAATCTTAAAGCTGAGGGTGATATCAATGAAAAAGACTTTTTAGACAGAGCCGATTTACTTTGCTCGCTTGGGCATACGGTAATGATCTCTAACTTCCAAGAATATTACAAAGTAGTAGAATATTTCTCCCAGCATACCAAGAGACAAATGGGGCTAACTATGGGGGTAAATACCTTAACCGATATTTTTAACCCTGAATATTATACAAATTTAAGTGGTGGGATTTTGGAAGCTTTTGGAAAATTATTCTTTAAAAATTTAAAAATTTACCTCTATCCTTTGAAGGAAAATGATGAAATTTTGAATGGTGAGAAGATTGATATTCCGGAAGGTATGAAAGAACTCTATCAATATTTTAAAGATAATAAGCGCGTGGTAGATATAGAGAATTATGAAGTTGAAATTCTAGATATTCATTCCAGAAAGGTGCACCAAATGATCAGGGAAGGAGAAGAAGGATGGGAGCGCATGCTGCCGGAAAAGACTGCCAGACAAATTCATGAAGAAAATTTATTCCAGTCGATCTAATTTCAGAAAAAAATGAAAAGGCCAGCATTTTTGCTGGCCTTTTCAATTACAATTATTTTTAATCCCTCATTGAGGGTATAATTCCCCGACATTCTTAATTACTAGCTTTGTTTTCTCCAGAATTTTTCAGTAAGATTCCTATCTAGATTAACAACCTCAAGCTTAATATCTTTGTATTTAGCCGTTTCTTTAAATTCATCAATGATCTCATAAATATCGTGATGTACAAATTTTGCATCTGTTCCATCTATTATCAAGTGAGATTTTTTAGGAAGGTGATCTAAATAAAGCATAATATCAGCTTTATTTAAGAAAGTAGTTTCCTGTGCCAGTTTTAAAGTTCTGGTTCCATCTTTTTCTTCAACTTTTTCCTGAGTTACGTATGCATTTTTATAGTTATCACGTAGAATAAAGAATACCGCAATAGCTCCCCCCACCAGGATACCGGTAATTAGATCGGTAAACATTACCACTAAAATGGTAATAATAAAAGGAAGAAATTGCTTTTTTCCTTGCTTGTATACCGATTTGTAAATTGGGATACTGGTTAACTTATAACCTACTACAAATAGTACTGCCGATAAAGCAGCTAATGGGATTAAATTAAGTAGCATAGGGATAGAAGCCACACAAACAAGCATTATTATACCGTGAGTAATAGTTGCAGTTTTTGTTCTACCACCAGAGCTAACGTTGGCAGTTGTTCTTACAATTACCGCTGTAATTGGTAAACCACCTATAAAACCTGCTACAATGTTACCAATACCCTGTGCTTTTAATTCACGGTTAGTAGAAGTTCTCCTTTTATAAGGATCTAATTTATCACCGGCCTCTGTACTTAATAGCGACTCTAAACTGGCAATAAAAGTAATAGCAAGTGCAATACTTATAACTTCAGGATTATTTATCGCAGTAAAATCAGGCAACTGGAAAAAACCAAAAAAATCACCAAACGAATCCGCTACCGGAAGTTTAACCAAATGAGAAGAATCCAGTGCAAAACTCGGAAGAGATGCTTTAAAAAATTCGTTCAGAAGAATACTCACAATAACTGCGGCTAGTGCAGCAGGAAAAAACTTAAAGAACTTAAATTTCTTGAAAAGGGGGTTATCCCATCCTATTAAAATGATTAATGAAACTATAGTAATTGTGGTTGCACCATAACTAATTTCATTAAAGACCTTCATTATTCCAGAAAATGTGTTGGTGCCATCATTATTTTTAAAAGTTTCTATTCCTTCAAAAACGTGGTCTACACCAAACGCGTGGGGAATTTGTTTTAAAATAAGTACTAACCCGATAGATGCCAAAATACCTTTAATCATAGCATTTGGAAAGAAATATGCTACCGTACCTGCCTTTAAAAAACCAAGAATAATCTGGAATACACCAGATAAAATTACGGCAACCAAAACCGCTTCGAAACTACCCAAAGTTTGAATGGCGGTAAATATAACAAGGGCCACACTGGCAGCAGGACCACTAACATTGATACTGGAGTTACTAAAAAACCCTACAACAATACCTCCTACAATACCTGCAATAATACCTGAGAACAAAGGTGCTCCAGAAGCAAGTGAGATACCAAGACATAAGGGTAAAGCAATTAGGAAAACTACCAGACCGGCAGAAATATCGCTAACAAAATGCTTTTTCATAAACTCTAAATTCTCTTTCATAAGCCTAAAATTTTTAAGCCGCGAATATAGTCTATTTTAAAAGTTTGTGTTAATAAATTACTAAAGACTTTTGAAATTGAATATTAGGTGAAAATCTTGTTGAGATTGAAAACAAAACTTAATTATTAAATTTTAAGTATTTTCAATTTAAACAATAAACTGTTTTCATTAATTTATCTCCTTGCTTTAATATGCTGAGAATATTCATTTTTTTGAAAAGAAATTTTTAATTCTGTTTGGTTTATGGTCTATGGATTTTAATGGGAATTATGTGCTTAGCTAAAAATCATAAATGATATTTTAACTGGCCTTGATGTATATGTGGAGAAAAGTGAGATTGTTAATATTGTCGTAAGAAATAAAAGAACTCTATCAAAATCTTGAGTTTTGGATATTCAAGACTATAAAAATGAAATTTGAATATTCATTTCCGAAAAATCCATGAAATGAAACGAGAAGGAGGGGAGGATGGGAAAAATGATACCAGAAAAAACTGCCAGGCAGATTCTGGAAAATGATTTATTTCAGAAAACCTGAAACCTTATTCTTAATAAGGGATAAATTCAAAGGAATAAGGACTTTCAGGTTTTGGAAAGACTCCTTAAAATTCAAAAAAGAAGCCTTATAAGATTGTTTTTAAGCTATGATACTAATAAAGCAAGAATAACCGTAATCGCGAAAAATATATAAACCCAATAAATTTTAGGTATTGATTTTGTGTTTTTCATAAAAATAAAGCTTTAAATTAGGATAAATATAATACTAATATGAATTTTATCAAAAAGATATTACTGGTTCTCCTGTTATTTTTTTTAAATAGATAATTAAAATTTCAAGTTAAGTTCTGTTAATTATGAAATAATGTTGTGGTCCGATCTCTAAATTTATGGGTAAAATGAAATTACTATGATAAAGCTGAATTTTCTTTTCGCACTCTTCTTTTTGTTGACTTCTTGCCAGGATGATGATAAGAATACGAATCTTCCTAAAGAAACTATAAATACTCCTAAGGCATCGGGGATAGTTTATTTTCAAAGTGAATTGAGTATTAATAATGCTTATTCTAATTTAAAAACGGCACTTGACGAGAATGAAAATATTAGCATTGTGCAGGAGTTAGATCATTCCCAAAATGCCGCTTCAGTAGATATGAATCTGGAGCCAACTCAAATTATTTTCTTTGGAAATCCTAACCTGGGAACGCCGCTAATGCAAAAAATCAATTAGTGGGTCTAGACCTTCCGCAGAAGGTGTTGTTTTATGAAGAGGAAGAAGAAGTTTTTGCCCTGTATAACAGTACCGAATACCTGGCCTCTCGTTATGGAGTAGGGTAGAAAGCCTTTCACAAATTTCCGGAGCGCTAAGCCACTTGGTTGGAACAGCGGTTGATGCCGAGGGAGAACAAACCAATGATCAAAATGTTGATTTACACGAAGGAATTAAAAATGTGCAAAGCAACAACGATTTTGAAACCACCTATAATAATTTAAAATCAAGCATAGAAGCCAACCAGAATATAAGTGTTGTTGCCGAACTGGACCACCAGCAAAATGCTGAAAACGCCGGAATGGAACTACGTCCTACCCGCATAATTATGTTTGGAAACCCCAATCTTGGTACTCCTTTAATGCAATCCAAAAGAAGTATTGGTGTAGATCTACCGCAGAAAATGTTGGTATGGGAAGATGAGGATGGAACGGTACATATTGCTTATAACGATCCTGTATTTTTAAAAGACAAACACCAATTAGAAGGCAATGAAGAGCAAATTGAACAAATTTCCAATACTTTGCAAAATTTAGCTAATAATGCAGGTGGAGTTGAATGATTATTGTAGATTAAAAAACACTGGACTGCATAAAATCCTCTAATTATTCCCTTCTAAAAGACTCTGTTCAAATAACTTTCCTCTTTGATGGGCTCTTGAAATTGCTCAGAGGTGATTTGTATTCTTTGAAGAGCATTTTTTGTTTCTTAATAGCGTATAGGAAGAGCTTCTTTAAATATAAATCCAGTTCATTATAAAATGTCGTGATTTTCTATCGAATTAGATAAGTGAAATTTAGGTCTAGTGCAGCAGTGCCTGGAGGTCGAGTCCTCTCGCCCGCACAAAGGGATAAGCCGACTTGAAAGAGTCGGCTTTTTTGTTTTGGTAACACAGAGGTAAGAGTTTCCAAAAAACGGTTTTCTAAAATTGCTTTCTCAAATTTTTCAGCGACAACCTGTCTTAAATTTTTAAAGGAACATAGTGTTTATAAGTGATAACCCTAAAATTTGTCCAGAATAAACTATTTAAAATCTAAGCTTTCCATAAGACGTATCTTTAGATATATAATCTATTATATGGAAAAGAAGTTCTACCATAGTCTTAGTGTAGAAAAGGTTTTGAAAAGTTTTGAAACTTCATTTTCTGGCCTCACCTCTTCTGAGGTTTCCGAAAGAGTCTTGAAATACGGAAAAAATCTGCTTCCTTCCAGAAGGAGGATTACGCTGTTTCATATAATTCTCAACCAGTTTTTAAGTCCATTGATATATATTCTCCTTGCGGCAGCCCTGGTTGCTCTTCTTCTAAAGGAATATACCGATGCTGGCTTTATCTTTTTGGTACTTGTGGTAAATGCTGTCATAGGGGCTTTTCAAGAATGGAAGGCTGAATCCAAAGCCACGGCTTTAGAACAAATGATAAAGCTTCAAGCTCGGGTAATTCGTAATGGAAGTATGCAAAACCTTGATGGGGAAGATCTGGTTCCGGGAGATATAGTAGTTTTAGAATCGGGAAATAAGGTCCCTGCCGATTTGCGTATCCTTAAAGAAAATAACCTGTCGGCCATTGAAGCAATTCTCACGGGAGAATCGGTTGCTGTTTCCAAACAAGCCAGGGAAATGGAACAAAAAGAATTTCCTGTAGGGGACAAAATAAATATGCTCTTTGCAGGAACCACAATTACTACTGGTAGAGCTACAGGCGTAGTGGTGTCTACCGATTTACAAACAGAATTAGGAAAAATTGCTTCTTCCCTTAAAGAACTGGAAACCGGGAAGGCACCACTGGTACAGCGAATGGAAACCTTTACCAGGAAAATAAGCTTTATTGTTCTCGGAGCCTGTTTAGTCTTAGGACTGATTGGATATTGGGCGGGAATATCTTTACAAGAATTGTTCTTTTTTGTAGTAGCCGTTGCGGTTTCGGCCATCCCTGAAGGTTTACCCATAGCTATGACGGTAGCCCTCTCTATTGGTGCTTCCAGAATGGCAAAAAGGAATGTAATAATCCGGAAATTAACCGCCGTGGAAGGTTTGGGAAGTTGCACCTTTATTGCCACCGATAAAACAGGCACCCTTACCGTAGACCAGCAAACCGCAAAATTTATTGTCACTGCCGGTCTTGAAGTTTTTCAATTAAGCGGGGAAGGCTATAATGGGATGGGTGAGATAACTAATCAACAGGATATTAAAATTTCCAATACAGCTTCAAATGACCTGGACGATCTTATTCGCTCAGTAGTTATCTGTAACGAAGGGGAACTCCATTTAGACAATGGAAGCTGGAACTATGCCGGCGATCCCATAGATGTAGCTCTATTGGCTTTAGCATATAAAGTTAAAACAAGCCCTGATAAGATATTGGAATCTGTAGAAAAACTAAGCGAGGTGCCTTTTGAGTCAGAACGGCAATATGCAGCAGTATATTATCGTGAAAAAGACTCGAATAATATTAAAATTGCAGTTAAGGGAGCTATTGAAAGAATTCGGGAGCATATTACAGAAGAAAAGTATGAAGCGCTGGTGGAAGAGGCTACACGTTATGCCGCAAATGGATACCGTATTATTGCGGTGGCTGGAAATACTGTTTCTGAAATTCTCCCAATCAATAGTCTTCCGGACCTTCAACTTTTTGGTTTTATTGCGCTAATAGATCCCTTGCGGGCTGAAGCAAAGCCTGCAGTAGAAGAATGCCACCGGGCAGGAGTTAATGTAGCCATGGTAACAGGTGATCACCCTGCAACCTCCCTGGCCATTGCGAAGGAAGTTGGAATCGCGAGTCATCAAGATGAGTTAATTACCGGTATGGACCTGGCTGGATTAACAAAAGAAAATCCCGGTGCTTTGACGGAGATACTCAAAACCAAAAGGGTTTTTTCCAGGGTTTCACCACAACAAAAGCAACTTATTGTGCAGGCCCTAAGGGAATCGGGTCATTTTATTGCTGTAACCGGCGACGGGGTAAATGATGCCCCAGCCCTAAAAACCGCAAATATTGGTGTGGCTATGGGTTATGGTACCGATGTTGCCAAAGACACCTCTTCCATAATTATAAGCGATAACAACTTCGCTTCTCTGGTAGCCGGAATCGAGGAAGGACGTTTTACCTACGGCAATCTTAGAAAGATTATTTACTTATTGATTTCTACGGGAGCTGCCGAATTAATAGCTATTGCACTTTCACTAGCTTTTAAGCTCCCATTAATCTTTTTACCGGTACAATTGTTATGGCTCAATTTGGTCACTAATGGCATCCAGGATGTTGCACTTGCTTTTGAAACCGGAGAAAAGAAGTTTATGCAACAGCCCCCAAGAAAACCAGACGAAAGTATTTTTAACCGCTTAATGATAAGCCAAACTTTAATTTCGGCTGGAGTTATTAGTTTACTGGCTTTTGGTTTGTGGTATCATTTGCTCAATCATTTAAAATGGGAAGAAAGCACAGCTCGAAATACTGTACTTTTATTAATGGTATTATTGCAAAATTTTCACTCAATGAACTGCCGGTCTGAAACCCGGTCAATTTTTAAAATTCCAATCAGTAATAATTATGTTTTAATGCTGGGGATACTTGCTGCTCAGGGCCTTCATATATTGTCATTACATCTTCCCTTTATGCAGGAAATACTTTCTCTTGAGCCGGTAGCCTGGGATACATGGCTCAAACTATTCTTTACCGCTTCTATAATAGTGGTTGTGATGGAGGTTTTTAAATTATTTCATAAAAATATTCCCGGTGTTAGAAAATGAAAAAGGGAGAGTATTAGGAATTAGTGGTAATAAGTATTTAAGAGAAGTTCTTCCAGTATGGATCGGTAACTCCCTAATTGCAATCAGTTTTTAAAACAGTAAGATCACTGGTTCGTATCTGCTGGATCTGATTTTACTTCACAAGCTCCATTTGCACAATTTCCCCCTGCACAGGCAAGTCCGAATAGTCCCATAGCAGCCGGCCAGGCGCCGAGGGCAATGCCAATCCATTCGCCTTCCAGGGCACTTTGTACAATAACCCAGCTACCAATTAAAAAGTAGGCTGCCCGTATCCACGTCCAACCTGTAAAAATTCTTTCTATCATAATTATTACGAAATTTGGCTATTTAGCCTGGACCAGCTTCCGCCGTTGTAAACATTCGAAAACCCATTAGACTTTAATACACTTTTTGCCGAAGCGCTCCGCATACCCGAGGCGCAACAGGTTATTACTGGCTTATCTTTATCTTTTAGTTTACTAAGATTTGCCGGTAGCGTTTGTAAAGGAATATTTTTAGATCCTTTAATGTGACCACCCGAGAATTCTGCTTTAGTTCTCACATCTACAATAATTCCACCTTCTTGAAGAAGTTCTCTATAATTGGGAGCTGGTTTTATTCCTAAAAGCTCTTTAAGTTTTGCGATCATACTTATGCTGTTTTTGAGGTTAGATAATTAACTTCAAGCCACGAGCCTCCATTAAGACAGTTTATGCCCTGCCGACTTAAAAAATTCTCTGCCTGTCCGCTTCGGTTACCGGAAGCACAGCATAAGATCAATGGTGCTTTCATTTCTTTAAGTTCGTCTATTCGGTGTGGAACCTCATTAAGGGGAATGTTAACTGCTCCGAAAACACTTCCTCCCATAAATTCGCTATGTGTACGTACATCTACGATTGTACCTTCGTTATTTTTAATTATTTCTTCTCTATTCATTGTATTATTTTTTAATTCAGTATAAATAACTGACTGATTTCCAGTCGCAAAAATAAACCTAAAGTCCGCTGCGCACAGTTACTTTTGTTACATAATCTATTGAAGTACAATGGTTTTAAAACAGGGGTGAGGCGTCTTCAGCGCCAATTCGTTCAGATTGATCTCTGCGGAAATTAGCATTTTTGCGCCGATTTTACTTCATCTGAAACTCCCAGTTTTTCAAGAATCTTATCCATAAGACACCAGTGGGTAAGTGAGGATTGAAGGAGATTAGCTCCCACAAATGCGGTAAACCACAACCAGTTAATATTTACATATACGGCCAAAAGAAGGCTTATAAGCACAAAACTTCCTGCCACACCACGTACAATTCTATTTTTCATTTTGATATAGTTTTTAGGTTAGATAAAATTCTCGATGTTTACCACGGCCGCTCTTATAGGATTATTGGTTTCCAGTTTTTCGTTGAATTCTGAAACAAGTTCAAACAACCGGTCTATTTTTTCCTTTTCAGCGAAAGAGAAAAACATAAGAGATTCATTCCCGCCTTTCTCTCCCGGGAACCAACTTAGCGTAGCGATTACCTTGTTGGGATTTTTATAACCATCTATCTCACTACGGCTAAAGGCTTCGATCTTTGCCATTTTAAATATGTTGAGAATTTCCTTCTGAAATTCCGACACACTTGTTACAATTAATAATTTCATTTGCTGAATATTTAGTTGTCAAGAGAAAGCTGATGAGGTTTTTGTTCCCTTTTCAGCTTTCTTCAGACTTAGTTTTACTCCATAATCGAGATTAAATGCTGCGTTCCGAAGCATCGGATGCCTCGAAATCAAATTATATTTTCCAATAATAATGCTTCGTAAGCTTGCTACGAAGTTGTTTACTCGTGGTTTTTCTTTTCTATCATATAATAAACCAGTGGCACAACAAGCAAAGTAAGTATTGTTGAAACAATGGTTCCGCCCATTAATGAAATTGCCAGTCCCTGGAAAATTGGATCAAAGAGGATAACGAAAGCTCCTATTACTACCGTTCCCGCGGTTAAAAGAATAGGAGTGGTACGTACTGCACCTGCTTCTATCACTGCCTGTTTTAATGGAATTCCGTCTTCCAGCCTCAGGTTCACAAAATCGATAAGTAATACCGAGTTTCTCACCATGATCCCTGCCAGGGCGATCATACCAATAAAAGAGGTTGCGGTAAAGAAAGCTCCCATAATCCAGTGCCCCAGCACAATCCCGATAAGCGATAGCGGGATTGCTACCATCATTACGATTGGTGCTCGATAATTCTGGAACCAGCCTACAATTAAGATGTAGATAATAAATATCACTCCAAGAAAGGCGATTCCTAGGTCTCTGAAAACCTCCAAAGTAATTTGCCATTCGCCATCCCATTTAACGGTATAATCATCTTCCATTTGTGGTTGTTCTATATAAAGCTCGTTAAGCTCATAACCTGGGGGAAGATCTATTTCTTTTAATTTTTCTTCCATTCCTAAAATTGCATAAACCGGGCTTTCTAACTCTCCAGCCATATCGGCCAGTACGTAAACTACTCGTTTCTGGTTCTTTCTAAAAATGCTGTTCTCTTTAACTTTTTTATCTATCTGAACAAGATCTGCTATACTTACCATTTCTCCTGTTTGCGAAGCGATCTTGATTTGAGAAATATCCAAAGGAGTTGATTTTTCCTGTTCGGCTAAGGATAAAACAATGGCTACTCTTTGCGTAGCATTTTCATCATACAGGTGCGTCACGGCCCTATCTCCTAAAGCAGCATTCATAGTATGAACAATTTGTTGCGGAGCAACTCCGTATCGCATTGCTTTTTCCTTGTCTATCTCGAAATAAAATTCCTTTTGATCTGCTTCTACCATCCAATCTACATCTACTACATCTGAGGTTTGGTTTAGGATACCCTGAATTTCGTCGGCAATTTGAATTTGCTTTTCATAATCAGGACCGTAAACCTCGGCCACGATGGTGGACATTACCGGAGGTCCCGGTGGCACTTCCACGATCTTCACATTGGCATCAAATTTCTTGGCGATCTTTTGAATGGTAGGTCTTAGCAATTTTGCTATATCGTGACTCTGGGCACTCCTTTCGGTTTTATCCTTTAGGTTCACCTGTATATCGGCCGTGTTGCTTGCGCCCCTAAGATCATAATGTCTTACCAGACCATTGAAGGTGATTGGAGCCGAGGTACCAACATAACTCTGGTAATTTACCACTTCCGGCCTTTGTGAAAGGTACTGGCCAATTTCCCTGGTAACCGTAGCGGTACGTTCTAAAGTTGTACCCTCTGGCATATCTATCACCACCTGAAATTCATTTTTATTGTCAAACGGCAGCATTTTTACAGCCACAGATTTTGTAAAGAACAAGGCAACAGAGCCTAATAACAATACTATAGTAGTACCTAAAAAGATCCATCGCGTACTCTTATTCGTAATAAGCGGTCTTTCTAATTTGTTATAGAGTTTATAAATACGTGTATCCTCTATATTTTCTGCAGGTTCTTCTTTTTTCTCTTTTCCACTGCTTTTCTCCCTGAGGAAAATAAGTCCCAGGTAAGGAGTAATGGTAAGTGCCACAAAGAGGGACAAAATCATTGCAATAGAAGCTCCAATGGGCATAGGACTCATATATGGTCCCATTAATCCGCTTACAAAAGCCATGGGCAATACCGAAGCAATTACTGTAAAGGTTGCAAGAATGGTTGGGTTTCCAACTTCATTTATGGCATATAAAGCCGCCTGCTTAAAGGGCAGCCTTTTCATCTTAAAATGCCGGTGCATATTTTCAGCAATGATAATAGAATCATCTACCACGATCCCTGTTACAAATACTAGAGCAAAAAGGGTTATCCGGTTAAGCGTGTAATCTAAAAGATAGTAGCTAAGCAGGGTGAGGGCAAAGGTTACCGGCACCGATAAGAAAACCACCAAACCGCCACGCCAGCCCATAGCCAGCATCACCACCAGGGTAACCGCAACTATAGCTCCAATTAAATGCAGTAGCAATTCTCCTACTTTATGAGAAGCTGTTTCCCCGTAATTCCTGGTAATTTCCACGTGTACATCATCTGGAATTAGATTGCTTTTTAGTTTGTCTACTTTAGCGATGATCACATCCGCAATTTGCATCGCATCAGCTCCCTTGATCTTGGCTACTGAAATAGTCACTGCAGGATATTCAGAAGAGAAATTATTTCCTGCTTTAGAGCCCTGACCGTAACCGAAAGAAACATATTCCTTAGGTAATTCAGGGCCTTCAATTACTTCTGCAATCTGATACAAATAAACAGGCTGTTGCTGCTGGATTCCAATAATAAGATTCTCCACATCTTCAGCAGATTCAAGAAAACTCCCGGTGCTTACCAAAAATTCGGTGTCATTCCTGTCAAAACTACCAGATGAAAGTTGTTGGTTGTTCGCCTGTATTTTTTCAGAAACACCAAGGAAATCCACACCGCTGGCAGCCATCTTTTCTTTATCCAGAACTACGCGCACCTGCTTGCTACGGCCGCCAATGGCATTGGTCACCGAAACATCGGGTACTTTTTCTATCTCGTGAGTTAGTTCATTGGCTATCTGCCTAAGCTGGTAATCGTCATAATTTTCACTCCAAAGTGTAAGCCCCAGCACCGGAACATCGTCAATTGACCTTGTCTTCACCAAAGGCATTGTGGTGCCCTTTGGCATCTGGTCCATATGCTTCATAAGTTCATTATAAAGCTTTACATAGGAGCGTTCAATATCTTCTCCCACCAGGAACTGAACGGTTACCATGCCCTGTTCTTTCATAGAAGTAGAATAGATATAATCTACTCCCGGAATATTGGAAACCATTTTTTCCAGGGGTTTTATTACCCGCGATTCAAGTTCTGTTGGGCTTGCACCAGGATAACCAACAAAAATGTCGGCCATTGGTACATCTATTTGTGGCTCTTCTTCCCGGGGAATCAGGAACGAACTGTATACTCCAATGACCATAAAAACGATCATAAGAAGCACCGTAAGTTTTGAATCCATAAAGCCTTTGGCAATTTTGCCTGCTAATCCTTCTTTCATTTTGTAGTAATTTTTTTACTCGATAATCGAGATTTAAATGTTCAAGATTTGTCTTGAAATTAAAATGCTGCTACCCATTGATACTTCGAGGTTTTACCCGCGGAGACTTATTACTGAATATTGAGGCTGGCCCCGTTATAGAGTTTTCCTTCGGCAGAAGTGATATAAGATTCCCCGGCACTAAGACCTGATAATACTTCGACTTTATCACCTACCTTTTTGCCAAGTCTTACCCATCTTAGAATAGCGGTGTTCTGCTCGCTTGGCGTATAAATGCCCTGCAGATCGCCGTGGTTTATTATTGCGGATTCAGGTACTAATATCATTTCTCTTTTATCCCCGGCGGTGGTAGGAAATTGAACACTGGCATACATTCCTGAATAGATTTCGGCATCGTTTTGATCTAAAGCTATTTTTACAGTATACTGCCCTCCGGAATTACTGGCTGAAGTGCTTATTTCTGAAACCACTCCTTCCAGGGTTTCTCCCGAAGATTTAATGAGTACATCTACTTTTTTTCCTTGCTCTACTGAAGCTATTTCAGATTCAGGTACACTTGCCCGCACTTCAAAATTGCCCGGCACTTGCAGTCTAAGCAATGGCATTCCCGGATTCGCCATATCACCAACTTCCACATTTTTATCGGTAACTACACCACTAAAGGGAGCTGTGATATTTGAATAGGCAAATTGAGCATTGATCTCATTCTTTTGTTGCCTGGCTGCTTCAAGTCGGGCTTTGGCCATTTCATACCTGGCGTTAATGTCATCCATTTCCTTTTGGGTAGCACTGTTCTCAGAAAATAAGGCCTGGTAACGTTCATAATCCTTCTGGGCATTGTTAAAAGCCGCCTGGGCTTCAGTGATGCCCGCATTTACCTGGGCACGTTTCGCCTGTAAGTCGGCATTATTGATCGCAATCAGCAATTGGCCTTTTTTTACTTTATCTCCAACTTTGGCATTTATCTGGGTAACATAACCCATATTTCTAGTGCTTAAAGTGGCATTTTCAACCGCTTCTACTTTTCCGCTGAAAGTGATAAAAGATTGATCTGATTCTGTAGGAGTGTTTACGGTTACTTCTACAGGCGCTGTATTTTCGGTAGTATTTTTTTCCGGAGAATCTCCGCAACTAAAAAAGAGGCTTGTTGCACCCAGGAGACCTATTATATATAATTTAGTATTCATAAGTTGATAGTTTAGTTTATTAGAAATTCCAATTGTGCCTGAGCATAATTGTATTCATAAATTGTTTGTGCGTATTCTAGTTGTTTTTGGGATAATTGAGCTTCTGCGGCTAATAAGTCACTCGTTTTTTCAAGTCCCTGCTCAAATCTATTAGCGCGTATTCTCAAAGATTCTTCGGCCTGTTCCAGAGCTAAACGGGTAAGTTCAAGCTTATTTTCAGCATCTTTTACTGCGCGGCTGGCCCTGTTTCTTTCCATTTCGCTTCTTGAAACATAAGATTCATATTCAAGCCTGGCTTTCTCGTAAGTTGCCTGGCTTTTTTGAAGTTTTCCGAAGCGTTTATAACCTTCAAAGAGATCCCATTTTAATTGTATTCCGGCAATATATCCACTGGCATCGCCAGCAAAGAGCTCATCATCATAGAGTTCATAACTGCCAAAGGCATTTAGGTTAGGCAGGAAAGACATTTTATCTGCCTGTAACATTTCTTCACGGGCATCTGTTGCCAGTTTCATAGCACGAATATCTGCACGTTCTAAAAAAACCGATTCAGCATTCTCCTGTACGGGAAGAGAAACTTCCAGGGAATCTGTAGGTTCAAAAATGGTATTAACGGGTTCGTTCAGTAAATAGGCAAGATAATCGGATGCGTTTATGACGTTACTTTTGGCGTATTGCAGCTGATTATTAACTTCAGAAACCCTTATCTCCACAGATAATAAATCAGATTTTTGCAGGTAACCCTGCTCGTAATTATCATCCGCCAGTTTTTTATTGGCGAGAGCTGCTTTTTGAGCACTTTCCAGAACAGCTACAGCCTTTTGGGCCAATTGCAACTCCATATAAGCTTTTTCAACCTCAAGAACCATATGATCTATGGTGCGGTCTGTTTTTAAAGCCGTTGCAGCCATCTTAGTTTTCGCAGCTTTACGTTGAAAGATTCCATCCACATTGATAAGCGGTTGTTCTACTTCGATCTTAGTGGCGAAATTGTTGATCCTATCCGGATTGTTTAACAATTCCGGGTTGAAATCGCTTTGCGTAACTATTCCCTGGTTGAGTTTAGATCCAAATGCCATTAAAGGATTGGTGGTAGTCATTCCCGAATGTGATACTGCTACATTGGGTAAAAAGATGGAATTGGTTTGTCTAAAATCTCCCCGGGATTCCAGGAATTCCTGTTGAGATATTTTGATCTCCCTGTTATTTTGTTTCACCAATTCTATGGCTTCACTTTTGGAAATTGGCCGTACTTCCTGGGCTTGTAGCCACATTCCCGGAAGTAAACTTACCAGCATAATTATATATTTGATTTTCATCATTTCGCTTTTATATTTCGGATTAAAAGTTTTTGAAGAACCAGAATTTTTCATCCCACCATTTAGAGAAATGGCTCCATTGGGCCGGATCTTTCATCTTTACCTCTTTATTTTCTTCCCCTGAAAATTTTCCGCCGCTTTCACTGGCTTTTCCTTCACCTGCTTCGATAAAGTATTTCCCATGTGGTTCAAAAATTTTATCCGGTTCTCGATTGTCCATTTTTCGACTAATATTATGAGCTATCACTTCTCCCTGTTGCCTGGCAAAAACTCCTATTTTTGGAAGTACGGTGCCGGTTTCAGTTTTTAGGTGAGTGATATCTCCAATAGCGTATACATTTTGAAATTTGGTTTCCAGACTTTGGTTATCTACTTCAACCCAACCAGAATTTCCAGCTAAGTCGCTGTTCCTAATGACCTCGGGCAATTGATGCTTTGGAGTATAGGCCAGCAGATTATAGGAGTAACTTTTGCCGTTATTGAATTCTAATGTATTAGCAGAAACCTTAGTAAGCTGATGATTTGGATAATACCTTATCCCTTTCTTTTTCAACAAGTCTTTTAATTCTTCAGAAGCTTCAGCACTTGCAAATTCCATAGGGCCGGCTTCAGGAGTAAAAAGTGATACTGTAGTTTTATTATTGAGGTTGCTGTTTCTTACAAAATCTTCTATAAGCATAGCTGCTTCATAAGGTGCCGCCGGACTTTTAAAGGGAAGGGAAGAAACCAGGATGGCAATCTCGCCTCCGTCAAAATTCTTAAGTTCTGCATGGAAATTCTCAGCGCCTTTTAGCGTAAAGAAGTTATGGCCGAATTGATCAAGGTTATAAATATCTGTTTGTTCAACGCCCAGGGAAATTACCATATGGTCTCCCATATACTGCTTTCCTTTTACAGTAATGCTTTTATTTTTAGGATCTATATTTTCAATATCTCCCTGGATAACTTCAAGTCCGGAGGCTTGCAGTTTATTAATATTTTTTGTTACCTCTTCTTGTTTTCGGTTGCCAACCATTACCCAGGGTAACGAAGGCGAAAAAAGACTGGTTTCTCCTTTCTCAAAAACCTGGATCTTTACCAGGTTGATATCTTCTTCGTTGCCACTGTGTTTACTTAATTCCCTGGCGGTTACGATTCCGCCTGTGCCGGCTCCTAAAACTAAAACAGTTTTCATAAATAATTTTTTAAGGTTGTTTTCTTATTAATTTTTCACCTGAGCAGTTGAGGTTTTGCCAATAGCTAAGGCAATTTTATTTCTGAATTACAGCACAAAATTAGAAGCTAAGTCGACCCTTTACAGCTACATTTGTTACACAAGGGCCTGAGGCATAGAAGGCTATAGTGGAATAATTAATACTATGCTATGATGAATATCAGGTTTTGCTATAAGAATTCAGCTTTTACTCGATAACCCAGATTTGAATATCCTGGGCTTGCCTGAATTTGATTTAATGAAACTTCCTAATAAATATTAGTAAGCTGGAAAGGATAGCACCTAAGCAGGTTAAATAGGGAGATTTTGAAATGGAAATATTGTGAAATAAAGATATTCAGTAGGAATATGTTCAAATATCTATCTAACAAATTGCTGGAAAATAATTCAGCATAGAAAGTTGTAGTAGTGGATGCAAAAAATAGTTCCCAGGCTTTAGTAAAGCTGAGGCGAAATGAGGAAATAAAAAAGTTTAAATTCGGATTGAGAAATTGAAAACTAAAAAATAGTTGTTCTGAAGCTGAAACTTATTTAATTAAATTCAGCGCAATCTTCCGAAGGATTATATACACCTGCTCCCTGCTGGTAAACCAGAGTAGCGCCTAAGTGCCCAACATACATAAGATAACCGGAGCCTATTGACAAAGTGATAATACAAAGAATAGATAATAAACTCTTCTTTTGGCTAAGAAATTGAATTCTTGAGAATTTTAATAGATCCAGAAGGAGGGAGGCGGTGAAAAGCCAGGCGGTTACATAGGCCAGGTTTTGATGTTCTTTAAGAACGGTGGGATCGCAAATTTTTCTTGAGACAATTCCATCGGCAAGATCACCGGTGTAAATTGCAATCCAAACCCCTATCGTGCCTAACAAAAGTAAAAAAGTTCCTCCTTGTTTCCAGAGGTCTTTTGCCGAGCCCAGTGCTATTAGCTTAAACAAAAATGCAACTAATAGAATGGCGATAGGAAAATGAACGGACAAAGGATGAAAAACCTCTGTCCGCCAAAAATCAGATAACTGATCCATGTTATTCCATAATTTTTACAGAAATAGGATCTAAACGTTTTCCTACTTTTTCTACTTCAACTTCTACTTTTTGACCTTCTTTCAATTCTGAAAAATCTACAGTGCTACCATTTCTGGTTAACTCGGTATTTTCTTTGAAATAAAGCTCTAAAGTCTTGTTGTCGTCTGTTTTTACGTAAATCTCATCTTTAGAAGCTTCAACTTCTTCTATTGTTCCCTGGTAAGTTCCAGATTCTACAGTATCAGTACTTTCCCCGCAGGAAACCATGAAAAGAAAAATGCCTAAAAAAGTAACTGATTTTAAAGTTTTAGTCAGCATAATTTTGATTTTAAGAGTTATTTATATTTAAGCTAACTTACAAATTAATGGGTTTAAATGCTTAAAAGAAATACTGAAATTTAGAAATCATTTTCCTTTTAAAAGTAGCTCCATATTATTGCACTGCATTGCTACCAAGGGCTTGTAAGTATTCAGCCTGGGTTTTGAGAAATTTAATCTGAAGATCTAATTGTTTAAGCCTGGCTTCAATAAATTTGCTTTCGCGAGTGTTTATAAGAAAGATTGAGCTTTCGCCAAAATTAAACTTTCGTACTTCAGCATCTAGCAACGTATTAGAATCGGTTACCATTTGTTGGGTCATTTCAATTTGTTCCAAAAACGCCTGAAGCTGTTGTTGAATAGCATTAATACGCGCCTGCAACTGGTTGTCTTTTAGGTTGAGTTCCAGTTTAGCATCCTGTAGTTCATATTCTGCAACCTTAAGATCTCCGCGCTCTTTTCTTAGAAATAAAGGCATAGAAAATTTTAGTCCTGCTTTATAGGCGCCTGAATTAAAGGTTTCGAAATTATCAGTTTCTTCTGATAAAAAATTATATTCCAGATCTATTTTCGGCAATAATTTATTGAAACGATAGCGTTTTTCTATCTGCAGCGCTTGTATCTTCTGACGGTAAAAAACCAATTGCGGATGAGTTTCAAAATTTGTTTCTGGTATTTCAGAAAGCAGGTTTCCCAAGATTATATCGGTTTCTACCGGGGCCACGTCTTCCTGTAAAAGCAAGGGTTGATCCTGGCTCCACAAATAGGTAGAGAGTTTTAACCTGGCTTTTCTAAGATCTACTGCGGCCTGGTTGGCTTGCAATTTACGCTGCTGGATGTTAAGTCGGGCTTCAACCGTATCTATTCCTGCTACTTCTCCTGTTTCGGCACCTCTTTTAATCCCACGGTAACGCTCGTTTGCATTTGTTAGAAAATCTTCAAAAATATCCAGTTTCTCGTGTGCTCTTAACCATTCAAAATAAGTGAAGGAAGCTTCCAGAAGAATATCGTTTACTAAAAGTTGCCGTTCGGCTTTGCTTTGTTCTCTATAAGCCTGGGCCTTTCGCAAGCCGGCCATTCGTTTATTTATCCATAAGCCTTCGCCAAGGGATAAAATTATCCCGGCCTGATAAAGACCTGCTTCAGGCACCTGGTTTTGAGGATTCACATAAGCACCCTGGCTTTGTTGAAATCCGCCTTTCAATTTTAAGCCATACCACAAAGGTACTTGCAATTGAGCATCCAGAAGATCGTAGTATTCTGTGCCTTTATATTCCTTTTCTTTATAATCTACCACAAAGCGCGGATCAAAAGCACCTCTGGCCGACTGAACTTCGGCATCACCTATATTTCTTACCAGTGCTGCCTGCCGTACCACGGGATGTTCACTTATTACCTTATCAAGAAATTCGGTATAACTTAAACTGTCTGTTTGTGCCAATGCAGAAGAACAAACAAAAAATAGCATTAAGAAATAGTGTGCTAAGCGCATTTTTCGGTTTACTTTTTACTCGATATCGAGATTTAATGCTCCGAGGCTTGCCCCGAAATCAAATCATATTTTCCAATAATAATGCTTCGTGAGCTTGCTCCGAAGTTATTTACTTTTACTTTTTGCCGGTTTTTCTTGTGTGCCATTCTCTGGCGCATAATAATTAGGTGGGAAACCGTTTAGATTTCGCCATAGTTCATACCAAATCGGAACATTTTCCAGCAACGCAATAGTTTGAGCTCCACTTCCAATACCAATTTGTTTTGGCCAGGGATTATCATCTGGATCGGGCGCTAATAATACCCGGTATTTACCATTGGGAGAAATATAATTTTCTACCGCTACCACCTTGGCGCCATAAGTACCGTAGGAAAGATTAGGCCAACCGCTAAATATTATAGCAGGCCAACCGTCAAATTGTATCTGTACTTCTTCACCCACGTGAATTAAAGGTAGATCTAATGGTCTAACATAGGTTTCTACTGCCATTTGGTAATTAGAAGGCATTATACCTACCAATTGTTCTCCCTGTGAAAACGTTTCGCCTAAACCGGCACGTAATGCCTTATTTACATAGCCATCCTGTGGCGCAAGAATATAGTATAATTGACTGCGTTGTTCGTAATTAGAAAGTTCAATTTCCAGTTTATCTACTTCAGCCTGTGTGCTAAATTGACTGCCTTGCGAAGTAAAAATTTCCTGTCTTGTTTTCGAAATTTTATCAGCATATTCAGCGCCAATTCTATTGATCTCGATCTCAGCATTAATTACCTCGTTTCTGCTTGATAATAGATCATTTTGCTGGGCAATTAATTTTGCTTGTGCTTCCTGTAATTTTAAGCGCCTGGCCTCCAAATCGGTTTGGGAATATAAACCTTCTTCCTGCAACGTTTGCAGTCTTTCAAATTGTGTCTTCGCAATCTCTACCTGGGTTTCCGCGGCTTCAAGCTTTATGCTGTCGCTTCTTACTTTTAGACGTGCCTGTTCTATTTTATTGATTGCCTGGCTTAGCTTTAATTCTCTTTCGTTTTCCTGGGCCTCCAACTGCTGTCTTAGAGCATTAATTTTTTCATCGTAAGTGAGCGCCGATTGGTTTTTGGCATCGATCTGGCTTGAAGTTCTGCTAATTAGCTGCGGATCAAAATAATCACTGCTTACTTCAGAAATCCTTAAAATTGTATCTCCTTTATTTACAAAATCCCCTTCGTTGATATACCATTGTTCAATACGGCCGGGAATTGGAGATTGAATGGTTTGTGGTCTATGTTCCGGGCTTAGGGTGGTTACATTCCCGGTAGCCCTAATATTTTGTGTCCAGGGTAAAAAGAGAATGATTAAGAATAAAACAAAAAGCCCAATAAGTACTTTATTAAAGATGGCGTAATGTGTTCTAAAAAACACGAATTTACCCGATACGGAATCCGTTATATCTATGCGCTCGTTTAATTTTTCTTCAGAAATATTCAGCATAACTACAGGGATTTAACGATTCTACCATCCTGCAATTCCAGGCGTTGATCACTAGCATTTTTCCATAATTCATCATTGCTGGCCACTACTAAGCTCCAATTGTTTTTAGGATCGGTTAAAAATTTTAATATTCTTTTCTTTTCCTGAAGTTCAAATTTTTCAAGCGGTTCTTTTAAGATTAATACTGAAGGTTTTCTTACAATAGCTCGTGCTAAGATGATCCTTTTTGCTATTAAGGTAGACAGGTACCTGCCTTCTGGATGAATTTGTGAAAATATCCCGTCGGGTTGATCTTTTACGAATTCTTTTAAGCCAGAATGCTCCAGGGCCCAATCTATATTCTGATCTGAAATAGATTCATCTCCAAAAGTGATATTTTCCCAAAGGCTGCCCTCAAATGGGATTTCTTCTGGTAACATAGTGCCCAGATGCTGCCTGTATTCATTTAAAACTAAGGTGTGCCTTGCGGTATCGTTAATATAAATTTTTCCTTTGGTAGGAGTGAAAATACCCGAAATAAGCTTTAGAAGACTGGTTCTGCCATTTCCGGCAGGTCCCGAAATCAGTAAGCTTTTTCCCGGTGCTAATGTAAAATTAATTCCTTTTAGAACCGTATGGCCTTCGGGCTCAAAGGCTACTTCTTTTAATTCTAACTTAATTCCGTTTGAGGCATCAACAGAATTCTGATTTTCAAAAGCTTCTAAAGGCTTGTCAACTACCTGCCCAAGTTTTTCCAGTGAAGTTAAAGTATCGTAGACATCTTCCAGGCCACGAATTAATTTTTCTACGGAAGAAATTATCAATAAAATAATGATTTCGGCAGCAACAAACTGACCAATATTCATTTGTTGATTTAAAACTAATATTCCCCCGATAGCTAATAGCCCCCCGGCTACAAGCACCTTAAAAACAATTAATTTAATATATTGAATTTTAAGTACGCCAAAGTGATCTTCTCTTTCCTTTAAATAGGCTGCAGTTAAACGATCATTCTTTCGAATTGCTAATTTACTACGACCGGAAATTTTAAAACTATTTAAATTCCGTGCAATCTCCTGTATCCAATAAGCTACCTGATATTTATTTTTAGATTCATCTAAGCTAGTTTTTAAACCTTTTGCTGCCGTAAATTTAAAAACGAGGTAGAGTAGTAAAACAAGTAATAAGCCATACAGGATAAAAAACGGATGGTAAAGCGATAGCAGGATTACCCCAAGAATAATTTGAACTGCGGCAGAGGGTAAATCAAGTAGAATTTTACTTACACCTTTTTGAACGGTAATGGTGTCAAAAAAACGGTTTGCTAATTCTGGCGGATAGATATTTTGCAGAGCTTCACTCTTAATTTTTGGAAACCGATAAGCGAATTCAAAGCTAGAGCGTGTAAAGATCTTTTGCTGAATATTCTCGGCCAGTCTAAGTTGTAGCAGTTCAAAAACGCCAACCATCCCTACGGCAAGGGTTACTAGAATAACAAGAATAATCCAGCTTGTGCTTACTCTACCTCCCTGAATAAGGTTAACAATAGCCTGTATGCCTAAAGGCACGGCCAGGTTAATTAAACCGGCAAAAAGTGCATAAAAAAGTATATGTTTTACATCACGATTATCTAATTCCAGTAAGTTCCAAAGTCGTTTTACGGTCTTGCCTGGTTCGGGTTTCTTCATCAAGTTATACTAAGGACGTTTAATAATTTAATATGCGGGGCAAAAATAATTTACAAAAATATGTTTGTTCAAGATTTAGTTAAATTTTAACGATTGTTCCAAGCCTTGAAATATAAGAAGAAAATTTAAAAAAAGAGATTGAATGAGTCAAGCTAGACCTGGAATTATTTGCTACACAAAAGCTATGCAGTATTCTTTTATTCTCTAATCTTTATTATTTAAATTCACAATAATAGCTTCTTTTTTGCCTGTTCTTTTTATTGAAAGTTTGCCTGGATTTTGGTCTCCTTCTATTTTTAATTCAAATTCTGAGCGTGGAGCTAAAACAAATGGTAAACTTTTTTTATTCAGAATTTTAAAATTATCGCTCACATTAATATCTGTAATTACAATAGCCTGGTTTCCTCCTTTGTGCGATATGCGTACGCTTCTGGTGGTCTTTTTAGAAAAATCCAGATTAGTTTCGGAAGCTTTTAAAGCTCCAGCCAGAATTGCTTCGGTACTAAAATTTAGTGTATTGTCTTGAGCAAAAATTTCAAAAGTATTCAATTCAGGGCCGCCCCCACGATTTCCGCTGCCGGCTCCAATAATAATTTGTTTGTTAAGACTTATAGCCTGTGTACCGTGCCTTCCCTGATTTAGAGGCGGTAAACTATCCCATTTCTCTTCAGCAAAGTTAAAAACTTCAGCTTCATTATGTGCTGCTTCCTGTGCATCACTTTCTCCTCCTATAATAACCGGCTTCTCATCTATAATTCCAATTGCGGTTCCAGCTCTTGGGGTAGGTATGTTAGCGGTAGAAGTCCATTTTTCAGTATCAAAATTATAAATATCGGTTGGTTTTACGGTTCCAGCAAAGCCGTTGCCTTCCACACTTCCCGATTTTCTTCCGCCGGCAACAAAAAGAATATTTCCAATAATTGCGGCCTGAAAATGATCTCTCTTATTTGGGGAGTCTGGCAGGATGTTCCACTTGTTTTTATAGAGATCATATTCATCGAACCAGTTTACCCAACCAGAAGTATGCCCATTAGTAATTCCGTTTACCAAATAGATCTTTTTATCTTTTACGGCCACACCAGCTGCTCCTCGTCTTCGATCTTCAGGAATTTCGGGGCCTTTTATCCAAAGATCTTCTAAAGGATCGTAAATATAAATATTAGGAATAGGATCTTCTTCGGGCCAGCCACCGGTAAATGCTCCCAGAACATACACTAGTCCGTCAATGCTTACAGCCTGGGTATGATGCATTTCCAATGGAGGTTGTGCGCCCTTTTTCCAGGTTTGATTTTCGGTATTATAAATATCTATAGGTTTATTGCCGCGCCCCCCAATTAAAATAAAGCGTTTCCCGGCCTGTACAAAAGCATTTTCGTGTCTTTCCTGGGATGCGCCATTGGCGGGAAGTTTTTTCCAGGATTGTGAATTAAGATTTATGGCAGAAAAACAGAAAAGGCTAAGCAGTAGGTATTTTTTTATCATAATTATACTTTGCTATAAATATAAGGCTTCTAACAAAACACTAAGGTATGTTTAACCAAGACTTAACTGCTTTAAGCTAGGCTTTTTAATAAGTTAGCAGACTAACCAAAAATTCTAAATTATGAAACTGAAAGCTTTATTTTTGAATTGTACGCTTAAAAAATCTCCTAAAACTTCTAATACCGAAGCCTTTATTGAGGAGGCCGAAAAAGTTTTTCAGGATCTGGATGTTTCTACTGAAGTTGTTCGGGTAGTGGACCACGATGTGAAATTTGGAGTAACCTCTGATGAAGGGAATGGAGATGAATGGCCTAAGATTTTAAAAAAGGTTAAAGCAGCCGATATTGTAATTCTTGCCACACCAATTTGGAGAGGCGATCGAGGTGCAGTAGCCAAAATGGTAGCCGAGCGTTTTGATGGTATTATGGAAGAAGGAAATGAAGAAAACGGGCAATTCCCAACTTATAACAAAGTAGCAGGGGTAATGGTAAACGGGAATGAAGACGGTGCTAAAAAGGCGATTTCGAGTATGGTTTTTGACCTTTCTGAATACGGGTTTAGTGTTCCGGTTAACGGATTCTCTTATTACGTTGGTGAAGCGGGTCCCGGCCCAAGTTATATTGAAGCTGAAGGCAATAAGCACGAATTCACCAATAATATGCTGTTATTAATGGCGAACAACCTGGTGCATTTGGCTAGAACCTTAAAAGATAATCCATATCCAACCAATGTAAAAAAGCTTGGTGAGAAAGCTAAAGAAATGAGTAAGTAGAAGCGAATTGTTTTAGTCGATAATCGAGATTAAATGCTCCGAGTTTTACTGGGATATCAAATTATATTTCGGGAACTTTGTCCGAAGTTTACTAAAATTCTATTGAATCAATCTAGAGAATTTCGGGTTACCCAGGATTTCCAACCAATAATTGCCATTTGAATTTTACTGGCTTTTCTTAGGTCCAGTTCTTTTTCGGTATAATTGGGGAGGATTGTTTTATTGAGCTTAGATAGCGCTTTAAAAAATTTCTTTTTCATAGTTGGTTGGTTTACTCGATAATCGAGATTTAACTGCCTGGAGGCCTGATTCGTAAATTAGATTATTTCCTATCTTACACGTGAAAGCCTCCTTCGAAGTCATTTACTTCAAAGATATTGAAAATCAGTTAAAAGAAAAAGGCAGGTGATGAGCCTGCCTTTAAATTCAAATTAAAATAAAAAACGAAATTATTCTTTGACTTCTTTCTTAGTAGTAACTTCTATAGCTCCGTAATCGGCTTTTTTGCCATATTTCTCTATTGCAACATCGCCTTTAAGCACATTTATTTTTTCAATATTCTTAGGCTCAAGTTCTTTTAAAGCGGCTCCGTTTTTCTTTTTACCATCAATAATTATTATTGGGCCAGTTTTTTCTTCATCATTAATGTAAAAATTAATTTTTTCGGCAGGTTCTTTATTCCACTGAAAAGCATTGATATCTTCTCCTGTGCGAAAACTAATGCCCTCTCGCTTAATTATTTCATAATCGGTTTTCCTCTCAAATCTTTGAATTCCGAATGAATGCCCTTTTTCTTTTTTAGATTCTTCTTTTTTGGATTTATCCAAAACTTTAGTAGTAATGATCACCGCACCGTCCTTCGCTTCTTCGCCATACAGGGAAACAGCACTCTCGCCTTTTAGCACGGTTACGCCTTGTATTAATTTGTTATCTATAAGTTCTATAATTTCCTTTTTGCTTTTTTCGCCGTTTAAAATATAAATTGGGTCGCCTGGAATTTCTTTAGTGTCTTGCGAAGCACTTTTAGCTTTTGCATTTTTTCGTTTCTGGGTGGTTTTTTCAGCATTAGTTTTAAGGGATATTAAAGTTGGGGTTTTACCCTGCTCTATTTGTAGGAATTCCCTTTTAATTTCGATGTTTTCTTCATCAATTCTTTCTAACTCCTCTTTAAAACCGTCTATGATTCTGGCATTATTTGCGATAATCGCACCGTCCTGAGCTTTATTTCCAAATCTTTCAAGGGCTTCTTCCGGCAGGGAGATACTAATCCCTTTTTTGGTAATATCTAGGTACCTTCCATTTAACTCTTTACTAGCGTATTTTTTACCGTCTATTATATATAAAGGATTTTTCCCAAGTTCATTTAAAAGGCTTCCGTTGGAAGAGATAGCACCCTTTCTCATAAGAGCATTTGCCTTTCTAAACCCGGTTTTACCTTCGTTCTTATAAAACTCAAAAGATTCTATTCCTTCAGAATTTGATGCAGAAAAAACACCGGTTTCGTTAGTTTCAGTATTTAAATAAGAAACTTTTATACCGGTAAGGAGGTCTTTGGAATATTCAATTTCTGAAAACTCCAGTTGTACATTATACTTCTTAAAAAGTTTAGAAAACCTTTTAAAACTTTCCTTTTCTGAAAATTTTGTAATAACCGCTGAAATTTTTAAATCATCGTGATATTCAACACTACTTACGGCAAACTCGTTTTTGGTTTGTGCTTCGGTCTTTACATTAAAAGTTAGCATAAAGGCCAAAATTGCGGGAAAAACCAGGCTTATCTTCCAAAGCCCCGGATTTTGAGTAGATTTTTTATTCAGCATTAGAATTCGTTTTTTGATGAATGATTGATAAAAATGATTGGTGAGCGCCGGTTGTATATTTGCAATAGAAACTTTTACCAGTGCCTGCTGATACGATTTTTTTGCGCCTGAAATTGCCACGGTCTCCCTGTCGGCTATATATTCTAAATTTTGTTCTATGCTTTTCTTATATAACCAGCTCAATGGATTAAACCAGAGTAGGGCAGTAGTAAGGTTGACAATTATTATATCTAAGGAGTGATGTTGAGATGCGTGGATTTTTTCGTGCTGTAAGATCATCTCAAGATCTTCTGCTGAATGTTCTGACGGATTGTAAACGATATATTTGAAAAATGAAAACGGACTTAAGGTCTTATCGGTTTTTATAAACTTATACTTCTCGCTTTTATAAATTTTGCTGGTGGAAACAAGTTTGAAAACGCTGTATAGCTGGACCGCAATTCGGCCTAAAAGAAAAGTAGCGATCAAAATATAAATTATTCCGAGTACTTCCCACATATTGAAAGTTGAAGTTATCTCTTCTGAAAATTGCTGAGTAGCTACTGGAAATTGATTTACTGAAAAATTATTGGCTTCCAAAACTACTGTTCGGGTAAAATAAATGGCCGGTAAAACTGCAGAAGCCAAAATACCGCCCAGTAAAAACTTCCTATTTGCCTGAAAACTGGTATCTCTTTTAAGTAAAATAAGGTAAGCCAGGTAAAAAATACTTAGCAGCCCGGCGCTTTTAAGAATATAGATTAGTAATGCTTCCATATCCTACGCTTTCTTTTCCTTTTCTATAATATCAAGGATTTCCCGGAGTTCGTCGGCACTAATTTTTTCTTCTTTTGCAAAAAATGAAACCATACTTTTATAAGAATTATCAAAAAACCGTTTAGAGGTTAAACTCATAATATGTTTTCTATATTCTTCTTTAGAGATCACGGGATAATACTGGTGAGTATTGCCGTAAGCCTTGTGAGATACAAAACCTTTATCTTCTAAATGTCGTACTATGGTAGAGACGGTGTTGTAATGCAATTTCTGGTCTTTTATCTTGGGCAGGATCTCTTTTACAAAGGCTTTCTCTAATTGCCAGAGAATTCGCATTACCTCTTCTTCTTTATTGGTTAATCGTTTCATCTTTCTATGTTTATTTCAAATATAACGAAATAAATAGTTTTGAAACGAATAAAGTAGTTATTATTTATTAAAATCCGGAGGTAATAAATCTGCCAGTCTTTTGCCACCCATACTTCCGCTTAGTACGATATTTTGCTGTGGGGCGTAATTTCCTAATTTGTCTATAGAAAATTTTCCATTTACCTCCAATACAGATTGCTCGCTACCCTTATAGAGGATATTTAATTTATCGGATAAAACATCTACCCGTACCAAGTCATCATTCCTGGTAAGATTAAAATATTCATAAGGTTTAACTTCTGTCTTATTTTTAAAAATTTTATAGCCTTCTGCTGCTAAACTTCGATTTCTAAGAGCCCTCATAAAATGAAGTATTGAACCCTCATAAGATCTTTGTCTACGGCGTTTAAACCTATTTTTAATTTTTTTCTTAGACTCTTCAAAGAAAGCAAATCCTTCATAATAGCTCATATAGGGCGAGGTGAGGCCAGAGCTATTCGTTTTATAGGTAAGTTTAAATGAAATTAGATCGTAGGTTATTAGATATCCGAGATACCGGTTAATAACCATTAGGGGCTGGGATGTGCTAGCGGTTAAGGTGTTTTTAGATGGGCTATAACTGAGTTCAAGAATATCTTCATTTTCTATTATCATTGAAGAAGCGGCCTTGGTATAGCCAAAAAACTCTCTTTTAAACTCCGCTAATTTTTTTCTTCTGGTCCAGGGATCGGCTTCCAATAAAACGGTTTCTAAAGTTTCTGGGTTTTCATTTAAAAAAATTAGGTTTTCCTTACTGACTTCTGAAAGGTTGGTAATCACTTTAACTTTATACCCCAGAGAGCTAATTATAAGCGGCGGATTGATTTGCCCCGGCGCTTCAATTGAAAAAAAACCTTTAGAGTTGGTAGCCACTCCTATACTGGTGCCGCCAAAATAAACTGAAGCCGAAACTATAGCGGTAGTATCTTTTGCATTGTATACAAAACCTTCGATGACTTTTTGTGCCTGGATGTGGAAACTAATTAAGAATAGAAGTATGCTAATTAAGACTTTTCGCATGATGAATTAAACGGTTAATAACGTAATTATACTAAAAATATAGTTACAAGACCTTATTATTGGTTTTTAATTGATTTAGGATGCTTTTAAGTTTAGCTGGCAAGATTATTTTATCTTCGCAAAAAATTTTTAGATGAGTATTGCTTTTATTCTTATTGGGCTTGTTTTATTGGTAGTAGGAGGAGAATTTTTGGTTAGAGCTTCAGTGGCTTTATCTTTCAAATTAAACGTTTCCCGAATGGTAATTGGGTTAACCGTAGTTTCTTTTGCTACTTCGGCTCCTGAGCTTTTAGTGAGTCTACAGGCTGCGCTGAGTGGTTTTTCTGATATTTCCCTTGGAAATGTAATAGGCTCCAACATCGCCAATTTAGGACTGGTGCTGGGTATTACCGCAATAATTTCGTCTATAGCGGTAGACAGGGAATTCTACCGATTTAACTGGCCGGCAATGATGATATTTTCTATTGCACTCTATTATTTTTTAAGCACCGGTGGAAATATTTCTCGTTTAGAAGGTATTATATTATTTGTTGGACTAATAGTCTTTTTGTTTTTATTAATAAGAAGATCTCGCAGAAAAACCGAGATAGCAATAGAAGGTATAGATGATTCTTTAAAAGACACCTCTAACTTTAAAATGATTATTTGGCTACTTATTGGTGGTGTTTCGCTTTGGGGAGGTTCAGAACTGCTGGTAGATGGTGCGGTAGATCTTGCTACCATGCTTGGCGTGAGCGAGAGAGTGATTTCGGTTACTATGATTGCTATAGGAACCAGTGTTCCTGAGCTTGCTGCTTCAGTTATTGCTGCAATAAAGAAGGAAAAAGCACTTTCATTAGGAAATCTTATAGGCTCAAATATTTTTAATATTGCTTCGGTTTTAGGAATCACCGCAATGATTCAACCTATCTATATTCAATCAGATCAAATACTTACAAATGACATTTTTTGGATGATAGGAGTTGCTTTTGCCATTGCGCCACTTGCTTTTCTGCCAAAAAAGTTCCTTTTCAACAGGTATAAAGGTGCGATTTTATTTGTGAGCTATGTAATTTTTACGGGTCTTGCATTTTTGGGTTAATTTTAAGGGGGTCTATTAAGGAAAACATAAAAATTAGAATCAGAGCCTAGTTGTTTGGTGGGGTGTATTGAAAAATACATACATTTGTTAGCTGAAATTCAAAATTCTCAAACAAAACCAATATGTCAACTTTACGATTTGAAGCTTTAAAAGAAATTTTTAACCGTAAGCCGGTTGAAATTAAAGAGCCGGCCAGAAGGTCTGAGCTTTTTGGAACAAATGTGTTCAACGAAGCCTCCATGAAGCAATACCTTACCAAGGAAGCTTATGAGAATGTGATGGAAGCTATTAAAACTGGTAAGAAAATTGACCGTAGAGTGTCAGACCATATTTCTACCGGAATGAAAGAATGGGCTATTGCTAAAGGTGCAACGCACTATACGCACTGGTTTCAACCATTGACAGGAGCAACTGCGGAAAAGCACGATGCCTTTTTTGAAACTCAGGGCGACGGAAGCGCAATAGAAAAATTTGGCGGAGGTGCTTTAGTGCAACAAGAGCCCGATGCTTCAAGTTTTCCTAGTGGAGGAATAAGAAATACTTTTGAAGCCAGAGGATATACTGCCTGGGATCCTACTTCTCCTGCCTTTCTTTGGGGAACAACACTTTGTATTCCTACTATTTTTGTTTCCTATACCGGTGAAGCTCTGGATTTTAAAACTCCACTTTTAAGAGCGCTTCAATCTGTAGATCAGGCTGCAACTTCTGTGGCTAAATATTTTGATAAAAATGTTTCTAAAGTAACAGCTACTTTAGGTTGGGAGCAGGAATATTTTCTTATTGACTCGGCTTTAGCGGCAACCCGTCCCGACCTTACTTTGGCAGGACGTACCTTGTTGGGACATTCTCCTGCAAAAGGACAACAATTAGACGATCATTATTTTGGTTCAATCCCATCAAGGGTATTGGCTTATATGCGTGACCTGGAAATTGAGTGTATGAAACTTGGTATTCCGGTAAAAACACGTCATAACGAGGTAGCACCAAATCAGTTTGAGCTGGCTCCGATTTTTGAAGAAGGAAACCTTGCCGTAGACCATAATTCATTGATTATGGATATTATGAGCAAAATTGCTGAAAAACATCATTTTAAGGTAATTCTACATGAAAAACCATTTGCCGGAATTAACGGTAGTGGTAAACATAATAACTGGTCTTTGGCTACAGACACTGGAACAAATTTATTAGCTCCGGGTACCACACCAATGAAGAATCTTCAGTTTCTTACCTTTTTTATCAATATTCTTAAAGCAGTTCACGATAACGAAGAACTTCTAAGAGCGGGTATTGCAAGTGCATCTAACGATCATAGGTTGGGAGCTAACGAAGCACCACCAGCAATTATTTCTGCATTTATTGGTTCTCAGTTAACCGAAGTGCTGGATGAATTAGAAAAAGTAACCGATGGAAAATTATCTCCTAAGGAAAAAACAGAATTAAAACTTAACGTAGTTGGTAAAATACCGGAAATTTTACTGGATAATACCGATCGTAACCGTACCTCTTCTTTCGCTTTTACCGGTAATAAATTTGAATTTAGAGCAGTAGGTTCTACCGCTAACTGTGGTAACCCTATGACAATTCTAAATACCATTTTAGCCAAGCAGCTTAATGACTTTAAAACCGAAGTTGACGGGTTGATTAAGGGCGAAAAGATGAAGAAAGATGATGCCATCTTTAACGTGCTTAGAGAATATATCAAGCAATCCAAGAATATCCGCTTTGAAGGAGATGGTTATGGTGAAGCCTGGGAAAAAGAAGCTAAAAAGCGTGGTTTAAGTAATAATAGAACAACGCCTCAAGCACTTAAAGCACTTGTTTCTGAAAAGACAATGTCACTTTTTAAAGACTTAAAAGTGATGAATCAGATCGAATTGGAAGCCCGTCATGAAATTCAGCTTGAAGATTATGCAATGCGTATCCAGATTGAAGGTAGAATCCTTGGGGATATTGCTAGAAATCACGTGATCCCAACGGCGGTTCGATATCAAAACATTCTTATTGAGAACGTAGAAGGCTTGAAACATATTTATAATGAAGACTTCAAAAAGCATTCTAACGAACAATTAGAGATCATCGAAGAGATATCTGCGCATATTGCAAAAATCAATAGTGGCGTTAAAGCAATGATCGAGGCTAGAAAAGTCGCTAATAAGATTGAGGATGCTGAAAAGCGTGCCTTTGCATATTGTGATGATGTGAAACCATACTTTGACGAAATAAGATATCACTGTGATAAGTTAGAACTTGTGGTAGATGATGAGCTTTGGCCATTAACTAAATACAGAGAATTACTTTTTACCAGGTAATTTTTTGAATTAAATAAGTATAAAAAACCACGTGTATAATGCACGTGGTTTTTTTGTTGAAAATTAGTATTAAGTACTTAGCTTCAAAAAATCTAATCTGTTTATCTTTGGGGCTTTAATACAGGAATTATGAGTCAGGAAGTAAGCAAAAGATACGCCCAGCGCGGAGTTTCAGCAGGAAAGGAAGATGTGCACAATGCCATTAAAAATGTAGATAAAGGTTTATTTCCTAAAGCATTTTGTAAAATCGTACCCGATTATCTTACCGGAAGCAATGAGCATTGCCTAATTATGCACGCCGATGGCGCAGGAACAAAATCTTCGCTTGCTTATATGTATTGGAAAGAAACCGGAGATCTTTCGGTTTGGAAAGGAATTGCGCAAGATGCTTTGATAATGAATATAGACGACCTGCTTTGTGTGGGCGCTATAGATAATATTATGCTTTCTTCAACCATTGGGCGGAACAAAAATAAAATTCCTGGAGATGTGATTTCAGCTATAATCAATGGGACCGAAGAGTTGATTGCTGAATTAAAAGAATTTGGTGTCGAAATTCATTCTACCGGTGGCGAAACTGCCGATGTTGGCGATTTGGTAAGAACTATTATTGTAGATTCTACCGTAACCGCCAGGATGAAAAAGTCTGAAGTGATCGATAATGCTAATATTAAACCCGGGAATGTAATTGTTGGTTTATCTTCTTCCGGGCAGGCTTCTTATGAAAAGGAATATAACGGCGGAATGGGTAGTAACGGACTTACCTCTGCGCGCCACGATGTTTTCTCTAAGATCTTAGCCGAAAAATATTCTGAAAGTTTTGATAACGATATTCCTGAAGACTTGATCTATTCCGGTAATAAAGCTTTAACCGATAAGGTTGAAAATTCACCTATAGATGCGGGGAAATTAGTGCTTTCGCCAACCCGAACTTATGCACCAATTATTAAGAAAATACTTTCTAAATTCAGCAATAAAGAAATTAACGGGATGGTGCATTGCAGTGGAGGTGCACAAACCAAAATTCTTCATTTTATAGATAACTTGCACATTGTAAAAGACAATATGTTTGAAGTGCCGCCGCTTTTCAAACTTATTCAGCAGGAAAGTAAAACCGACTGGAAAGAAATGTACCAGGTTTTTAATATGGGCCATCGAATGGAACTTTATGTAAACCCTGAGATTGCCGATGAGGTTATAGCTATTTCCAAATCTTTTAATGTAGATGCGCAAATTGTGGGTAGGGTAGAAGCTTCAGAAGAAAAGAAACTTACTATAAAAAGTGAGTTCGGGGAGTTTCAGTATTAACTTCTGTTTGTAATTCCTGGCTATTCGAGCTGTAAATTTAAACAGACTTATGGCTTACTTTTTGAGACACGGAACTTATAATCCGTCTTTACTTTGAATTAAACTTATTTCTGGTGTTGGGGCTTAAAACCGGATTATTTAAATGATTTTCAAATATTTCAGAAGAATATTTGTACTTCTTTAAACTTTAAAATCTATCCTTTTGGCGAAAATACGGAATCTCTACAGCTCCAAATTTATAATTATATCTACAGTATTCTGGGTTATTATTAATCTACTCAGTGTCTATTTTTTAGATGAAGAAATTAGCAGGTGGTTTAGAGTAGCAAGTTCGCTTTATTTTGTGATATGGAGTTTCTCCTTCGGAATTTTCAAGTCCAAAATGGACTATGTTTTAGTGTCCTACTTAATTTGCGATATCTCGTTAGTATATTACGAACTTCAGGTTTTTAATTTTATAACATTTCTCGCCAGGTCGCTTATTTTCTCATTATTAATTTTTATTGTTTTTCCAAAGATTCGATCTGTAAAATTCAGGCTTTTTGAATTGATACTGGGAATTGCCGTGGTTGCTATCAATATTTATTTATTGTTTGAATTGTTAGCTATGGTGCCTGAAGCTTTTATATACGATTATTTCTATCCGGTATATTTAGCGCTCACACTATTAACCATATTGTTGGTTGGGGTAGCATTCACGTATAATAACATATTTAGTAATAAAAGAAGTTTTTATTTTTTACTGGCAGCGCTTTTTCTCGCCTTCTCTGATTTTAATTTCTTTATCGCAATCTATCTGGATGTACCTGTGTTTTATTACCCCGATAGGTTTTTCCATATTCTCGCTTTAGGATTGCTACTTCTCTTTTGGATAAAACCTATAGAAGATTCTAACAACAATAATTTGGAGCAAAGAGAGGTTTAAGCTCAAGTTTAGCCTGAGTAGTTATCTTAAATGAATTGAATTCAATACAGTGTTCCCGCTTTAAGGTAATTGTAATCTTCCAACTCGCTGGTTTTGTCAATCAATTTAGTACTGCCATTTTTTAGCAGGTAAAGTTCGTCACTGGTATCTAAAATATGCCGATACATATGATCGGTAAGAATTATCGCTTTTTCTTTCTTTAATTCCTGAATTAAGCTTTTAATTTTTTCAATATAAAGCGGGGAAAGATGTGAAAAAGGCTCGTCTAAAAGAATAAGTTCAGCTCTGCTATTTAGACAAATATAAATTTCTATAATGCGCCGTTGCCCACCTGAAAATTCACGCATTCTAGCTTTTCTATAGCTTCTAAACTCAGGGAAGTCCTGTAGAAATCCATTTACATCTACCTTAAAAAGTTGAAAGCAGGTTTCAAGCTTCATTTTTGGCGGAATAAAATTTTGCTGTGGTAAATATGTTACCATTCCGTATTTGAAAAGTGGCTTCAGATAAGGTTTTTTATCAATCCTAATCAGTTTGTGCCTTGGTTGTAAGCTTCCGAAGAAAATATTGAGCAAACTACTTTTTCCAGAACCATTTGCCCCAAGTATTCCGGTTATCTTTCCTGTTTCTGCTTTTAGGTAAACCCCATTTAGGATTTGCTTTTCGGCAAAATAAAGTTCAACATTATCAATTTCGAAGATCATATTATCAGAGAATAAATTCCGCCGGAAAGTATGATGAAAATAAGATCTATGAGAAAGACGAAGATAAAAAGCCTTACGCTGCCCAGGGAAAGGTTTTGGTAAAAGTAAAGCTGGTGTTTGTAGGAAGTTTTATATAAATAGAATATCAGGGCCCCAAGAAATAGTTTGAATAACACGATAAATACTAAAGGGTTCCCGAAAAACAGGAAAAAGAAATTCAATAAAATAGACCCCAAAATAAATTGTCGGTAAAAATGTAAGATCGCCCTTGTTTTGCTTATCATTTAATCCTCTTGGAGATTTCAATTTACAATTCTTTTTTCAATCTTATAAATCAATCAATTTATCGTAAATTTGTGTTCCTAAAAATCAGAGTGATTATATGATCGAGAAGCTTAATATAGTAAAGCAGCGTTTTGATGAGGTGAATGATTTAATTATTCAACCCGATGTGATAGCAGATCAAAAGCGATATATAGAACTAAATAAAGAATATAAAGACCTTAGGGCTTTAATGGATGAGCGCGAAAAATATTTGGAGCTCACCAATAATATTGAAGAAGCTAAGGAAATTATTGCCGACGGCAGCGATCCTGAAATGACCGAAATGGCCAAAATGCAGTTGGAAGAAGCCGAAAAGGAAGTGCCAAAGCTGGAAGAAAAGATACGGATGATGCTGGTTCCTAAAGATCCAGACGATGCCAAGAACGTAGTAATAGAAATTAGAGCCGGTACTGGTGGAGATGAGGCGAGTATTTTTGCCGGAGATCTTTATAGAATGTATACCAAATATGTAGAAAGCAAAGGTTGGAAGCATAATATTGTAGATTATAGTGAAGGTACCAGTGGCGGATTTAAAGAGATGATCTTTGAAGTTTCTGGTGAAGATGTTTATGGCACAATGAAGTTTGAAGCCGGTGTACACCGTGTGCAGCGTGTTCCGCAAACTGAAACCCAGGGTCGTGTGCATACCTCTGCCGCTACCGTAATGGTGCTGCCTGAAGCTGAAGAATTTGATGTTGAAATAGATCCAAAAGAAGTAAGAATAGATTATTTCTGTTCTTCCGGTCCCGGTGGACAATCGGTAAACACTACTTATTCTGCAGTGCGTTTAACTCACGAGCCAACAGGTTTGGTGGCACAGTGCCAGGATCAAAAATCACAGCATAAGAACAAGGAGAAAGCTTTTAGAGTATTACGTTCCCGTTTATATGAAATGGAACTTGCTAAAAAGCAGGAAGCCGATGCTGCCAAAAGAAACTCTATGGTTTCCAGTGGCGACCGTAGTGCGAAAATTAGAACCTATAACTATTCCCAGGGAAGGGTTACAGATCACCGTATAAACCTTACCCTTTATGATCTTTCAAACATCATAAATGGGGATATCCAGAAAATACTGGACGAATTGCGATTTGTAGAAAATACAGAGAAGCTTAAAGAAAATTCAGATATCTTTTAAAGATTGTCACCTCCGCGCAGGCGGAGGTCTCAAATTCTAAGTATGACAAATCCCGTATTTTAAGAATTACTTTCCGCGAAAGCGGAATTTTCTTTTTATATTTTAAACCATATTAATTACAAAAATCTAACCTATGTCCCCGCAAGAATTAACTGAACAGATCTTTAAAAAGAAATCGTTTTTATGTGTGGGACTTGATGTGGATATAGACAGGATCCCAACCTATTTGTTATCTGAAGACGATCCTATTTTTGAATTCAATAAAGCGATTATAGACGCCACTCATAAGTTTTGTGTGGCTTATAAACCGAATATCGCTTTTTATGAAGCCAACGGTGTTGAAGGCTGGCAGGCTTTAGAAAAAACAATCAATTACCTTCACCACGAGTATCCTGAAATCTATACTATCGCTGATGCTAAACGCGGTGATATAGGTAATACCTCCAGGATGTACGCCAAAACTTTTCTCAAGGATCTTGGGTTTGATTCGGTGACTGTAGCGCCTTATATGGGAAAAGATTCAGTAGAGCCATTTTTGGAGTTTGAAAATAGACAGGCAATATTATTGGCCTTAACATCTAATGAGGGTGCTTTCGATTTTCAAACACAAGAAATTGATGGGGAAGAGCTTTACAAAAAAGTGCTTAAAACTTCTAAAACCTGGGAGAATTCCGAGAGGTTAATGTATGTGGTTGGTGCTACTAAAGCTGAATACTTAAAAGAAATACGGGAAATAATTCCTGAAAACTTTATTTTGGTTCCCGGTGTAGGAGCGCAGGGCGGAAAACTGGAAGATGTATGTAAATACGGAATGACGAAGAATGTAGGGTTATTGGTAAATTCTTCCCGAAAGATTATTTACGCTTCAGAATCTTCAAATTTCGCTGAAATAGCCGGAGCCAAAGCGGAAGTACTTCAGCAACAAATGGCAGAAGAGTTGAGTAAACTTTAAAATCCCAACATGGAAGTGATAGATCAATTACAAAGAAAGATTTTCCTTCCAAACATTCCTAAGCGAATTATCTCTTTAGTGCCCAGTCAAACCGAGCTTCTTGTAGATTTAGGTTTGGAGGAAAACCTGGTAGGCGTCACTAAGTTCTGCGTTCATCCCAAATACCTTCGGAAAACCAAAACCATTGTGGGCGGCACAAAGCAAGTTAAGCTTGAAAAAATAAAAGCGCTAAATCCTGATATTATTCTTTGCAATAAAGAGGAGAATACTCAAGAAATGGTGGCCGAGCTGGAAGAAATTGCTCCCGTACACGTTTCAGATATTGTAAAAATTGAAGATGCTTTTGAATTGATGCATCAATATGGGGATATTTTTCAGCAAGAGGCTTTAGTGGGAACAATGGTGAATTCTGTTAGAGATAAGATTACTGTTCTTCAGGAACAAATTCAGAATAAACCGATTAGAAAAGTAGCGTATTTTATCTGGAAAAAACCTTTAATGGTTGCTGGGAAAGACACTTTTATAGATGAACTTTTAAAACTGAATAAGTTTGAAAATGTGTTTAAGGAATCAAGATATCCAGAAACCACTCTTGAAGAATTAAAGGCTAAAGATCCTGATTTATTATTGCTTTCATCTGAGCCATTTCCTTTCGGGGAAAAGCATAAAGAATATTTTTCAACCTTAAATGTTGAAATTGAACTGGTAGATGGTGAGTATTTTAGTTGGTATGGATCGCGATTAATAGAAGCAATAGACTATTTTAAAAAGCTTCGCGATTAATAATCTATTTTATCGTACTGCATTCTTCTAAGCTCCTCTAGAATTTTTTTTGCTTTCTCATTCAATCGGTCACTTTCCTCTTTATCGGTAAGAGCCAGTTTATAGGATTTGTGCATAAGATGGGTATACTTATCACAAAGGCATTCTTCTGTAGATTTTGTCTCAAAGATTTTGAACATAACACTGTTTTCGTCTCTGATGCAAATATAAGATGCACACCCGCAAAGGATTGCCAAGTCTGCGTTAATCTTAGTGTAAAATATCTTTCCTCATTCGATAATATGTTAAAAAAATTAGACAAACGTTTTCTTTGGAAGGTTTGTCTAATTTTTAGTGAAGAATGTTAAACTAATATTGACCGTCTTGTAGTGCAAATACTCGTTGTAAAAGATTAGTAGTTCTTGCTGAAACTTTTTCCCTGATCTCTTTCTCCTCAACCGCGATCATAGTGTAAACTCCTTCAAGTGCCTGGTTGGTAACATAATCTGCAAGGTCTGGATTTACATTGCTGGTAAGGGGCAGGCTATTATACCGGTTAATAATATTGCTCCAAACTTGAGTGGCACCAACTTTTTCGAGTGAATTGGTTACTACAGGATTAAATTTGCTGTAAAGTGGTTCTTCGGTTTTACCGGTAAGATATAAGGTAGCAGCATTATCCTGGCCTAGTAGAATATTTCTGGCATCATTAAAAGTGATCTCTTGCACGGCATTTACAAAAATTGGAGTAGCTTCTTTAACCGCTTCTTCGGCAGCCCTGTTTAATACTTTTAAGCCTTCATCGGCTAAGGCATCTAAGCCTACATCGCGTAAGGTTTTATCTACTTTCTGCAATTCTGGAGGTAAAGTAATTCTTACTAATTCATTGCTGTAAAATCCGTTTTCTTCAGTAAGCTTTGTAACTTGTTTCTCGATTCCCATATCTAAAGCCTGGCGTAAACCTGAAGCTATTTCAGTATTGCTAACGCCTGCTTGCGGATAATTTTCGGCTATGGTTTGTAATTCGGCACAGGAAGAAAATATAAGTACACTAAAAACGAGAATGATCTTTTTCATAGAAATGCTTTTTACTCGATAATCGAGATTTAAATATTTGAAGGCTCGCCTGGATATCAAAAAATCTATCTCTTATGTCACAAGCTCGCCCTGGGTTCGATTTTTCAAAGATATAAATTTAAAAATGGCAGTCTGAAAATCACTTTTTGACTTTCTTTCATCAAGCTATTTTTGCTTATAAAATCCTCATAAAAAACTTAAAATTTCAATATTTGGTTGCGATTTTCTTAAATTGCAGGTCCAAAATTCAGAGATAATTAGCAATGGAACAACAAAAGCCATATACCCCTAAAAATAAAATAAGAATTGTAACCGCAGCTTCGCTTTTTGATGGGCACGACGCAGCTATTAATATAATGCGCCGCATCATCCAATCTACCGGAGTTGAGGTAATTCACCTTGGTCACGACCGTAGTGTAGACGAGGTCGTAAATTGCGCCATCCAGGAAGATGCACAGGCCATCGCGATGACTTCCTACCAGGGTGGTCACACAGAGTATTTTAAATATATGCACGATCTGCTTCAGGAGAAGAACGCCGGTCATATCGCTATTTTTGGCGGTGGTGGGGGAGTAATTCTTCCGGAGGAAATAAAGGAATTAATGGATTACGGGATAACCCGAATTTACTCGCCAGATGATGGGCGTGAAATGGGGCTCCAGGGAATGATAAATGATATGGTGAAGCGGGTAGATACTGAAACTCGCGATTTGGTTGAAGAAAAATCTGTTGCCGAAGATTTAAAAAATAAGAATGTAAATACTATTTCAAGGCTAATTTCCCTTGCTGAAAATAAGCACGATTCTTTTCTGGAGCATTTTGAACCTTTAAGAGAAGAAACCGGTAAGAGTGAAATTCCTGTTCTTGGAATTACGGGAACCGGTGGTTCAGGAAAATCCAGTTTGGTAGATGAATTGGTACGCCGATTTTTAGGTGATTTTCCCGAAAAAAATATCGGGATTATTTCAGTAGATCCCTCTAAAAGAAAGACCGGCGGCGCTTTACTGGGAGATAGAATTAGGATGAATGCCATAAACAATAAACACGTTTATATGCGTTCCCTGGCTACCCGCCAATCTAACCTGGCACTTTCTAAACACGTGGCTGAAGCCGTTGAGGTTTTAAAAGCTGCTGAATTCGACTTAATTATCCTGGAAACTTCTGGAATTGGACAGAGTGATACCGAAATTATGGATCATTCTGACGTTGCTCTATACGTGATGACGCCGGAATTTGGTGCGGCCACCCAGTTAGAGAAAATCGATATGCTTGATTTCGCCGATTTAGTAGCGATCAATAAATTCGATAAACGTGGTGCACAGGATGCTTTGCGAGATGTAAAAAAGCAGTATCAGCGAAATCACCAATTATGGCACGAAGACGCTGAAAAACTACCGGTTTTTGGAACCATCGCCTCTCAGTTTAACGATCCGGGGATGAATACCCTGTATCGTCAAATTATGGATAAGATTGCTGAAAAAACCAAAGCCGATCTAAATTCTACCTTTGAGATTTCAGCAGAAATGAGCGAGAAGATCTTCGTAATTCCACCAAAACGAACACGTTACCTTTCAGAAATTGCTGAAAATAATAGAAGCTACGACGAGAAAGCCGCAAACCAGGCTGAAGTAGCTCAAAAACTTTACGGAGTTTTTAAAACTATCGAGTCGGTTTCTGGATTGGAAATGACAAACAATCAATCTAAATATTTAGAAAAACACGGGATTAACCAGGAGGAAATAAATGAGTTTGCCGAAGATTCCCAAAAGGATTTTCTAAAATTGCTTTTCGCAGAATTTGACCGGGTAAAAATGGACCTCGATCCTTATAACTGGGAAGTAATACAGAGCTGGCAGGAGAAGGTGAATAAATATGTAGAACCTGTTTATTCCTTTAAAGTTCGTGATAAAGAGATAAAAATAGATACGCATACAGAGTCTCTTTCGCATACTCAAATTCCAAAAGTTTCGCTTCCAAAGTATAAAGCCTGGGGCGATATATTAAAATGGTGTCTTCAGGAAAATGTTCCGGGAGAATTTCCATATACGGCAGGGCTTTATCCGTTTAAAAGGCAGGGCGAAGATCCTACAAGAATGTTTGCCGGGGAAGGTGGGCCAGAGCGTACCAACCGCCGATTTCATTATGTAAGTATGGGCTTACCCGCAAAGAGGCTTTCTACCGCTTTCGATTCGGTAACACTTTACGGAAATGATCCGGATGAACGTCCCGATATCTATGGAAAAATCGGAAATTCCGGGGTTTCTATTTGCTGTTTGGATGATGCTAAAAAGCTCTATTCAGGCTTTGATCTGGCAGATGCAATGACGTCTGTAAGTATGACGATAAATGGCCCGGCGCCTATGTTGCTTGGTTTCTTTATGAATGCGGCTATAGATCAGCAATGTGAGAAATACATCAAAGAAAACGGACTTGAGGATAAAGTTGAGTCGAAATATAAAGAACTCTATGATGATCGTGATTTAGACCGTCCCGTTTATCGTGGGGAATTGCCCGAAGGAAACAACGGACTTGGTTTAATGCTTTTAGGACTTACCGGAGACCAGGTTCTTCCGGCAGAAGTTTACGAAGAAATAAAGGAAAAAACTATTAGCGTGGTTCGTGGAACCGTTCAGGCTGATATTTTAAAAGAAGACCAGGCGCAAAACACCTGTATCTTTTCTACGGAATTCGCTTTGCGCTTAATGGGAGATGTTCAGGAGCATTTTATTAAAGAAAAAGTAAGAAACTTCTATTCGGTTTCGATTTCAGGATATCATATTGCTGAAGCGGGTGCAAATCCAATTACCCAATTGGCATTTACTTTAGCCAATGGGTTCACTTACGTAGAATATTACTTAAGCAGGGGAATGGATATCAATAAATTTGGTCCAAACCTTTCCTTTTTCTTTTCTAACGGAATAGATCCTGAATATGCGGTAATAGGAAGAGTTGCACGTAAAATTTGGGCTAAAGCACTGAAACATAAATACGGTGCAAACCCAAGGGCACAAATGTTGAAATATCATATTCAAACTTCCGGTAGATCGCTTCACGCCCAGGAAATAGACTTTAACGATATTAGAACTACGCTTCAGGCACTTTATGCGATTTATGATAACTGTAATTCACTGCATACCAATGCGTATGATGAAGCGATCACCACGCCAACAGAAGCTTCTGTAAGAAGAGCGATGGCTATTCAGTTAATTATCAATAAAGAGCTAGGACTTGCTAAAAACGAGAATCCAATCCAGGGTTCTTTCATTATAGAAGAATTAACTGATCTCGTCGAAGAAGCTGTTTTAACCGAATTCGATAGAATTACCGAACGAGGCGGAGTGCTTGGCGCGATGGAAACGATGTATCAACGTGGAAAAATCCAGGAGGAAAGTCTGCATTATGAAACTTTAAAGCATAATGGCGATTATCCAATAATTGGTGTAAATACGTTCTTAAGTTCTACCGGATCGCCAACTGTGACTCCGGGAGAAGTAATTAGAGCTACAGAAGAGGAGAAGCAGCATCAACTTAAAACTTTGAGTACACTTCACAAAGCCAAAGAAGATTCAGCTGAAGCAGCTTTAGAGAAAATTAAAGAGGCTTCCATTAAAAATGAGAATATTTTTAAAGAATTAATGGAAGCCACCAAAGTTTGTTCTCTTGGACAAATAACTCAGGCTATGTTTGAGGTTGGCGGGCAGTATAGAAGAAATATGTAAGCAGAGAGCCACCTTCCCAGGCGAAAAGTCTGGGAAAGTGTGCGAATCGCTTATCCCGATGAGCGCAGCGAATCAGGATCTATAGAACTAAAAATGTTTTGAAAATATTTTTGCGAAAAAGAAGTGATTAGCTTAGCGAATCACGGCTTTTAAAGTTATTAATAAATCATCCCAATGGGCGAAAGCCTCATTGGGATTTTTCATTTCAAAACAATTTTTAATTTAAGAATTCAATGCTATAATAAGATAAACCATAACTGAAAATGTCCTCAATTTTCTAAAAAAGCGATACGTTAATTATTAAGTTCTAAGGTGTCTAAAACTTTTATCCTTTTTATTGGGTGGGGCTAAAATTTCAGATTAATTTTGCAGATTACTAATTTCAACCTGTAAGTACGTAAGTACCAAAATTATAAATCTATGGAAAATATCTGGTTATATGCCATAGGTGCGTTTACCGCATTTTTCGCGATTAATAATCCGGTGGGGAATATTCCAATCTTCCTTAGCTTAACCAAACAGGCAGATGGAAAAAGAAAGCGTTTTATTTCTAAAAAAGCGACTTTCACGGCTTTTGTTATCGTAACAGGATTTGTGTTATTGGGTAAATATATCTTCCAGCTTTTTGGATTAACTATTCCTGCCTTTAAAATTACAGGTGGAATTTTGGTGTTTTTCGTGGGCTTTGAAATGATAAGGGCACAACAATCCAGTATTGACAACCAGACAGAAGTAGATTTTAATGAAGGGATTTCCATTTCTCCGCTAGCAATTCCAATTCTTGCCGGTCCGGGAACCATTGTAACTGCAGTAAACTATACGACCACGGCTAGCTATATGGATATGGGAATTATTGTCGCGATGTTTGGCTTAATTATGTTTTTAAATCACCTCGCTTTTATTTCCAGTGAATATTTAGTGCGATTTATTGGTCAGAATAAGATTATTGTGATTGAGAAGATAATGGGGCTTATTATAGCAATTATTGGAACTAATATGCTTATTGAAGGTGTGAAGCTCGCTTTCTTTGAATAAACAGCTAAGCTTAAATTAAGCTTTTCTAAGTTGCTGAATCCAATCAGCGATCATTGTATCAAAAAGATGAATCTCTTTCTTTAGTAGTCCTAAAAACTCACTTTCTCTTACCCCAGAGAACTCCAGGTTTCTACAAAGCGTTTTTAAACTTTTACTTGCCTTTCTAATTTTTCGAATACGTTCTAAACGCGAGCCGTAGTTTTTTGCAGTTGCCACAGAAGCTACGCCCGGGGCAAGTAGAAGAGATTCGTTTACAAGATCTCCGGCATACCTGTCTTTTGGACAGGCTGAAAATCCCATTTCCAGCACGTGCTTATCTTGCGTAAAATGCACAGCCATAGCCCTGGAAAGTTTGAAAATTTCTAAAGCTTTCCGGTAAACCGGTGTGTGATAAGATTTATAAGAAAAAGCCTGTGACATTAGTAATAAATTTCAGCATAAAATTAAAGAGAAAATAAATAGCTTGACTTCGGGTTTTAAGCTTGAAATTATATTTTACCTTTGATTAAAAAGTATTATTCAAATAAAACTTTAATATGCAAATTGATGAACTTAACTGGGCTATTTTAACGCGCTTGCAGCAAAATGCCAGGTACTCTTTTGCCGAAATTGGGAGGGAGATAGGATTAAGCTCTCCGGCTGTGGCAGAAAGGGTAAAGAAAATGGAAGATGCCGGCATTATAAAAGGCTATAAAACTCAAATCTCTTATCATCAAACCGGGCATCAATTAAAAGCTATAATAACCCTTAGGGCTTTTATGGGGAGATTAAAACCCTTTCTTGAAAAGGTAAAGGAATTTAAAGAGGTAAATAATTGCTATCGTATCACCGGGAATGAAAATATTATAATGGAAGTGGTTTTACGAGACCAGGCTCATTTAGAAGAATTTATAGACAAACTCATCACTTACGGCGAAACCAAAACCCATATTGTGCTGTCCCAGGTGGTAGAATTTGCGCCAATAAATAAAAATGCCACAAAATTATCTTAAATTCTTGTGTATAACTATTTCTGGTGATTTCTAAACAGATAATTTTTGTACTGTTTTTTTAGAATTCAGTTAAAATACCTTCTTTTTTGAGTCTATTTTAACTAATTACTCAAAGCTATAATCGGTTTAGTTAAATAATAGCAAATTGTAATTTTATTAATAGCATAACGACTATACTGTACCTATTTTTACAAAAAAGAAATTGCATTATGAGAAAGTATAGTACATTATTCCTAATCGTTGCGGCTTTAACCGGTGCGATAGGATTTTCCGGATTAAATTTTGCCGGTATTGAAGTAGTGAGGGTGTTGTTTTTAATTTTTGCAGATCTACTCGTAGTATCTTTAGTTGCCCGTCTTTTCTTTAGAGATGACAATTTAAGATTACAACGCGTTAAAAAATAAATCTACCGCCTATATATTTATGAAGCCTTCCTCTTTCGATGAAGGCTTTTTTTATGCACGATCTTTGATATCTATGCTTATATTTATAGTAATTATGTGATATTATGATGAAAAAGATACCTTTTTTAATTTTACTCTTAAGTCTTATTCCTCAATTAGGAAATACACAGGAAATTGAAATTCCTTTAGGTAGAATTGTAGATTCAGTTCCTACCAACGATTCTATTGCAGATAGTTTTGCTTTATATCTTCCGCAAGATTTTGACGAAAAGAAAGAATGGCCGGTAATTTTTGTATTTGATCCTCAAGGTAGGGGAAGGGCAGCTACCCAGCTTTTCAGGACGGTGGCAGAAGAGCAATCTTATATTATCGCCGCCTCCAATTTAAACCTAAAGAAAGATTCTTTAAAAAATAACATTACTAAAATAGGACCTTTTATTAACCAGGTAGATGGTATGCTGTCTATTGACAGGGAGCAGGTTTATCTAGTAGGTCTTTCTGAAGGTGGGCAATTGGCTACTGCATTGCCATTTATTTACAATAATATCTCTGGAGTATTAGCTGTGGAAAATGCCTGGTTAAATACTGATTATTTGAACTCTAGCAATAAGTTTATGTTTAGCGTAATAGCTTGCGAAAGCAGGAATTCAATGGGTATTCTAAAGGAAATAGAAAGCTATTTTGATAAAGAAAATTATCCTACAGAAATGAATTTTTATACTTGTGAGGAGGAAGTGGAATGGCCTGTTGCCGATGTAATTCAGAACGCTGTGGCAGGTTTTACCTTAAATGCGATAAAGGAAGGAAAAAGGCTTAAAGATCTAGATTTTATAAAACAACTTTATAATGCTGAAGTGGAATATGCCCAGGTTCTAAGACGCACTCGTAATTATTACCAGGCATTTGAAAAGCTGAAACAGATTGAAGATAAATATGAGGATTTTGGACTGGAAATAGATTTGAGAGACCAGATAAAGAATATTAGGCGAAATAAAGCCTTCAGGCAGCAAAGACGGGATTATCGCAATGCTATCGCTGAAGAAAATGCCAAACGGGAGGAATATATTTATTATATGGATGCCGATGTAGTAACTTCTAATTTTGAAAATATTGGTTGGTGGGCCGCCCAGGTGCAGGAATTAAAGGAAAATAAAGAAAAATTTAGTGGGCCAAAACAAAATAAGGCAAGCAGGCTTCTTGGTTTTCTGGATGCACTTAGCAAGAGTTACTACGATAGTTATGTGAATTCCCAGGCTAATGCCAGATCAAAAGTATTTGTTAGTATTCTTCGTACCATATTCGATAAGAATGATCCTGAAGCATATCTCAATATTATTAAAATTGCCGGTCATGATGGCGATCATGAAACAGCTCTCCTTTATTTGGAAGATTTGCTTAAAACCGGATTTGAGGATATGGAGGTATTATATGATATTGAAGGAATTTTAGATCTAAAATTGAGTAAGGAATATAATGAGAAAATCAGGGAATATCTTGGGAAAGCCAAATATTATAAGGCTGATAGTTAGTTCGAAATTATTTTTTCTGGTTTCCTTAATGCTATCTGTTTCAGTTATTGCTCAGGAAAAGAGTGTAGAGGAATTTCAGAGGGATATGAATGAAAAATTTAGTGATCCCGAGCGTACTCCGCTTTCTAAAGATGATTTGGCTAAATTTAAGAACCTACATTTTTTCGAGATTGATTCGGCTTTTCAAGTGAAGGCTTATTTTTTAAGAACTCCGGCTGAAGCTCCATTTAAAATGCAAACTACAACAAATAGAAAACCTGTTTATGTGAAATATGGAGAATTATATTTCAGTATTAAAGGAAAAGATTTTAAACTGAATGTTTTTCAAAATCAGGAGCTAATCTCAGATCCCGAATATTATAATTACCTTTTTTTACCCTTTACAGATCTTACCAATGGCGAAACCACCTACTCCGGCGGACGGTATTTGGACTTAAGGATACCGGAGGGTGATTCCATTTTTTTAAATTTTAATAAAGCATATAATCCTTATTGTGCTTATAATGCTGACTTTTCATGCCCTATAGTTCCTGCTGAAAATAATTTGCAAATTGCAGTTAAAGCAGGCGTTAAGAACTTTAATTGATTTAGAACGCATAAACCGCAGCCAGTACAAAAGATGAAAGGTTATCGGTACCATCTAAATCTGAATTAACAAAGACCGGCGATGGAGTATTCGAAACTTTATCCAGGCGTAATTCCGGTTTAATAGTTAGGCTTCCAACGGTATAATTTCCGGTTAGGGTAAAATCTATTGCTTCAGCATCAGCGCCGTAAACAGGGCCGCCATCTTCCAGTTCTTTAAAATATTCTGCTCTTAAACCAATAGCAAAACTATCGGAAGTTTGAAACTGCGGATACAGTGCTGCTCCGTAAAATCCTGCACCATCTGTAGTGTTATACGTGGTGTTAAGGCCTAAATAGAAAGAATCGGTAAAATCCCAACCCGTTGTCAAATCTATCTGAAACGTTGCTTCGTCTGAAATTGGCATTTGCTCACCGTATAGTAGGTTTAGGTATGCGCTTCCATTTGTGTTAGAATATCCTAACTGTCCGCCAAAAGAATACTTTCCATAGGGATTAAATTTAGTCCAGTCTGTAGGATTCATAATGGCCAACATTGCGCTCCAGTTATCATTTATCGTGAAATCTGCTTTAATTCCGGTGTGGGAAAAAGGTCCGTAGAAAAACATATAGGAAGTGGAATAATTGAAATTGGCAGCCGGGGAAATTACTTCATATCCCAGGAAGGTATTAAAATTCCCCAGTGTTAGAGTAACTGCATCTGAAACATTCCAGTAAGCATACAACTGGTTTACAATATTGCTGGGAGCGCCTGATGCAAAAACGGCATCTTCTCCACGAGGTCCAAAAACCAGGTCGGCCACAAAACCTACTTTCTCTCCTTCGTAACCTAAAATTACATTCGCCATTCCAATAGCGAAACCGGGATCGTTTGCAAAAGAAGAAGCGGGAGCTTGTGGGCATGCAATAATATCACCGGCTTCATTGTACTCATACTTATTTAGTCCATTAAAATTTGTTCTGAAGTAAGTATCTACAGAACCGCTAATACTAAAATTAGACATAAAGCTTTCAACTTTAGTTTCTTCGGTTTCCTGCGCCTGCAAGTTATTTCCGGCAGCAAAACAGATTCCTAAAAGGAATATTTTTCGGATATTTGTAATGGTAAATTTTTTCATAATAAAAGTCTTGTTTAATAAGTTGAAATGTGTTGAGCAAAGCTGTATGAGAGATTTACTTTATAGGAGCGCTCCGCCAAGCGCTCCTTTTTCTTTTTAGAAATTTAATTTTTATTTATCTATCGTGGACCGTTCCAAATTCGGCATAGGCATCCATACCGTGTTCATGAGCGTCCAGGCCTTCGGTTTCTTCCTTTTCTTCCATTCTTAAGCCCATAGTTGCTTTAATAATAGAGAGAATTACGAATGCAGAAATACAGCAGAAAGCACCAATTATTCCCACGCCCGCCAGCTGGGTAAGAAATTGATCAAAACCGGCCATACTTCCAAAGGTTCCTACGGCAAGAGTACCCCAAATTCCGCAAGCAAGGTGAACAGCTACTGCACCAACGGGATCATCCAGTTTAAGTTTATCGACTAGCGACACCCCAAAAACAATAACTCCTCCTGCTACTAAACCAATAAGAACCGCATCAAAAGGAGACATTAGGTCTGCGCCTGCAGTAATCCCAACCAGTCCACCTAAAATTCCGTTCAGGAACATGGTTAGATCATAATTTTTATAAGCAATGGTTGAAACTAAAAATGCTGAAATACCACCGGCCGCGGTTGCAAGACAGGTTGTTACCAGTGTAATAGAAGTCAAGGAAGGATCGGCAGAAAGAACTGAGCCCCCGTTAAACCCGAACCACCCTAGCCAAAGGATAAAAACTCCCGCTGTTGCCAAAGGAATATTGTGACCCGGAATTGCATGAGACTGTCCATCCTTTCCAAATTTACCTAAACGAGCTCCCAGTAAATAGATAGCTATTAAAGCTCCCCATCCACCTACGGAATGTACCAGTGTAGAACCGGCAAAATCATAAAAACCAAGACCGTCTAAGAATCCGCCACCCCATTTCCAGGAACCTACAATAGGATAAACAATGGTGATGTAGATCACCGAGAAAAGCATAAAACTTCCCAGTTTAATTCGTTCTGCTACCGCCCCGGAAACTATAGTTGCCGCGGTTGCCGCAAACATGCCCTGGAATAGGAAATCTGTCCAGTAAGTGTAACCTTCGTTATAGGCTAAATCTAAAGCACCATCTGCTACAGGCGCACTTAACCCAAAAAGGTCAAAGAAGTAATCCGGAATTACTCCGGCTAAAAATGAGCCCGGATACATTAAATTAAACCCAAGAATAGCATAGGTAAGTAAGCCGGCACAAATTATAAATACGTTTTTAAACAGGATATTAATGGCATTTTTTTGTCTTGTAAGTCCAACCTCAAGAAGTGAGAAGCCCAGGTGCATAAAAAAGACCAGGGCGGTACACACCATCATCCAAACATTATTAGTAGTAAGTAATTCCATAAAAGTGATTTTTTATAATGAGTTGATATTTTAAGAAAGAGAGTCTGTTCCTTTTTCTTTAGTTCTTATGCGGTAGGCTTCATCTACCGGTGTTACGAAAATTTTTCCATCTCCCACCGAACCCGTATGAGCGGCTTTTAAGATTGTTTCTAACGTGCTCTCTACATTGTGATCTGATACCGTTAAGGAGATCTTGCGCCGTTGAATATCGCTGGTACTATAAGATACTCCGCGATAAACGTGGCCTTGTTTCTCATTACCTACTCCGGTAACATCCCAATAGCTAAAAAAATTGACTTCGGTTTCGTGAAGTGCTTTCTTAACTTCGTCAAACCTGGACTTTCTAATGATTACTTCTATTTTTTTCATAAAAACTTGATTTTCAATGGTTGTAAATGTATAAAATTATCATAACACCCATAAAAAAATAGGGCTTTATGCTTAATTAATACGAATAAAACAAAAACAACCCCTAAAAAATTAGGGGTTGTTTTTATAAAAGGCTAAGTTTTACTTTGTTTGTAAATTTTAGGATGCCGGCTAGGTTAGTTTGGAGAGAAAAAGACCTAAAAAGACAGCTAAAATTCCAAGAATTATGCTTCCAAAAGCATAAAAGAAGAAATTTAGGTAGTCGCCCGAACGTAAAAGTGCTTGATTTTCAAGAGCGAAACTTGAAAAAGTAGTGAAGCCGCCGCATAAACCTACAGCAAGGAATAATACGAGATTAGAACTAAAGAATTCGTGCCGGGCAGCGAAGCCTAAAATTAGGCCAAGCAATAGACTCCCAAGGATATTTACGGTAAAAGTTCCGTAGGGTAGAAAAAAGGTTTCAGAATTTAAACTTTTACTGATTAGGTAGCGCAACACACTGCCAAGGCCGCCACCCAGAAAAATCAATAATAGCTGTTTAAACATAAGTGTTTATTTAACAGGGATGTAAAGGTGTGTGATCCATTTAGCAGGATTAGCCACTTGTTCTGGAGAAGTTAAATGAACTTCAAAATTTTGAGCATCCTCTATAACTTCAAGATCGTTCTCTGCAATATAATTATAGGCGGTGTCCCAGGCTTCTTTAAGGTTTTTATAATCGCCTTTTAAAGTGGTTTTTAAGACCTTTTGGTTGGGTATAAATCCGTTTAAGATCTCACTTTCAGCGGGCGTAATTACTTCGCTGGAGGTAAATATTCCTGCTGAAAAAATAGCTGTTCCAGATGATTCGTTCCATTCATTATAAAGTACAAAAGGATTTCCGTTTTTCTCAATCCCGTTTTCATCCATATAGGTAGAGACTTCGGTAAACATCGGCGCCATCTTTTCATCTACCTGGCTAATTTTACTGGCAGTAGTAGTGTACATATAATAGCCGCCACCATGCTGAATAACACCATCTACATTAATAGTGTACTTATCCATTTTATTTAAAATGACGCTTTCCATATTATTAAGACCTTTTTGAAACTTTGGACGCATCATTTCTGAAATACTTTGGTCCTGGAAGGTAAAAGCCAACTTTTCCATAAAGCTCTGATGGCCTTTTATTCCCCAGGTAACTTCGGTTCCGTTTTCAATCTCCTTGAACTCCCAGTAAACATCGCTCGTAGATTCTCCGAAAGAAGTTTTAAAAGTGATTTCCTGTTCAATTTCAGAATAAGGTTTAGCTGCAATAGTCTTTATTTCGCCATCACCGGCACTCTCGCTTTTCCAGGAATAAGTAGCACTATCTCCGCTGGTTTTTGCTCCATATTCTATGATCATATCATCGGCTTCAGCGGACCATGGTTCCCAGTTTTCCCAGTTTTTAAGTTCGTTAACTTCCTGGAAAACCATTTCTACCGGTGCGGTAATTACTTTGTTTTCTTCTACCTGGTAATCTCCATCTTTTGTGGCGATATAGATAGAACCTGCAATTATCACTATTAAAAGTAAAAAGAAAAGGTATTTTAAAATTTTCATATAGGTTGGTTTAGAAACGAAGATACTTATTTTAACAATATTTGGTAAATAAGATATTTATGGATTTAAAAAGGTTTTGAGTATAAAGAGTAAACCTATAAAGGCCAGAAAAGCCAGGAGTACCCAAATACTTCCTTTATATTGTTTTTTATGTAATAAAGTATCTTTTTTATAACTAATAACAATAATTATTACAAAAACGACTACAAATAAGCCTGCGAAAACGAGTTGGCCTGTGCTAAACATTTTATTTACTTTTATGCAAAGTTAAGGTTTTAGGCTTAACCTGTAATTGATTTAAATTATATAAAAATGAAGAAAAGACTCGCTGCAGTAAAGCAATTCCACACAAGCTTTAAATTAGGAATTTCTGAAGATCCAACAGCTTCCCTGGGAGCCCAAAAGAACCGGTTGCGTTACGAATTAATGAAAGAGGAGAACGAGGAATACCTGGATGCGGCAAATAATGGAGATCTCACCGAAGTAGCTGATGCCCTGGGAGATATGTTATATGTTTTATGCGGAACCATTATTGAACACGGCCTGGAACATAAAATTGAAGCAATTTTTGATGAAATCCAGCAGAGTAATATGAGCAAGCTAGATGAAAACGGAAATCCAATATATAATGAAATGGGCAAAGTGATCAAAGGACCGGACTATGTTAAGCCGAATATTGCAAAAGTGCTTAAAGACTGATCTTATTGATTTTTTAAAACGAAAGCAGTTAATTATTTTAAAGCATAACTTAAAAAAATGAAACTTTCGGTTATTTCTTTTATAATAATTCTTGTGGCTTTAGGCTGTAAAAACCCTAAGAACACTGAAAAAGCTTCCAGTGGTGAAGTAGAACAAGATACCCTAGTAGAAAAACGAACAGAAATTCAAAAGTATAAGAACGATACCTGGAATTTCGCTTTTGAATACCTAGAAGAATTAATAGTTTCTGAAGGGCAGTTACCCGGCAATAGCGTGGTAATAAATGTCTATCCAGAAAGCATGAATATTTCGAAACCGCTGGCAATTCATGAAAAACCAGAAATTCCCTACATCGCTTTTTTTCCAAAAGGTTTTGGTGTAGATGCTCCTTCGGGAAGTAAAAAGTCTATAAAAGATTGGAATGCTAACCTAAATTTATCTTTTAATGTAGATGAAACTGAATCCCAGGTCTATCTTCTGAAAAACGGCGAGCCGTGGGCCTATTTCTTAAGATTTCATCAACCGCCGGAAAAATGGAATAAATACGGAGGTGTTTTTGTGCATTATGCGGTCACCAACTTTAAGGCTTCCTGTGTTTCTGCAATGGGTGAAAGCAAACCTATGGAGCAATGCGATCCTATGGGAGAAGATAAGGTGAGTTTTTCGGGAAAAGTAGAAGAGGAAAGCAAGAACAAGTTGGATGGGGTGTTGGAGTCCCTTTATTTTACTCAAGATGATACTGAGGAACGTAAAGATTTCTCAGATCTTATTAAAGTGGAAAAGCCTTTGCCTAATATCGAAATTACATCTCCTTTGGAAATTAAAGGAAAAGCTAGTGGAAGCTGGTTTTTTGAAGCTGAAGCTCCAGTGAAACTGGCAGATAAAGATTATAAAATTTTGGCTGAAACTTCTATAAATGCCAAAGGGAAATGGATGACACACGATTTTGTGCCATTTTCTGGCAAAATTAACTTTGAAAACGCCCCAGATGATGAAAGAGGTTATTTAATCTTTGAAAAATCTAATGCTTCCGGGAAGCCTGAACTGGATAGAAAATATACGTTACCGGTATTGTTCCCGCCAAAATAGTTTACGTCAACCTGAACTTGTTTCAAATTTCACGCAGAAAACTTCATAAAAAAACCTCACAGATATAGAGAATCTGTGAGGTTTTTTTAATGAAAATATCAGTAATATTATTTTACCAAATATCTCCAACCATGCTTATCTTCTGCCTGGTTGTATTGAATTTTCATTAGTCGGTCTTTAAAAGATTTTCCGTAGGAATCCTCTAATTTTGGAAGCTCAAATTTCTCACCTTTATAGCCAAAGCCAGAAATAGGATTAATTACCGTTGCGGTACCAGAGCCAAAGATTTCTTTTAGCTCGCCTTTTCTAGCAGCTTCAACAATTTCAGAAACTTTTACTCTTCTTACTTCTACTTCAATATTAAGATCTTTCGCGAGATCTATTACACTTTTTCGGGTCACACCATCCAAAATTCTATCACTGGTTGGTGCAGTAATTAATTTGTCGCCAACTCTAAAAAAGATATTCATTGTTCCGGCTTCCTCCAGGAATTCGTGAGTATTAGCATCGGTCCAAATAATTTGTTGAAAACCGGCTTCTTTTGCAAGATTGGTAGGATAAAATTGTGCCGCATAGTTTCCGGCAGCTTTTGCAGCCCCAACACCACCATCGGCAGCGCGGCTATATTTTTCTGAAAATTGAACCCTAACTTCACCGCTATAATAGGCCTGGGCCGGAGAACAAATAATCATAAATTTATACTTGGTTGCAGGATTTGCTGAAACGCATTCTTCGGTAGCAATTACAAAAGGGCGAATGTATAGCGAATTTCCAAAACCTTTTTTGATCCAGTCTTTTTCAAGTTTTAATAATTCTTCCAATCCGTTAAAGAAAAATTCTTCCGGAAATTCAGGAATTGCTAACCTCGCGCTAGATTTATTGATTCGTTTAAAATTTTCGTCTGGTCTAAAGAGCCAAATTTGGTCATCTTCATCTTTATAGGCCTTCATTCCTTCAAAAACAGCCTGACCGTAATGAAATACTTTTGCTGAAGGATCCAGTTGTATTGGGCCGTAAGGCTTAATTTTTGGATTTTGCCATTCCCCATTGGCATAATCACATTCAAACATATGATCTGTGAAAATCTCGCCAAAAACCAGGTTATCAAAGTTTACTTCTTCAATTTTAGATTTTTGGACTTTATTAATTTCAAGCTGGTTAGTATCGTATTTCATTATCATTAGTTTAGTTAACAAATTTACCTAAATTAAAACAGAATCAAAATCTAAAGTTTTGGTAAATTTGTTTACCTGCAAGGTTTCAACTAAAAATAAGAAAATGAGAAAAATTGTATTCATACTTGGCTTATCCCTAATTTTTACGGCTTGTAAAAACGAAAAATCTAATAATGAAGATGAAGTTTTAGCTGAAGCAAAGCCTGAAACTTATATTTTTTTTGGAGCTGAAATTTCAGCTGAAAATACTTTGACCAAAGCCGAGGCTTTGGAGAAATTTAATTCTTTAAAACCCGGCGATACCTTAGATCTCAAATTTGCTTCGAAAATTAATAGCGTTTGTAAAATGAAAGGCTGCTGGATGATCCTGGAACTTCCGAAAGAGGAAGAGGTGAGAATTACCTTTAAGGATTATGGATTTTTTGTGCCTAAAGACAGTGAAAACACAGACGTAATTGTAGAAGGAAAGGCTTTTTTAAATGAAATGTCTGTTGAAGATCAAAAACACTATGCTGAAGATGAAGGGAAATCTGAAGCTGAAATAGCTGCGATTACTTCACCTGAAATTACCAGGGCTTTTATTGCAAATGGTGTACTTTTAAAAGAATAACTTGGAAAGGAAAATCATAAAAACCGGCGATGGTTCGGTAACTATACATTTAAGTGAGTGGGACGAGCAATACCATTCCAAACATGGGGCGATACAGGAAGCGCAACATGTGTTTATAAAAATGGGTTTAGAATACTGGGTTGGTCTAAATAAGGAGAAGCAACTTTCTATTCTGGAAATAGGTTTTGGTACCGGTCTAAATGCGTTTATCACTTTTCTTGAGGCTAAAAAGCTTCAGCTAAATATAAATTACACGGGCGTAGAAGCCTATCCTGTTGCGGAGAATGAGATAAGTGAACTGAATTATGCAGAAATGCTTTCCGCAGAAAATGAGATGAATTCTTTTCAAAAAATGCATCAAATTCCGTGGAATACCCAAGCAGTTATTGCTGAAAATTTTCAACTGGAAAAACAACAAAAACGTTTTGAAGAAATTGAAGATGTCAACAAATACGATTTAGTGTTTTTTGATGCTTTTGGTGCCAGGGTTCAACCAGAACTGTGGACGGAAGAAATTTTCGCTAAAATGTATATGGCAATGAAAAACAATGGGGTTTTAGTGACGTATTCAGCAAAAGGAAGTGTGAGACGTGCTATGCAAACTGCAGGTTTTATCGTTGAACGGCTACCGGGACCGCCGGGAAAACGCGAAATGTTAAGAGCATTAAAAAAGTAGCAGGTTTTGCTGTTAAATGAGTAATAATTTTTAGTTGAGATTTATACTTGTTGCTATCTTGTAAAGAAAAATGCGAGTATTAATCACAGGAGCTACCGGCTTAATTGGATCAAAAATTAGCCAGTTATGTAGAGATAAAGGAATGGAAGTTCATTATCTCTCTACCAGTAAAGATAAGTTAGAAAACAAGGCAGACTATAAAGGTTTTTACTGGAATCCCAACAACAATGAAATTGATAGTGAAGCCATAAAAGGTGTTGGTGCTATTATAAACCTGGTAGGAGCCAGTATTGCCGAAAGATGGACTCCAGAACAGAAAAAGATCATTCTTAGAAGCCGTACTGAAACGGCTAACTTACTCTACAAATGTCTGAAGGAAAATGAGCACCAGGTAAAGAACCTTGTTTCTGCCAGTGCAATTGGAGTTTACCCCAGTTCCCTAGAAAAACTATATACCGAAGAAGATAAAGGCGTAGATGATTCTTTTGTAGGCGAAGTTGTAGTTAAATGGGAAGAAGCTGTAGATAATTTTAAAGACCTGGGAATTGAGGTCGCTAAGATTAGAATTGGACTTGTTCTAGCCGAAAATGGAGGAGTACTTCAAAAATTAAAAGAACCGGTGAATTTTAATGTGGGCTCACCGCTGGGTAGCGGAAAACAATGGCAATCCTGGATACATATAGATGATATAAGCGGCATTTTCCTATTTGCCTTAGAAAATCAACTAACAGGTATTTACAATGCGGTAGCTCCAAACCCTGTTACTAATAAAGAATTGGTGAACGAGGTGGCTTCTCAAATGGGAAAACCGGTTTGGTTGCCCAATGTTCCTAAAGTAGCTCTCAAACTGGTACTGGGCGAAATGTCTCATATTGTATTGTCAAGTCAGTTAGTGAGTAGTGACAAAATAGAGCAGGAGGGTTACACCTTTAAATATGTAAATCTTGCCAAAGCTCTGGAAGATCTTATCTAAGTAAATAACTTGGGAGCAAGCTCACTAAGCATTATTATCAGAAAATATAATTTCAAAGTAAGCCTCGGAGCATCTAATCTCGATTATCGAGTAAATAAGAAATGTATAAGCATAAAAAAAGGCTGTCAAATATTTTTGACAGCCTTTTTAGTATTCAAATTATGAATCTTATTAAGCTTTAGTAGCTTTGAGGTTGATCTTTAAAGTGATATTATCACTTACAAAGTTATCTCCTAATCCGTCAAAAACAGATTTAGAACCAAAGTTTACGTTCCAGTTTGTTCTGTCTATGCTGAACTCTTCACTGGTAATTTCCATACTGTCGTCAGATTGGTTAATGCTAACCGGGAAAGTAATGTTTTTAGTTTCCTCTTTTATAGTAAGGTTACCAGACAACATTTTTTGACCGTCTTTTTCAGTAATTTCGGTTACCTCAAAAGTAGCCTCAGGATATTTTGTAGCGTTAAAGAAGTCACCTTCTTTACCTTCTACAGTTCCCATTAAGTGAGCCTCAAGGTCTTTCTTGTCTTTCCCTTCAAGATCGGTAACGTTAATAGATTGCATATCAATTACGAAATTTCCACTTTCAATAATGCTATCGTTAGCGCTTAAAGTTCCTTCAGCAAATTTTATAGTACCGGTATGGGTATTTGTAGGTTTTTTTCCTTCCCATTCAATAATAGAAGCTGCCGTATCTACTTTGAACTCCATAGCTTCGGCTTGTGCAGTTGCTGCATCTTTAGCTTCAGAAGTTTCTGCCTTATTTTTATCGTTTTTACATCCTACAACTACAGTTAAGAAAGCTGCAATCACAAAAGTGCTTAAAATTGATTTTCTCATTTTGTTAAAATTTAGTTTTATTTTAGTTTGCAAAATTACTGAAACTTAAAATACGTTAATGCTAAATGTTTACTAAATAATTGTAGTGACATTTTGACACCGAATCATTATTGGCAATGATTTTGACCCGTTGAGCGTATATTAAAATGCAATAAAGATGAGCAAGAATAAAAAAGATATAAAAGAAGAGCAACAGGATCAGCCTGTTAAGGATCAGATTGAAGATGTGATAGATGAAGCTATCGATGAAGTTGAAAATGATGAAAACGGGAAAGACAATGAAGCAGAGACGCCCGAACTTACTGAAGAAGAAAAGCTAAAGGAAGATCTTCAGAAAGAAAAGGATAAGTTTCTTCGTCTTTTCGCTGAATTTGAAAATTACAAAAGAAGAACTTCGAAAGAACGATTAGAATTGTTTAAAACTGCCAACCAGGAAGTAATGACCGCCATGTTGCCAGTATTAGACGATTTTGACAGGGCTTTGAATGAATTACGCAAAGCAGGTGATGAAAATTTAATTCACGGGGTGGAGCTTATTCATAATAAATTCAAGGAAACGCTTACCAGCAAAGGTCTTGAGCCAATGAATGTAGAAGAAGGAGATGCTTTTGACTCTGAAATTCATGAGGCCATAACCCAAATTCCTGCGCCTAAAGATAAGCTTAAAGGCAAGATAGTTGATGTAGTAGAGCGTGGTTATAAGCTTGGGGAACGTATTATTAGATTTCCTAAGGTAGTAACCGGCAAATAAAAAGCTTTTTAGAATCCGCAAAACGAGACCATGAAAGAAGATTATTACGACATATTAGGCATAAGTAAAGGAGCTTCAACTGCCGAGATTAAAAAGGCATACCGAAAAATGGCCATTAAATATCACCCAGATAAAAATCCGGGCGATACCGAGGCTGAAGAAAAATTTAAAAAATCGGCTGAAGCATACGAAGTACTGAGCAACGAAGATAAACGAGCCCGTTACGACAGGTTTGGTCACCAGGCATTTGAAGGTGGCGCCGGCGGTGGCGGAGGCTTCGGCGGGATGGATATGGATGATATATTCAGCCAGTTTGGAGACATCTTTGGTGGTGGCTTCAGCGGTGGCGGAGGCTTCTCTGGTTTTGGTGGCGGCTTTGGCGGTGGTCAAAGACGTGCTAAAGGAAGCAACCTTAGAATTAGGGTGAGTCTTACTTTAGAGGAAATAGCCAATGGTGCCGAGAAAAAGATTAAAGTAAAACGAAAAGTTCAGGCGCCCGGAACTACCTATAAAACCTGTACTACCTGTAAAGGTACAGGCCAGGTAACCAGGGTAACCAATACTATTTTGGGTAGAATGCAAACCGCTTCTCCCTGTACAGCGTGTAGTGGTTCTGGCCAGATAATAGATAAAAGACCACCTGAAGCAGATGCTCACGGCCTGGTGCAGAAAGAAGAAACCGTTTCTATTAAAATTCCTTCGGGAGTTGAAGATGGAATGCAGTTAAAAGTTTCTGGAAAAGGTAATGATGCTCCTGGAAATGGAGTTCCTGGAGATTTATTGGTAGCAATAGAGGAGAAAGAACATCCAAGCCTGCAAAGGGAAGGTGATAATCTGCATTACGATTTGTATATCAGTTTATCTGAAGCTGTTCTTGGCTCTTCCAGAGAGATCGATACTGTTACCGGAAAAGTGAGAATAAAAGTGGAAGAAGGGGTACAATCTGGAAAAATCCTAAGACTTAAAGGAAAAGGAATTGGTAATCTTAATGGTTACGGAAAAGGAGATTTACTGGTTCATGTAAATGTTTGGACACCGAAAAACCTAAATAAAGAACAACGCGATTTCTTCGAAAGAATGGCTGAAGACGAGAACTTCCAGCCTAATCCAGAGAAAAGTGATAAATCATTTTTTGAAAAAGTTAAAGATATGTTTTCTTAGAACCCTGCTTTTAAGAAAAAATTTATATATTTGATTATCACTAAGTCTTTTAGTGACAATTTTTCTTTTTCATAGCAATTTTTTTCCCATCCTTAATTTATTAAGGGTGGGTTTTGTTTTTTAGAGCATTTTTGAAATCAAATTTTTTTCTCAATGCAAAACATCTCTCATGCTATTTCAATATATTTACTCGATAATCGAGATTAAATGCTCCGAGGCTTGCCTGGAAATCAAATTATATTTTTCAATAATAATGCTTCGTGAGCTTGCTCCGAAGTAGTTTACTCACCAGGTAAGCATTTAATATGCTACAATCTTGGGGTGAGACTCAATTTTTTCAATATTAATACCTTGTACACTTAGCTACAGGGAGTTTATTTATACCAACTTTTTATATGGAAAACCTCTTAGTAGCAGAAAATATTTATAAGCAATTTGGCAATTTTACTGCACTAAATAATGTCTCAATAGCTATTCCACGAGGTAGTATATTTGGTCTTTTAGGACCAAACGGGGCGGGAAAAACCACACTTCTTAGAATAATTAACCAAATAACCATGCCAGATAAAGGGCAGGTTTATTTAGATGGAAAACCTTTACATCCTAAAGATATTGCGCATATAGGTTACCTGCCGGAAGAACGCGGACTTTATAAATCTATGCGAGTTGGGGAGCAGGCACTTTATCTTGCCCGATTAAAAGGACTTTCTAAGGCTGAAGCCAAAGAACGCCTGGAATACTGGTTCGAAAGATTACAAATTGAAGGTTGGTGGGACAAAAAGATACAGGAGCTTTCTAAAGGAATGGCGCAAAAAATACAATTTATCATTACGGTGCTTCATCGTCCTAAATTGCTGATTTTTGATGAACCATTCAGCGGATTTGATCCTGTAAATGCTGGATTAATTAAGAACGAGATCCTTCAGCTTAAAGAAGAAGGAGCCACAATACTTTTTTCTACTCACCGAATGGAAAGCGTAGAGGAATTATGTGATTATATGGCCTTAATTCATCAGTCTAATAAACTGCTGGACGGTAAGGTTTCAGAAATTAAAAGAGCCTATAAATCTAATACCTATGAGGTTGGCCTGGAATCAGAAAATAATACTGTTCTTTTAAATGAATTAAAAGAGAAATTCGTGATAGGCAATACTAATTTTAAAAGTATAAACGACGATCTTAAATTGACCATTCAATTAAATAACGGGGAAACACCCAACCAACTCTTAGATTATCTAATTGGGAAAGCCAGGATAAACCATTTTGTGGAAGTTATTCCTTCAGTAAACGATATTTTCATTAAAACTGTCACTCAAAATGCGTAATCTAAAACTTATAATTCAGCGGGAATATTTGGCGAGGGTAAGGAATAAAACCTTTATTATCATGACTTTTTTAAGTCCGCTGATTTTGGTAGGAATGTTTGCTCTAATCGCTTATTTAAGTATGCTGAATAGCAGCGAGCAGCGCATTATTGGATTGTATGATGAAACCAAAATGTTTGCTTCAGAATTTAAAGACCAAGAACAGGTTCAATATTTAGATCTTTCCGGGAAAACCTTTGAAGAGGCGAAAAAAATGGTAAATGAGCAGGAATATTACGGACTCATTTATATTCCTGAAAATATTAATTGGGATGTTGAAGGTGTTCAGTTTTTTGGAAAAGAATCACCCGGTTTGGGAACTATACAGGCTATAGAAAAAACTATTGCCGATAGACTTACTAGGCAAGAACTTATTGAGCGCGGTATTGATGTAAACCAGTTAAATGAAGCCAAAACGGAGGTTAGAATTGAAATTCAGAATTTCTCTGGAGAACGTACCTCGAAAATGTCCAACTATATAAAAATGTTCTTTGGCGGTGCGGCAGGGTATTTATTAATGATGTTTATTATCATTTATGGTAATATGGTAATGCGCAGTGTGATTGAAGAAAAAACCAATAGGATTATTGAGATTATAGTTTCTTCAGTAAAACCTATTCAGCTTATGATGGGGAAAGTACTGGGAACTTCTTTGGCGGGAATTACCCAATTTACCATTTGGGTTCTCCTGGCCGGTGTTCTGGCAATAACTTCATTTTACGTTTTAGGGATAGATATTTTTACGGTACAGAAATCCCAATTAGAGACGGTTGAGCAAATTGCACAACCAGAGATAGCTCAGTTGGTTATGGATGTTATTAATTTACCAATTTTGAGTCTGGTTATATTTTTCCTTATTTATTTTATTGGAGGGTACTTTTTATACAGTGCCATTTACGCCGCAATTGGTGCCGCAGTAGACAGCGAAACCGATACCCAGCAGTTTATGTTTCCGGTTATTTTACCGTTAATGTTAGGGATTTATATGGGCTTTTTTTCGGTAATTGAAAATCCACACGGGAGCATTTCTACCATTTTTTCTATGATTCCGCTTACTTCGCCCATAGTGATGTTAATGCGTATTCCTTTTGGTGTGCCGTGGTGGGAATTAGCTATTTCGGTTGGGCTTTTAATTATCACCAACTTTGGGGTAATATGGCTGGCAGCCAAAATTTACAGGGTAGGAATTCTTATGTACGGGAAGAAAGCGAGTTATAAAGAGTTATTTAAATGGCTTAAATATTAAGGGATGCAGAAAGAGGAAAGTTCAGAAACTACAGAAGTTTTAAAAGAGGTAGTAGAAGATGGTATTTGGGGAAGTATTGTAGATTTTTGGAATTTTGTTTTGTTTCCTATAGAAACAGAAGGGAATACCGTGCATATTACGATAGGTAATATTCTGCTTGTTATTTTCGCTTTTGTTCTTACCAGTATTGTACTAAGGTTAATAAGATCTTTTATTACCAATAAACTGCAAGAAGGAGACAAACTTAAGTTTATAAGTATTTTTAAATTTATCAAATACTTTGTCTACTTAGTAGTGATACTCATTACTTTAAGTTCTGCCGGAATAAATATTACCATACTTTTAACAGCATCAGCTGCACTTTTTGTAGGTATAGGTTTAGCTTTACAGGAGTTTTTCCAGGATATTATTGGAGGAGTTTTTATCATTTTAGATAAATCTCTTTTAGTGGGAGACGTGATAGAGATGGAAGGAAGAGTGGGACGTGTTTTTCAAATAAAGCTTAGAACCACGCGCGCCCTAACACGTGATGATAAGGTAATGATAATTCCTAATCATAAGTTTATGAGTGATGTGATTTTTAACTACACTCAAAACCACGAAACTACAAGAGAATTTGTTAGTGTGGGCGTCGCTTACGGAAGTGATACAAAAAAAGTTGAAGAGATATTATTGAATTGTGCTAAAGAAAATAAAGATGTGATGGAAAGCCCAAAGCCTTTTGTGCTTTTTGAGGCTTTTGGAGATTCATCGCTGAATTTCTCGCTGCATTTTTATGTAACCGATAGTTTTGTTGATCCAAAAATTAAGAGTCAACTTAGGTTTAAAATAGACGAAGAATTTAGAAGGAATAATATTACGATTCCTTTTCCACAGCGAGATGTGCATTTTTATCCTACAAAAAATTATACCCAAAATTTACCTAAAAATGAATAAGACCTTAAAATTTATAGCTTTCGTTTTGCTGGGAGTTGTAACTTTTCCGGCTATGGCTCAGTCTACAGATTTAGCCCGAATAGAATACACTTATTTTCCGCAATCAGATTCAGATAATTCCTTTAGAAGGTTTAGGACCTTTGTAAATTTCCCTATAAAACTTAATGACAATGGTGCTTATTTAATTCCGGGGATAGAATATCGAAACGTGCATTTTAAGTATAAAAATGATGAGGCTTTTTCTACTAATAACCTGGATCGTTTCCAGTCTTTTACCGGGAAAATAGGCTATACTTTTAAAATGAATGAATTATGGCGTTTTGGTGCTGAAACAGGAGTGAAAGTTGCCTCTAACTTTACCACCAATGAGTTAGTGAGAGACGATTTTATTTACACCGGTTCGGTATATTTTATTAAAATTAAAGAAGATGATCGCTATTTAGAACCCTGGCGTTTAATTCTAGGTTTAAGTTATTCTACCACCACAGGATTTCCTTTTCCGTTACCGGTTATAAATTATTATAAGCGTTTTGATGAAAAATGGTCTTATGGTTTAGGAATACCAAAAACCAATTTAAAATATTATTTTAATGATAAACACCAGGTGCAGGGTTTTGTAACTTTAGATGGGTTTTTTGCGAATGTTCAGCAAAATTTTAATCCATACCCCCAAACAAGGCCCGATGCAAACCGGCTAGCCGAAAGTATGTCAATGACCATTGTATTAAGCGGTTTGGGATATCAATACAATTTCACCGATAATATTTCATTTTATGCATACGCCGGTTATACTGTTTTGAATGACATTAGGTTAAGAGACAAGGATCGGGAAGATATTTATACAATAGACGATACCAATACATTCTATGCCCGTAGCGGCTTAAAATTTAGTATTTTATAATATGGCACGTATTTTATTAATTGAGGACGAAGCAGCAATTAGAAGGGTTTTAGTAAAAATCCTTACCGAAGAGAGTGAACACTATGAAGTTGAAGAAGCTGCAGATGGACTTGAAGGAATTGAGAAAATAAAGGATCATGATTTTGATCTGGTACTTTGTGATATCAAAATGCCCAAAATGGATGGGGTAGAAGTACTGGAGGCAATAATGAAAATTAAATCTGAAATTCCTGTGGTAATGATCTCTGGTCACGGCGATCTTGAAACTGCAGTGAATACTATGAAACTTGGCGCCTTTGATTATATTTCTAAACCACCAGACCTTAATCGTTTATTAAATACGGTTAGAAATGCTCTAGACCGTAAAGAATTGGTTGTAGAGAATACGCGTTTAAAGAAAAAAGTGGGGAAGAATTTTCAAATGATCGGCGAGTCTGAAGAAATTCAGCGTATCAAAGATGTTATAGAGAAAGTTGCTCCCACAGATGCTCGTGTACTAATTACCGGGCAAAACGGTACCGGGAAAGAGCTGGTAGCACATTGGTTACATCAAAAAAGCGACAGGTCTAAAGGCCCGATGGTAGAGGTGAACTGCGCCGCGATCCCTTCAGAATTAATAGAGAGCGAACTTTTTGGACACGTAAAAGGTGCTTTTACTTCGGCAAATAAAGACCGAGCAGGTAAATTTGAAGTTGCCAACGGCGGGACAATCTTTCTTGATGAAATTGGAGATATGAGTCTTTCGGCACAGGCTAAAGTTTTGCGTGCGCTTCAGGAGAACAAGATTTCACGAGTAGGTAGCGGTAAAGATATTATGGTAGATGTGCGTGTAGTAGCAGCAACTAATAAAGACCTTAAAAAGGAAATTGAAGAAAAGAAATTTAGAGAAGACCTTTATCACAGGCTGGCGGTTATTCTAATTGAAGTACCATCCTTAAACGAACGTCGCGAAGATATACCTTTACTTATAGATTATTTTAGCGAAAAGATCTCTGCAGAACACGGTTCGAGTAAAAAAGAGTTTACAGAAGAAGCTTTAAAAACCCTTAAAAGCTACGACTGGCGTGGGAACATACGAGAATTGCGCAATGTAGTAGAAAGGCTAATTATACTTGGAGGCGATAAGATCACCGAAGAAGATGTAAACCTCTTTGGGAGCAAGTTTTAAAAAGTATATTTAATCTTTTGCAGGGGGATTATACCTTAAAAAGTACATAGTATCTCCACTTGGGTGTTGCCATTCGTGAAACAATTCAAACCCAAAGCGCTGGTAAACCAGGGCATTTTTACGCATTCTTGTTTCAGCATAAAGTGGGACCTGATATTCTTTTGCCTGCCTGTAAAATTCGTCTTTCATCTCTTTGCCCACCTGGGTGTCGGCTCCACGAGATTCGGCTAAAATTCCCCAGAACCAGCAATAAAGATATTCCCCATGTTGTGGACGTTGTTTTTTAATATAGTTCTGATTTTTAACAATGCGATATGCATTTTTTATCCCGGTAACATTTAAAACCAGGCCAATTTGCGATCGGATATCTTTTAGGAAATTATCGTCTTTTTTGCTGGTTTTAAATAAAATAGCAATTCCCATTCGGTTTTCAGAAACGATAAGAGCATCTTTTTCAATGGCTTTTTCCACCATATGGGTAGCAAGATATTCAAAACGTTTGTGACGATTTCCACCTTTTTTTACGATATCCATAGAAGATGGAATTTCCTTTAAAAGGCTGGTAACTTTGGTGATGATCTCCTCTTTCTCTACTTTATTCAAACTGCTAGAATTTAGCGGCGAAGATATAAAATTTATCTTTTTTGAAGCTTATTAAAGTGGGCTATAAATTGAATCTGATTTCTTATTTTTCGGGCATATTCTTTGTTTATCTTCTGTAAATTGATTTTTTAAAGTTTCTAATAAAAAATCAAACTATAACTACTAGCTTCTAAAGGAATAATTATTTTCGTAAATAATAGTTTTAAGTAAATCATACCCATAAAATGAAAAAATATATTTTTGCCGGCTTTTCAGTATTATTCAGTCTAAGCTTACTTGCACAGGCTCTAGAAGTAAAGGAAGATTCCCTTAAAATTCGTGAAATTTATGATGCCGCTTTGGTTAAAGGACAGGCTTATAACTGGCTTGATCACCTTTCTAACAATATAGGTGGTAGGTTATCTGGTTCCTTAAATGCGCAGAGAGCGGTAGAGTATACCAAAGCTGAGTTAGAAGAGCTTGGCCTTGATAAAGTTTGGCTGCAACCGGTTATGGTGCCTAAATGGACACGTGGTGCACGAGAACATGCTTATATACAAACCGGCCCGGGAATGACTACAGAAGTTAATATCACTGCTCTGGGAGGTTCTGTGGCTACTGATCCTGCCGGATTAAAAGCCCAGGTAATAGAAGTACAGGGAATTGAAGATCTTGAGAATTATAAAGATGAAATAAAAGGTAAAATAGTTTTTTATAATCGCCCTATGAAGCCTGAACTCATTCAAACTTTTGAAGCATACGGCGGATGCGTAGATCAGCGTTATTCTGGTGCTGAAGCTGCGGCAAAGTATGGTGCCGCCGGAGTGATTGTTCGTTCTTTAAGTCATAAAATTGATAAATACCCACATACCGGATCTATGAGTTATGGAGATTTGCCAGATAGTAAACGAATTCCGGCCGCTGCGATTAGCACCAAAGACGCCGAGTATCTTTCTGGAATTTTAAAACTGAAAAAAGATCTTCAATTTTATTACAAATTGAGTTCAGAAAATCACGGAGATGTACAATCTTATAATGTGATTGGTGAAATTACAGGAAGCGAATTTCCTGAAGAAATTATGGTAGTTGGCGGTCACCTTGATTCCTGGGATCTGGGAGATGGTTCTCATGATGATGGTGCCGGCGTAGTACAATCTATGGAGGTTTTACGTCTATTTAAAGAAACCGGCTATCAACCTAAAAGAACTATAAGGGTTGTGCTTTTTATGAATGAAGAAAACGGTCTACGCGGCGGAAATAAATATGCCGATGTTGCACATAGTAAAAATGAAAATCACATTTTTGCTCTAGAAAGTGATGCCGGTGGATTTACACCACGCGGATTTTCGTTTGATGCCGATGATGCCCAGTTTGCCCAAATTGAAAGTTGGAAACCACTTTTTAAACCTTATTTAATCCATTATTTTGAACAGGGTGGTAGCGGTGCAGATATTGGTCCTTTGAAAAAAGGAGACGTTGTACTTGCAGGCTTAAGACCAGATTCCCAAAGATATTTTGATCATCACCACGCTGCTACAGATACTTTTGAACACGTAAATAAACGTGAGCTAGAGCTGGGTGCTGCCACGATGACTTCACTTATCTATTTGGTAGATAAATACGGAATGAAACATATTAATCTTGAAAAGGACCAGAAACTTTAGGTTTAAAATTTAATTATTCTTTATCCTGTTTTAAATTTTAGTACGGTACACAACCTGGGAGCAAGTTAACGAAGCATTATTATTGAAAAATATAATTTGATTTCCAGGCAAGTCTCTGAGCATTTAATCTCGATTATCGAGTAAAATCATCCTATCTTTGCCGCCAAAATTTATGTTTTGCAATTAAGCGCCTACACTAAAGAATTCAGCAAGAATTTGCATATTGCTTTTCCCGTAATGCTCGGCCAGTTAGGCCATGTATTGGTAGGATTGGTAGATAATTTAATGATTGGGCAATTGGGGCCTGCTCCGCTTGCGGCAGTTTCCCTTGGAAATTCTATGGTATTTATAGCGCTTTCGCTGGGAATTGGTTTTTCTTTTGCGATCACTCCCTTAATTGCCGAAGCAGATGGAGCGGGGGATATTCAAAAAGGCCGCAGTTACTTTCATCACGGCGCTATTTTATGTACTATTAATGGCATTTTTCTATTTATTGCGCTGTTAATTGCGAAACCTGTATTATACTATTTAGATCAGCCGCCAGAGGTAGTAGAACTTGCCATTCCTTATCTTAATATTGTTGCCTTTTCAATGATTCCTTTAATGATATTTCAGGCATTCAAGCAATTTGCAGATGGACTTTCACAAACTAAATATGCCATGTATGCTACCCTAATTGCAAATGTGGTAAACGTGGTATTTAATTATCTTCTTATCTACGGAATCTGGATCTTTCCAAGATTGGAGCTGGAAGGTGCGGCAATAGGGACTTTGATTTCTCGTTTCTTTATGCTCTGGTTTGTTTGGGAAATATTGAGACGTAAAAAGAAATTTGCCGAATATTTTAAATGGGGAAAGAAGGAATCTTTAAATTCTGATGTATTTAAAAGGTTATTAAACCTTGGTTTTCCCACGGCACTACAAATGCTTTTTGAAGTCGGGATTTTTACTGCTACTGTCTTCCTTGCAGGTTTGCTGGGTACGAATCCTCAGGCGGCAAATCAAATTGCGTTAAACCTGGTTTCCATGACATTTATGATAGCCGTGGGGCTTGGTGTAACGGCAACCATAAGAGTGGGAAATCAAAAAGGACTGGCCAACTTTAAAGATTTGCGAAGAATTGCCATGTCTACCTTTTTACTGGTCTTTTTAATTGAAGCGGTCTTTGCCCTTGGTTTTATTCTACTAAAAGATTGGCTTCCTACTTTTTATCTTGATAATGTTGAGGTTATTTTACTGGCTGCACAATTATTAGTGATAGCGGCTTTATTTCAGCTAAGTGATGGATTGCAAGTGGTTATTTTAGGGGCTTTAAGAGGGCTTCAGGATGTAAAGATTCCAACGATTATTTGTTTTATCTCTTATTGGATCATTGGTTTTCCCGTTTCCTGGTATTTTGGAAAAGCAGACAATCTTGGAAGCATGGGAATTTGGTTAGGACTGCTGGCCGGGCTCTCTGCTTCGGCATTAATGTTGTACATTCGATTTCACTATTTATCAAAAAAACTTATTTTGCAAGAGTCAAATCTTGCACAATCAAAAATATAATTATGGATTTTCCTAAATTTTTACTCGGTGACAATACCGAATATCCTACTGCTATTTTCGTAATACATACTGAATTTCCTCGTTTCATTATCAACCTTGAAAATGATGAGGTAGAATGGTTAGAGGAGTTTGACCAGCACGATGAAAAGGAATTGGAAAACGAAACTGAAAACCTTATCAGAGAAGCTTCAGAATTTTACGATAGAGAAATCGCCCGATACGAAGAAGATTAATGGATAAATTAATTGAATTAGATCACCAGTTATTTCTTTGGCTTAACAACCTGGGCAACGAATCCTGGGATTGGATATGGTTGCTTATTACCGATAAATGGACAGCGATTCCATTATATGCTTTACTGCTGTATCTTATTTTTAAGAAGTTCGGTTGGAAACCTAGCTTGATAACAGTGGTTTTTATCACCTTATTAATTACGGCTACAGATCAGTTAGGAAATTTATTTAAAGATGGTTTTGAGCGCCTAAGACCTTGCAGGCAGGAAGGCGTGATGGAATATGCTCGCTTTGTAGCGGTTCGCTGTGGCTCTTACGGTTTCTTTTCTGCTCACGCGGCAAATTCAATGGGAGTAGCGGTATTTTTAGGTTTATTGTTTCGAAAAGTTATTCCAAAAATGATACTTTGGCTGTTAGGCTGGGCGCTACTGGTGGCATATAGCCGGGTTTACCTTGGCGTACATTATCCGGGAGATATTATTGTAGGAATGCTAATTGGTGCACTTTTAGGCTTTATATTCTATAAACTGCACGAGTGGGTGCAGCTTAAAATATTTAAAAACTCTTAAGCGAGATTTTCAAACCTTTCAATTAAAAGGTCTGCAGCGGCAAAGGCTGTGACTTTATTGTTTTCGATTGCTTTTAATTGAATTTCAAGTTCGTTTTTCATCACAGGGTTTTGATAAAAACGATTCTTTAGATGTTCATTTATAGTTTGTAAAAGCCAGTATTTATTCTGCTCTTTTCTGTTTTTCAGGAAAAAACCATTTTCTTTCCCCAGCTTTTCAAATTCTTTAATGAGCTCCCAAACACTGTCTATTCCGGTTTGTTCTAGCGCACTGCTAAGCGCTACTTTTGGTTTCCAACCGCTTTCTTTTGAAGGGTAAAGTTGAAGCGCTCTATTAAACTCCAGTTTGGCTTCGCGGGCCGCTTTTATATTATCACCATCTGCTTTGTTGATTACAATTGCATCGGCCATTTCTATTATTCCTCGTTTTATGCCTTGTAATTCGTCCCCGGCACCGGCCAGTTTCAGCAATAAAAAGAAATCGGTCATACTGTGAACCGTAGTTTCGCTTTGGCCTACACCTACCGTTTCAATTAAGATTACATCAAATCCTGCAGCTTCACATAAAATAATACTTTCACGGGTTTTTTTAGCCACGCCACCTAAAGAAGTTCCGGAAGCTGATGGTCTTATAAAAGCATTTTCTTCTGTTACCAGGTTCTCCATCCTTGTTTTATCGCCTAAAATGCTTCCGTGAGAAACACTACTGCTGGGATCTACGGCTAATACCGCTACTTTTTTACCCTGCTTAATTAAATAGGAGCCAAAGCTTTCAATAAAAGTACTTTTTCCCACGCCTGGTACACCGGTTATTCCAATCCTGATAGATTTCTGGGAATAGGGCAGGGCACCTTCCAAAAGCTGCTGCGCTTTTTCTCTGTGAGAAAATTGATTGCTTTCTACCAAAGTAATTGCACGCCCTAAAGCAGTTTTATTTCCATCTAATAATTGCCGAAGAAGATTCTCTTCTGAAAATTTACTTTTTCGGGAAGCCCTTATCTTTTGAGCCGAATTGGGGTTTACATTCACTGATGCCGGCTTACTGCCCGATTCATGAAGTGCTGATTGATGTTTCTGCTTGCTCAAACTTAGGTTATTTATGACAAATTTATGAATTCGATCTTTGTGAGCCTTATTTTTGCTTGGTATATTCAAGCCTAATTAATATAACTTAAATAACGATGAAAAATTTGTATAAAACAACAGTAACCACCAAAGGAGCAAGAAAAGGCCACGCCAAAAGTGACGATGGGATACTGGATGTAAAATTAAGTATGCCTAAGTCTATGGGTGGAGACGGTGGTAATTTCACTAATCCAGAACAATTATTCGGAGCAGGTTATTCTGCTTGCTTTGGAGGCGCTTTACAGGTAGCAGCCAAGAATCACGATATAGAATTAGGAGAGGACATTAGTGTTAGTGCAGTAGTGAAATTAGGTCTGACTGATGAGGAAGAAAATTTACAACTATCTGTAATATTAGACTGCTATTTACCAGGTGTAGATGTTGAAACCGGTGAAAAAATTGTAAATGAAGCCCACGAAATTTGTCCTTATTCTCGCGCAACGAGAGACAATATTGATGTAACGCTTAATCTTTTAGTAGACGAAGATTAAGGGGAATGTATTTGAAACTTTCTTAATCGTCATGCTGAATTTATTTCAGCATCTAAGTCGCTTTATTGTAGCGTCTAATTTGAAAAGAAGTTCTTTCAATCTAGACCCCCGATAATAATCGGGGCAAGCTCTGAAACGAGTTCAGGGTGACGCTAGGGATTGAAAATAAAAGAAAAACCTCACAGGATGGTAAAACCTGTGAGGTTTTATTGTTTTACGCCTTTTCGGGTTTTATAGGAACGCTGACTAAAGTATTATCCCAGCCGAGTTTCAGTAAAACAAATTCATTCTGTTTATTAAACCTAATTGTGAATTGCTCCAGAGTTTTTCTTAGATTTTGGGTAGGAACTTCTAATACCAATGCATCAGATTTGGGATCACGATACGCTTCTTCTTCCAGATTAATTCCCCACGGGTACATTTTATCATTAAAAATCACTTTCCACGAATTTTCCATCGGGATTGTCCATAAGGTATATTTGCCGGCCTTTAAAAGAGAGCCGTCTACCATAATATCTTTATTGGTTTCAAAGGTAGTAGCTTCATTAGCTCCCGTTCGCCAAACTTCATTATAGGGCACCAGGTTGCCAAATATGTCCCGGTCTTTTTTATAAGGACGGTTATAGAAAACCTCCATTTTTAAGTCTTTCTCAGTATAAGATACCGTGTCTTCCGGGCTGTGAGCTTTTGTATTATAGCGCAGAATCAGTAAAATTACCGTGGTAAGCACCAGAATAATGCCACCCATTTTTAAGAAAGTCTTTACCGGTTTTTTCATTATTACTTCAATTTACAATATCTAATTCAAAAAGCGTGCAAACTTTAATTTTTAAGCATGAAAGCGAAAAAACGTATTTTCAGCTAAAATTAATTGGAAGTTTGCAACATTAGAAAAATATCTTCGTCTTTATAATGAAACCAAGCTGGTAAAAGCCGACTGTTTTGATAACCAACCAAAATGTTTCGTTGCTTGTATCCAGAATATCAAATTCCATTTAATGGATGAAATCAACCATCAAAAATGATACAGCATAAATTAATAGAAGCCTGTAAAAATAATGATCGCCGGGCGCAGCTTAAGCTCTACAATCAATACTGCCAGGGAATGCATTATGTGGCCTTACGTTTTTTGAAAGATCCGTATGAAGCGGAAGACGCGATGCAGGAAGCTTTTATAAAAGCCTTTGCTAAACTGCAACAATTTACTGGAGAAGTCACTTTTGGTGCTTGGCTTAAACGCATTGTAATTAACAAATGCATTGACAAGTTAAAGGCGAAGAAAATGGAGTTAGTGGCCATAAACGAGCAGGTACTAAGCAGCGCAGAAGAAGACGATAATTGGCAGGTAGATGATGGTATTGGGATGGAAGAAATAAAGCAAAGTATGGAAAACCTCCCGGAGAAATATAAATATCCTTTGATGTTGTTCTTAATGGAAGGTTATGATCACGAAGAAATATCAGAGATTTTAAATATCAGTCCGGTAGCCTCGCGGACTTTAGTACACAGAGGTAAGAAAAAATTGCAGCAAGAATTAAAGACTATAAAAAATGGCACAGGATATTAGGGAAATGTTTAAAAATGAAAAGGAGCCCAAACCCAATACATTACCCAAAGGGCACCAAAAACGATTTGAAGATCGTCTTGAGAAGGAGTTTCCGAAGAAAAAAGAAAATAATTCTTTCTTTTTTCTAAAGATCGCAGCCGTGCTTGTTGTAGCGCTGGGAGTAGGATTCTTTTTTCTGAATTCAGGCGGAGATAATTTTAATGGACCTTCAGTGGTCGATACTCCAACTGAAAAATCTTCGGTAGAAAAAGAAGATAATTTAGAACCTTCTGAAAATAACTTTCAACTAAGTGAAGTTTCTCCAGAATTCAAGAAAATTGAAGATTATTATATGGCAAGTCTCAATATTGAACTTTCCAAGATCAATATTACCCCAGAGAATAAAGCGCTTATAGACTCTTTTATGAAGCAAATGGCCGAGCTAGATAAAGAATATCAACGCTTAAACACAGAGATAAAAGAAACGGGACCAAACGAAGAAACTTTAGAGGCAATGATCGCAAACCTTCAATTAAGATTGGATTTGCTGTATAAGCTGAAGAATAAATTAAAAGAAGTCAAACCATCACAAGACAAAGAATATGAAAACTACGAGGTATAATTTAATGTTCGCACTAGCACTTTGCCTTCCGGTAATGCTTGGTGCTCAAACAAATAAGTTGAATAAAACTTATAAAACTTCAGATAATGTAGAAGTTAAAATAGATGCCAGTCACACTAATATCGTGGTAGATTACTGGGATAAAAATGAAGTTCAAATAGAAGCCACTTTAGAAACCGGGGAGGTTGCAAAAGAACAAACGGAAGATCTTCTGGCTGCATGGAAACTGAATACTTCAGGAAGTACTTCTACAGTTAATATTTCTTCCGGTGGCGGGATGCAGTGGAATGGAGATATAGATCTAAGTGGACTGGAAAAGCCGTTGGCCAGCCTTCCGCAGATGCTGGAACCGCTAATGAATAACCTGGTAACACCTTTATTACAAAGTATGGGAGAAAGCATGGGCGAAGGTATGGGAGCACCGCTTCCACCAGAATTTAGTGAGAAAATGGGAAAGATAAAATTTGACTATGAAGCCTATCAAAAAGACGGCGATGAATATCTTGCGAAGTTTGAAAAGGAGGTAGAAGCCAATTTTGGAGATGATTTTGAAAGATCTATGGAAAAATGGGCGAGTCAGTTTGAGAAAAATGCAGAGAAGTGGGAGAAGAATTTTGAAATGAAAATGGAAATAAACGAGGAGGAGCTGGAAAAGTCTATGGAAAAATGGGCAGAGAGCTTTGGGAAGGATATGGAAGCCTGGGGCGAATCGTTTGGCGCACAAATGGAAGCTCGTTTTGGAGAAGGTGAAAATGGAAAAAGTAAAGTGATAGGTTTAAGTAATTCTAAGGCTAAAAAGACCATTAAGGTGAAAATGCCAAAAAACGGGAAACTTAAGCTTGATGTTCGTCACGGAGAGATTAAACTTTCTGGAACCACTAATAATTTACGAGCCGATCTTTCTCACAGTAAACTTAATGCCGATAGGATAAATGGGAAAAATACCAATGTGGAAGCAGCCTACACGCCAGTGAATATCAACTACTGGTCTTACGGAATTATGGATGCTAAGTATGTAAAGAACTTTAAAATTAATAAAGTTAAAAGCATTAAACTTACTTCAAACTCAAGTAATGTGAATATCAACGAGCTGGAAGATACCGGAATCTTATCGGGGAATTTTGGTGAACTGAATATTGCAAGCGTGGGTCCTAATTTTAAGGTTCTGGATATCAATTTAGAGAATAGCGATCTGGAATTAGGTTTGCCTTCTTCGGCGTTTAACTTTATATATAGTGGCACGCAGAGTGATATTAAGCATCCCAATGCTTTAAAGTTAACAAGCAGTGAATCTTACGATAATAAAAAACTTAGCGGGTATCATAAATCAAAAGATGCAGGCGGGAATATTAGTATTAAAGCTAATTTTAGCGAAGTCTTGTTAAATTAGATTTCATACTGTATTTTGCGATCTTATAAGCAACAAAGTGTTTATAAGATCGAATATGGAAACCACCAATTTTTCTGAATTTCTTTCGCAGCTAACTTCCGGGTTTACCCAGGTTTTAGACGTGAATTTAAGGGAAGAAGATTATATCATAATAGATTTATCTGAAGATAATGTAGAGCTCGGGAAAGTAGATGTTTCTTCTTCCCGGGCTTTTTCTAATTATATAGCTGAATATTTAAATGCCTTCGGAAAAAAAGTTGCTTTTGGCGGTTATTCTGAAGTTCGAAAATTATATAAGAGAAGTGAACTTTTTACAGCTTCAGAAGATGAAGATGCTAACAGAAATATTCATTTAGGCCTGGATTTTTGGGCTGATGCCTACACCGATGTTTTAGCGGTTCTGGATGGTAGAATCCACAGTTTTAATGATAATACCAATTTTGGCGATTACGGGCCAACAATTATTCTTGAACATAAATTTGAAGAGAAGAAATTTTATTCTCTCTATGGCCATTTAAGTCGGGCTTCTTTAAAAAATTTAAAGCCTGGCATTTCCATTAAAAAAGGAGAGAAAATAGGTCAGCTGGGAACGGCCGAAGAAAACGGGGATTATGCTCCGCATTTACATTTTCAGATTATAGAGGAGCTGGACGAAAAAATAGGTGATTTTCCTGGCGTAACTTCAAGGAGAGACCTGGACTTTTATTTACAAAATTGTCCAGATCCCAATTATCTACTAAAGCTTAGAAATTCCTGATTATTTCTTTTTTAAAATAAGGGCCGCAATTGCTGCCGTTACGACGCCCATCATTAAAGATCCTGCTATAGATTGCACTATGTAAGAGTTAAGGTTAAAGTAAGCCTCGGCATCCTCGCGGCTCATAGCATTTCTCGCTACACTGCTTTCTATGGCATTGTCAAAAAATTCTGGGGTAATTAGGTAATGAGTAATTAATGTGCCAATAGGCGAGAGGAGCGCAATGACGATACTTAAAATAACTCCGGAAACAAAACCCTGTTTCCAGCTCATTTTTCCGCGGAAAAAATTCTTTCTTTTATCGTGAATGGCAAATAAGTAAATCGCGATTGCAATTAAGCCGAAAAAGTTTGAGTAGATAGGATGTTTGGCTATTAGCACATCGTGCCAGCCCATTAGTTTTTCAAAATACATCCAAAGTAAAGAAGCCGCAAAAAAGATCACTCCCCATTTTATTTCTATCTCGTATTTTTTCATTTTTTTGATTGGTTAGTTGAAAAGCTAATTTACTCAAAAAAATAGGCGAAAAAAGAAAGGGCTGTCTAAAAGCTTCCATATTTCGGAATTTTAGACAGCCCTTTTAAAAGGAATTGAAAATTAGATTATTGGTTTACCACAACCCAATCTCCTTTTTCAATAAGCGGAATCGCTTGTTTATATTTTAAAGTTTTATTTTCTCCACTCATCACATTTTTGATAGTCACTTTATCATTACGCCCAATTTTAGGTTGGTCTCTGGTAATCGTCTCAGTCACCTGTGGTCTACGTTGCTGTTGGGTGTTCCCTGCAGCACGACTTTGAGCGGCTCTTTCATCTATATTAGGAATTTCTTCCTTCTGGGTTTCTACCTTCTCTTTTTTACGTTGTCTTGCTTCGTGAATGTTAGAAACATTTCCTTCTGGAATTTCTCCTTTGAAAAGGAACGAAATCACATCGCGGTTTACCTGGTCCAGCATAGCTTTAAACAATTCAAAAGCTTCAAATTTATAGATCAATAAAGGATCTTTTTGCTCGTGAACAGCCAACTGAACGCTTTGTTTTAACTCATCCATTTTACGAAGGTGAGTTTTCCACGAATCATCTATAATTGCAAGACTTATATTTTTCTCGAAATCTTTAACTAGCTGAACGCCTTCGGTTTCGTAAGCTTTTTCAAGATTAGTAACTACCTGAAGTGTTTTTTGACCATCTGAAAATGGAACCGAAATTCTTTCAAAATTGTTACTTTCATCTTCGTAAACATTCTTAATTACCGGGAACGCTCTGGATGCGCTGTGTTCCATTTTCTGCTGGTAATGCTTATAGGCTTCTTTATAAACAATTCCGGCGATTTTTTGTACGCCCATTTTCTCGAACTCTTCTTCTGAAACCGGGGCACTCATAGAGAAATACCTGATTAGTTCAAATTCAAAATTCTTATAATCCTGGGCAACTTTATTGTTCTCGGTAATCGCTTCAGAAGTATCAAAGATCATGTTAGCGATATCAACTTTGAGCCTGTCGCCAAATAATGCGTGGTATCTACGTTTGTAAATCACCTCACGTTGCGCATTCATCACATCATCATATTCCAGCAAACGCTTTCTTATTCCGAAGTTATTTTCCTCAACTTTTTTCTGTGCACGTTCAATAGATTTTGAGATCATAGAATGCTGAATTACTTCACCTTCTTCCAGCCCCATTTTATCCATTAATTTGGCGATCCTTTCAGAGCCGAATAGACGCATTAGGTTATCTTCCAGGGAAACATAGAACTGAGAACTTCCCGGATCTCCCTGACGGCCTGCACGACCTCTTAACTGGCGGTCTACACGACGTGAATCGTGACGCTCTGTACCTACAATGGCCAAACCACCGGCTTCTTTTACTTCTTTACTCAGTTTAATATCGGTACCACGACCTGCCATGTTTGTGGCGATAGTTACAATACCAGATTTACCGGCTTCAGCAACAATATCGGCCTCTCTTTTGTGTAATTTCGCGTTAAGCACGTTATGCGGAACATTTCTTAATTTCAGCATCCTTGAAAGTAATTCTGAAATTTCTACCGAAGTTGTACCAATAAGTACCGGTCTTCCGGCATTAGAAAGATCTGTAACGTGATCTATAACCGCATTATATTTTTCTCGTTTGGTTTTATAAACCAAATCGTCTTTATCGTTTCTTGCAATTGGGCGGTTGGTAGGAATTTCTACTACATCCAATTCATAGATCTCCCAGAATTCTCCAGCTTCAGTTACAGCCGTACCGGTCATACCCGATAACTTGCTGTACATTCTAAAGTAATTCTGAAGGGTTACGGTAGCAAACGTTTGGGTAGCATCCTCAATCTTTACATTTTCCTTAGCTTCAATTGCCTGGTGCAAGCCATCGCTATAACGACGCCCGTCCATAATACGACCGGTTTGCTCGTCTACGATTTTCACCTTGTTATCTATCACCACATATTCGTCATCTTTCTCAAATAAGGTGTAGGCTTTAAGCAATTGGCGTAGGGTGTGAATACGCTCACTTTTTACGCTGTAATCTCTAAAAAGCTCTTCTTTTTTCTGAGCCTCTTCTTCTTTAGAAAGTCCTTCTTTTTCGATTTTGGCGATCTCCATTCCCATTTCTGGCAATACAAAGAAATCGGCATCTCCATCGGCAGAAAGGTAATCAATACCTTTATCGGTAAGGTCTATTTGATTGTTTTTCTCTTCAATTGTAAAATATAGATCCGCGTCTACTTTAGGCATTTCGCGGTTATTATCCTGCATATAGTGATTTTCGGTCTTTTGCAGTAGTTGCTTTATACCTTCTTCACTAAGGAATTTAATTAGGGCCTTATTTTTAGGAAGCCCTCGGTAAACTCTTAACAATAGAAAAGCACCGTCTTTGGTGTTTCCTTCTTTGATAAGCTTTTTAGCTTCAGCAAAAACCTTGGTAAGATGTTTACGCTGTAATTCTACAATATTAGAAATTGCCGGTTTTAACTCATTAAATTCGTGAACATCTCCTTTGGGAATAGGTCCTGAAATAATAAGTGGAGTACGGGCATCATCAACTAACACCGAATCTACCTCATCTACGATAGCAAAATTATGTGGACGCTGCACCAAATCGTCTGGCGCGTGAGACATATTATCACGCAAATAATCGAAACCGAACTCATTATTGGTTCCGTAGGTGATATCGGCATTATAAGCTTTTCTTCTTGATGCGGAATTTGGCCTGTGGTAATCTATACAATCTACACTTAAGCCGTGAAATTGAAAAATAGGGGCCATCCAGGCGCTATCCCTTTTCGCCAGATAATCGTTTACCGTTACAAGGTGCACCCCGTTTCCGGTTAAGGCGTTAAGGTACATTGGTAAGGTAGCTACAAGGGTTTTACCTTCACCGGTTTGCATCTCTGCAATTTTACCCTGGTGCATTGCTACACCACCAATTAGCTGAACATCGTAATGGATCATATCCCAGGTTACCGGCTTACCGGCAGCATCCCAGGAGTTATTCCAAATAGCATGATCTCCCTCAAGATTTACGTAATCTTTTTCTGCAGAAATCTCGCGGTCAAATTCTGTTGCAGTAACTTTTAATTGCTCGTTATGGAAGAAGCGTTTCGCTGTTTCTTTTACAGTGGCAAAAGCTTCGGGAAGAATATCATTTAAAACACCTTCAGATATTTCATAAGACTTTGCTTTTAAGGCGTCAATCTCTGCATAAATATCCTCATTTCTGGTAATGTCATCACTGGCATCGGCCTCAGCTTCCAGGTCTTTAATTTGTTTATTTATATCTTTTAAAGCTTCAGCGATCTTTGCTTTAAAACTTGTGGTTTTTGCTCTAAGTTCGTCTATAGAAAGGGCTTCAAACTCACCTTCCAGCGCCTTTATCTTATCGACTATGGGTTGTATTTCTTTGACGTCTTTTTTTGATTTATCGCCAACAAATACTTTTAATACAGAATTTAAAAAACTCATAATAGTTTTTGTTTAATACGGGGTTCAAATGTACGCAAAAAAAAAGCCTCACTTTGGAGACTTTTTTCTATTTTTTGCGTGTTGTTATTTAATATTCATCCTCATTCCAAAGATAATCATCGTCAGTTGGATAATCGGGCCAAATTTCCTCAATAGAATCATACGAGTCTCCTTCATCTTCAATTGCCTGCAGGTTCTCAACTACTTCTAGCGGAGCACCGGTTCTAATCGCATAGTCAATTAACTCGTCTTTAGTTGCTGGCCAGGGTGCATCACTTAAATAGGATGCTAATTCTAAAGTCCAATACATGGGTTGATCAGGTTTATTATTTTTGCAAAAATAAATTTTTTGTGGTAATAGCCAAGAAAAAAATCTATTATTTAATCAATACTGTTAAGAACTTACGCTAAAATTATAAATTTTACTCGATAATCGATATTTAAACGCTCTGAGATCTGACACGAAAATATAATGTTATTTCCCATAAATTTCTTCTGAGCTGTTCTGATGTAGTTTTATAAATAATTTTTGCTCGCACCTTGGGTTTTATGATTTTTCTGGAATCCATTTTACCTCTTCGGCCTGTAATCTTTTAGACAACATCCGTGCCAGCACAAACAGGTAGTCAGAAAGTCTATTAAGGTATTGTAATACGGCTTCATCAAAAGCTTCAATTTCGTATAAAGCAGTGGCAAGCCGCTCTGCTCGGCGGCATACGCAACGAGCTATGTGACAGAATGACACGCTTTGGTGTCCGCCGGGAAGAACAAAATGAGTCATTTCTGGAAGTTCTTCATTCATTTTATCCATCTCTTTTTCCAGCAATTCAATATCCTCAGCTGAAATCTTCGGAATGGTTAATCTGTCTTTACCGCTCTTCAATTTTTGCTTTTCGGGATCTGTAGCCAGGGTTGAGCCAATAGTGAAAAGCCTATCCTGAATTCTGCTTAATATTTGCTTGGTATGTTCTCCGGTATCCTGGTCACGAATAAGCCCAATGTGAGAGTTTAGTTCGTCTACCGTGCCGTAACTTTCTATGCGAATATGATGTTTTGGAACTCTCGTACCTCCAAATAGTGCTGTGGTTCCTTTATCGCCGGTTTTTGTATAAATCTTCATATAAAATGTTTTGTTTTTGCGTAATTCACCTGGTGGAATTTATCTTCCAAAGGTAGTAAACGATGAATTAAACCAATATGGAAATCAGGTTTTGGTTTCTGATTTTTCATCATTTCGGCGAGCCATATAGCGCTTTCTGAAGTTTCGGTTTTTGCGTGCCTTGCGGTTCTTTTTGGCCCTGCGGGAATTCCAGATAAAATAAATGAGAAAAACCGCTATGAGCGCGAAGTAAATCCAGGTTTCCTGGTCAAACTCAAACATGATAGGTTGTTAATTTTTTACAAGATAAGAAATTCTTAATTTTTCAGGAATTAAAATCTACTTTTCAAACTTAAGATTGGGAAAAAACCTACGGTTGTGGTATTAGGTGAGTGTTGAAAATCTTTAAGTCGAATTTTATAATAAAGCCTGCCCTAAATTTATCAAGGCAGGCTTTGTAAATAATTTATATAAAATGTTTTAATCTTCTGTTGAGGTAGTCACTTGTGGTCCTATGCCGCTAAGGCTTTGGTTGTATATCCATAATTCTTGTGTGGCACCGTTAGTAATATCCATCCATTCCTGGGCGAAAGTATCAAAGGAACCTGAGCCGTGAACTTCGTCAAATTTCTCTTTAAGTTTTTGATCTTTCCCCAGCCAGGCAAAGTCATCAAAGAAATAGACTACAGATAAATCCTGACCTGATTGAGTAGAGGAGAATTCATTGGTATAAATCCCAAAAGGCGTTTCAGATGATTTTTCCTTGAGAACTTTTGTTACTTTTTCTAATTTAGAAATCATCTCATCATATTTCCCCCTCGCAATATCCCAAACGGTAACTCTTAGTTTACTCATTTCAAAATCTGTTGGGAAGTGAGAGAAATTATTGTGAAATCTCCAGAAAGTTACTTCTTCTTCGCTGGCTAAATAAGGAACTACGTTATTCTCCCAGTCTTCGTCGTGGGCTTCCTGATTTGTACTTGGTGTGTCTAGCGCGCTCCAGGGCATCGGTCCCATAACCGCCATATAGTCGTAGGCGTTTTGGCCATTCATAATATTGAAAATTCGCACACCCATAGCACCTTCGGCATGAAATTGCTCGTTGTGGTTTTTCATTCCTTCGGAAAACTCTTTCGTTTTATCGCTTTTAGCTGAATAAATAGCGCTTCCTACAATGAGGTATTCCTCACTGTTACTTTGTTGATCTTGGGAGAATACTAAAAAAGGGATTAGCATCATCCAGTAGAAAATTGATTTCATAAGCTGTTTTAATTAAGTGTTAGTAATGCAGCTATGATAGATGAGGCTAAAATAAATAGGTATTCTAAGTTACTGAAAAATAGTTAAATATGTCAGTTTATTTGCTCTTTTTCTATTTTGGGAGTAATAAAAAGAGGCTGTCTGAAAAGGCAGCCTTTTTTGTTGTATTATTTTCTGGTTTTTAGTATTTTCATGTAATGAAAGCCAAAGCAGTATTTAAGACCTATGACCAGTCGCAGTTAAGTCTTTTACCTCCCAGTTATGATGATCTGGTCCCTGCCCATCATCCCGTTAGGATCGTCAATACGATTATTGATCAAATCGACATCGCTGACCTGGAGCGAAGTTATAAAGGAGGAGGTACCTCCAGTTACCATCCCCGGATGTTGCTCAAGGTGACCATCTATGCGTACCTTCGCAATATGTATTCCTCTCGTAAAATTGAG
>NZ_FVZF01000022.1 GCF_900168265.1 Salegentibacter salarius | reverse complement strand
GGCGATCTTTTGTTTGAATTCCTCTGTCACTTCGAGTTTTCGACGTGAGTCGGAAGTATCGAGAAGTGCTTTGTAGTTAAAAGTTAAAAGTTAAAAGTGAAGAGTGAAGAGTGAAGAGTTAATAGTGAAGAGGTAAGAGAAGAGAGAAAAGAATAAAGAGGCAGTAGTCAGGGAATCTTTAAACCCGCGATCCGAAACAATGAACCCCACACAACAAACCGACAACTCACAACCCACAACTGGTCTAGAACAGATTGCCACCTCGGCTTTCGCCTCCTCGCAATGATGAAACTAAATATTCGTGTATTCGTGGCGTTTCATTTTAATGATTAGTTTTTTAGTGAAGAGTGAAGAAGTAAGAGAAGAGAGAAAAGAAATAAGAAGCAGAAATCAGGGAATTTTTAAACCCGCAATCTGAAACAATAAATCCCAAACAACAAACCGACAACCCACAACTATTCCGGAACAGATTGCCACGTCCCACTACCGCGGTCCTCGCAATGATTCCCAACGCGAAACAATAAACCCCAAACAACAAACACGGGAAACCGACAACTCACAACTGACAACTCACAACCGAATCCACACAGAACAGATTGCCACGTCGGCTTTCACCTCCCCGCAATGATGAAACTAAATATTCGTGTATTCGTGGCGTTTCATTTTAATGATTAGTTTTTTAGTGAAGAGTGAAGAAGTAAGAGAAGAGAGAAAAGAATAAAGAGGCGGAAATCAGGATATTTTTTAAAACCCACAACCGACAACTCACAACTGATAACCGATAACTCAGAACCGAAAAACTTTTATATAAATTTTAGCATAATAAACCACCTTTTCTTCTGAATGTTTTAATAGTTTACGGCAACAACTAACTATTGCTAACTAACTCAATTAAAAAAATGAAGATTCAAAAAGTATTGGTGGCCAATCGTGGGGAAATCGCGATTCGAATTTTTAGAGCCTGCACCGAAATAGGAATTAGAACTGTAGGTATTTTTACCTTTGAAGATCGCTACTCGCTGCACCGCTACAAGGCCGATGAATCTTACCAAATAGGCCCCGACAAGGAACCCTTAAAACCTTACCTGGATATAGATGCGATAATCAACACCGCCAAAGAAGTAGGGGCTGATGCTATTCATCCCGGTTACGGATTTCTTTCTGAAAACGCCGATTTTGCACAAGCCTGTAAAGACAATGATATTATTTTTATTGGGCCCGAAGTTTCAGTATTAAAAAGCCTGGGCGATAAAGTAACCGCAAAAACAGTAGCGGTGAAGAACAATGTTCCGGTGATTCAGAGTAACGAAAAAGATCTGGAAAGTCTGGATATTGCCATAGAAGAAGCCAACCGAATAGGCTATCCCATTATGCTGAAAGCCGCCAGCGGGGGTGGAGGCCGTGGAATGCGAGTGCTTAGAGAAGAAGCTGAATTAAGAAAAGCTTTTTCAGAATCTAAACGCGAAGCGCTGAATGCTTTTGGAGATGATACCGTTTTTATTGAAAAATTTATTGAAAATCCGAAGCATATTGAGATCCAGATCGTGGGAGATAACCACGGGAATATGGTGCACCTTTTTGAGCGCGATTGCTCGGTACAACGTCGTTACCAGAAGGTAATCGAATTCGCGCCTTCGTATAACCTTGATCAAATCACCAAGGAGAAACTTTATGAGTATGCCGTGAATATTTGTAAAGCGGTGAATTATAATAATATTGGGACAGTAGAATTCCTGGTAGATCACGATGGTAGTATATACTTTATCGAGGTAAATCCACGAATTCAGGTAGAACATACCGTTACCGAAGTCGTTACCGGAATAGACCTGGTTAAAGCGCAGTTGTTTATTGCCGGCGGATATAAACTAAGTGACGAGCAGATAAAAATTAAAGATCAGGAATCGCTTAGCACCAACGGGTTTGCGCTGCAATGTAGAATTACTACCGAAGATCCCGCCAACGATTTTCAACCCGATTATGGTACGATTACCACGTATAGAAGTGCCTCTGGATTCGGAATTAGGCTTGATGCAGGTAGTTTGTACCAGGGCGTTACTATTTCACCATTTTTTGATTCTATGTTGGTAAAAGTTTCTGCTAGCGGAAGAACTTTAGACGGCGCCTGCCGTAAAATGCGACGGGCTTTAGCTGAATTCCGAATTAGGGGCGTAAAAACCAATATTCCGTTTTTAGATAATATTCTTCAGCATGAAAAATTTAGAGAAGGAAGCGTAACGGTAAATTTTATCGCCAATAATCCCGATCTATTTAAACTGAAAGAAACCCGAAACCGTGCCACCAGGATGGTCGAATTTCTGGGTGATGTTGTGGTGAATGGAAATCCCGATGTAAAAGAAATAATAGAAAAACCGAAACTTATAAAAGCCGATGTTCCTGCTTTTGATCGCAATGCCGCTTACCCAAAAGGAACCAAAGATCTGCTTACCGAGTTAGGCCCCGAAAAGTTTGCCGAATGGTTAAAAAATGAAAAGAAAATTCATTTTACCGATACTACTTTTAGAGATGCGCACCAAAGTTTGCTCGCCACCAGGATGCGAAGTACAGATATGCTGAAAGTAGCTGAAGGTTTTGCTAAAAATCATCCTGAAACTTTTAGTATGGAAGTTTGGGGAGGCGCTACTTTTGATGTATGCCTTAGATTTTTAAAAGAAAACCCGTGGGAGCGCTTGCAATTGCTTAGAAAAGCGATGCCAAATATCTTGCTGCAAATGCTCATGCGAGGTTCAAACGGTGTTGGCTATACCGCTTATCCAGATAATTTGATCGAAAAATTTGTAGCTGAAGCCTGGGAAAACGGGGTGGATATTTTCAGGATTTTTGATTCTTTAAACTGGATGAAATCAATTGCGCCATGTATAGAGTATGTACGTAAAAATACTTCAGGCCTTGCTGAAGCTTCCATTTGTTATACCGGCGATATACTTGACAAAAACAGCAAATATAATTTGGAGTATTATCTTCAGCTGGCAAAAGACATTGAAAATGCCGGGGCGCATATTTTAGCGATAAAAGATATGGCCGGGCTGCTTAAACCGTATGCTGCCGGGGAGTTGGTTTCCGCATTAAAATCAGAGATTAATATTCCGGTGCATTTGCATACTCACGATACTTCGTCTATACAGGCGGCTACTTATTTAAAAGCCATAGAGGCCGGGGTGGATGTGGTAGACGTTGCGCTCGGTGGACTTTCGGGGCTTACCTCGCAGCCTAATTTTAATTCCCTCGTGGAAATGACGAAATCTGGTGAGCGTAAAGTCGATTTCAATATGGAGAAGCTCAATGAATATTCGCATTATTGGGAAGCGGTAAGAAAGTATTATTTCCCATTTGAAAGTGGACTTAAAGCCGGTACTGCCGATGTTTACAAACACGAAATTCCAGGGGGACAATATTCTAACTTGAAACCACAAGCCGAATCTTTAGGCCTGGCTTCCAGATTTCACGAGATTACCGCGATGTATTCTAAAGTGAATAAACTTTTTGGTGATATTATTAAAGTTACTCCAAGTAGTAAGGTAGTGGGCGATATGGCGCAATACCTGGTGAGTAATAATTTGAGTATAGAAGATGTGATGGAAAAGGGCGAAAACCTTTCCTTCCCTCAATCGGTGGTGAATTTCTTTAAAGGCGATTTAGGGCAACCTCACGGCGGTTTTCCTGCTGAGGTGCAAAAGATCATCTTAAAAGATCAAAAACCTTATACCGATAGGCCTAATGCGCATTTGGAACCTATAGATTTTGAAAAGGAGTTTAAGGAATTCTGCGATATTTTCAAGGAAGGAATGGGCCGAAAACTGGAAATGACCGATTTTCTTTCGTATAAATTATATCCAAAAGTATTTACCGAATATTTTAATCATTATAGAAAATTCGGGGAAGTGATGAATATTCCTACTCCTAATTTCTTCTATGGGATGCAACCCGGAGAAGAGATTACCGTAGAAATGGATAAAGGAAAAACTCTCCTTATCGAATTCCTATCGGTAGGAACTGCAGATGAAGACGGACTTGTAGATGCATTTTTTAAAGTAAACGGCCAGACCAGAACGGTGAAAATTCAGGATAAGTCGGTTAAGGTTGAAAAAGTGGTTCATCAAAAGATCGATAAATCGAACGATAAAGAAGTAGGTGCGCCAATTCAGGGTTCTATTTCCTCCATTTTAGTCGAAAAAGGACAGAAAGTAAAAAAGAATGAACCTTTATTTGTGATTGAAGCCATGAAAATGGAAACAACCATCACCGCTAATAAGGAAGGCGAAATTGATGAAATAATCCATAAAGAAGGCACCATGGTCTTTGCCGATGATTTGGTTATTAAACTTAAATAAATCTCAAAAAATAAACAAAGTGCCAATTCTGTAATAAATAATTTATGCTTGTTCTTTTTTCCATTGATGAAAAGCTATGTATTCCTCTCGTTTTACTCGTCGGATACAAGTAAAATCTAGGCTTACGAAACTTTATCTAAATTTATCGTTCGGCACCTAAATTTTAGGAACTCGCTATAAGAATTCACCTGAATAAAGAAATATCTTTAGCTCAAACAGCCTAAAATTTTACGGTGCCATCACTTCAAATTTTACGATAAATTTTCGGTAGGCCGGTTTAAAATTTAAAGCAAACAATAAACACCAAACCCAAAACAATAAACGCGGAGCACAATGTTTCACCACACACATCCTTTTAAACCTTTTATTCCGGAAAACGCTACAAAACTAATAGTAGGCACTTTACCACCCCCAAGATTTACGAAAGGGGAATTTAAGGAAGGAGACGTTAATTTTTGTTACGGGAGTCGCGACGGACTTTTATGGATCGTTCTAGATAATATTTTTGATCTCGATCTTAAATTTGAAACTACGGAAGCAGCTATAAATCAGCGTAAAGATTTTCTTGAAAAAAGAGGAATTGGTATCTGTGATATAGTAGAAAGCAGCCGAAGGGAAAAAATAGACGCTTCAGATCTTGGAATGCAAGAGGTGGAGCTTAGGAATATGATTGGAATTTTAAAAGAAAACATAAAAATCGACACTCTGCTTTTTACCGGCGGAAATTCCAAAAACGGCCCTGAGTATTTTTTCAGAAGACATCTAAAAGAAGCTGAAAGTGATATTAGGTTAAAAGTGATTTCTAACGAGGTGCCCAGGATCCACCAGTTTGTACTCAACGGCCGACTTATAAAAACGGTCTCTCTAACTGCACCTTCGGGCTCAGCCAATCGTGCTATTGGCAGTATGGAGCTTTATAAACAATTAAAGCAAAAAAATAAGGATTTCAATACCATAGATTTTAGAGTGATGCAGTATAGAGAGTGGTTTTGAAGTAGTTGTTTGTCATCTCGAGTGGCGATCTGTGCTTATGTTTCCTCCGTCACTTCGAGTTTCCGAATTGAGTCGGAAGTATCTAGAAGTGTAATGTTAGTTAGAACTTCCAACGGTTCTCGATACGCCGTTATTTTCGCTTTCAGCCCAAATACCGTCACTCGAACTGACGCGATAGCATTAATAACGTAACCTGGTACTGAAAAACAGTAATTCAGCGAATCCTAATCAAGAACAGATTGCTACGTCGGCTAGCGCCTCCTCTCAATGACGAAACTAAAATATTCGTGTATTTGTGGCGGCAGTCTCATTACCATCATCGCGAGCGAACCCCACGTCACGCTGTCCCGAAGCTTCGGGATCGTTTCAGCATCTAACATGTTTAAAAATGTAAACTTGATTTCAACTTAGACCCCCGATGCAAAATCGGGGCAGTCTCTGAAATAAATTCGGGGTGACGAATGCTACGTCATCCTGAACTCGTTTCAGGATCTAACATGATTGAAATTATAAACTTGATTTCAACTTAGACCCCGAAATAAATTCGGGGTGACGAATAAATAAATATGATATAAAAAAAGGTCAATAAAGACAAAAACCCTGAATCTAAAAGTAAAAACTTTCAAATTCAGGGTTTTCAGACGTAGTCAACTTATAACTACTGTAATTCTTTCTTTTCCTGTTCGGCCATGGTGGTTGGTTTTACCTTAAACTTTTTACGTTTAGGTCTTAATTTCCCATGCGTACCGATCGCAATTTTTCCTCTTTTTGTTTTTTTATCACCACGACCCATAATTACTTTTTGTTTTGTTGGTCTTTTATGGTCTTTTCGTCATAATCCACCTCATTTGTCCGCTTCTTTGTGTCTCCGGTTGGATTGGTTGGATTTTCCTGATCTTTAGTTCTTTCTTTTTTATTTTCTTCAATTGGGCCTCCCATAATTCTTGTTTTTTTTTGATTCAATTCTAAGATAAGAAATTAGAGTCTAAAAACCTCCTAAGAGCATGTTAGAATTTGGTTAAACCGGCCTGATGCTTTTTACAAAATCGGCTATATTATTTTTCCCATTAGCATTTAGGTGCTTGATAAACGCCGAACCAATAATGGCGCCTTTTGCATATTCCGTAGCCTGGTTAAAAGTTTCTTCGTCGCTAATTCCAAAGCCTACAATTTGCGGGTTTTGAAGTTTCATTGCTGAAATTCTTTTGAAGTAATCCCTGGTTTCTTCACTAAATCCGGACGTAGAACCCGTAACACTCGCGGTACTTACCATATAGATAAACCCGTTAGAAACTGAATCTATAAAGTGAATACGCTCTTCAGAAGTTTGCGGCGTTATCAGGAAAATATTCTGAAGCCCGTTTTTCTCGAAAATCGACTTGTATTCTTCATTATAAACATCTACCGGCAGATCTGGAATTATAAGTCCGTCAATGCCGGTTTCAGCACATTTTTCACAGAATTTCTCTACACCATACTGAAGAATTGGATTAAAATATCCCATAATAATCAGCGGAATTTTAACTGAATCCCTAATTCCTTTAAGTTGCTCAAAGAGTTTATTGGTGGTCATTCCACTTTTCAGGGCTTTGGTAGAACTTTCCTGAATGGTAGGCCCATCAGCAAGCGGATCGCTAAACGGTAAACCAATTTCTATAAAATCCACACCATTTTTTTCCAGTTCCTGAAGAATCGAAACCGTATCTTCGGTTTCAGGATAACCCGCCGTAAAATAGATAGACAGTAGTTTTTGCTCTTCCTGAAGTTTTTTATTTATTCTGTTCATTTTCAATATTCTTATAAATCGTCATTCTGTCCCGAAACTTCGGGATATTTCAGAATCTAATTTGTTTTCAATTTTTTCGCCACGAATACACTAATATTTTTTATTCCTAAATTTTTAGCACTCGTAGCAATCTATATTACTGTATACGTCATTCTGAATTCATTTCAGAATCTAAGTTGTTGTCTTATTTTTTTGCCCCGAATGCACTAATATTTTCTTCGTCATTGCGAGGGCAGCGCCCGTGGCAATCTTTTTAATAGTTTAGTAGAGACCTCACAGGTTTCCAAAACCTGTGAGGTCTAATCTTTTTACAAATCGAAATAATCAATATACGTACTCAAATCTTTATCTCCACGTCCGGAAAGATTGATCACTACAATATCATCCTTTTTAAACTTTCGGTCTTCAAAAATCGCCAGGGCGTGAGAGGTTTCAATGGCAGGAATAATCCCTTCCAGTTTTGCCAGTTCCTGGCCTGCAGTCATCGCGGCCTTATCGGTTATTGAAATAAACTCTCCACGGCCACTTCTAAATAAATTGGCGTGCATTGGTCCCACACCCGGATAATCAAGTCCGGCAGAGATTGAATACGGTTCAGTAATTTGTCCGTCATCGGTCTGCATCAGCAGCGTTTTACTACCGTGGATAATGCCTTCTTTTCCCAAAGCTGAGGTCGCGGCACTTTCACCGCTTTGTATACCTTTTCCGGCAGCTTCCACCGCAATAATCCCAACTTCCGGATTGTCTAAATAATGATAGTAAATTCCGGCTGCATTACTTCCACCACCTACACAGGCGACTACATAATCGGGATTTTCTCGATTTTCTTTTTCCTTCAACTGCACTTTAATTTCCTCAGAAATCACCGCCTGAAATCTCGCCACCATATCGGGGTAGGGATGAGGCCCAACCACTGAACCAATGATGTAATGAGTATCCAGCGGGTTGTTGATCCAATCACGAATCGCTTCGTTCGTAGCATCTTTTAAAGTTCGGCTCCCCGATTTTGCCGGAACTACTTTGGCTCCAAGCATTTTCATTCTAGCCACGTTTGGGGCTTGTCGTTCAATATCAATTTCGCCCATATAGACAATACATTCAATGCCCATAAGCGCGCAAACAGTAGCCGTAGCTACACCGTGCTGACCGGCACCGGTTTCAGCGATTATACGGTCTTTGCCAAGGCGTTTTGCCATTAGAATTTGACCAACGGTGTTATTTACCTTGTGAGCACCTGTATGGCAAAGATCTTCCCGTTTAAGGTATATTTTTGTATTGTATTTTTCGCTAAAACGTTTAGCATAATAAAGAGGTGTGGGACGCCCTACATAATCACGCAACAGATCTTTAAATTCTTTCTGAAAAGACTCTTCTTTCATAATATCCAGGTATTGCGAGCGCAATTCCTCTACATTGGGATAGAGCATTTCGGGAATAAAAGCTCCGCCAAAATCACCGTAATATCCTTTTTCGTTAGCCTGATAGCTCATTTTTATTTGTTTTATTTGAGTGCCGCAAGTGCACTAATTTTACGTCATTCTGAATTTATTTCAGAATCTATTTTTTTCGCCACGAATGCACGAATATTTTTTTCTCTATCATTTTAAGGCATCGCCCGTGGCAATCTTTATAATTTTAAACAAAAAATTGCTTCACCCTATCGGTATCGCAATGACATTGTTATTATTAAAATCGCTTTTTAAATTCTTTTAGTTTTTCGATATTTTTAAAACCGGCTTCCTCTTCAAATTTACTATTTACGTCTATGGCATACAGCAAATTTTCTTTAGCATTTTCCTCAAAATAGGCTTTAAGTTCCTGGATAGCTTCAACTTCTTCCGCTCCAATTCCTCCACTTAGAAAAAAAGGTTTCTTTGAAGGATATTCTTTTAAAACCTCCCAATTAAAGGTAATTCCGTTACCGCCTTTGTTTTTTCCTTTAGTATCAAAAAGAAAATAATCTACAACAGGTTCATATTCCTTTAAACGTTCAAAATCGAAATCGTCTTTAATAGAAAACACCTTTATGACTTCCACCTCGGTTTCAATCAAAAGGGTTTTTAATTCAGCGCAAAAAGCCGCACTTTCTTCACCGTGTAACTGAATAGCATTTAGATCGTGTTCTTTAATTTTATCAAGGATAATATTGATCTCTTCATCAACAAAAACTCCTGTTTTTTTTACTGCTGAAGAAATCTCTGGCATCTTACCTTCGAAATATCTGGGAGTTTTTTCATAAAAAATAAACCCCATATAATCAGGCTGAAGTTTTACAACTTCGCTGATATTTTCGGGATGCTTCATCCCACAGATTTTGAGTTTGATGTTTTTCATTTTACTCGATAATTGAGATTTAATATTTCGAGGCTTGTCTCAAAATAAGAATTATTATTTTCAATAAATACCTCTTGAGCTTGTTCTGAGGTCATCTACGTCAAGCTGAACTTGTTTCAGCTTCTAACATGTTAGAATCGATAAGAGCTTAGACCCCAGATCAAAAATCGGGGCAGGCTCTGAAATAAATTCAGGGTGACGTGCTCAATTCTCTCACAAACTCAGCCGCAGCTTTGCCCGGATTATTAGTTTTCATAAAATTCTCTCCGATCAAAAATCCTTTGTAACCAAATTGATGTAAATCTTTGATAGCTTCCACCGAACTAATCCCGCTTTCAGAAACTTTTACAAAATTATCGGGAATCTTTTCTGAAAGTTCTTTGCTAATATCGGTAGATACTTCAAAAGTCTTTAAATTCCGGTTATTTACACCCAACATATCTAAACTAGGCATAATAGACTTTTGCAATTCTTCTTCGTTATGCACTTCCAATAATACTTCCAGGCCTATACTTTTTGCAAATTCTGAAAGTCTTTTGATTTCTTTCCTTTCCAGCACCGCAGCGATAAGTAAAATCACATCGGCGCCGTGAGCCCTTGCTTCCAAAAGTTGATATTCGTCAATAATAAATTCCTTTCGCAACAAAGGCATTTTAACCGCCGCACGGGAATAAAGTAAGTCGTCTAAAGATCCGCCGAAATACTTTCCATCTGTAAGTACCGACATTCCCGAAATTCCTGCGTTCTCGTAACCTTTGGCTACATCTTCAACATTTAAATCCTGGTTAATAACCGATTTTGAAGGGGAACGTCTTTTATGTTCAGCAATAATTCCGGTTTTGCTGGTTTTCAATTTTTCTGCCAGGGAAACTGTTTCGCGCTCAAAAAGTGCCGATTGCTCCAATTGTGACACGGGAACAACCAGTTTTTTTAAGACCAGTTCTTTATGTTTATCGGCTATTATTTTGTCTAAAATGTTCATTTTTTCGAATAATCTTTGTTGTTAAAGTTTTTTAAAACGTCATCCTGAACTTGTTTTAGGATCTAAGTTGATTAATAATCAAAACACGTTAGAAGCTGAAACAAGTTCAGCTTGACGATGATAAGACTTACTGCCTCTTTTTAATGCGAGGCTTGCGTCGAAATCAAATTATATTTTTCAATAATAATGCTTCGTGAGCTTGCTCCGAAGTAGTTTACTTGCTCAATTCCTGTAATTTCTCCAGGGCTTTTAAAGCTTTCCCTGAATTTATAGATTCCCGGGCAGTTTCAAAACCTTCTTTGACACTAATTTGTTTGGCAGTGGCAATCGCCATTCCTGCGTTAGCGCAAACCACGTTATTTTGGGCTTGGGTACCTTTTCCTTTTAATATATTCACAAAGATTTCTGCTGAACTTTCTATAGAACCGCCACCGGCAATTTCTTCCTGATTTAAAGTTTCTACTCCGAAATCTTCCGGGCTCAGCATTCCTTCAGAATTATTGGAAATGGTTTTGGTATTTCCGGTAAGGGAAATTTCATCATAACCATCTAAAGCATGCAAAATAGTGAAATTCTTATCGGTGTTTTGATATAAGTAACCGTACATTCTTGCTAATTCCAGGTTAAAAACTCCTACAAGCTGATTTTGCGGAAAAGCAGGATTTACCATTGGCCCAAGCATATTGAAAAAAGTCTTTACCGCAAGCGACTTCCTGATTGGCGCGACGTTTTTCATTGCCGGGTGGAATAGGGGAGCGTGTAGCACGCAAATTCCTGCTTCAGCGATACATTTTTCCAGAAATCCGGCATCATTACTAAATTTAATTCCCAGGCTTTCCATAACATTTGAACTTCCGCTAACCGAAGAAACTCCGTAGTTTCCGTGTTTCGCCACATTTACTCCCGCTCCTGCCGTAACAAAAGATGAAGTAGTGGAAATATTAAATGTATTCTTGCCATCACCACCGGTTCCGCAGAGATCTATAGGGTTATAAGCACTTAAATCTATGGCTACACAAAGTTCTAAAAGCGCATCCCGAAATCCCTCCAATTCTTCAATGGTGATGCTACGCATCATATAAACGGTGAGAAATGCGGCGATCTGGCTTTCGTTATATTCTCCATTGGAAATACTGAAAAGCGCCTGCTTCGCTTCATCTTTGGAGATAGTTTCGTGATTAATAAGCCTATTTAGTAGTTCTTTCATATCTAATTTTGTCATTCCCGTGAAGACGGGAATCTTTATTTTATTACTCTTCCGGTCACTCCCACGAAGGTGGGAGTCTATTTTAATACTAATCGCTTCGCTGAGATTTCCGCCTGCGCGGAAATGACTACGATTCTACCCAATTCTGAATCATTTTTTTTCCATCTGGAGTCAATACCGATTCTGGGTGAAACTGCACTCCACGTACATCAAACTCGCGGTGGCGAAGCGACATGATTTGTCCTTTTTCATCATAGGAAGTAGCTTCCAGAGAATCTGGAAGTTCTTTTAAAACTACCCAGGAATGGTACCGGCCTACCTTCATTGTTTTTGGGAGATCTTTAAAAAGTGGTTCGTCGTCTACACAAAGATCCATCGTGGTGGCGATGCCGTGATAAACAGATTCCAGATTGCCCAAGGTCCCGCCGAAAACTTCACCTATGGCTTGTTGCCCGAGACACACGCCCAGGATGCTTTTTGAAGAAGCATATTTTTCTATGATAGGTTTTAATAATCCGGCTTCACTGGGGATTCCGGGGCCGGGAGAAAGTAAGATCTTAGCATATTTCTCTACATCTTCCAGCTCTAATTGGTCGTTTCGTATAACCGTGACTTCACAGTTTAATTCTTCTAAATAATGTACAAGGTTGTACACAAAAGAATCGTAATTATCTATAACTAATATTTTTTTCATTCTACCTGTTGTAAAATTCTATTTTTAATTTCTTTAAATATCTTCAGCGATATCTAATGCCTTGGTTAGTGCTCCTAGTTTATTATAAACTTCCTGTAATTCGTTTTCTTCTACAGATTCTGAAACGACACCTGCGCCGGCTTGATAATGCAATTGGTGATCTTTACTTACAAAAGATCTAATAATAATCGCGTGGTTAAAATTTCCGTGGAAATCCATAAAACCGATTGCCCCACCGTAGGCATCACGGTTTACATTTTCGTATTTTTCTATGAGTTTCATCGCACTATGCTTTGGCGCCCCGCTTAAAGTACCCGCCGGGAAAGTATCGGCTACCACCTGCATTGTTGGTGTTTTTAGATCTTTAGTGCCGGTTACTTTACTTACTAAATGAATCACGTGGGAGAAAAACTGGATTTCTCTATATTTTTCCACTTTTACATTATTACCGTGTCTGCTTAAGTCGTTACGAGCCAGATCAACCAACATTACATGTTCGGCATTTTCCTTTTCATCGGCGGCAAGTTTTTTGGCTAGTTCAGCGTCTTCTTCATCGTTTCCGGTACGTTTAAAAGTTCCGGCGATTGGATGGATTTCTGCCTGCCCATCCTGAACCACCAATTGTGCTTCAGGCGAACTTCCAAAAATTTTAAAATTTCCGTAGTCAAAATAGAAAAGGTAGGGCGAAGGGTTTACGCTACGTAAAGCCCTATAAACATTAAATTCATCTCCCTTGAATTTCTGAGAAAATCTGCGCGAAAGCACAATTTGAAAAACGTCACCGCGATAGCAGTGTTTTTTTCCTAGCCGTACATTTTCCCTGAATTCTTCGTCTGTAAGGTTAGAAATTGGTTCCTGCTGGCGTTCAAAATTATAGGTCGCGAAATTTTTTACTTTTATCAGTTGCTCGATTTCAGCGATTTTTGAATCGGTATCGTAGCTATGATCAAAAATATAAGCTTCATTATTAAAATGATTTATAGCTATGATATTTTGATAAACCGCGTAATAGATATCCGGAAGTTTAAGATCACCATTTCGCTTTTTAATCTCTAAATCTTCAAAATACCGAACTCCGTCATAAGCGATATAGCCAAAAAGTCCGTTATTGATGAATTTAAAATCAGAGTCTTCAGTTTTAAATTGCTTTGAAAATTCCTGGATGTGCTGCGGCACGTTCACTCCAGGTGTGATCTCTGTTGTTTTTTTACTTCCGTCAGGAAAAACTTCGGTAATCACTTCATTTTCAATTTTAATAGAAGCGATAGGATTACAGCATATATACGAGAAACTATTATCGTTGGCGTGATAGTCACTACTTTCCAGCAAGAGACTGTTAGGATATTTGTCCCGAACTTTTAAATAAACACTCACCGGCGTAATGGTATCGGCAAGGAGTTTTTTATAGGTTGTCTTTAGTTGATACATAAATTATTTATTTCTGTCACTCCCGCGAAGGTGGGAGTCTATTTTAGTATGTTTCTATTTGAGTTATTTAAATCTTCCAGTCAAATCTTCCCAATCGGGGTTGAAATCGTTTATCAGGTTTATTTTCCAGAGTCGATTCCATTTTTTAAGTTGTTTCTCTCTTTTAATCGCCAACGAAGGATATTCGAATTTTTCATAAAATACTAGTTTACTAAGTCGGTATCTGCTGCTAAAACTTTTTAGGTTTCGATTTCTATGTTGATATAACCTTTGTTTCAAGTTTCGTGTAATCCCAATATATAGTGTTCCATTCTTACGATTTGTAATTATGTAAACGTGATATTGGTAATCGTTGTTCATAATTTATTTCTGTCACTTTCTTAAAAAGTGGAGTCTTTTTTAATTTATCGTATTTCTTAATTCTGTGTTTTTTGAGATTTCCGCCTTCGCGGAAATGACTATATACCAAATAAAAAAAGGCTTGTCGTGAGACAAGCCTTTTGTATGAGATTATACTATAGCGATGTTACTTCACGACGTTTGACGTAAATTTTTCCACCACCAGGTATTTGTTGTAATTGTTTTCATAAAATATAATAAATGCCATTTGTTGGCTTTTATTGCTTCAAAGATAGAAACCTCTTTTAAATAAACAAGTCGGTTTTATAAAAAGAAAAGCCGGAAAAGTAAATTTAACTTTTCCGGCTGGAATTGTGCAGTCTAATTATTAGAATTTTAACTCAATATTTAAATCGAAATTATCGTAAATCGTTTGATCTCCAAGTCCGCTAAAAAAGCTACCGGAATTGTATTTCACGTTATATTTAGAACGATCTATTGTTAATTTGGTAGTAGCAGTATTATTGTTGTAATCTAAATCGAAAGTTACCGGATGGGTGTTTTCTTTAATTGTAAGATCTCCAACCACACCATAAGTGCCATCATCTTTTTTGGCTACGCTGGTAATTACCAGGGTTGATGTTGGATGATTATCTACTCCAAAGAAATCATCTGAATTTAAGTGACCTTCCAATCCTGCTTTATCATCTCCTTTAAGATCTGTTACAGTAATTGTGGTCATATCCATTACAAATTCGCCACCTACTATTTCATCGTTTTCAAACTTGAATTTCCCATCTTTTAGATCGATGGTTCCTGAGTGCGAACCTAAAACTTTCTTTCCTTTCCAGGCGATATTACTGGCCTGGGTATTTATTTGTTTTTCCATAATAATTTAATTTTTCTTTTTCAATAGCAATTTTCTTCCCGGGGCAGTTTAGAATTTCAATTCTACGTCCAGTTCAAAGTTATCGTAGATAGTTTTGTCTCCAAGGTTATCAAAGAAACTTCCTGACCCGTAACGAACATCGTATTTAGATCTGTCTATTGTTAATTCAGTAGAAGCCGAATTTTTATCCATATCTAAATCGAAAGTAATGGAGTTTGTTTTTTCTTTAATGGTAAGATCGGCAACTACACCATAAGTATCATTGCTTTTCTTTGCAACGCTGGTAATTACCAATTTAGCGGTAGGGTGGTTATTCACTCCAAAGAAATCATCAGACTTTAAGTGACTTTCTAACTTTCCTTTGTCTTCGCCTTCAAGATCGGTTACCGTAATAGAAGTCATATCCATTACAAATTCACCACCTTTAAGCTCCCCATTTTCCATAGTGAAATAACCGTCTTTCAAGTCTATAGTTCCTTCGTGAGAACCGGTTACTTTTTCGCCTTTCCATTCAATGTTGCTGTCTTTTACTTCAACTTTCTTTTCCTGCGCGTTTACGTTGGTAAAAGATAAAAGAGATACGATAACTGTAGATGCAAGGGCACCTTTAAATAGATTCTTTTTCATAACAATTTTTGATTTTAATTAATTTAGTTTTGATTTATATTAAATGGAATAATTCTTCTTCTTGTTTTCTTACTTTTTTGGCGTGCTGTAATTGGTCTTCGTTACTTCTATAACCCGCCGTGGCAATAACAGCAGTAGTTAAATTTGTTCCTGAAATTCCCAATATCTCATCAAACTTTTCAGCATCAAAACCTTCCATAGGGCAGGTATCAACCTTTAAATGAGCTGCAGCCGAAAGTAAATTTCCTAATGCAATGTAGGTTTGCTTCTGTGCCCAGATCTTTTGTTGATCTTCAGACTTTCCTAAAATGTTTGAAGTAAGCATATCTTTTAATCCGCTTAAATCCTGAACCTGAACTTCCCTAATTTTACTGATGTTCTCTAAATAAGAATCTATGTAATCTTCGTTTAGTTTTTTAAGTCCTGCGAAGATAAATACGTGGGAAGCATCGGTAAGTTGCGACTGATCCCAGGCAGCTGCCTTTAGTTTTTCCTTCGTCTCTTTATCTGTTACTACAAATACTTCGTAAGGTTGTAATCCATAAGATGAGGCCGAAAGCTGGATGCTTTTTTGTAAATAATTTACCTCATCCTGACTTAATGATTTTTCTGGATTAAACTTCTTGGTGGCATATCGCCAGTTTAATTTTTCATTATAATTTTCCATAGTTATTTTCTTATTTCGTTTAAGCAATTTGTAATGTACTCTATGTTTTCTTCGGTTAAATTCTCGGTCATTTTTGCTTCCACTGCATCTACTATAGGGTCTATTTCATTTAAAAGTTGAAGACCTTCTTTAGTAATGCTAATTTCTACCTTGCGACGATTGGCCTCGCAAATAACTCTTTCGGCCAGACCTTTAGTGATCAATTTATCTACCAATCTGGTAGTATTGCTCATTTTACTTACCATACGCTCCTGAATAGTGCTCAAGTTAGCCGGCTTTCCTTTTTGTCCGCGTAAAATACGCAGCACATTAAATTGAGGAATGGAGATATCGAAGGGTTTTAGTGCTTCGGCAACCTTATCATCTATATAGTTTGCGGTCACCAATATCCCAAGACTCAACTTTCGAGCTAATGGTAAATTACTGGTCTTTAATTGATCTTCAAGTTTCATTTGTTTCAACAACATTTGTACATACAAATATAAACGAGTTTTATTGTTTTTATTTAAATGAAATGTTAAATTTTTTAATGAGTAATCCAGGGGGATGAAATCGCGATTTTTTAAAACTTTCAATATCTTTACGTAAAATAAAAAGGAAAATATTAACGGATTCCCTTTTGGGGAAAATTGAAAAAATAGGAGTTTATGAAAGAACTTAGTCAGGAAGAATGGAAATCACAGTTAGAAAAAGATGACCAGGCAGTAATTTTGGATGTAAGAACTCAAGAAGAAGTAGAAGACGGCTATATTCCAACTGCAAAAAACCTTGATATTTATAAAGGTCAGGAGTTTATAAATGAAGTAGAAAAGCTCGATAAGGATAAAAATTATTATATCTATTGCCGCTCGGGAAAACGAAGTGCACAGGCCTGTACTATATTAGACCAGATGGGTTTTGCAAATACTTATAACCTTGAAGGTGGATTTATGGAATGGGAAGGCGAAAAGTCTGAAGATTAAGAGTATATAATTTTTTAAATTTGAAAACGCGCTATTTGAAACACCAGATAGCGCGTTTTTTTATGCAATAAATTCAGGAATTATGGAAACATCAAATTTGTTAAATTACGAATTATTATAGCGTAAAGTTTGTTTTTTGTCGATAAAATGATAGATTTGACCGATCTATTAACCTTTTTTTAACCAAACATTTAAATTTATGATTTTAAACAAATTCAAACCACTCGCGGTAACTGCATTAGTTGCCACTTTTTTGTTCTCATGTTCGCAAGATGAACAAAGAGATCAGCAAATTGATGAAGAATTGGTTGCTCCCTCTTCCTCAAATATTATTGAAGGCCAATATATTGTTGTTTTCAATAAAAAAGTAACGGGAGATGCTACTTCCAAGTATCCCCAGAGTTATACCAAGGCCCAGGAAGCTGTAGCTAACACTACCAAAAAAGTATTATCTGATGCGAATATTCCTGAGGCCGAACTTCTTGCAGTTTATAGTAAAACTATAAACGGGGTTGCGCTTAAATTAAATCTTGACCAGGTAGAATCACTACGCAAGAAAAAAGAGATTGCTTTTATTGAAGAAGATAGAATAGTACAATTTGCTCCACCTTGTGGAACTCCAAATGGTGGACCTTGTGATGGTGATCCAGGCGATGGGGATGACGGTAGCGGTGGAGATTCCGGTCAGGATACTCCTTACGGAATTGTTCGTGTAAATGGCGTTGCTTCTTATACCGGTTCTAACGTAGCCTGGGTAATTGATTCAGGAATTGATACAGATCACCCAGATCTAAATGTTGATGCCTCAAGAGGATTTAATGCTTTTACCTCTGGAAGAGATGGTAAGTCTACCGATGATGGTAATGGACACGGAACTCACGTGGCAGGAACTATTGCTGCATTAAATAATAATATTGGTGTAATTGGTGTAGCTCCGGGAGCCACAGTGATACCAATAAAAGTTCTAGATAGCCGTGGTAGCGGATCTTATTCTGGTGTAATTGCCGGTGTAGACCACGTTGCTGCTTATGGAAGCGCTGGAGATGTTGCTAATATGAGTCTTGGAGGTCCAACTTCTGATGCTTTGGATAGTGCAATTCTTTCTGCTTCTGAAAACGGAATTATATTTGCTCTTGCAGCAGGAAATGAAAGTTCTGATGCTAATACCAGTTCTCCTGCACGAGTTAATGGCGCAAATATCGTGACCATTTCTGCAATGGATTCTAACGATAATTTTGCTTCTTTTTCTAACTACGGAAACCCTCCGGTAGATTACGCTGCTCCTGGAGTTGCTGTAAATTCTACCTGGAAAGACGGTGGTTACAATTCAATTAGTGGTACTTCTATGGCTTCACCTCACGCAGCCGGAGTTTTACTATTAGGACCTGCTTCTACCGATGGAACCGTTAATGGAGATCCAGACGGAACAGCTGATCCAATTATCGTTCATTAAGAAACAATTCATTTAATAGATTAGGAAAGCACTGCGAAAGCGGTGCTTTTTTATTTTCTAAGTAGTAGCCAACGTGTTCCTATACTTATAATGGTGAGTATCTCCCCATTTGCTATACCTGTTATACTGTTATTCTGAATATCGTCCAGTCTATCTCCATTTAAGAAATTTAAAGGTGTATTACTACTTCCCATACTTATTAAAACTATTTCCCGACCTTTATTAATAGATGCATCAGGAATTGTAATTGATGAAACATTTGGGTTGATCCTTAAGAAATAAACTTCCTCTCCAATGGTGTAAGTACCACTTTGACTTCCTGTGCTTATATAATTTCGGGTATGATTGTGTTTCCAATTGACTTTTCCGGAATCATCTGAAACTAAAATCTGGTTTTCTTCTCCCCGCGAATCAGGTAAAGTATATTCTACTGCCGGTGTTTTTCCTATTCCTACAGGGCCAGCGAAATATCCGGCAAAAACCCGTGAGCTAGAATTACCTTCGGCACGGGCGTAAATTCCGTAGATATTGCCTCTGCCTGAAGTTTCTCCAATTTCTGTGAAAATTCCATAATTAGAGCTGTTGGCGCCTTCTGTTCGCCCCACGGAATTATAAATTCCGTAAATGTCCGAACCGCTCGCTCCCTGTGAGGTGGTACTATAAATACCATATCTTATACCCTCACCATCTCCTGTAACATGATTTTTTATACCATATTTTACAGCATCGGTTTTACTACGATTTTTTATTTCTATACCGTAGGTGTTCTTTGTTTTTTCGGGATTGTTGTTGTCTATTTCCAGGCCTTTTTTAATATCCTGTGTGTCCCCTGGATTTATTGCGATTTGGAGTTTGCTTACAATATCTTCAGTACCAATACCAATATTTCCTTTTCTGAATAAATTGGCAGTTATATTTCCGGGGCTCTCGGTGGTATTTGGCTCATAGAAATTAGCTGCTTTAGCATCTGAAACTATAGACTTCCATTCTCCTTCCTGCTCATGCCAGTAATAAAAGCCTGCCGGAGAATTATTAAAATCTTCACTCAAAAAAATAAGCATTCCGTGTTGCTCAATTCCGGGGTCCTGGGAAGGGAACTTCTTTATTCTGGGAATAAGAATTCCGTCTATCTTAGAAGGATTGTTTATATCTGTAGCAACAATATCTAATTGTGCTCCAGGTTCGGTGGTGCCAATGCCAACTTGAGAAATTACTGGGATTGCAAAAAGCAAAAAGTAATAAAGTATAATTTTTTTCATCCTACTAAAAAATACCGGTTAAGGAATAAAGTGTTTTTTAGTTAGGCGTGTTTTGGATTTTTAAATATACTTTTTGAAAATCTTTCTTTCTGAAACCTTCCAATAATAAGGGATTTCCCTAGCCCTATGCTTCTTTAACTTTATTCTGAAGCATTTTTATTTCATCACGGTGTTTTGCTGCTGCCATAAAATCGAGATCTTTAGCCGCTTTTTCCATTGCTTTTCTTTTCTCCCTAATTCTTTTTTCCAGATCGGGTTTACTCATATAGGCAACCTCTGCTTCAGCAGCTTTGGTAGTTAATGGTTTCTCAGCATCATAGACATCCAGTTTTTCCTTGATCAACGTGCTGTTCTCAAGTTTTTTAACCAGTGGAGTAGGGCGAATGTTATTCTCTTTATTATAATTTATCTGCTTTGTCCGTCTATATTCGGTTTGATCAATGGTTTTTTGCATACTATCGGTAACCTTATCGGCATACAAAATCGCCTTTCCTTCTACATGACGGGCTGCCCGGCCAATAGTCTGAGTGAGGGAACGGTTACTTCTTAAAAATCCTTCTTTATCAGCATCAATTACGGCTACAAGCGAAACTTCAGGAAGGTCAAGTCCTTCTCTTAATAAGTTCACCCCAATAAGTACATCAAACAAACCGCGGCGTAAATCCTGCATAATTTCCACACGTTCCAAAGTATCGACATCAGAATGAATATAACGACATCTAATATCAATTCGCGTCAGATATTTTGCTAATTCTTCGGCCATTCTTTTGGTAAGCGTAGTGACTAGTGTTCTCTGATCTTTCTCGATTCTAGTATGAATCTCTTCAATAAGATCGTCTATTTGATTTAAACTTGGCCGCACTTCAATTATCGGATCCAGAAGTCCGGTTGGCCTAATAACCTGCTCTACATAAACTCCTTCAGACTTTTGTAATTCGTAATCTGCCGGAGTAGCGCTTACATAGATCACCTGGTTTTGTAAAGCCTCAAATTCTTCAAATTTCAGCGGTCGGTTGTCCATGGCAGCCGGCAGCCTAAATCCATATTCTACCAGGGTCTCTTTCCTGGATCTATCCCCGCCATACATAGCGTGAACTTGTGGAATGGTCACGTGGCTTTCATCAACTACCATTAGAAAATCATCTGGAAAATAATCCAGAAGGCAGAAAGGTCTTGTGCCGGGTTGTCTTCCGTCAAGATAACGAGAATAATTCTCAATCCCTGAGCAATAGCCTAACTCCCGAATCATTTCCAGGTCAAAATTGGTTCTTTCGTCCAGTCGTTTTGCTTCCAAATGTTTACCGATATCTCTAAAGTAATCTACTTGCTTTACAAGATCGTCCTGAATATGATGAATGGCGTTTTGCATCACATCGGGCGAGGTTACGAACATATTGGCAGGATAAATATTCAGCCTTTCATATTTTTCAATAATATCATTGGTACCCGGATCAAAAGCTTCAATTTCTTCAATTTCATCCCCAAAAAAGTGAATTCTGAAAGCATTATCGGCATAGCTTGGGAAAACATCTACCGTATCTCCTTTAATTCTGAAATTACCGTGAGTGAATTCTGCTTCGGTACGGGAATAAAGACTCTGCACCAATTGGTGTAGAAATTTGGTTCTGGAAATTTGCATATCCTGTTCAATAGAAACCACATTTTTTCGAAATTCCACAGGGTTACCAATACCATACAAACAGGAAACTGAAGCAACCACAATCACATCACGTCTTCCGCTTAACAGCGAAGAAGTTGTACTAAGCCTTAGTTTTTCAATTTCTTCATTGATAGAAAGGTCTTTTTCAATATAAGTTCCTGAAGCAGGAATAAAAGCTTCCGGCTGATAATAATCGTAATAACTCACAAAATATTCCACGGCATTATTCGGAAAAAATTGCTTGAATTCTGAATAAAGCTGCGCGGCAAGTGTTTTATTATGAGCAAGCACCAGGGTGGGTTTTTGCACATCCTGAATTACATTCGCAACAGAAAAGGTTTTTCCCGATCCTGTTACCCCGAGTAGGGTTTGGTATTGGTCGTTATTATTAATCCCGGTAACCAATTGCTCAATGGCTTTAGGCTGGTCACCCGTTGGTTTGTAGTCTGATTCTATCTTAAACTTCATTCGTCTTACTCGATAATCGAGATTTAAATGTTTCGAAGCCTGGCTCGAAATTCAAAAAAATCTCTATTTATTGCCTCTTGGGCTTGCCGCAAGGTAGTTTCTTGTCTTATTCTCACGAAACTAATCAATAATCCTGCCTATTCAAACTGATAAACTTTTCCTTAACGTTTTAGGGTAAAATGGCCGCTAAATTCCTGACCATTTGCCAGTTTGCCTTTAAACCAATAATCATTAGATGGCATTGGTCTTCCGTTATAATTGCCGTCCCATCCAGAAGTATTTCCGGGTAATTGTTTTAATAGTTTACCATACCTATCAAAAATATAGATGTATTCTACCTGGAAATCCTTGTTGCTTGTTTCATAAGGAAGCCAAAAATCGTTATACCCATCGCTATTCGGCGTAAAGAATGCCGGGAAGCCGAAAATTATTTCTGAAAATTGGGCGACTTCGCAGGAATTAGCACTCCTGGCGTAGAAAGTATGCGGGCCGCCTGAAACATTTCTAAAAGTAGGAGTATTTTGATACGGGCCGTTGGGATCGTCTATAGAAAATTCTAAATCTTCAATATTGTTAGTAAGCACGGTTACACTGCTATTTTGACCGTTATTTTCAATTTCCAGTTCTAAAATTTCAGGATTTGGGAATTCCTCTACGATAAAATCTATTGACTGGCCACAACCTAAATTAGTATCGGTAATTCTAAGGCTATAGGCTCCTGCTTCATTTACCTGAATGCTTTCCGAATTTTCTCCTGTACTCCATGAAAAGTCAAAATTTTCGGAATTGGTTATATTCAGTTCATCGCCAAGAGTTACGGGAAAATCTGAGGTGCAGGCTTGTAATGCCAGGATATTATTTATTCTGGGAAAAGCTGCTATTTGCAAGTCTATAGATCCAAAACCGTAACAAACATTGGCATTTTCTGCTCTTATGTAAAGTGTTTTCGCTCCAGATATATAGGTGCCCAAAAGAGGATTTTCGCCAACTGCGGCATCGTTTTCAGATTCGTGGAAGCTTAAACTTACGCTGCTATTAAGCCCTAATTCAGCGATAATATTTTGTTCAATGGTAGGTAGATCAAATTCAGCGTCACCATCAAACAATTCACATCCAACGGCCGCTTCGGGCTCCAGAACTACACTGCTAGTAGTATGTAATTTAATGCTGGCGATCTCAAAGCAATCTGAGTTAAAACCAATAACTTTTACCGTTAATTCCTGATCCTGGGAATTGTTTCTGTAAATATTATTTAAGGCGTTTTGGTTTTCGGTATCATTTTGGGCGTCATTCTCATTTTCATAAAAATAAAGCTGAAGACTGGGATCTTCAGAAGTGAGTTCCTGGCGGGCAAGTTGCAGATTAAATTCGGTTATACCATCATTCGGGTCGCTATCGCCCACATCGCACTGGGTAAGGGTAAAATTATTGGAAATATTTGGTAGCTCGGTAATAGTAACTTCTTTACAAACCGGATCTTGCGGAATACCTGAAATCGTTTTGATCAAACTTACGCTATAAGTCCCGGGTTGTGGAAAGGTATGTTGCGGATTCTCGGTAGTGGAAGTGTCTCCATCGCCAAAATCCCATAAAACAGAATCATAATCATTTTCGCCGGTGATAGTAAACTTAGTAGATGCCCCGGAGCAAAGATTATCTACATCAAAACTATCCTGGAATAAGGATTGAACAAAAGGAGGAAGCCCAAGTTTGACATAGTTAGGAGAAATATCTACTGAATTATGCCTGTAAGTCACACTTCCTGGATCCATTCCAGGATTACTTATAACTGAAATAGAGCTATGCGATTCTGAGCCACCATCTTTAGGGTATCCCGCGCGATAAATTTTTCCGTTTATGGCTAATTGAAGTGCTCCCGCCACATTGCTGGAAGAATTGATCACTGTTCCAGAATTTCTAATATTATAACTTTCCAGGTTGAACTGGTATATTTTACTTTCCTGTAAGATCTCACCACCCTCATATTCATTGGTGGTGACATACAGTTTAGTGCTTTCTGGAGAAAATTCAACGCCATAAGGATAAGTATCCAGCAAGAGTAATTCTTCATTAGTAACCCTTCCTGTTTCGTCATCAAAATCATACAGATAAACTTCGCCGCTATTTTTTCCACCACCGGTTCTGGGACTGCCTAGGGAAGTTTGTGAATAAGCAGCAGCCATTTTACGGCCATCAGGGGAAATTTTTAAATATCCTCGAGAAGTAATATTGATCTCTTGTTCATCTAAAATAGGAGCGAAATTATTGGAAATATCAGATATAACCGGGTTGGTATCCACCCCAGAAGAGCTCACTCTAAATGAATAAAACTTATCCATAAACTGGGTGACTACCCAATAGGAAGTGCAATCTCCCGCAATTACAGCGGTTATTTTTTCTGAACTTTTAAACTCGTTTTGTAAACTATTTGATGGATTGTAGGTTACTAAATGGATGTTTTTTTGTCCGTTAATTATAGCGCCATTGCCATTATTTAGGCTCATATCTACTTCAGAAAAATTAACGCCTTCAATAGGGTTTCCTGGGGTGAGATAATAATCAGGCTTATCTACAGTAAAAATAAAGTAGCGACCAGGGTTAGCCGGCCGTGGTACTATAATAGCAGATTGTGTAGTGGAAATGTCACCTTTTAGGCTATTTCCATTCTGCATTATATTATGGTTTCTATCGTAAACAACCGTGCCATCGGTATAGAAAAGTAAATTTCCGTTTCGGTCAGATATAGTGGTAGAACCTTCCAGGGTTTGTAACCGCCCATTGTTCAAACTTACAGGATCATCATTAGGGCCGGGAAAAGAGAGCCCGGCACCAACTCCAAAATACCAGTTAGAGGCCTCTTGCTGGGCATTAAGCTGTGAGCTCAAGACCAGGAAAAATATAAAAAAAAGATGAGAGAATTTCATTCAGCTGCTTTCATACTATTACCTACAAATCTCTCTTTTTTAAGAGCTTGTAGGATAAAAATACAAAAATAGCGGTCCAGATTATCACAATTATTAATTGATACCAATGAATTCCATAGTCTTTCTCAATTTCTGAACCTACTTGAGTCGCCGCTGTTTGTACGGCAGATAGCCTTGAAAAGGGTTCTTTAATTAAATTGCTCATAGATTCCAGCGGAAAAAATCTTGCAATATTATCAGCGATTTCAGAATCTCTGAAAATTTTCCACTTTAAAACCCCGTAAACAATACTTTCTAATATCCACCAGATAAACAGAAAACCCAGCGCAAAAGCCGAACGTTTTATAAGAATTCCTAAAAACATACAGAAAGCAAAGAAACCTGTGAGTTTTACAAAATAGGCTATCATATATTCCATATCAGAAAAGATGATGGAAACCTCGGTAAAATCTGAAAATGAAAGTCCTAAGATGAGCGAAACCACAAATAAAAACAGGGTAGAGATCAAAGAAAACACCGTTACGGTTAAGAACTTAGAAGCGATGAATTCTTTCTTGCTTAGGCCGTCTATCAAATTCTGTTTTAGTGTCCTGTTGGTATATTCGTTGGACATCATGGAAACAATTACAATAGCCAGGAACAATTTTAGCAAGGCGGCTATATAAGAATTAAAATGCCAGATATATGGAAAATTAAAAATCCCCTGGTCGGCTACTCGAAAGTTAATGGCGCCTAAATTAAATTCGATAGATGCTATTAAAGCAATAAATGTTATTAAAATAAAATAGGTAAGAACCAATATTTTTGCCGAACGGCTATAGCGTAATTTATGATATTCTATCTCTAAAAGTCGTAACATTATGCGGATGAAGTTTGTTTGGTTAATTCAAGGAATTGTTCTTCCAGGCTTTCTTTTCGTTTTACCAGGTATGAAAGTGAAAGTCCTTTTTCAAATAAATATTCGTTAATAGTTTCAGCATCCATAGGCTCTTTAAGAATCGCCGTGACCACATTTTCTTTTTCTGAAACATTTTCTATTCCCGGATGGGCAATAAGTAACTCTTGCAATAGCTGCATATTTTTAGCCTGTAGTTCAAAGAAACCGTGGCTGGCATTTATAGCATCTACAGGACCGCTATAAAGTTTCTTGCCATTTCTTATAATCACCACGTGAGAACAAACTTTCTCTACTTCATCCAGTAAATGCGAAGCGAGCAAAATGGTAGTTCCTCCAGCTGCGATCTTCCTGATTATCTCTCGAATTTGATGAATCCCCTGCGGATCTAATCCATTTGTAGGTTCATCTAAAATTAGAATTTCCGGATCGTTGAGTAGGGCAGAAGCTATAGCAAGACGCTGCTTCATACCCAGAGAAAAGGTTTTAAATTTGCTGTCTTTTCTATCCAGCAGGTTCACGATCTCCAGTTTTTCTTCAATTTTATCACTGGGAACATCTTTAATTTTACAAACCAACGCCAGGTTTTGCACCGCTGTCATATAAGGGTAAAAGTTAGGATGCTCAATTATGGCACCTACTTTTTTTAAAGCTTCGTGTGTTTCAGTATTACCACCAAACCAGGCGAATTCCCCGGAGGTTTTATTTACTACGTTTAGTACCATCCCAAGGGTAGTGGATTTTCCACTTCCGTTAGGGCCTAAAATACCATATACGTTGCCTTTTTCTATGGTGAAAGACAAGCTGTCTACCGCGGTTAGCGCGCCATATTTTTTAGTAAGGTCTTTGAGACTTAGAATTGTTTCCAAAATTGAAGAAAAGTTTAAAGTATGACGACGAAGTTAGACAATTGTTACAGATTTCGCCTTAGAAAGCTTATTTTTGATGAAAAGCTGATATAATATGGAAGAAAAGCTGATGTCTAAGAAGAAACCTTCATTTGCTGTAAATGAGAGGTTAAATCGATATCTGGCCAAACACAACCGAAACACCAAAATCCCTGTTTTTTACGATGATTTGTTGCGATTTTCAGGCTCGGTTGTGGTATACGATCAGCACGAAGAAGATACTTTTTGGGTGCGCTGTTATTACCCCGATTTTGAAAGAGAGGAAATAGATAACAGCCTGAAACAGGTATATACCATTATGCATTCTGACGGAAGTGACGATTCGCTGGAATTCTTAAATGTTGATGCTATAGATTATTGCACCTTCGGAAATTCAAAACCCTTCCGCATAAAAGTGCGAAATATCTTAAATGATAGTTTTACTTATTTCTACGTAAAAAAAGCCGATGCTTCCAGAATCTACGGACTCGAATTTGAGCATTTGCTTTCTCCGCACCGAATCAACTTTTTAGTATATAAAGACACTCTAATTGAAGAACATATTGCCGGTATTCCAGGAGATGTTTTTATAGAAGAACATTTGCCCACTTGCGATAACAGGGCGCAAACCCAAATAGCCAAACAATTTGTGAAATTTAATGAGCGCTGTACAGTGCGATTATTGGGAGATATGCGTTCTTATAATTACGTGGTAATCCCAACTCACGATTTTGATCACGTTGAATACCAAATAAGGGCGATAGATTTTGATCAACAGTGTTTTGAAGGAAATTTAAAAGTATATAGACCGCAGTTCTTTAAAGAGAACCTTAAGATGGTGGAGCTAGTTCAGGAGAAACTTCAGGAATCTTCCATTGAGCAATACAGAAAAGAGGAGCGCTCACTGCTCGCTAAAAGGATTATTAATACCCGCCCGCGCTACAAAGAATTATTGCGTTGTATGATAAATGATCATGTCTCTACTCAGGCAAATGTAAAAACCTTAAGGAAAGATCTATATCGCTATACCAACGATATGAAGTTTAAACGTGCAAGCACCATGGGGCAAATTCTTAGAACTGCTTTAGATTTTGTACGTCGTAATTACGAAGATGTAAATATGAAACGTTTGCTGGAAAGTTCGTAAAAGAAAAAAAGAGGTTGTTTGAAAACTTTTCTTAAAATCGTCATCCTGTCCCGAAACTTCGGGATATTTCAGGATCTAAAATGTCGATAATCAGAACAGGTTAGAAGCTGAAACAAGTTCAGCTTGACGAAACTATACTTTTCATACAACATTTTTAATGTAAAAATAGTTGAAAAAATAGCCACGAATTCACTAATAATATTTGTGTATTCGTGGCTATTACTTTTAGAAGATTTTCTTAACTCTTTTCTTCTTTATTAAAGTAAACCAGGTAATAATACATCTGCTTTTCTTCATCCCAGCCTTTTTCCACAAACTTATCGGCCGATTCAGCATTAACAAAATCCATTTTAATCTGGATGTGCGTATCAAGATTGATAACGCTTTTAATTTTCTTACGGGCATCAGTTACCGCTTTATTGGCGATTGGGAAATTGGTAAGATCTTCAATCTTGTATTTAGGTGCTTTTTCAGTTTTATAATGCTGAAATTCGGGTACCAAATCAGGATTATCTATTACTGAATTCAGGAAATTACTTTCTTCAAAGTCGTCATTCTTGGCGAAGTAATCCATACTTCGGTTCATGAACATCACTTCTTCTTTTTTGTCTTCCGCAGGCAAAACCACGTCTTTAGCAAAATTCTTACAGAAGTTTAAGTAACTTTTAGTGTTGTAATTTTCATCACGCATTACATCAACCCCTAGAAAGTTTTCCAGCCAGTATTTAGTATCGTATTTGTTAGAATCTACCGAGAGGATCTTATATCCTTCAGCACGGTTTTTATTGAAAATCAGCGCCCCTTTATCCAGTTTATTCAAATTGATTCCCTGCTGAACGATCATCTCCAAAATACTGCCGTTTTCTTGAAATTGCAGGAAGTCGTGCTTTAATTCAGATTTAAAAATTCCAATTCCTGAAACCTTTTCATTATCAATCTGTAGGTTTTCAAAATACACTACATATACTTCCCCGCTCTTGATGTGTGGATGGGAAGATTGCTCAAATAATAAAGTAGTGATCTTTTTGGAAGCTTCATGAATATTCTCAGGATTATCAAAAATAGCATTGGCTAAATTGTACAATTCGTTGAATTCAATATCGGTATCGTGAGAAAAATTGAAGTAATTTTCTTCTTTTTCCCTAAATGATTTCAGAAAATATTCCTTGATTAAAGGAGTAATTTCATCATTTAATTGATAAGGAGCCGCAGAGAGAAAAATGTTCTCATTTCGGCTTTTATTGCCCACCCTGTGAATAGAAAGGGATTCAATTTGCGCATTAAAAAGGTTGATCATTCAGTATATAGTTTTGTCATTTCCGTCCCGATAAATATCGGGATAAACTGCGGCGGAAATCTTATTTTCTTATTTAAGTCTCTAAAATTAATCAAACGAACTTTAGAGTGCTAACTGTCTTTAGTTAAAAGCTGAAACAAGTTCAGCTTGCCATTGATTTGGTGCTTTTTGGATAAATTTCAGGATGATGTTAAATCAAAGATCCTAAAGCGAGTTCGGGATAATTGCTACGCAATTAATTCCAGTTTTCATTAAAAGAAAGATCGTCGTAATCGTTGGTGTTATAGCCCTGGTCAAAAATATCACCGGAACCAGCATCGCCATCATCTTCTCCTACAAAATCTTTATCTGGTGCTTCATCGGGAATTTGCCCGTGAACAAACATAAGGTTTGGGTAATCTCTGCCATCTTCAATTTCGCCAACCTGGGCCAATTCTATTAGAAAAGTCCACATTTTTAGGAAATCGTATACATAGATAATATTTCTATTATCTTCATCCAGAATAGATTCCAGGCTGGTTTCATTCATTAACCGAACTTCACCACCCATATCAAATTGGGAAAACTCCTCGCCCTGTTCCCATTTTTCGTCACTTAAATAGAACGAAGCCATCTCTGTACCATCAAACCCAAAAGACTGTAAAATGGTATTATGAAGATCTTCCAGCGTGTTTTCCTGCAGTATTTCTATATCTCTAAATACATCTTCCTCTGCATCAAGAATTACTCTAAATCGGTAAACCATAATATCAAATTTTAATGGGCAAAGTTACGAAGTTTTCAACTTTCTGCCGGCGGCAAAGCTTTCCAATAATAAATAAAATTGAAACCCGAACAATACCGCGGCAATCACCAAATGTAGCGGTTGCGATGTGAACGGAAATTCAAAATTATACATAGCAATGCCGGTTAGAATTTCCAGGAAAATAAACAGTAGAACCCAGTTTATTTTACCAAACTTTAGTTGAAGTTTTCGGTTTTTCCACCAAAGTACAAGGTTTACAAGTAGGACCAGGATAGAAAAACTACGATGAATATAGAAGGTGAGGTTAGGATTTTCCAACCACATATCTTTAGTGCTATAACCAAATATTTTAACCTGTTCATCTACAAACTGCCTTACTTGTGTTCCTAAAACCACCTGTATTAGCGTAAGCGCTACGGCTAAAACCATTAGATTTCTAAAAGTTTTATTTGGCTCTTGAGCTAGTTTTTTCTCTTCTGAAATAAATAGCAAGTAAAGTAAAACAGCCACAATTACCAGTGCCATCACCATATGAATGGTAATCTTAACCGGCGATAATACAGAATAAACTACCGTTGCGCCAAGCCAGGCCTGGAAGCCCATAAGAAAAACGCTAAGCCAGGAAAGCAAAGTGATTTGTTTCCTTTTTTTCCATTTTTTAAAGGAAAGTACGGCCATAATAAGTACGGCAAATCCCGCTAAAGCTCCGGCGAGCCTATTTATATATTCAACCCAGGTGTGAGTTGGGTTAAAAATTGCATAATCGTGTTTTGTGTAGGTTTCCCAATTTTCTTCGGAATAGTTTTCTGCGGAAGTAAAGTTACTTGCTGCTACTTTTAAAGTCTCATCAACAATTATTACCTGTCCTTTTTCATATTCGCGATTAGCCTGAAACTCCAGTTCTGAAACTTCGGTTGGAGGAATATAATAGCCAAAACATTTTGGCCAGTCTGGGCAACCCATTCCGGAGCCCGTCATTCTTACCACGGCACCGGCAACAATAACCAGGTAAACCAGGATCAGGGAAATTTTAACCGATTTTCTATACATATTTTTAAGTTGAAAGTTAAAAACATAAACTTCACTACTCACTACTCACTGATAATCCCAATTCTCTTCCTTTTTTAAGCATTAAATTTCTCGCGGCATCGTGTTCGTTTGGAATTTCCCCTTCAAGAATTGCTTCTTTAATGGTGTCTTTAATAATACCGATTTCGCGGGATGGTCTAATATTAAAAGTTTCCATAATTTCTTCACCAGTAACCGGAGGTTGGAAATTACGAACGTGGTCACGTTCTTCCACCTCTTTCATTTTGGTGCGAACCACTTTAAAATTATTGTGGTATTTCTTAAATCGATTCGGATTTTTTGTGGTGATATCTGCTTCACAAAGCGTCATCAAATCTTCAATATCTTCACCCGCGTCAAAAATAAGTCGGCGTACGGCAGAATCGGTTACGTCGTTGTCAACAATAGCGATTGGCCGCGAACTCATTAAAACCAATTTCTGCACATATTTCATCTTGTCATTTAGTGGAAGACGTAGACGTTTAAATAGTTTAAAAACCATTTTTGCGCCTACAAATTCGTGCCCGTGAAAAGTCCAGCCGATTTTCTTATGAAATTTTTTAGTTGGAGCTTTTCCAATATCGTGCAGTAAAGCTGCCCAGCGTAGCCAGAGATCATCAGTATTTTCTGCGATATTATCTACCACTTCTAAAGTATGCCAAAAATTATCCTTGTGCTTCTGGCCTTCAATTTCATCTATGCCTTCCAGAGCGGTCAATTCGGGCATAATGATATGAAGTAATCTGGTTTTATGTAATAAAGAAAAGCCTTTTGAAGGTTTTTCCGCCAGCATAATTTTATGCAATTCTTCCGTAATTCTTTCTTTGGAAATTATCTTGATGCGTTTTTTGTTCCTGCCAATTGCCTCTAAAGATTCTTTCTCGATCTTAAAATTTAGCTGCGTTGCAAACCGGATAGCCCGAAGCATCCGCAAGGGATCATCAGAATAAGTAATATCAGGATCTAAAGGAGTTCTGATAATCTTCGAATTCAGATCTTCAATCCCATCAAAAGGATCTAAAAGATTTCCGAAGTTATCTTCATTCAAACCAAGCGCCAGCGCATTTATGGTGAAATCCCGACGATTTTGGTCGTCTTCCAGACTTCCGTCTTCTACAATGGGCTTGCGACTATCTTTTTGATAACTTTCTTTACGCGCGCCCACAAATTCGATTTCCATATCATAAGCACGGAGCATTGCCGTACCATAGTTTTTGAAAACCTGGACTTTGGGTTTGTGCGGAAGTATTTCGGCAACTTTTTTCGCGAGTTCAATTCCGCTTCCTACCGCAACAATATCAATATCTTTGGGCTCTCCCCGCTGTAAGATGTGATCGCGAACAAAGCCTCCAATAACGTAGCTTTCAAGTTTTATTTCTTCCGAGGCCTGGGTGATGACCCTGAATATATTGTGGGATAAAGCGCCTTTATAATTCTTCACTATTGTAATTTCTTTTGAAACTTCCTTTTTATCATTACGTGTTTAATGATGTTAGAAGATTTTATCTTTTCTAGCCACGAATACACAAATATTTATAGCACAATTCTTTTATGATCTAATAAATCCTTGTGGAAGTTGGCTAATATTGCTAACCTATTTTCCGAAACTTTTAAATAATTAATGCACTGCGCTATATGCTTATCGTGAATATTATCTATAGACTTTATTTCTAAAATTATTTTATCAAAAAGAACAAAATCAGCATAAAATTTATGACTAAGAACAATCCCTTTATAGGAAACTGAGTATTCTTTTTCTCTTTCAAAAGGAATATTCAGCGAACTAAACTCCAGTTCTAAAGCATCTTTATAAACTATTTCAGAAAATCCACTGCCTAAATAATTATATACATTGAATAGTGCTCCAACAATGGCATAACTTTCGTCTTTGTATATAATATCGGCCATAATTCGTGTATTCGTGGCAGAATAATTTATTTCCTAATCACTTTTACCTTACCATCGTTACTTAATTTAATGATGGCGGAGGGTTTAGCCGATTTTTTATTTTTTTGCAAATTTACTACATAGTCCACACCTTCTAAAATTTCGGGGCTGATTTCAGCGAAGGATCCGGGTGTTTTTTCTCCACTAATGTTTGCTGAGGTAGAAACGATTGGTTTCCGAAATCTTTTTGCCAAATCATTGCTGAATTTATCCTTGGAAACTCTAATTGCCAAAGAATTGTCATCGGCGATTAAATTTTCAGCTACGCGAATTGGATCGTCGTAAATAATTGTCGTAGGTTTTTTTGCAAATTTGAGAATATCGTAAGCTACTTCCGGTACATCTTCTACAAATTGATTCAGCATTTTATAGTCTGAAACCAGGCAAATAAGTGCCTGACTTTCCTTTCGTTTTTTAAGTTTATATACTTTCTCTACCGCTTCAGCATTGGTGGCATCACAGCCAATTCCCCAAACCGTATCGGTAGGGTAGAGTATAAGTCCGCCACGTTTTAGAGTTGCCAGGGCGTTTTGCATTTCGGTTTTAATATCTTCCATTAAGGACGTTTTTGTATTCTTGTAGTGTTTGTTGAGCCATTTGTTTTGTGGTAAAATTTTCTACCATTTTTTTATAGCCATTTTCAGTAAATCGAGAAATTAGCGCTTTGTTTTCCTGCAAAAATAGCAAGAGTTCGGCTAATTTTCCAGCGTCTTTAGCATCAGCTAAAAGACCATTTTCCATATGAGTCGCAATTTCGGGAATTCCGCCCACATTTGTGGAGATAACCGGAGTTTTATGATAGAAAGCTTCATAGATTACGTTAGGAACTCCTTCAGAAATTGAGGTGAGCATCAGAAAATCTAATTGAGGGATTATTGTTGATGCATTTTCTTTAAAGCCCAAAAAACTAATATGTGATTCTAATTTTTTTGTCTTTAAGAGTTTAAGAAAGGTTGAGGTTTCTGGAGTGAATTGTCCAACTTGAACAAAATGAAACTTTAGGTTTTTTTGCTGCTGAATTATCTTTTCAGCAATTTCAATAAAAACACTGAGATCTTTAGCGGGAATATGATTTCCAATATTTCCAACAATTATTACATCTTCGGTGAGTGAAAGTTCTTTTCGAAGGTTAAATTCAGCAGAAAGCTGTTCTTGCTTCTTAATTGAAATGCCGTGGTAGATTGTTTTTAAACGATTTTGATCTTTAATTTTTTCCGCAGCTATTTCTTTTGTTTTTTTCGAAACACACAGGATGCGTTTAAGTTTTGGATAGTTGTATTTATAAAGTGTTTGCTCTCTATTTTTAATAGGAAAGGAGGTTTTCTTGCTAAAAACCATTAGCGGTAAATTATAAAACTTATCGGCTAAAACCACTAGCGAGAGCGCTTTGGGATCGTGAATATGAATAAGATCTATACGTTCTTCTTTGCAAATTTTCACGATTTTTAAACTATACCGAAGATCAAAATTAAAACTAAGCGGTGCTGTTTTGAAGTTTAAGTGAGTATGTTTTAATTTTTTATGAAATAGGCCATTTTTTACGCAAAGAATAAGATTTTCTACTTCTGGAAAATCACTTTTGAATTCTTCACACAGCAATTCGATTTGGTTTTCGCCGCCTCCCCAACTTTTTACTGCCGATAAATGAAGGATTTTCATTAGGTCTTTCTCTTTATTCGTTGATGCAATAGTTATATTTGCAAATTACCATAAACCTAAGTTTTTGATTAAGCAATCTCTAATGCGATCGCAAAAATAGTAATTTACACTGCGATATTTGGGTATTTTGCTGGTCTAATTCCAAGTGTGGAGTTTCTCAAAAAAAGCTTTAATTTTATAAGTTGATGAAGATATTCATTTCCAAATATCATAAGTTATCTAAAAAGAACATTGAAGAAATTCTGTTGAATTTCAATTCGATTGGCCAATCTTTTTTTGCCGGAAAAAAGCACCGCAGGAATCACATTAAGGTGGTTGAAAAGGAAGGTATGAAATTCAATATTAAATCTTTTAAACAACCTAATTACATCAACAGGTATGTGTATGTGCTTTTTAGAGAATCTAAAGCTGAGCGCTCCTTTAAATTTGCAGAAAAACTGATCAAGAAAGGGATAGGAACACCTAAACCTATCGCTTTTGCTGAAGAGACCAGTAAGGGTGCTCTCACTAAAAGTTTCTATATAAGCGAACATTTAGATTATGATCTTACTTTCAGAGATCTGGATTTGGCTATCCCTGGCCACGAAGATATTCTACGCGCTTTTACCCGGTTTACCTTTAACCTGCACGAAAAGAATATAGAATTTTTAGATCATAGTCCCGGCAATACTTTGATTCAACTAAATAGCGGAGATTACCAATTCTCCCTGGTAGATTTAAATAGAATGAATTTTAAACCGCTTAATTTTCCTGAGCGGATGAAGAATTTTGCCCGGCTAACCCCAGATAAGGGAAAGGTTAAAATTATGGCGGAAGAATACGCAGAACTCATTGAAAAAAATGAGACCGAAGTGTTTAAAAAAATGTGGTATTTTGTCAATGCCTTTTTCGTTAATCGTGGTAAGAATCGAAAACTAAAACAGAGATTTAAAAACCTGGTGGGCATTAAATAACCAGATATGAATTTAAAATTTTTGTTCGCTTCCGGGAAAAATGCAAAATTGCCCTATTATATTAGGAATTATGCTAAGGTAATTCTTCCCAAATATGTTTTTCAAAGTCGCTTATCAAAGAAATTAGAATCTATCAACTACCGGCCTGATAGCGATTATATAACTTCAAGGGTTGAATATTACAATAAACTTAAAACGGTTCAGGAACTCCCGAAATCTTCCCAAAGGTTTGGAGAATTAAAGAAAAGTAAGAAAGTAAAATCGGTTTACTTTCTAGATGCCTATCGTGTTATTTCCTGGTTTAAAGGAAGTTTCAAATGGAATTACGTCCCGGGTGATGTGACCCATATACCAGAAATTCCATCTATTGTAAAAAGCAGGCCAATTTCTGGAGATAATAAAAATTCGGTTTTGTTGAAACTGGATGAGGTGAGACATTTTATTTTTATCAGAGATCGATTGAAATTCACTGAGAAATTAGATAAGATTATTTTCCGCGGAAAAGTTGATAATAAACCCCATAGGATCGATTTTATGGAAAAATATTTTGATCATCCTATGTGCGATTTAGGCAATATTACTAATAAGAATACATCACGACCAGAATGGACTGTGGAAAAATGCACGCTATACGATCATCTTCAATATAAATTTATTTTAGCGCTGGAAGGCAATGATGTGGCCAGCAACTTAAAATGGATTATGTCTTCTAACTCTATTGCGGTGATGCCAAAACCAAAGTTTGAAACCTGGTTTATGGAGGGGGAACTTATTGCAAATCATCATTATGTGGAGATAAAAGACGATTATTCAGACCTGGAAGAACGGCTCAATTATTATATTAAAAACCAGGAAGAGGCAAATCAAATTATTAGAAACGCCAACGAATATGTTTCACAATTTTTTGATAGAAAAAGAGAACATTTAATCGGGTTGGCTGTAATGAATAAGTATCTGGAAAAAACCGGGCAAAAGTAAATATTGGCTAGTTAGTATGCCTTCTTTTGCCTTCTATAGTTTTATACATTTCTTTAACGTGATTGTAGTAGCACTGTTTTTCTTCTGAAGATTTTGATAGAATACGATTTGAAGGAGTTTCTATTATTTGTTCAGCGTAATCAATAAACGAATCTGGATTCTGAATGCTACTCAATTCTTCAATTCCCCAGGTTTTTAAATACTGCTGCACTTTCACCTGTTTTTTATTCAGGCCAACGTAGGGCAGGCCATAACTCATTGCTGTAATTACCCCATGTAAACTGGTTCCAATATAGAGACTGGCGTTTGCGATAAGAGCCATAATTTCTAAAACGTGCGGCTCTTCAACAAAATGCTTTTTGTTTGTATGTAGTTTGCTGAATATTTCCTGAAGAGGGATGTGATCTTCGTGACCCCCGGCAGTACCAATGGGACAAAGAACAAGTTCAAAGCTATTCGTTGATGCAAGGCTATCAAGCTGTTTTACGATAGCATCAATAGAATTTTGATGTTTATACTTCGAAACCTGGACAAAAATATATTTTGTGTCGTCGCTTAAAAAAGAATGCAAATTATTACGGATAGCACTGCTGGTTTTGAATTTTTCCTTTGGATAGAGGTCAGACATAATTATGGCACAGTCAGGTACCATTTTAGCTTTAACCTTGCCTTTAGATAGTTTATCAAAACTGTGCTGTTCCCTGACTGCTAGATAATCCGACTGGATTAAGCGTTTATTTACCTTAGGATTTTCGCTGCCTCCTCCAACAGCATTGTACAAAACTTTTACTGAGCTACTAAAATTGGTCTTGTCGATCACAAATGGGTATTCTGATAAGCCATTTAGTTTTTTCCGCGCATAAGGCGTTTTTTTTAATAGCTTTCCAAAAAGTGGAATTTGTCTCACCCTATTGTATGAATCGGAAATATAGGAATATAAATTATCCCATTTGGCAGTGAGACACTGGCCACCAGCTACAATTATAATGGATTCTTCATTACGATTAACTTCTTCAACGAAATCTCTATAATTAGCTGATTTAACTCCGCCTTTATCTCTCAAATCAACGGCTACTAAGGAAAAATTTTTAAAGCTGAATTCGTTGGGATATAATTTATTAAAAGCATATTCCAGCATATATGGAAACAACAAATCTCCATAATTGAAACGATCAAAAGGGCCGTAAATAATCAATTCTTTTTTCATAATCTCTAATTGATTTATTTAGTTTTGTTTGAAGTCTTGATATTGAGACAGAAGCGCTGTAGCTATTTTTATTTCGTTATAATCTTCACAAACCGTATTAAAACCGTTTTCTCCCAATTTTTTACGTAAGTCTGGATTGGTCTTTAAATTTCTGATCGAGTTGGCAATATCTTTGGCTTCGGCTTTGCATAGATAAATGTTTTCGCCGTGTTTAAATACTTCTTTTACCGACTTTGTTTCCATTGTTAAAACAGCCTGGCTACAGGAAGCATAATTAAAAACTTTATTTGGGATCACCACATTAGATTTTAAAGTATTTCCAAAAATCCCCAAACAGATATCAAAACTATTGATATAGGAATCTAAATTAGAATAATCAACCCGTCCTTCAAATATCACCTGCTCTAAAGCATGTTTTTCTCTAAACTCTATCGCTTGCTGGTATTCGTAGCCATCGCCAATAAGTATGAATTCTATGTCTTTTTCATCCTTTAGTATTTTTGCAGCGGCCAAAATATTCAGTACTCCCTGAAGTGGTATAAAATTTCCAACGAAACCTACTCTAAATTTTGCGTTGGGCACTTTCTTCAGTTTTGCATTTTTATCAAAATCTTTCGTATTTGCTCCCACATATACGATTCCAGTTTTATCAACGGGTATTTTATACTTTTTAATAAAATAATCTCTGTGGGCAAGAGTATCAAAAATCAGGAAGTCAGCTTTCATAGAAGATCGAAAATCCCGATATAGAGAGCGTAATGATTCATAACCAAGTTTACTATACTTTTTGTAATCTTTAATATTGGTCATGTATTTGCTAATAAGTGGATCAAACACTACATCACAAACCGAATATTTTTTTACGAAACTTACTGATTTATGACAAAAGCTGGGAACGTAAGTAAAATAAGCATCTTTGCTTTTCTCTGCTATTTTCTTTGCTACTTTGTCGTCGAATTTTTTAAATTCATATTCCTGAATTTCATATCCCAATTCTCGTAATCCATTTAGAATTATTAAAGTCCGGTTATATTCGGGTTTTATATCAATTCCCGTTACAAGAATTAGGTTTTTGGCCATATTTATTTTAAAAATTAATAAAAATTCGATTTCTTCATCTAGAAGAATACAAAAAGCGTGCGCAAATTTAATAACATAGAATTGCGATGCTATTTAATTAGTTTAAACTTTTCAACGAATGTTACAATCTAGTTTTAAGTATTTAATAGGTTGGAGGTTTTCGGTAAGTTTTTAACGGATAAAAAGCAAGGTTATTACGAACCTTTAGCTTTCTAATGAGATTTAAAGGTTTAGGCTTCAAATGGCTTTTATCGGCGTGAAGAAATTTTATTGAAGCATCTATTAAACGCTCACTCGATTTTCCGTCTTTATAGGGATGCATATTTGCATTGAATTCCTGAATCTTTTCAAGTAAACTAACATCGGGATCCAACGCATTTTCCAATGCTTTTTCAATATCAGCAACCTCAGTGATATTTATTAAATGCGGGCCGGGTTGGGTATTTCTAAAAGTCACCACCGGTTTTTCCTGAAGTAAAAATTCTGTTACTACCGATGTTGAATCAGCAAACAAGACGTCGCTTTCTCTAAAAAGTGGAATCAGATCGGTAGTGTCGTAATAGGCGAGATTTTCACCTTGGATATCTTCAAATTTCTGAACTCGTTCCTGCGGAATTTTTGGGTGTAATACCACTTTAAATTCCCACTTTCCTATTTCAGAAATGCGCTTTATTTCATCTATTACTTCATCATTATAAGCTAAACTTAGTTTTTTACTAAAAGTTGAGGAAATTAGGATAGTAGGTTTTTCCCTCGGAATTTCTTCTAATGGAAATAAAGGATCTAGTTTAGGCCAACCGGTTTCTACCACTTCAAAATGTTGATGTTCTTTCTGAAGCTTTTTAAAAGGTTGGGTGGTAAATGGACCTTGAGTGGAATATAGATCAAAAAATCCCCGAATTCTAAAATGACCCTTTTTGAAATTGCGCTTACTTGGCGCAATACCGTGAAAAACCTGCACTTTTAAACCAGGCAGGAAATCGGCTATACTATTGGTGATGCTTAAAATAATATGAGGATTGTAAGCAATGGCTTCTTGAATATCTTTTAGAACAGCTTTGTCTTTACTGAATTTTTTTTGGGTTTCTGGTTCATCAGCAAACCATTTTACCTCATAACCTCGCTTTTTAATTTCCTTTTCCAAAGGTTCTCCAATTGGAAATGCATAGGTGTAGCTGATGTAAATTAGAAACCGATAATTCATATTTCGAGGTTTTTTAAAAACTCATTTAATTTTAATTTAATGAGTTCAGGATTTAGTTTCTGGTAGAGTGCGGCATTCTTTTGTTTACTGAACTTAGGTGGGCAACTTGTAAAAAGATGAGGCTGAAAATCTTCAAGATGAACCGAAACGTGTTTCTCGTCATCTTCATAAATTGCCCAATAATTCTTCTTTACAATCGGAGAGTGAATGGAAAAAGTAGGTAATTCCAATGCTTTCATAATATTTGCTGCTCCACCTTCATTACCAAAATAAAGGTCGCAATTAGCAGCATTAAGGATAAAGCCTTTTAGAGAATTTTCGTAAATATCCAGGAAAATTCGAGATTGGGTCGCGGATTGACAATGGTTATAAATATTCTGCGCTTCAGCGGTTTGCCAGGGCAAATAATTAAAAAGTATTTGAGCGGTTGGTACCTGATTAATCAACTCATCCAAAAGGCAGGACATATAATTTCCGGGATAGGATTTCATACTGGAGCTTCCTAATACGCCGCACATAATTACTGGATGGTCTAAATCAACGCCTTGTTTTTGAAGTTTATTTCTGAAGACTTTTTTTTCTTCCGAAGAAATATAAATTTTAGGTTTTAGCTCTTTAGGAAAATCCTGATCAAGCCCTTTTAAAACTTGCATTCTATTTTCTACCGCCAGGCCTGCGTGGGTTTCCGGGTTCTCTTTGTAGGTGAAAGTTTGTGTATAAAATGGACGCGTATAGTTCTTCTGAAAACCAAGTCTTATCGACGCGCCCGAATAGCTGGCTATAATACCAGAACTTATTTTAGAGTAGATATCAATTATTTCAGAATAAGATTCCCCGCGGATAAAATTCAAAAATTTCAGGAATTTTACGGGATCTTTTCCAATCTTCGGAGCGTATTCAATAACCTTATCTATAAAAGGATTATTTTCTACGACTGGTTTAGTATGTGGATAGATTAAATAATGTAATTCAGCTTCCGGATATTTCTTCCGAAGGGCTTCAAATAAGATTGAGGATGTAAGCACATCCCCAACCATTTTTTGCTGAATTATAAGTATTTTCATCTGCGATTCTACTGTTAGCTTTCCTATAGCTAAAATTACACCGCTACATTGTATTCTCTCAACGCGTCATTTAAAGAAGTCTTTTTGTTGGTAGACTCTTTACGTTTTCCAATAATTAATGCACAGGGAACATTGTATTCTCCGGCAGGGAATTTCTTGGTATAACTTCCTGGGATTACTACCGATCTTGCCGGTACAATCCCTTTCATTTCTTTAGGTTCGTCGCCGGTAACATCTATAATTTTGGTGGAAGCGGTAAGCACCACATTCGCGCCTAACACAGCCTCTTTTTCAACTTTAACGCCTTCCACTACAATACTTCTTGATCCAAGAAATGCATTGTTTTCTATAATTACAGGAGAAGCTTGTAAAGGTTCTAAAACCCCGCCAATTCCTACTCCGCCACTAAGGTGAACGTTTTTGCCAATTTGCGCACAGCTTCCTACTGTGGCCCAGGTATCAACCATAGTGCCTTCATCTACATAGGCACCAATATTCACATAGCTTGGCATCATAATTACTCCGCTGGAGATATATGCTCCGTGCCTTGCCACTGCATTAGGAACTACACGAATTCCTTTTTCTTTATAACCTTTTTTCAACGGAATTTTATCGTGATATTCAAAGATTCCTGCCTCTAAAGTTTCCATTTGCTGGATAGGGAAATAAAGTACCACGCCTTTTTTTACCCATTCATTTACCTTCCAGCCCTGCTCGGTAGGCTCTGCGGTTCTTAATTTTCCGGCGTCCAAAAGCGAAATAACCTCGCGAATGGCTTTTATGGTTTCTGTATCTTTTAGTAAATCCCGGTTTTCCCAGGCTTCATTGATCTTAGCTTCTAAATGATCCATTTTTCTTGATTTTTAGCAAATATAAGAGCTTAAGCCTAATTTTTGGTTCTAAAGCAATATAAACCTTACCTTTGCGCAAATTTTGAAGATGGCACGAATTATGGCACTTGATTTTGGGACAAAACGCACCGGTATTGCCGTTAGCGATGAGCTCAAAATGATTGCCTCAGGATTAACTACCGTTAAAACACCAGAGCTTCTGGATTTTCTTGAAAAATATTTTAAAGAAGAAAACGTTGAGTTGGTGCTGGTAGGAGAACCTAAACAAAAAGACGATACCGCTTCTGCAGTTGAAGTCTATATCCTGCAATTTTTAAAAATTTTTATTAAAAAGTTTCCTGCAATGCCGCTTAAAAGAATAGATGAAAGATTTACCTCAAAAATGGCTTTTCAGTCTATGATAGACAGCGGACTTAAAAAGAAGAAACGCAGAGATAAAGCGCTTATAGATGAAATTAGTGCAACAATTATCCTGCAATCTTATTTATACGAATAGTTTAGTTTAGAAAAATATTAGAAGCTGAAACAAGTTCAGCTTGACGTTAAAAAAATGAATAGTGAATAATGATTAATGAATAATTTTTAGGTTGAGGTAATGAAAACTGACTTAATTAAACGTTCCAATATTTTTGCACATAGATGTGTGAAATTGGCAATACAACTTCCGAAGAATAAATTAGGAAGCCATATTGAGGGTCAGTTAATTAGATGTAGTACTTCTGTTACAGCGAATTACAGGGCCGCATGTTTAGGGCAATCAAAAAAAGCTTTTATTTCAAAATTAGGAATAGTAATTGAAGAAGCTGATGAATGCATTTTCTGGATAGAATTCGCGAAGGATGAAGATCTGCTAAATGAGAAAGATTCAAAAGATTTGATAATTGAAGCCAAAGAGTTGACATCGATCTTTATCGCGTCTAGGATTACGGCGGTAAGAAACCACAATTCCGGGAAATGATATTATAAATTATTCATTATAAAATATAAATTCTAAGAAGAATGATTTTACCAATTGTAGCCTACGGGGATCCGGTTTTACGAAAAAAATGTAAAGAGATTCCGGAAGATTATCCAAAACTGGATGAATTGATAGAAAATATGTGGGAAACCATGTATAATGCTTTTGGCGTTGGTTTAGCCGCGCCGCAAATTGGCCGCCCAATTCGGTTGTTCCTTGTAGATTCTAGTCCGTTTGCAGAGGATGAGGAGTTAGAATTACAGGAACGGGAAGAACTTAAAAAACTGAAAAGAGTTTTTATCAACCCAACTATTGTTGAAGAAGAAGGGGAAGAGTGGGCTTTTAACGAAGGTTGTTTAAGTATTCCTGAAATTAGGGAAGACGTTTTTAGAAAGCCAAAAATCGTTATAGAATACCAGGATGAAAACTTTAAAGAACATCGGGAAACTTTTACCGGTTTAGCCGCCAGAGTTATTCAGCACGAATACGATCATATTGAAGGAATTTTATTTACCGATAAACTTTCCAGCTTAAAGAAGCGTTTGCTTAAAGGTAAACTCGCCGGCATTTCAAAAGGGAAAATTAAGATCGATTATAAAATGCGTTTTCCCGAAATGAAAAAAGGGCGTTAATCACTTTGATAATTAGTTGTGGCAGCTGATATTTGCCAGCCTAAAAATCAAAAACCTCGCAAAGGTCTACGAGGCAGAAATTAGAAAACTATTTTATAATTCCGAGCTAAGACTCGGGGAATAAAACCCTCACAGAGGAAATAAAAACATACTATGGGATTAGATAAAATATTAGCGATTTCGGGAAAACCCGGTTTATACGAGCTAACCGCACAAAGCCGCGGCGGATTTATTGTAAAATCAATTCCTGACGGAAAAAAAATGGCCGTGAATATTCGCCATAATGTAAGTTTGTTAAGCGAAATCGCCATCTATACATATACCGAAGAAGTTCCGCTTGCGGAAATCTTTGAAAAGATGAAAGAAAAGGAAAATGGAGGAGAAGCGATTAGTCATAAATCTAATAAAGCTGAATTGGAGAAGTATTTCGCCGAAGTTTTGCCAGATTATGATGTAGATCGTGTTTATGCCAGCGACATGAAAAAGATCTTTCAATGGTATAACCTGCTAATTAAAAACGGAATTACAGATTTTGCCGCAACAGAAGAGGAAAAGCCGGTAGATAAGGATAATTCTGGGGAAGAAGAGTAAAACTTACAAAACTTACATAATTAGTAATATTGCTAGAAGTTAGCTAATACAAAGAGCGTTTACTTCACTTCTTTCATAATGACATTCAAAAAAACCTCACAGGTTCAAATCTGTGAGGTTTTTTGTTTTGAAAATACGTCATCCTGTCCCGAAGCTTCGGGGTGTTTCAGGATCCTAACATGATAATATTTCAGCAAAATTTTAATCCAAAACCCCTAAAAATTTCAAGCCAAAGATAAACGCGCTTTCCCGCTGGCCATCCATATTGGAAACTACGTAATCTAACCTTAGCAACCTATATTTTCCAAAACCAAGATTATCAATTCCTACCGAGTATTCAGAATATGGTTTTTGGTCTTCGGTATACAAGGCATGGGCGCCAATTACCAAATTATAATTCAGCTGATTTAAAAATGGAATTTTCCCTAAAATCCAACCTTTAAAATCATGTTCGGCGTGAGCTTCAGCATAAGTTTTATTGGTGCTCATCGCATAATAGGGCAGGAGGTTGAATCTGGATAAATTACTAAATCCATTATTCACCCGGGTTTGGTTGCCAATAAAGTGGCGGTAGTCTAGAAAGGCCATTTCATCAGCATTTAAAAACGTACCCCCGTTTAAGTTATAACCAAATTCCCCTTTATTTCCCAGTTTAAAGCTTTGCGTTACCGAGGCTTTAAATTGATCGAAATTATATTCTTCTATACTGGCAGCAAAACCTTTCTGGTAGCTTAAATATAGCGTAGGATATTTTTCATTATTAATATTGAATTTTCCGCTTGGATAGCTCATATATTTTTGTCCGAATCTTATTCTGGTAGTAAGATTCAGTTTGAAAATGTCGTGTTCTCTGAATAAAATAGTGCCAAAGTGTTGAGGATCTATTGGATTGTTGGAAGTGTATTCTACACCTTCATTATCAATAATTACCTGGTCGGTATTATTAAATAGCGGATTCCTGTTTTCATAACTAAAATCTCCAAAGAAATAGAGTCCGTTAGAAATTTCCTGCTGGTAGGCGATTTCGGCAAAAGAACGTTCGTAAAGTTTTAGGTAATTGCGTTCAAAGAATATGGTAGTGATATCGTTTAATCGCTCAGAGATTGGTGTTCTATCGTTAATTTGTACGGTTTCTATTCCGCCAGAAATTTTTAAAACCGGTCTGCTGGAATTATTAAATTGCTTCTGAAATCCTCCTTTTATCCTAAAACGATCATCACTAAAACCATAATTAAGCGTAGTATATAAACGCCAGAATTTCCCGGAGTTCTCGTCTTCAGCGTCATTCTGCCTATAAGAAATTGTGCTGGAAGTATTCCAGCCCTGCACGGTATTAAAATGCATGCCCATTAGCGGAGAACTTATATTAAAATACCTGTCTTTGAAGGAATCCTGCCAGGAATAACCAAAAACTGGAGCAGTTAAGTTGAATTTATTTCGCACCGCATCAATAGAATCTTTGTAAGGCCTGGAATTTCTTAGGGTTTGAATACTGTCCTTTTTTACATAGTCGTTAATTTCCTCATCGGTTAGCGGCACCGGTCGCAACTTCTGCCAGTAAGTAGAATCTTTTTTATTGGCTGCCTCTGCAAAAGACATAATCTCACTGCCAAAACTGTTTTTGTTGAATTCAGGTTTAAAATCGTAATTGCTGTAAACCGCGGTAAACCGTCCATCTCCGGAAATCCCAAACATTGCAAATTGAAAATCCACGGTTTGTGAAATTTGAATATAAAAACCATTTTCTTCTGAAAACCGGTAGTTTTGTTTAAAATCTAAAGTTTCAATCGGCGGTACCTGAATAGCCTGGCCGGTTGTTTGCAGCTCTACACCAAAAATTTGCCATAAGTCTTCCACTATATAAATATGGCCCGAAAAAACACGGTCTTTTTCCCGCTTCGGACTCACCAAAATTTTGTTGATGAGGTTTCCGTTTTCATCATAAAAAGTTCCAGCCAACTTATAATCGTAGTAATTAAAAGCATACTCTGCAATTGGTGAAACCATTTCACTATTAATCTCGATGGTATTTTCGTAAAATGAGAAGTAAGATTCCTGGGCCGAGTTTAAACTGAAACCATTATCGTCTCCGCTCACTTTAGAGGCAATGATCTTTTCTTTAAAGTCGTCTGGCCGTTTATAGGAAATTTCAGAAATAGTTTCGCTTAAATAAACGATCCCGCTTCGGGTAGAATCCAGGCCGCCTCCAAGGTCGCCAATTTCCTGTCCAAGTATTTTTTCCGGAGCATTTTTAATTCGCCATAATCCGCGGGAATAATACTCTGCGGTATAGGCCTCTAGTTTTTCGGCATTTCGCTTTCTAAAATCAATGGCTTTTCTAATAATGGCATTTGCAGGATTCTCTCCAGAAGAAATGTTTACTTCGTCTAAACTGGTGGTTTCCGGTTTCAGACTTATGTCTAGTTGATATGGGAATTCTTCAATAGAAACAGTCTTCTTTTGTGTTTGATAACCCAAAAACTGAAAGACCAGATCATAATCTCCCGGACTGTTTATTTTTAATTCGTAAACCCCGTTTTCATTAGAAGTGGTTCCAAATTTTCCGTTTTCGGTATAAATATTTACGTAAGGAAGTATCTTATTTTCGGTGTCGGTAACTTTGCCGGTAATTTGCGCGGTTAAATTAAACGATGAAAGAATAAGAAAAATGATGATAATTTTTTGATGCATGATGATGAATTAATTTAAAAAAATGGAAAAATAAGTAAAATTGTTATGGTTCGTTGATTTAAATGTGTTCTGAATTTATAATCTTTTCTTCGTAAATAACCCCAATAGCCCGAATGCAGGCCCAATGGCAAGCAGGCTTAAACTATAGACAGGTTCCAAATGATACAAATAATTAATTAACTGAAGGCTTACAATAGTAATGGCAAAGCCTATTGAATTTACAATGGTGAGTGCTGTTCCTTTAATTTCTGGTGGAGCATTACCGGCCACCAGGGTAGAGAATAAGGGTGAATCTGCTACAACCACAATTCCCCAAAAACATAAAAAAGTAATAAGAACAACGGTTGAAGCTTGCAGAAAGATAAAAGGAAAGGCAATGCAGCATATTCCTGATAACAACAAAGCTATAGTAGCTGTTTTTTTTACTCCTAAAACTTCTGAAATATAACCTGCCATTACACAGGAAACTCCACCGATACCAATAATAAGAAATGACCAGAATGAAATATCAAAATCGCTATTGGGAAAAGAGAATTTATAAGCGGCCAAAATAATAGGAACAAAAGCCCAAAAAGTATAGAGTTCCCACATATGGCCAAAATATCCAAAAGCTGCGCTGCGTAGTTTTTTATTAGAGAAAACCCTTAAAACTGCATCAATCTTAAACTTGCCTTTTGCTTTTCTAAAAGGACCATTGGGAACAAATAAGAAAATTAGAAATCCGCCCAGAAATGCGAACAAGGAAGTCGCTATAATAACCCAACGCCAGGGGAGGTTTTCGGTGCCAGTAAAAAACTTTAAAAAATGGGGGAAAGCAGTTCCTAAAACAAGTGCGCCTACCAGGTATCCAAGTGATTTTCCCAGACCTTTATCGTAATAATCTGCGGCAAGTTTCATACCTACGGGATAGATTCCGGCTAAAGAAAATCCGGTAAGGAAGCGCAGTAGGAGTAAAGTGTTTAGATTGTTGTTTTCGAAAGCAATTCCGAGATTAAAGACCGCTCCGAGAACGGCAGAAATAAAAAATAGTTTTGAGGGGGAGAACCTATCGGCCAGACTTAAAAAAGCAAAGATGAGTGTCCCTAAAATAAAACCAAACTGAACCGCAGAGGTTAAATGCCCCAATGCTTCTTCATTCAAATTAAAGTTGAGGTAAAGCTCTGGCATTACCGCATTCCCGGCAAACCAAAGCGAGGTGCAGCAAAACTGTGAAAAAACAATTAGGGGTAAAATTTGTTTTGCCGGCTTCATCCAGGATTTAGTTGTATTCTTTTTTAATCCTGTCTAATTTTCGTTTGCTTTCCCTGTCTTTTATAGTTTCCCGTTTATCATAGAGCTTCTTGCCTTTTGCAAGTGCAATTTGCATTTTCGCAAGTCCGCGATCGTTAATAAAAACTCGTAACGGAATAATGGTAAGTCCGGAATTCTTAACTTCTTTTTCCAATTTTCTCAATTCGCGGCGTTGCAACAATAGCTTACGCTCACTCTTTGGATTATGATTAAAATGTGTGGCATGAGAATATTCTTCCACATGCATATTGATCACGAAAAGTTCGTTATTCTGAAACTCGCAAAAGCTTTCAGCAATAGAAGCTTTTCCCTGCCTTATTGCTTTAATCTCAGTACCCGCCAGTTTTATTCCTGCCACGTATTTATCAAGAATTTCATACTCAAATCTTGCCTTGCGGTTCTTTATATTTATGGTGTTGGTATTCTTCTTCATAATCAACAAAAATAGGAAGCTTTCTTTAGAAAACAGCTTAAGAAGCTTTTAAAATAGCGAATGAATATTCTTATATTTACAATATGCAAATTTCTTACACTACAAAGGAGCAAAGTAAAGCCAATCAGCAAAAGGCTTTTCTGAAATTAAATCCGGCAGAACGCTTTCAACGTTTTCTGGAATTAATGGAGAATATTAGTTTATTTGAAGTGAATGAAAAACCTTCGGCTAATAAATATAAATTACCTAGGAATTTTATAATTGAGAAAACCCGTGATAGATAAATGGAAAAAAGAGGTGAATTCTTTCATAGAGTTGGCTACTACTTATAAATTAGAAATGTTATTGGTTGGGGGTGGAGCAGTTAATTTTCACGGATATCAACGCCATTCTGCTGATGTTGATTTTTGGTTTAGACCAACACCAGAGAATTTCGATAAACTTCTAAAGATTCTAAATGAATTGGGTTATGAAATTGAAGATTTACCTCCGAAAGTGAAAAGGCAGGAACAAAATATCTCACTAAAGTTTAGTCCTTCAGATTTTAATATTGAATTAATCACTCGATTTTTTCTAAAGAAAACATTCGAAGAAGCTCTTGCACAAAGTCACGAAGTTATGATTAATCAGAATGCCATCTCTAAAATAAACGTTCTTTCTTTGGAAGATTTATTTGAAAGTAAGTTGAAAGCTGGGAGACCAAAGGATTTATTAGATATCCAACAATTAAAAGAAATCCATAATTTGGAATAAACTTCTTAGATTTTTTACTCCCTTGTGAACCTCTGCTGTACCATTTCTTCTTCGCCATCGTCATCAAAATCTTCCATACCTTCTATAAGAAGTACATCAGCATTTAGTGTGGCAATATCCAAAACAACCGTTTCGCTGTCAGTTAAGGTAAGGGAAATGGTGTTTTCGGTTGCTGTATATGTGCCTTCCGCATCAATATCTTCTTCACAACCCCAAATATCTACTTGCTGATAAGTACCATCTTCGTTAAATTCAATATAATCCTTGCCGCATTCTTCATGGTCATCGTAAGGTATTTCTTCATCTTCTACAATCATAGCATCAAAATACCAGGTGCCTAGTAATTCTTCATTGATCTGTTGCGTGGCATCAGGGGAATCATCCTCTACCTCACAGGCGGTAAATAATCCAAAGCTTAAAAAGGCTAAAAGTAAAAATCGAGTTTTCATAGGTGTATTTGGTTTGAAGCTGCAAAATAGTAAAATGGGATTAAAATTAAGTAAACAATTTCGGAGCAAGCTCACCAAGCATCATTATTGGAAAATATAATATAATTTCGAGGCAAGCCCCGGAGCATTTAATCTCGATTATCGAGTAAATCTGAGGCTTACTTGTATATGTAAACTATGTTAGGTGTCTTTTTAGCATTTTAACTACCTTTGCTGCCTTCAAATACTTATAATTTTACGGATGAAAAAGTACGTTTTAGGGCTTCTTATTATTGCATTAACCTATGCTTGTAATACCAAACAGGAAACTGCACAGCAAATTATTGATAAAGCCATTGCAAAGGCCGGTGGGGAACGTTATAAAAATGCTGAAATTAGTTTTGATTTTAGAAATGGGACCTACAAAAGTGAGCGTAGAGGTGGAGATTTTGAACTAGAGCGTATTATGCCCGATTCTAGCGGAACTCAATATCGCGATGTTGTAAATAATGATGGCTTTACCAGGTTTTATAAAGATACAGTGGTAAAACTTTCAGATTCTATGGAAACTGTCTATGCTAACTCGGTAAATTCGGTTCACTATTTTATGCAGCTGCCTTTTGGTTTAAATGATGATGCCGTGAATAAAGAATTGATTGGAAAAGACACTATTAATAATAAAGAATATTATGAAGTAAAAGTGACTTTTGATGCTGAAGGTGGTGGTGAAGATCACGAAGATGTTTATATGTATTGGATCAACACCCAAAATTATCACGTAGATTATCTTGCTTATAGTTTTGAAATTAATGAAGGCGGATTGCGTTTTAGAAAAGCCTATAATCCCAGAACTATAGAAGGAATTCGCTTTGTAGATTACGAAAATTATAAAACCGACGACTTGAGTACTCCATTAAGTGAATTGGATGATCTGTACGAAGACAGGCAACTGGAATTACTTTCTAAAATTGAAAATAAGAAAATAGAGGTTAAGCTTTTAGAGTAAAAAACCTTCGGAAATTCTTACTTTCTTGTGTTAATTCTTCATAATTAACGCGTTGTTTTAAAAGCTTTAACAGCGCCTTAGCCCTTATTCTTTAGTACACTTCATAACTTTAAAATTCCAAAAAAAAGTTATGAAAGAGAAAACACTTAAAACCATTAATCCCGCAACGGGAAAAGAATTAGAGACCTATAAATATTTTACAGACCAGGAAGCGAAAGATGCTGTGGAAGATTGTCACGAGGCATTTTTAAAATGGCGTCAAAAATCTCCCAAGCAAAGAGCCGAAGTGATCAAGGCCATTGGGGAAAAAATAACTGAGCATAAGGACAAATTGGTGAAGTTAATGACTTCTGAAATGGGTAAACTTCTCAAGCAAGGTGAACAGGAAGTTGACCTTTGTGCGGGTATTTGTGAATGGACGGCGGCAAATGGGCCAGATAATTTAAAAGATGAAGAACGTAAATTACCAGATGGCGGTCGCGGAATAATTACGTACTCACCACTTGGAGTAATCTACGGAATCCAACCCTGGAACTTCCCTGCTTACCAGGTTATTCGTTATGCTATTGCCAACCTTATGGCTGGAAACGGAGTCTTGTTGAAACACGCCGAGAGTGTAACCGGGTCTGGTTTGCTAATCGAGAAGATATTTAATGAAGCAGGTTTGCCAAAAAATCTATTTAAGGTTATTTTGATAGATCACGATCAGTCAGATGCTATAATTGAACATGACCTGGTGCGTGGCGTTACCCTAACCGGAAGCCCAGGTGCAGGAAAAATTATTGGTGAAAAAGCCGGAGCAAACCTTAAGAAAACGGTATTGGAACTGGGTTCTAATGACGGTTATATGGTGCTGGAAGATGCAGATGTAAAAAAAGCCGTGAAATGGTGTGTACAGGGAAGAATTTATAACAATGGTGAAACCTGTGTTGCGGCCAAGCGTTTTATTGTGGTAGACAAAGTATACGAGCAATTTAAAGAAGCTTTTGTTGAACAAATGAAGAGCTTAAAAGCTGGAGATCCAACGAGCGAAGAAAGTGATTTAGGACCAATGGCGCGAGAAGACTTGCGAGAGGAACTTCACGAGCAGGTAGAAGATAGCGTTAAAAAAGGCGCGGCTGTCTTGTGTGGAGGTAATATTCCAGATGGAGATGGTTACTATTATCCGGCGACAGTGCTGGCAAATGTAAAACCAGGCCAACCCGCTTACGACGATGAGCTTTTTGGTCCTGTTGCTTCTTTAATTAAAGCCAAAGATGATGAGGATGCAATGAGAATTGCCAATGATAGCCGTTTCGGACTTGGAGGAGGAATTTTCTCTGAAGATGTAGATAAGGCAGTAGAATTGGCCAGTAAGCATTTTGATACCGGTATGGTATTCATTAATTCTTTTGGGCTTGCACAACCAAATATGCCTTTTGGTGGCGTTAAAAATTCAGGATACGGACGTGAACACGGTGGTTTCGGACTTAAAGAATTTGTAAACACCAAAGCGATAAATATCCTGAATGGATAATTAGTGCTCCGGAATTGTTAAGGTTAAGAATTTCGATGATAAAAGTAAGAAAGCCCGGGAAAATTTTTCTCGGGCTTTTTTTATAGATCAGGTTGAATTAATCCGCCTGCAATAGTACGTGCAACCAACTGAATAGTATTTTTTGAATCGGTTTTTTTAAGAATGTTTTTTCGATGTGTTCTTACCGTATGCGAGGAAATAAAAAGCCGCTCTCCAATCTCTTCAGCGTTTAAACCTTCGGATATTAATTTAGTGATTTCCAAATCCCGCTTTGAAAGCTGATCTTTTATGTTTGCTTCGTCACTATGATTTTCGGGTTCAAATCTACCCTTTTTGGTAGGCACATTTAGATAAGATTTACCACCACGAATATTTAAAAATGAAATTTCCTCAACACTCTGATTGGTTAAATGGCTTATATCTGTATGAATGCTAAAGACGTGTACAAAACGTCCTTCTTTGTCCTGCGAAAGTGTTGTGGCCTGATGCAGCATAACCCGGCGTTTACCCCCGCTATCTTTAATTACATAAGTATATAGCACCTTATAATCCTGTACTTTATTAGTTGGTAAATAATCTACAAAGAAGTCTCTTATTACCTGCTCTTTACGTTGAATTTTTTCAATCTCTTCGGGGAGTGCCAAAGCTAAAATTTCCTGGAATTTCACCCCATCTTCCGGTATGCTGTCTTTTTTAATGAATTTACACACGGAGTCAGAAATCATTTCAATTTCTAAACTTTGAAAATTTGCGATATAATAATAAGATTTCCCTGGCGCCATAAAATCGGCCATTCTTTTAAAATGAGCTGAATGCTCATATTTTTTAGTGTTTTTACATTCCTGGCTATAGGTTTCTTTCCAATAATTGGCAATAGAATTAAAGTCCGCACTCATAAAAGTCTATTTTTTCAGCCATTACAATATATGAAAAAAACACCCTAAAAGCGGTATTGTTCTGTTAGATACTAATTTATAGCTTTGAAAAACTAATGATTTACTAATAATTTAACGATGAAGAACTTTTCGTCAATACTTCTTATGGCTTTCGCTTTATTGATCACATCAACTTCAATTGGTCAGCAAACACAGGTAGAAAATGAATTTGAAAATGTGAGACCTTTCCGTATCGGGGTTAAATCTGGTATTCCAAATCTTATAAGTGCAAACGGAGAATATGTGCTTCCGCTACTGAAAAGAAAATTCGCCATAAGTGCAGATTATTCTAAAATAAATATGGATAGCGGGGACTTCGGGTTTGATACAGAGGAAGGGGCGGAGATTATGGAACAGGAATTCGATTATTTTGAAGCAGGTATTAATTACTACTTTTTTAAACCGGGAAAAGGTTTATATGCCGGAATAAGTTATGCAAATTATGGTTTAAACGGAAACTTGCCAAATTTTGCTGAAAATGAAAACGGTGCCACCGGAGATGGTTATTTAGATTTTTCTAATAATTCAGTTAACATCAAAGCGGGGGCGAAGTGGGGTGGCTTCTTCTATTTTAGGCCAGAAGTAGGTTACGCCTTCAATCCTTTTCCTTCCAGTTTCCCATACGAGTGGAATATGAAGACGGCACTTCAGAAAATCAGGAATTAAATTTAGATGCGGATAGTGGTTTCCTTGATATGATCTATAAGGGATTAATTTATAATATTGGGATAGGATTTTCCTTTTAAGGGGGCGAATCAAACTATAATTATGTTTTATCCCTGTTTATTTAATCAAAATATAAAACCTGCGAAGTGCGGTCTCCATTAGGATGAATAGTTACTATAAAAAGACTTCCATATACGCTTTCATCTAAATCCTGGTATTTTTTCTTTCCTAGAATATAATTTACCCATTCCGGGTTAAGGTTGCTGTGGCCAACTACCAAAACCGTTTTGTTTTTTGTGTTTTTCTGAAAATCCTTTTCGTTGAGTTTTTCAGTATCGTAGAATTTTATTTCTTTATTTTGATCTTCCGCAATTGGTTTCGCAGTATTTACGGTGCGTTTATAATCTGAACTATAGATTAGATCAAAATCAATGTCTTTAAAGGTTTTGGTCCAGTTTTGCGCCCTTTTTATGCCGGTTTCAGTTAATTCTGGATCTTTATTCGCTGTATCTGTGGTATCTTTTTCAGCATGACGAATAAAATAATATGTGGTTATTTCTTCTGAAGGCTTTTTAGCATCATCCATAATTTCCGAAGGTTCTTTATCTCCAAAATTGCAGGAGGTTAAAAGAATAAGACTTAATATTAAAAAATAGCGTTTCATAACTTAATTGATTTCCAGTTCTAAAAGAATAAATTGGGTGATTTGTTCACTAAAGCTACTAAAATTATCGTCTGAAACCAGGATTAAAGATTTTTTCCCGTTAGGTAACTCAGGGCCAAAGGTCATTCCCTCAATATTATCAATGGTTTCTTTCGTTAGAAATTTTTTGACCGACTTAAAATCGAAAACCAGTCTTTTTTCAGCATTTTGATAATTGCTTTTGCTGAGGTTTTCAATCTCTAAAGTGTTGGTCGCTTCTGAAGTATCTACATCAAAGATCTTCACCGTATTCCCGTTAGAACCGTATCCTGCAGAATAAGCACGTTCTAAAACCAGGAATTTACCTTCTGCATATTCTAATATCTCTGTCACGCCATTCACAGCAAACCAGTTAATGGGTAATTTGGATATTCCATCTAATTTATAAGTGAATTGACTTTCAGCTGACTGTGACTTTTTATTGAATTTGGTGATTCTAATAGGTGAGTTGGTGGAATATATTTTTGGTTTTGGGCCATCTTTTTCTAGCGGAAGTTCCATCGCTACCCAATAGCCAGATTTATCAAAACTTTCAGCTATTCCTTCAAAAACTCCATTGTTTCTTGGTTTTTGTTCTCCTGAAGCTTTAAAATAATTCGGAATTTCGTAAGCCGAAAGAAAATCACCTTCGGTGGAAACTTGAAAGACCGAAGGGTCTTTGCCATTTTGGATAGAACCTTCAGCAGAAACAACCAGTGTTCCACTTTCAGGTTCAAATCTAATTCCCTCTAAATCTGGAGTGTGTTTGTTGTAAAAATCTTCCTCTTTATTCAGCTTAATTACTTCCTTGATTAAAACAGTATCTATAGAACGATTAATTAGTGGAATTTCGGCCTTATAAATTCTTGGATTAGAAGGCTGGTCGCACACCAAATAATAATTCCCCTTGTGGTAATCTATACCAGAAAGTCCTCCTACCCTGGTTCCGCCAATTTCAAGATTTTGGGGAATAACCACATCGTCTAAATAGCGTAGGTTTAAATTGGTTTCGTCAATCTTTTTGGTGGTGGCGCAACTAAATAATGTGGTAAGCGTAACAAGTAGTAAAAGGGACTTTTTCATTGAAGGATTTTAATTGTCAAAAATAACAAATCCTTAAGAGAATTATGGGAATTTCTTGAGAGTTTACGCGGGAGTCATCTTGTATCTTAGATTTATAATTAACACCTAAAACCAATTATTATGAATGAAGATCAGTTAGAAGGAAAGTGGAAACAAGTTAGAGGCCAGTTTAAACAAAAATATGGCAATGTAACCGATGATGACACCACTTATTCTGAAGGAAAGTTTGATGAAATGCTAGGTCGTCTACAGGAAAAAACCGGTAGATCTAAGGAAGAATTAAAAAAAGAAATTGATAGGATGTAATTTACACCTATGAAAAAGAGAAAAGGCTGGGAAAATTTTCCCAGCCTTTTTTTATGCTTAATAATTTAAAGTTTATGTTGTTTCTACCGGGTTGGTTTCATTTCTAAATACCAACTCTTCGTTAAATTCATCTATCAGAATGATGCTGTCGGTTTTAATATTGCCAGCGAGAATTTCTTTAGATAGTTTATTTAAAACTTCCCGCTGAACTACTCTTTTTACCGGTCTTGCACCAAATTGCGGATCAAAACCGCGACTGGCAAGGAAACTAATTGCTTCATCGGTAGCATCAAGAACAATATGCTGTTTCTCCAGCATCTTCTTAACGCCTTTAAGCTGAAGGGAAACAATTTTTCTGATATCTTTTTGTGTTAAAGGACTAAACATAATAATATCGTCTATCCTGTTTATAAACTCAGGTCTTACATTTTGTTTCAGCAAGGCCAGCACTTCTGTTTTAGCAGATTCCATTGCGGTATCCAGGTCTTTCATATTATCATATTTCTCCTGGATTATATGGCTTCCCATATTGGAAGTCATGATGATAATCGTGTTTTTAAAATCTGCCAGGCGTCCTTTATTATCGGTTAACCTTCCTTCATCCAACACTTGCAATAAGATATTGAAAGTATCTGGGTGGGCTTTTTCAATTTCATCCAAAAGTACTACGGAGTATGGTTTTCTACGAACAGCTTCAGTAAGCTGGCCACCTTCATCGTAACCAACATATCCCGGAGGCGCTCCTACCAAACGACTCACCGAATGTCTTTCCTGGTATTCGCTCATATCAATTCGCGTCATTGCAGATTCGTCATCGAATAAGTATTCTGCTAGCGCTTTAGCCAACTCGGTTTTTCCAACTCCTGTTGTTCCCAGGAATAAGAAAGAACCAATTGGTCTTTTTTGATCTTGTAAACCGGCGCGACTTCTTCTCACTGCATCACTTACTGCGATTATAGCCTCGTTTTGGCCAACCACACGTTTATGCAACTCATCTTCAAGTTTTAATAATTTTTCGCGGTCGGTTTGTAACATCTTGGTCACCGGAATTCCGGTCCATTTAGCTACAACTTCAGCAATATCTTCGTTTGTTACTTCTTCCTGGATCAGGGATTTTTCATTCTGATTCTCGGCTACGGTTTTTTGCAGTTCTTCCAGTTTTTCCTGGGCTTCTTTTATTTTTCCGTAGCGAATTTCAGCTACCTTTCCATAGTCACCTTCACGCTCGGCGCGTTCGGCTTCCGCTTTAAAGTTTTCAATATCAGATTTCAAATTCTGGATATTATCTACCACACCTTTTTCATTCTGCCAGCGTGCGTGCAACTCGTTTCTGTCTTCTTTTAGATTAGCTAATTCGGCTCGAAGCACTTTTAATTTAGCTTCATCTTTTTCACGCTTAATAGCTTCAATTTCAATTTCCAGCTGCATTATCCGCCTGTCTAAAACATCCAGTTCCTCAGGCTTAGAGTTGATCTCCATACGCAGTTTAGAAGCCGCTTCATCCATTAAATCTATAGCTTTATCTGGTAGAAACCGGTTTGTAATATAACGTTGCGATAATTCTACCGCTGCGATAATTGCTTCATCTTTGATTCTAACCTTATGGTGGGTTTCATATTTCTCTTTAATTCCGCGTAAAATGGAAATTGCACTTTCAGTATCAGGTTCATCTACCGTTACTTTTTGAAACCTTCTTTCCAGCGCTTTGTCTTTTTCAAAATATTTTTGATATTCATCTAAAGTAGTGGCGCCAATAGCACGCAATTCACCACGAGCCAGAGCAGGTTTCAAAATATTCGCTGCATCCATAGCGCCCTGGCCGCCACCGGCACCTACAAGTGTATGGATTTCATCTATAAATAATACGATATTTCCATCGCTAGAGGTTACTTCTTTTATCACCGCTTTAAGGCGTTCTTCAAACTCACCTTTATATTTTGCACCGGCAATAAGGGCGCCCATATCCAGGTTGTAGATTACCTTGTCTTTAAGATTATCTGGTACATCACCGGCAATAATTCTATGCGCCAAACCTTCGACAATGGCAGTTTTACCAGTTCCCGGTTCTCCAACTAACATTGGGTTGTTTTTGGTTCTTCGGGAAAGGATCTGTAAAATTCTACGAATCTCTTCGTCGCGGCCAATCACAGGATCTAATTTTCCCTCTTCAGCCATTCGGTTTAAATTATTGGCGTATTTATCAAGTGAATTATAGGTTTCTTCAGCACTTTGCGAAGTTACCCGATCGCCTTTTCGCAATTCTTCTATCGCTGCTTTTAAGGATTTCTCAGTTGCTCCCTGATCTTTTAAGATTTGAGCCACTTTACTTGAAGATTTAAAAATAGCCAGAATAAGATGTTCTATAGAAACATACTCATCTTTCATTTTTTTTGCGATAGTAGAAGCTTCGTTGACAGCCTTCCCGGCCTCGCGAGAAAGGACAATATCACCGCCGCTAACTTTTGGAAAACTTTGTAAAGTTTTATCCAGAATATCGTTAAAAAGGCTGACGTTAATATTTAGTTTTTTCAATAAAAAAGGAGCTACATTTTCGTCTACAATACTTATTGCTTTAAAAATGTGTTCGTTCTCAATTTGCTGATGTCCCATTTCCTGAGCAAGCTGCTGAGCCTGTTGGATGGCTTCCTGGGATTTTATAGTAAAATTGTTGAAGTTCATAGTTGTTGTTTTTGAGAAGAATAGAGCAATTGATATACCATTAAAACATTAAGACAAAATGACCGGTTTTATTCTGAATTTAACGCCAAATTGACACTTGGGTTAAAATTTCTAAAAATATTTTTGAATTGAGGAGCAGATTAAATTTATTAAGAATTAATTTTATACGAAAGAAAATTAACTATGGGATTACTAGATAAAATATTTAAAAGTGACGGAGATGAGACGAAAGAAAAGTCGTCTTTTCCATGGACAGATTTAACCGATAAAGATCAAATAACTATAGCCAAAGAGGAATCTAATGATAAGCTTGTTGGTATTTTTAAGCATTCTACCAGTTGTGGAATCAGTAAAATGGTGTTAAGGAATTTCGAAAGTCAGTTTGAGGAAAATGAAAATACGAAACTTTATTTTCTGGATTTGAGAAAGCATCGGGATGTTTCTAACGCGGTTGCCGAGGAATTAAATGTAAGGCATGAAAGTCCGCAGTTTATTATTTTGCAAAATGAAGAAGTAGTACATCATGCATCCCACCAGGATATAGATGCTGCGAAATTGGAAGAGATAAGCTAAGCCGATAAAATCCTGTTAAAGTTGCTTTCAATTCAATTTCGATCGATTTGCCTTTGTATCTTTTAAGTAATGAAATCAATTAAATAAATTGCAATGGCCAAAAAAGAGGATATAAAAAAACTGGAAGAAAATTGGGAGTCTTTAAAAGAGGAAGACGCTAACAGGGAACAGGATGAGTTTCGAGATTTGAAACAAAAGGAAGCTGATAAAAAGAAGGAATCCAAAGACAAAAAAGCCAAAAAGAAATCAGAAAATTCTGAAAAGGCCAGTGCTCGTGAAGAACGGGAGTTTATGGATCAAGCGCAAAAGGAGAAAACTAATAAAAAAAAGTAAAATAAGTTTTAAAGCTAACTTCAACTAGAGGCTCTTAATTAAAAATATATAAGGCTGTTTGAAAAGTTTTATCGCCGTCAAGCTGAATTTATTTCAGCTTCTAACTTGTGATTAATTCCATCAAATTAGATCCTGAAACAAGTTCAGGATGACGTCTTGAATAACTTTTCAAACAGCCTTTTTTGGTAAAAAAGATATCACCAAGGAATCTATTTTTTCTTAGGTTCAAAAACCGGCAATAATTGGCTGCTTACTTCACCAAAACCAATTCTACGGCCTTCGCTTTCGCAATACCCGCGCATGATTACCGTATCATTGTCCTCAATAAACTTACGTTCGCTTCCGTCTTTAAGTTTAATTGGTTTTTCACCTTTCCAGGAAAGTTCTAACATAGAACCATAGCTATCTGGGGTTTTCCCTGAAATAGTTCCCGAAGCCATCATATCTCCAGAATTTACCGGGCAACCGTTAACAGTATGATGAGCTAACTGCTGACTCATATTCCAATACATATGCTTGAAATTGGTTTTTGCCAGCGGTGTTTCTTCAGAATTTTCAGGTTTCAGGGAAACTTCAAGGTTAATATCAAAGCTTTTCTTACCTGTACTCTGTAAATATGGAAATAATTCTACTTCAGGTTTAGGTCCTTCAGTTCTAAAAGGCTCTAAAGCATCTAAAGTAACAATCCACGGGGAAATAGAAGAAGCAAAGTTCTTCGCCAGGAATGGACCTAAAGGCACATATTCCCAAACTTGAATATCTCTGGCACTCCAGTCGTTAAACAATACCATTCCAAAGATATAATCTTCGGCCTCGTCTATTGGAATTGGCTCTCCCAAAACATTCGCATCTGTGGTTATAAAGGCCATTTCAACTTCAAAATCTACTCTTTTTGAAGGTCCAAAAACTGGAGTATCAGAATCTTTTGGTTTGGTTTGTCCCTGTGGCCTGTGAACAGGAATTCCACTTGGAATTATAGAAGAACTTCTTCCGTGATAACCTACAGGAATGTGTAGCCAGTTTGGCAATAATGCGTTGTCTGGATCACGAAACATTGTTCCTACGTTGGTAGCGTGTTCCTTACTAGAGTAGAAATCGGTGTAATCACCAACCTGAACCGGCATTTGCATTTCAATTTCATCTAGCGTAAAAAGCACACGGCTTCTATGCTCTTCGTTATCTCTTAATTTCTCATTATTTGCATCAAAAATATCGGCGATACGGTTACGTACCAGTCGCCAGGTCTTTTTTCCGTCAGAGATAAAGTCGTTTAGGGTGTCCTGTAAAAATATATCATCGGTTAATGGAATTCCTTCAAAATAGCCCAATTGATGCAAAGCACCTAGGTCTATGGCAAAGTCTCCAATACGGGAGCCTATGGTAATTACATCGTCCCGGGTTAGGAATACCCCAAAAGGAATATTCTGAATAGGGAAATCGGTGTTTTCCGAGGTTTCCAACCAGGTTTTTCTATTTGGGTCGTTAGCTGTAATAGGCATATAATTTTTTGTTTTTATTAAGAAATCTAATGAATCCAAATATATTATTTTCCTGTTATTAACCGAATGTATTTCTTACTTTTGAGGAATATTTAACGTAAACTTTTGAGATGCAACGAGACACCGAAATTTTTAATTTAATTGCGGAAGAAAAAGAACGCCAACTAAATGGACTTGAGCTAATTGCCAGCGAAAACTTTGTAAGCGAGCAGGTTTTAGAAGCTGCAGGCTCTGTTCTTACCAATAAATATGCTGAAGGCTACCCGGGCAAACGCTATTACGGCGGTTGTGAAGTGGTAGATAAAGTTGAGCAACTGGCCATAGATCGTTTAAAAGAATTATTTAATGCTGAATATGCTAATGTGCAACCACATTCGGGTTCCCAGGCAAATACGGCTGTATTTCATACATGTTTAAATCCGGGAGATAAATTCTTAGGATTTGATCTTTCTCACGGTGGGCATTTAACGCACGGTTCTCCTGTAAATTTCTCTGGAAAACTTTACAATCCTGTTTTTTACGGAGTAGATAAAGAAACCGGACTTATAGATTACGACCAGGTTGCTGAAATAGCCGAAAAGGAAAAACCCAAAATGATTATCGCCGGAGCATCGGCATATTCAAGAGAAATAGATTATAAAAGATTTAGAGAGCTCGCCGATAGTGTAGGGGCAATTTTACTTGCCGATATCGCCCATCCAGCCGGTCTAATCGCCAAAGGCTTAATTAGCGATCCAATGCCGCATTGTCATATCGTAACTTCAACGACACATAAAACCCTTCGTGGGCCTCGTGGCGGAATTATTATGATGGGTAAAGATTTCGAAAATCCATTTGGACAAAAATTGAAAAACGGGAATCTTAAAAAAATGTCTACTTTGCTTAACAGCGGAATTTTCCCCGGAAACCAGGGTGGGCCTTTAGAGCATATTATCGCTGCAAAAGCGGTTGCTTTTGGAGAAGCCTTAACCGATGAGTTTTTGCATTACACCGTACAGGTTAAAAAGAATGCAGCGAAACTGGCCGAAGCTTTTATGGATAAAGGTTATGAGGTTATTTCCGGTGGAACCGATAATCACTGTATGCTTATTGATCTAAGAAATAAAGATGTAAGTGGAAAAGAAGCAGAGGAAGCTTTAAGTAAAGCTGAAATCACGGTAAATAAAAATATGGTGCCTTTTGACGATAAATCGCCATTTGTGACTTCAGGAATTAGAATTGGTACTGCGGCAGTCACAACACGCGGATTGATAGAAGCTGATATGCCTAAAATTGTAGACTTTATTGAGCGTGTGATCACTAATATTGATAATGATAGTGAGTTGGAAGCTGTGAAAAATGAAGTAAAAGCTATGATGAAGGGAAAACCACTTTTTAAAGTGTAAAAAGCATAAAACTTATACTTGAAAGAGGCTGTCTGAAAAGGCAGCCTTTTTTGTTGTATTATTTTCTGGTTTTTAGTATTTTCATGTAATGAAAGCCAAAGCAGTATTTAAGACC